>DIUO01000046.1:0-763 GCA_002422365.1 Proteobacteria bacterium UBA6156
TCGAAGCCCAAAAACTCCTCGGCATCAGCCTCGAAGGAAGTGTTGGCTGATGAAACTGCTTCTATCTTGCAAAACAACGGCCCCGACCTCGCGGTCAGGGCCCATCATGTCGTTGGCAATTCCAGGCCTAGGTGCAGGTCCGGAAAAAACGGGCGAAGCTCTCGTCCGTCGGAACGACCGTCCGCTCAGCTGCTCCGGCAACACCGTCAACCAGCCCTACACGGTTCGGCGAATAGACATCGCCAAAGAACTGCTGGAATCGTTCAGCCCACGCCTGATCAGGGCAAAAAGCCCCTTCGCCAGCTTTTGTGGTGGCAGCTTCGAGCGAACGCCCGAAAAGAAAATTATTTCCCGGATTGGTAAGCACTGCCTGCCCTCCTCTAAAAATTGTAAGTAAACCTTACATAAACCTTTCCAACCCAAATTTCAAGTGAGAGCCCCACCATGACCACCCCCAACGCCCTGCTGACCATCACCAACCTCCACGCCCGCGTGGAAGACGCCAACAAAGCCATCCTCCACGGCCTGAATCTGGAGATTCCCGCAGGCCAGGTCCATGCCGTCATGGGCCCCAACGGCGCAGGTAAATCCACTTTGGGCTACACCCTGGCGGGGAGAGACGGCTACGACGTCACCCAAGGCGACATCCAGCTCAACGGCGAATCCATTCTGGAACTCAGCGCCGACGAACGCGCCCGCGCAGGCCTCTTCCTGGCGTTCCAATACCCGGTCGAGCTTCCGGGCGTCAACACCGCCGCCTTCC
>DIUO01000046.1:939-7114 GCA_002422365.1 Proteobacteria bacterium UBA6156
GGCGGAAGGCGTCAACCGCCTGCGCCAGCAAAACCGGTCTTTCCTCGTCATCACCCACTACCAACGGCTGCTGGAGTACCTCAAGCCCGACGTCGTCCACATCATGTCCCAAGGCCGCATCGTCAAATCCGGCGGGCCGGAGCTCGCCCTCCAGCTGGAAGCCGAAGGCTACGAAAACCTCCTCAAGGCCAGCTAGGTAAAGACACTCCCATGGCCCTTCCAACGCCCAGCACCCAACACCCGACCCCCCTCCTCAACCTCCCGCGCGAGGCCTGGAAGTTCAGCAACCTCCAACGGGTAATAGACGCCCTTACCTGCACCGAGCTCTGCACCACCATCGGCTGTCTCGAAGCCGCCTTGCCCGTCGTCTCCGGCCCGCAATACGTCTTCCACAATGGCGCCTTGGCCGAGAACCTCTCCGGCTCCGCCATCCTCGCCAAAGGCACCACGCTCGTAACCACCCCAGCCCCCCTGGTTCCTGGTTCCTGGTTCCTGGATTCCTTAGACTCCCTCCCCCTCACCGCCCCCGTCCACCACACCCTGAAAGTCACCGGCAAGGCCAAACTCCCCCTCCACCTCATCCACGTCGCCAGCGGAGACCCCTCCACCAGCCGTTTCCGTATCGAACTGGAAGCAGGCGCCGAACTCACGCTGATCGAGCACCAGGTCGCCGCCCCCCACTTCACCACCTGGCAGAACCTGGCGGTCGAGATTATCCTGGCCGAAGGTGCTAGCCTCACCCACAGCGTGCAGCAAACCCTGCCCCCCACCTGCGTGCTCACCCGCCGCACCCGCGTGCAGCTGGCCAACACCACCCGCTACACCGCCACCACCTTCCAGGCGGGGGCCACCTTCAGCCGGATCGAAACCCACGCCGAACTGGCCAGCCACACCCACTTCCGCCACATTGGCCTGAGCCTCGCCCGCCGCCAGCAACACCACGACTGCACCCTGCACGTGCGCCATGTGGGCCTTGCCAACAGCACCCACATCCGCCAGCGCAACTTGGTGGATGATTCGGCCCACGCCGTCTTCCAGGGCAAATTCCATGTCGAGCAAGCCGCCCAGAAAACCGACGCCTACATGCACTGCCACAACCTTCTGTTAAACGACACCGCCCGCGCCAGCCACAAGCCGGAGCTCGAGATTTACGCCGACGATGTGAAGTGCTCCCACGGCGCCGCCACCGGCGGCCTCAGCGCCAACCAGCTCTTCTACCTCCAGGCCCGGGGCCTGCCGCCCGCCCAGGCCACCGCCATCCTCACCGAAGGCTTCGCCCGCGAATTCATCGAATCCTTCCCCGAACCCCTGCAAAAGAACATGGAGCAAGCCCTCACCGCCTGGCAAACCAACCATGTCGACACCTCCGACCCCACACCAGACTTCGGCATGGAACCCATCCGCCGCGAAACCGACCTCCCGCTGGTCCCCGACATCACCATCGAGTCCTGACCATGCTCAACGCCACCCACCACTTCCCCGCCCTATCCACCAAACCCTACGGCCAGCGCCTGGCGTTCCTGGATAACGCCGCCTCCGCCCACAAACCCCAAGTGGTCATCAACGCCCTCACCCAAGCCCTCAGCGGCCCCTACGCCAACATCCACCGGGGCTTGTATTTTAACAGTGCGGAAACGACGGCTGCGTTCGAATCCGCCCGCCAAACGCTCGCCACCTTCTTCGGCGCCCAGCCAGAAGAACTGGTCTTCACCCGCAACAGCACCGAAAGCATCAACCTGGTCGCCCAAACCTGGGGCCGCCAGCACCTTACCGCCACCGACAGCATCGTGCTGACCGAGGCCGAACACCACGCCAACATCGTCCCCTGGCAATTGCTGCAAGCGCAAATCGGCTTCACCATCCGCGTCCTCCCCCACACCCTGCTCGCCAATCCCACCGAAGCCGACCTCACCCCCTACCTGCAAGGCGCCAAACTGCTGGCCATCACCGCCATGTCCAACGTCACGGGCCTGAAGCCCAACCTCCCCACCATCCTCGCCGCCGCCAAATCCCACGGCCTCACAATACTTGTCGATGGGTCACAAAGCGCGGTTCATGCACCCACCCACCTGTCCACTGTTCCCTGTTCACTGTTCACTGACTTTTTCGTCTGCACCGCCCACAAACTCTACGGCCCCACCGGCATCGGCCTGCTCTGGGCCCGCACCGACATGCTCAACAACCTCCCCCCCTACCAGGGCGGCGGCGACATGATCGACACCGTCCACCTCCCCACCGGCACCACCTACGCCAGCGGCAACGCCCGCTTCGAGGCCGGCACCCCCGCCATCGCCGAAGCCATCGCCTTCGCCGCCGCCGCCGACTTCGTCACATCTTTGGGCTGGGAGGCCATCACCGCCCACGAAGCCCACCTCGCCGACCTACTCACCCACACCCTGACCGACCTCCCCTTCCTCGAACTCTACAGCCCCCCCGCCACCGGCATCGCCGCCTTCAACATCAAGGGCGCCCACGCCGCCGATGTCGCCACCTTGCTCGACCAGCAAGGCGTCGCCGTCCGCAGCGGCCACCACTGCGCCATGCCCTACCTCAAAGCCCTCGGCACCCCCAACTGCCTCCGCGCCAGCCTCGCCCTCTACTCCACCCCGCAAGATATCGCCCAACTCGCCGCCGCCCTCCAAAAAACCGCCAAAATGCTCCTCTAAAGCAGGCATTTTTCAATCTATTAAGGCTTAGCCACCCCACCGTGGGGCAACGTCACCCCGGAAGCGTAGCGGGTGGCAAAAAATCCCATTTTTTGCCGGGCCCCGCTCGCTATCCGGGGCCCACCCCCGCCGGGAGGCTTTCAAGAAGCAAAAAAACCGGCCCGCAGGCCGGTTTCCCCTAGTTCCGCATCACCTTCTCCACCACCAATCCTGGTACCTGGTGCCTGGTGCCTGGTTCCTTGCCCACCCGCACCTGCACCATATCGCCCTGCACAATCTCCCCGCCCAGCAGCAACTGCGCCAGTTTATTCTGCACTTCGGTCTGAATCACCCGCTTCAGCGGTCGCGCGCCATACACCGGGTCATAGCCGCGTTCCCCCAGCCAGTCGGCGGCCTTGTCGTCCACATCCAGCCCAATCTGCTGGGCGGCCACCAGCTTTTGCAGACCTTCCAACTGGTTGCGCACAATGCCGCGCATCACGCTCTTGTCCAGGCGGTTAAACAGCACGATATCGTCCAACCGGTTCAAAAACTCCGGCCGGAACGCCCGCCGCACCACATCCATCACCGCCGGGCGGGCTTTTTCGGCAGCCTCACCCTCCTTAAGCGCCGCCAAAGCGTCCGAGCCCAAATTGCTGGTGAGGATAACCACCGTATTGGTAAAATCCACCGTACGGCCCTGCCCGTCGGTCAGGCGGCCATCGTCCAGCACCTGCAGCAGAATGTTGAACACATCCGGGTGCGCCTTCTCCACCTCATCGAATAAAACCACCGAATAAGGCCTCCGCCGCACATCCTCGGTCAATACCCCACCCTGCTCATAGCCCACATAGCCCGGGGGCGCCCCCACCAGGCGGCTCACTGCATGCTTCTCCATATACTCGCTCATATCAATCCGCAGCAGCGCCTTGTCGTCGTCAAACAAATAGTTCGCCAACGCCTTGGCCAGCTCGGTCTTACCCACGCCGGTCGGGCCTAAAAACAGAAAACTCCCAATCGGCCGGTTCGGGTCTTGCAGCCCCGCCCGCGCCCGCTGCACCGCCTCGGCCACGGTTTTCACCGCCACCGGCTGGCCAATCACCCGCGCGGCCAATATCTCCGGCAGGCGCAGCAGCTTCTCGCGCTCGGTCGCGAGCATCTTCTCCACCGGTATCCCCGTCCACGCCGCCACCACCCGCGCAATATCATCGGCGGTCACCACCTCACGCATCACACCCGTATCCTGCCCCTGGCTCGCTTCAATCTGCTTCTCCAGCTCCGGTATCTTGCCATAGGTCAGTTCCGCCACACGGGCCAAATCCCCTTCCCGTGCGGCCCTGTCCTTCTGGGTGCGGGCGTCATCCAGCGCCTGCTTCAGGGCTTTTGCCGCCTGCACCAGCCGCTGGGCTTCCTGCCAGTCCTTGGTCATGGCATCGCTCTGGGCCTGCAATTCCGTCAGTTCGCCTTCCAATTCCTTCAAACGCAGTTTAGAAGGCGCATCCTTTTCCTTCTGCAACGCCTCGCGCTCAATCTTTAGCTGCATCAGCTTGCGGTCAACCTCGTCCAGCGCCTTGGGCTTGCTGTCAATTTCCATCCTTATGTGCGCCGCGGCCTCATCCACCAAATCAATCGCCTTGTCCGGCAAAAAGCGGTCGGCAATATACCGCTTGCTCAAGTTCGCCGCACTCACCAGCGCCGCATCAGCAATCCGCACGCCGTGGTGCAGCTCATAGCGCTCCTTCAGCCCGCGTAAAATGCTAATCGTCTCGCCCACCGTCGGCTCGGCCACAAACACGCTCTGAAACCGCCGCGCCAGCGCCGGATCCTTTTCAATATGCTTGCGGTACTCATCCAGCGTGGTCGCCCCCACACAACGCAGCTCACCGCG
This sequence comes from Proteobacteria bacterium UBA6156, assembly GCA_002422365.1. Taxonomy (GTDB): domain Bacteria; phylum Pseudomonadota; class Alphaproteobacteria; order UBA2136; family UBA6156; genus UBA6156. Next base: position 5,473 of record DIUO01000046.1, read on the forward strand.
CGCCAGCGCGGGCTTCAACAGGTTGCTGGCGTCCATGCTGCCGTCGCCCGTGCCACCCGCGCCCACCAGCGTGTGCAGTTCGTCAATAAACAGCACAATCTGGCCGCTGGCCTTCTCCACCTCTTTCAAAATGCTCTTCAGACGCTCTTCAAACTCACCTCTAAACTTCGTCCCCGCCACCAAAGCCCCCAAATCCAGCGTCAACACACGCTTGTCCTTCAGGCTTTCCGGCACATCCTCGTGCACAATGCGCTGCGCCAGCCCTTCCACAATCGCGGTTTTACCAACCCCGGCCTCGCCAATCAGCACCGGGTTGTTCTTGGTGCGNNACCTGGATCGTCCGCCGGATCTCCTCCTCCCGCCCAATCACCGGGTCTAATTTCCCACTCCGCGCCAAATCCGTCAGGTCGCGGGTATATTTCGCCAGCGCACCCTGCGCGTCCTCCGCACCCTGGCTATCCGCCACACCCCCGGCCCGTTGCTCGGCAATCACCTGCTTCAGCGCATCCGCTTTCACCCCGCCTTTTTTTAAAATCTCCTTGGCCTCGGCCCCCTCCCGCACCAGCGTCAGCAGCAGGCCGTCCGCCGCCACAAAGCGGTCACCAAGCTCTTTGGCCGTATCCTCGGCAACCGCCAGCACCTTCGCCAACGGCTGGGTCACACTCATCTGCACGGTGTCGCCTTGCACCTGCGGCAACCGCCCAAGCGCCGTGCGCGCCTGCTCGGTCATCTGCGGCACATTCCCCCCCGCCGCCGTCAGCAACCGCCCGGCATAACCTTCACCATCTTCCAGCATCGCCACCAGCAGGTGCTCCACCCCCAGCCGCGCGTGGTTCATCTTCAACGCCAAGCTCTGCGCCTCGCCCAGCAGCGCCATCGTCTTTTGGGTAAATTTCTCCGAGTTCATCACCAAGTCCTCCTCATCAATACCCACAGCAAACCGCATTATCACTCTCATGTCAAGAGTGACAATATACATCAACAACCAACCCCAACCCCGTGAAACAACACATCTGCCACAGGGGTACGCAACCAAGGGTATAAAATCCTTGTCAGCCAAATTGGTAAACGGCACCATACATCTAAGCCAACCCCCCCAGCATCCGCTGCGGGACAAGCAAGGAGGGCGAATATGATCCAGCACACAACGAAAGGAGGTGGTCCAATGTCCAGCATCACAAATGAGGGTATCTCGGAATTGACCACGTCCTGTGCGGTGCAGACCCACTAACTGCGCCGCATCGGCAGCTCCGTTCTGCCTCAGAGATGCGGGGGCGCCCCTGTCAAGGGGCGCCCTTTCTCATGCCCCCTAGCCAAAACAAGCCATTCACCCTATAACGCCCTTATGGCCGAACCCATCACCAAACCCTGCGAACACTGCGGCAAGCCCATCGCCCAAACGCGCAACAACAAGGCCGAATGGGCCACCATCCGCTTTTGCGGCACCCAGTGCCGCCGGGTGTTCAACCGCAAGGCCTTCCAAAACGGCACGTTTGTAGAAGACGAACCCGAACCCACCAAAATCGAACTCCCCAACCCCCACACCAACTGGCGCCCCAAAGGCAAAAAGCATAAGGTTTAACTTGCTACGGAGCGCCTGTCGCAGGTCTCTCAAACTCTCTCACGAAGCTCCTGTTCCAAA
>DIUO01000007.1 GCA_002422365.1 Proteobacteria bacterium UBA6156
AGTGGAAGGTGGAGCAGGATTTGCGGGCGGCGGGCCAGAGCAAGCATGACATTAGCAAAACCGAGTTGCGCAAGCGTTGCCGGGAGTATGCCCAGCATTGGGTGGACGTGCAGAAGGCCGACTGGCAGCGCTTTGGTGCCTTTGGTGACTGGGACCACCCCTACCTGACGATGGCGCCCCAGAACGAAGCGGGAATTGTGCGCGAGCTGGGCAAGTTGGTGCAGCGCGGGCTGGTGGAGAAGAATTTGCGCAGCACCCAGTGGAGCTGGGCCGAGGAAACCGCGATGGCGGAGGCTGAGGTTGAGTATAAGGATGTGACGAGTACGGCGGTTTATGTGGCTTGTCCTCTTACAGGAAGCTTTGTTGATTCTGCTAGACCTTATGGAAATGGCGTAAATTATAATAAGCCAACTGAATTTTTAGTAATTTGGACAACAACTCCATGGACTTTACCTGCCAACCGGGCGATTGCCGTTGCAGAGGGGGTTACTTATGGTTGCTACGAAATTCATGACAAGCGCTACTGGATTGCAAAAGATCTAGTTGCAAGTTTTGCAGGTGCTGTTGGTTATACAGGTGATTTGAATCCTTTGAAGGAGCTTTTTGGCTCCGATATGAAGAATATGACTTACTATCAACCGCTGTATGGGACTGTGCAGCCGGTGGTGGAGGGTTTCCATGTGACCACCGATGCCGGGACGGGGTTGGTGCATATTGCTCCCGCCCACGGTGCCGAAGACTTTGTGATTGGCAAGCAGTTTGGTTTGGAGCTTACCTGCCCGGTGGATGGGGCGGGTAAGTATGTGGCGGGGACGCCCGCGCTGCCGCTGACCGGGGAGAGCCTTGAGGGTAAGCTGATTTGGCCGATGCAGAAGCTGATTCTGGCGGAGTTGGAGAAGAGTGGGCGGTTGCTGAGTGCCAAGGAGTTTACGCACAGCTACCCGGTGAGCTGGCGGAGCAAGGAAAAGCTGATATTCCGCACCACCGAGCAGTGGTTTGTGGCGCTGGATAAGCCTGTTAAGGGTTTGATTGCGGAAGAGCCGGAGTTGGCGGTTTCTCTCCGTGATGCGAGCCTGGCGCGGATTTACGGGAAAGATGCCAAGGGCCATGCGGCGCGCAAGGTGAACTGGGTGCCGGAATATGGCATGAACCGCATTGGCAGCATGATTGAGAACCGTCCGGACTGGTGCATTAGCCGCCAGCGGGCTTGGGGGGTGCCGATTACGATATTTATGGTGAAGGCGCCAGGCACCAGAAACCAGGCACCTGGGGGTGCAGCCTCTTGTGATGGGGTTGAAGGTGGTTTGGTGGTTGACCCGGCGGTGTGGGAACATGTGGCCAAGCTGATTGAAGCCGAAACGATTGATGCCTGGGACCGCCGGATTGCCGAGGGCAAGGTGGCGGAGTTGTTCCCGGCCGGGTGGCTGGACAGCCGAGGCCTGACGGTGGACGATGTGGAGCCGGTGCAGGATATTCTGGACGTGTGGTTTGACAGTGGCACCAGCCATGCGCATGTGCTGCGGGCCGAGAGTGGGCCGGGGCAGCGGTTTTACCGTGCCGACGGCAAGCGGCCTGCGGATTTGTATCAGGAAGGTTCTGACCAGCACCGGGGGTGGTTCCACTCGGCGTTGCTGACCAGCGTGGCCAACTATGGGGATGCGCCGTATGAGAATGTGGTGACATCGGGCTTTGTGGTGGATGGCGAAGGCCGGAAGTTCAGCAAGAGCCTGGGCAACGGGGTGGAGCCGCACCAGCTGATGGACAAGTATGGCATGGATATTATCCGGCTGTGGGTGGCGAGCAGCGACTACAGCGAGGATATACGCTACAGCCCGCAGATTATGGACACTATGGCCGATGCGTATCGGCGGTTCCGGAATACCTTCCGGTGGCTGCTGGGCAACCTGAACGGGGTGGACGATGTGGCCGTGGATGTGGCCAACTTGCCGGAGCTGGAGCGCTATATGCTGCACCGCCTGGGCACCGTGCTGGCCGAGGTGCGCGGGCATTATGATGCGTATCACTTCCATAAGGGCTACCGCGCGCTGTATGAGTTTTGTGGGACGGAGCTGAGTAACTTCTATTTTGATGCCCGCAAGGACGTGCTGTATTGCGACGCGCTGAGCAGCCCGACCCGGCAGGCTTGTGTGAGTGTGCTGGTGCAGATTTTTAGGGGATTGGTGACGCACTTGGCACCGCTGATGCCTTTCACCACCGATGAAGCCTGGCGCTGCCGCTATGGCGAAGGGGCTTGCGTGCACTTGGAGCGGTATCAGGTGGTGCCTGAGGTGGAGGTGGAGGAGAGTATTTGGAAGTCTCTCTTAGATGTGCGTGATGCGGTAAATGGTGAACTGGAAAAATTACGCGCCGCAGGTGGTATTGGCGCCAACAGTGAAGCCGATGTTACGCTTGTGGATGTGGGAGCTCAGGCTGAGATTATCCGGGAAGTGTGCGGAGTAAGTCGCGTTCGGTTTGGTGCGGCTGCAGAAGTAGCCAAACATGACGGACATAAATGCCCACGGTGTTGGCGGTATTATGACGCGCTTGAGGAAACCGGGTTATGCTTGCGCTGTGACGTGGCTGTGGCCGAAACCAATGCAACACAGGGAGCAGCCTGATTTTGGCGCCGGAGATTGAGACGAAGGAAGTTTTCTTGCCCGCGCGCGTGCTGGAAATGTGCCTGAAAAACTGGGAAGACGCCGAAGACGCCGCGCTGGCGCGTGCGGTGGGCGAAGCGATGGAACATGCCTATTGGCACTGGCGCTGGATTATGGCGGTGCGGCAGAAAAAATGCCGCCTGGTGGTGGTGCAGGTGCGCGACGCGCGCGGCGAAGAGATGATGCCGCATTACCAGATTGGGGAGTTGTTCACGTTAAGTGGCTGGCACCCGGAGCGCGCCGTGGCCGAAGCCCAGACCGAGCTTGCCGAGAGTGGCGACGGACTGACCTTTGACCTGCCGGTAGACCCGGAAATGATGGCCGAATGGGGCGATCTTGCCCGCGCCTTTGACCTGGACGCCGACACCGCGCTGGAGCTGCTGGGCTGCGCGATGGTGCTGCTGGATAATGCCCATGATGCCTATGTGGATGAGCTTGGTGATAATTTTTATGTGGCGACACGCGGCATGGAACGCGACCTGGACGCGCTGATTGACGATGAATATGGCCGCTGGAGCGCCGAAACCATGCAGGTGGTGGACAAGACCGCAACGGTGGGGATGGCGCAGATTTTCCCGGAAGTGCCGGAGGGAATGACGACGCCGGTGCCAGTGGTGTATTTGCCGGAAATTATTGAGGAAGCCGAAGATGAGGAGGCACGTGATGCGTAGCAAGGTTACGGGTTATGTGGCCACCCGGCGGCTGGGGCTGCTGGTGGCGGCCACGGCGCTGCTGCTGGACTGGGCCAGCAAAGCCTGGGCGTTGGCGGCGCAGGCCGCGGGCACGCTGCCGCTGTGGCTGGTGGAAGGGGAGTTGGGCGCGCGGTTTGCGTGGAACCGGGGGATGAGCTTTAGCCTTCTGGACGATGTGGCCTGGGCGCCGTGGTTGCTGGGAGCCGCGGGCATTGTGGCGGGCGTGTGGTTTGTGCAGTGGCTGGGCGAAAGCCGCCGGGCCCTGCACCAATGGGGCCTGGGGCTGCTGATTGGTGGCGCGCTGGGCAACGTGATTGACCGCGTGCAGCATGGCGCGGTGGTGGATTTTATCGTGTTGAACCCGGCCGGGCTGTTCCCGTTCACGTTTAATGTGGCCGATGCGGCGATTAGCTTGGGTGTGGTGCTTTTGCTGCTCGACAGCTGGCGGCAACGTGCTTAATATCGGCACCGAAAGAAAAGAAGGATTTGAGCATGATGCATTTGGCCCGAACCGGACTGGTGGTAACCGCCCTGCTGCTGGCGGCCTGCGGCGGCAACGCCGGCAAGCTGATGGGCAAAAGCCTGCCGGATGAAACGCAGGTGATTGACGGCCCGACGCTGGCGCTGCCGCCGCAGTTTGATTTGCGGCCGCCGCGGGAGTCGGATGACTATGAAAGCCTGCTGCGGGCCCAAAAAACCGTGGAAGCACGTGGGCTGATTACCGGCGTGAGTGCGACGGCGCCCATGGCCGCAGGCGAGGTGCCGCAGGGCGATGCCTGGCTGTTGCAGCAAACAAGCCAGCAAACGGGCGTGGTGGCCGACCCCAACGTGCGCGAAGAGTTGCGCGAGGTGAGCCCCGAAGAGTTGGCGGCCGAGGAAAAAGCCCGCAAGGAACAAGGCCTGCTGGGCCGCTGGTTTGGCCGAGGGGGCGAATAACGCATGACGGCACAGCTGTTGTTGCGCGGCAAGCGGGGCGCCTGGGGCGCCCTGTTGCTGGTTGGGGCGCTGATGGTATGGGAGAAAGGATGGACGATGGATATGGAGCATTTTAAGCTGGAGAACGGCCTGAACGTGGTGGTGGTGCATGATGGCCGCGCGCCGGTGGTGACGCACAGCATTTGGTACAACGTGGGCAGCATGGATGAACAGGAAGGGAAAACCGGCCTGGCGCATATGACCGAACACCTGATGTTTAAGGGCACCGAGCGTTACCCGGTGGGCACCATGGATAAAATGGTGCAGCGGAAAGGCGGCATGATGAACGCGTTCACCAGCTATGATTTTACGGCCTATTACCAGAAAGTGCCGGTGACCGAGCTTGCGCCGATGATGGATATTGAGAGTGACCGGATGGAGAATTTGAAACTCTCCGACGAGGTGTTTTTGCCCGAGCGCAAGGTGGTGGCGGAAGAGCGCAAGCTGCGCACCGACAGCGACCCGACCGACCGCTTTTTTGAGCAGGTGATGCGGCGGCATTATCAACATCATACATATGGTCATCCGATTATCGGGTGGGGGGCGGATATTCAGAATTATACCTTTGGTGACGCGCTGGATTGGTATGAGCGGCATTACGCCCCCAACAACGCGACACTGATTTTGGCGGGGAATGTGACAGCGGCGGAAGTGAAACCGCTGGTGGAGCAGTATTACGGCCGCCTGAAGCGCGAAGACGTGCCTGCGCGGGCCCAGCCGGTGGAGCCGCTGCGCGAGGGCGAGATACGCTTTGTGCGGGTTGACCCGCAGGTGCAGGTGGTGAGCTGGAACCGGTGGTACCGCACGCCGAGTGCGTTCCAGGGTGTTGCCGGGGCGGAGGTAGTGCCGGGTGAGGCCACCGGACTGTGGGTGCTGGCGGAGATATTAGGTGGTGGCGCCAGTGCGCGGCTTTACCAGCAATTGGTGATGGAGCAACAGCTGGCCGACAGTGCCAGCGCGAGCTATGACGTGGTGCGGGTGGGGGAGAGTACGTTCGACATAAGCGTGCAACCGAAAGACGGCGTGCCTGCTGATAAAATTAGCGCGGCAGTGGCGGCGTTGGTAGATGAGTTGAAGAGCGGGGGCGTGACCGAAGCTGAGCTGGCCCGCGCCAAAGTGAGCCTGAAAGCCGATGAGATTTATGCGCGGGATGATCCGTTCATCAGTGTGTATCGGTTAGGGATGTGGGTGACAGCAGGCGGCAAGCTGGAGGACTTTAACCGCTGGCAGGACGAGCTGGCGGCGCTGACGGTGGCGGATGTGAACCGGCTGGCGCAGACGTATTTGACGACCGACACCAGCACGCTGGCGGTGCTGGCGGGCCACACCGCGCAGCTGGGAAGTGTGGCGGTGACCCCGGAACAGTAGGTTTTTGAAGCGGGTGCTGCTACAACCGAAGCGACACTTATGCTGAAAGACCTGCCTGATGGATGACGCCCTGAACCTGCCGCTGCTGACCTGGCCCTGGATGTGGCTGCTGCTGGCGCTGGCCAGCAGCCTGCTGGCAGCCCACAATGTGGAAATTAACCGCCAGGCGCGGCAGGAAGGCTACCGCCTGAACTTTTGGCGGGCGAGCATGACGTCGCTGTTCTGGTTGCCGCTGACGCTGCTTTACCCCTGGCCGACGGATTGGAGTTTTTATGCCGCCGCGTTTTTTTGCGGCGTGGCGATGATTGTGGGGTTTACCATCCAGAACGACCTGGCCAACAAGCACAATGGCCGCGTTGCTATACTTTACGTGCCGCTGAAGGCGGTGCTGGTGTTTATCATCTGGGCGATATTGGACCCGGTGGCGCGGGCGCACGTGATTGACAACCCGCTGATAACCTTGGGGGTGGGCGTGTGCCTGACCACGATGGTGGTGGCGCTGGCGGAATTTAGGAAAAACGACGTGAGCCTGAGCAGCCTGCGCGCGGTGATGCCGATTGTGCTGCTGTATAGCCTGGGGGATATTTTTACACGCCTGAACCTGCCCGCCGACAGCTTGCAGGAACGGCTGTTGGTGTTTTTGTTTGTGGTGGCCGCGACAAGCTCGGTAGTGAGTTTGATGATTTACCCCTTCCGCCCCAAGCCGGAGGTGGCGTTTTATACGCCGAAGCTGGTGAAGAGCGCGTTCCGGGCGTCTCTCGGCCAGATGGGCAACCAGGTGTGCTTTGTGATGGCGCTGGTGCTGGCCCCCAACCCGGCCTATGCGAGCATGGTGATGATGCTGACACCCGTGTGGCTGCTGGTGTACCACCGCTACGCCGGAGTGAAAGACGACGCCAACCCGATTGCGGGCACCGTGGTGGTGATGGCGGCGATTATCCTGATGTTTTTGGTGGCCTAGATGGAGCATTTATGGCCCTTGCTGGCGCTGGTGTTCAGTTTGTGCGGCGCGGTGATTGTGGGGTTTAACCACTATGCCCAGGTGGATGGTGCGAAGTTGGTGGTGCTGCGCTGGTTGGGAGTGGTGCCGCTGGCGGGGATATCGTTTTTACTGCTGCCCTGGCCAACGGACGTGCTGTTTTATGGGTTAGCGGCGGGAATGGGGCTGGGGTTGGCGCTGGCCGACAAGCTGCTGTTTGACGCCGCAGCCACCCATGGCGGGCGGCTGACGGCGCTGTATATACCGATGAAAATGCTGCTGGGCTTTGCGGCGTGGGGCATGCTGGCGCCTGCCAGCGTGACCATGCTGGCGGGCGAGCCTTGGCGCGGGATGTTGGTGCTGGCCGGGTTTGCGGTGTGTGTATATGCGTTTATGCATCTGCGGCGCAACGATGCCAGCAAAGCGGCGCTGGTGGCGGTGCTGCCGGTGGCGGTGCTGCTGGCCCTGGGCGACGTGGTAGCCAAATATGCGCTGGGTGTGCCGCAAGGCGGGCTGGGCCCGGTGGTGGGCAGTGCCAGCGCCTTTTTGACCGTGACCACCACGGTGGGCTGTGCGGTGGGGCTGCTGATGGCCGGGCGCTTTGTGCCCACCCGGCGCGAGGTGGTGCTGAGTGCGCTGTTCGGCGCGATTTTGATGGTCAGCTTGAGCCTGTTTTTAGTGACGTTGGCGCTGGCACCGAACCCGGGTTATGTGGGGGCGATAACGATGCTTTCGGCTTTGTGGCTGGCGATCCATGGGTATTTTCATCACGGTGAGCGCACCAACTGGTGGAGCGGGCTGCTGCTGGTGGCCGGGGCGGTGCTGGTGGCGGTGGGTGCGGCTTAGGCTGGTGTTGAACACGACTTAGGCTTTGCGGATGGCGACCATCAGGCTGGCATAGCGGCTGACGAACCGGCCCAGGCGCGTGGCATGGCCCGGCCAGGTGCCGACAATATGGAAGCCTTGGCGGGTGAGTTCGGCGAGGAGTTCGGACTCGGTAAAGCGCCCGGGCGGGTGCGGCAGCCATTGGCGGATGCCGGGCAGATTGAGCAAAGGGGCATAAAACTCCAGCGCATAGAACAGCCCGCCGGGACGGAGCAGGCGGTGGATTTCGGTAACGGCCGTTCGCCACTTTGGCACGTGGTGCAGGCAGCCGGCGGAGAGCGCGAGATGGAAGCTGTTGGCAGGCAGGGGGATGGATTCGGCGGAGCCCACCAGCAGCCGGGCCGGGGGCGTGAGGTGGGCGAGGGTGTGTTCGGCGGCGGCGATTTGGCGGGGGTCGAGGTCGAGGCCTGTGAGGCTGGCCGGTTGGGCGTGGCGGGCCAGCCAGGCCAGGCCACCGCCGTTGCCGCAGCCGATTTCCAGCACATCGGCCTGCGGGGGAAGGGAGGCGAGGCGCTGGAAGAGATGGAACTCGAGAGGCCGTTGCAGGCGGTTGCGGACGGGGCTGTTGACGTAAAGGCGTTCGAGAAGGCTGAGTTTCATTGCATGGGCGACCTTGTTTGCGGTAGGATACGGCCGCAGATTGGGGGATGTCTATGACCTTTGGTGGATTTAGAACACAACGTGGCGCCTTTATGGTGGCCCTAAGCCTTATGACAGGAGCATGTATGATGACCGGCACTAACCCGACCACCCTTGCCGCGCCCCCACAGGACGTGCGCGCGGGCCGCACCCTGGCGAGCTTTGACAGCAGCCGGATTGAGACCTTTACCACCCCGCAGGGGATTGAGGTGTGGCTTTTGCCGGCACCCGAACTGCCGATGCTGATGGTGGAGCTGAATTTTAGGGCCGGGGCGATGCTGGAGCCCGAAGCCCAACAAGGCCTTGCCAACCTGACGGCTGCGCTGGCCGATGAAGGGGCGGGGGAGTATGATGCGGTGGCGTTTCGGGAAGAGCTGGAAGCCATTGGTGCGCGGTTTGGTGCCGGAGCCGACACGCAAGACTTGAGCATGAACCTGACGACCCTGAGCGAGCACGCGCCGCGCGCGCTGGAGCTGATGGGGCTGGCGGTAACCCAACCGCGCTACGATGAGGACGCGGTGGCGCGCATGCGCGAGGCGCTGCTGGCCGACATACGGCAGGGCGATGAAGACCCGGGCACGGTGGCGTGGCGGTTGTTCCGCCCGGCGGTGTATGGCAACCACGCCTATGCCAACGGCGGTGAAGGCAGCCTGAAAACCATGGGGGGGTTGACCCGCGAAGATGTGCAAAACTGGCATGCCCGTTATGTTACCAAAGCCAACCTGCGGGTGACCGTGGTGGGCGATATAACCGCCGCCACGCTGGTGCCGCTGCTGGATAAAGCCCTGGGTGGCCTGCCCGCCGGTGACACGCGCCATGCCGTGGCAACTGCGCCAACCCCCACCACGCCGCAACTGGTGAAAAAACAGATGCCCATACCCCAAGGCACGGTGCTGATGGGGCATTTGGGTTTGCCGCGCAGCGACCCGGACTTTTATGCCCTGCTGGTGATGAACGAGATTTTAGGCGGCAGTGTGCTGACCAGCCGCCTGGGGCAGGATGTGCGCGAAAAGCACGGGCTGGTGTACAGCATTTATACCGCCAACGCGCCGCTGCCGCACAACGGGATGTTTTTTGTGAGTTTTGCCACCGGCAATGCCAATGTAGCCAAGGCCATTGGGCTGGTGCGCGCGCATATTCAGGCGATACGCGACACCCCAGTGAGTGAGGAAGAGCTGGCGGATACCAAGGCGTATCTGATTGGGAGTTTTCCGTTACGGTTGGAGAGTAATGGCAAATTGTTGAATATGCTTTCTATGATGCAGAATGAAGGGCTGGCGGCGGATTACCTGACCACCTGGCCGCAGCGCATTGCCGCCGTAACCCAGGAGGATGTGCAGCGTGCGGCGCAGCGCCTGATAGCACCCGATGCGATGGCGCTGGTGGTGGTGGGAGACGCCGAAGCCCTGGACGTGCAGTAATGCGCGACCTGTTTGATGTGCCGCCGGAGTTGGCTGAAGAGGTGGCTCCGCCCGCCCCGGCGGTGCTGAGCGTGAGCCAACTGGCGGCCCAAGTGAAAGGCCGCCTGGAAGCCGGGTTTGGCCGCGTGGTGGTGCAGGGCGAGGTGAGCGGCGCGAAGTTGCATTCCAGCGGGCATTATTATTTTGATATTAAAGATGAAGGTGCGGTGATTAATGGTGTGGCCTGGCGCAGCACCGTGGGCCGCTGGCCGCGCGTGCCCGCCAACGGTGAACAGGTGGTGGTGCGCGGCAAGCTGACCACCTATGCCCAGCGCAGCAGTTACCAGATTTTGGCCGACAGCATGGAGCCCGCAGGCTTAGGCGCGCTGATGCAACAGCTGGAGGCGCTGAAGCAAAAGCTGGCTGCGGAGGGTTTGTTTGATGCCAGTGAAAAGCGGGCGTTGCCGTTTTTGCCACGGCGGATTGGGATTATTACGAGCCCCACCGGCGCGGTGATAGCCGATATGCTGCACCGGATAGCCGACCGTTGCCCGCGCGAGGTGCTGCTGTGGCCGGTGGCGGTGCAAGGGGCGGCGGCGGCGGCCCAAGTGGTGGCGGCGCTGGAAGGCATGAATGCCTTGCCGGAGGCGATGCGGCCGGATGTGGTGATTGTGGCGCGCGGGGGGGGCAGTTTTGAGGACTTAATGCCGTTTAACAGCGAAAGCGTGGTGCGGGCGGTGGCGGGCAGTGCCATACCGGTGATTAGTGGTGTGGGCCACGAGCCGGACGTGACGTTGTGCGATTTTGCCGCCGACGTGCGCGCGCCCACCCCCAGTGCGGCGGCGGAAATGGTGGTGCCGGTGCGGGAGGATTTGCTGTATGGCCTGACCCTGACGGCCCGGCGCCTGCGGCAAACGGTGCAGGCCGGTGTGGCCGAGCGTCGCCAGAAGCTGGCCTATGTGCAGCGCCTGCTGCCTGACCCCCGGCGGCAAGTGGTGCAGGCCGGGCAACGCCTGGCGGAGCTGGACGAACGGGTGCGGCGGTTGGGCCCGCGCCGCGTGCAGGCGGCGCAAGAGAGGTTGGCCGCCATGGCGCGTGTGCTGGCGGCCCAGGGCCCGGAGGCGGCGCTGGGGCGGGGCTATGTGTACCTGACCCGCGACGGGGTGCCGCTGCGCAGTGCGGCGGCGGAGGCGGGAGCGATGCGGATTCATTTTCAAGACGGCGAACGGGAAGGGACATTGGTATGAGGCAAGGGATGCACAGGGGACTGATGGCAGCGGTGCTGGTGTGGCTTGGCACAGCGGCGTGGGCGGCCGCACCCCAGGTGGTGCGGCAGGATTTGCAGCCGGGTGGTTTTTATGTGGCAAAGGTGGCGGCGGGCGCCACGGTGAAGCTGAACGGGACAGAGGTTGAGACCGGGCCGGGCGGCGAGCTGGTGCTTGGGTTTGACCGGAACGCCGAACCCCGCCAGGTGCTGGCGGTGTGCCCGGCGCAGGCGGCCTGTGTGGAGACGATTTTGCAGCTGAAACCGCGCAGCTATGTGACCCAGAACGTGACGAAAGTGCCCGCCAAGACGGTGGAGCCCGACCCGGCCCAGGTGGCGCGGGTGAAGGCCGACAACGCCGCCACGGCTGCCGCACGGGCCAAGGCGCGCGAGGGGGCGCGCTGGCGCACGGCGTATATGGACGCCTTTGTGCTGCCGCTGGAGGCGCCGACCAGCGGGGTGTTTGGCAGCCGCCGCACCTATAACGGCCAAGAGCGCAGCTGGCACCGTGGCCACGACCTGGCCGCCCCCACCGGCACGCCGGTGCGCGCCCCGGCGGACGGGATTGTGCGCCTGGCGCGGGATACGTTTATGAGTGGCAACCTGATTATGCTGGACCACGGCGGTGCCCTGACCAGCGTGTATGCCCACCTGGACAGTATGGATGTGAAGGTGGGTGATGGGGTGAAAGCGGGTGAGATAGTGGGCCGCGTGGGCACCACCGGCCGCAGCAGCGGGCCGCACCTGCACTGGGGAATGTACTGGCAAAATACGGCGATTGACCCTATCTTGTGGGTGCGCCCCCCGGCACGCACGGGGGCACGTTAACCCGATGAGGAGAAACGCCTGATGTTCCGCTGGATATTGCATATTCTGGTGATTGTGTTGGTGGCGGCGGTGGCGGCGGATTACTTCCATGACGGCGGCAACGGATTCGGTTTTGATGTACCGGCCTATGTGTATTACGGCATAGCCGGAGTGGTGGCGTTTTTGCCGGTGTTCTGGGCGGTGGCGCACGTGTGCGGCGGCGTGCTGCTGGGGCTGGCCAGCGGCGGTGTGCTGGAAGGTTTGCGTCTGGGAATTTTGCTGGGAATGGGGATGGCGATTTCGAAATTATGGCCGGCGGCGTTTGGTGTGGCGGCGGGGGCGTATTTAGGTGGTGGTGGCACGCTGTATGTGGTGCTGGGGCTGCTGTGCGGATTTTTGCTGTTCGCGCTGGATTGGATCCTGGGGTATTTTTGGAAGGCCACTACCGATTAAGTGAGCTGCGTTGAGCGGCTTGGTTAGACGGCGGCGAGGTATTCGTCGATTTCGGTGAGGATATCGGTTTGCTGGGCACCGGTGAGCTCGAGCTCGGCCACCTGGGCGAAGTTGGGCGGCAGGCGGGCGGCGTCTTTGCTGGTGGTGACGAGGGTGGCTTTGGATTCCGCCGCGCGTTGGCGCAGGTAGGTGAGGTTGGCGGCGCTGTAGGGATGATGGTCGGGGAAGGCGATGGCGGCGGCGAGGATGAGGCCTTCGGCGGCCAGGCTGCGCATGAATTTATCCGGGTGGGCCAGCCCGGCAAAGGCCAGCAGGGGTTTGCCGCGCAAGGCCGCGACCGACGCCGGGGCGAGGCGGGTGGTGAGGCGGTAGGCGGGCAGGCCGTAGTAGGGAAGCGTGGGGCGGGGCTTGCCGGTGGGTGCGGGCTCGTTGATGACGATGGCGAAGTGGGCGCGGCGGCGGGCGGAGAGAGGCTCGCGCAGCGGGCCTGCCGGGAGGGGCAAGCCATTGCCCCAGGGGGAGAGGCCGTTGAGCACGAGGATATCGCAGCTGCGGGCGACATCGCGCCGCTGGAAGCCGTCGTCGAGAATGAGGAGGGTGGCGCCGGACTGCTCGGCCCGGCGGGCCACGGCCGGACGGTTGCGGCCGACCCACACCACCACGGCATGGCCTGCAAGGGCGCGGGCGAGGGCGAGGGGTTCGTCTCCGACCTGGGCGGCGCTGTGGGTGTGCGGATTAACTTGTTGGGGGTAGGTAGCCTGACTGCCGTAGCCACGGCTTAAAACGGCCACCTGGTGGCCCTGGGCGGCATAGTGCGCGGCCAGCCACTGCACCACGGGTGTTTTGCCGGCACCGCCCACCACCAGATTGCCGACGCTAATGACCGGCACCCCGGCGTAGTAGGCGCGGCGGGCGCGCAGGCGGCCATGCAGGCGGGCGGCGCCCGCGTAGGCCACAGCCCACGGCCACAGGGCCATGGCGGCCAGGCCGGGGCGAGGAGCATACCAGAAGGCAGGTGCGAACATAGCCGCAGGATAGACCAGGAATGCGGAATTAGGAAATGGGAATTAGGAATTAGGGATTGGGGATTAGGACGCGGGGAGGAGGGCGAGGAGTTTTTCGGTGGTGGTTTGGGTGGGGCCTGCAAAGGCGGGCATGGTGGCCATGATGTGGCGCTGGGCGGCTTCAAGGTCGGCCGGGGTGGTGAGCAGGCGCTTGAGGGTGGCGGTGAGGGTGGGGAGGTCGGTCGCGATGGTGAGCAGGCCGGACTCGGTGAGGGGCGGGAGCATATCCTGGAAATTAAACATGTGCGGGCCGGTGAAGGTGGGGACGCCGAGTTTGAGAGACTCCAGCGGGTTGTGCCCGCCGTGCTGCACCAGGCTGCCGCCGATGACCGCCACGGAGGCCAGGCGATACCAGAGGCCGAGTTCGCCTAGGGAGTCGGCAATGAAAATATCGGTATGGCGGGCGCCGCCGAGGATGGGCATTTCGCCTAAGCCGCGGCGTTTGACGGCCTTGGTGTGGCGCGCGACCTCGTTGGCGGCCTGGGTGCCGCGGTGCGGGTGGCGGGGGACGATGATGGTGAGGAGCTCGGGCACCGCGCTTTTGAGCTGCATGTGCAGTTGGGCGAGCAGCGCTTCTTCTCCCGGGTGGGTGGAGCCTGCCACCAGCACCGGGCGCTCGGCCAGGGCGGCGATGAATTTTTCCAGTTGGGCGGCGTCGACCGGCAGGGGGTCGGCGTCGAATTTCAGGTTGCCGCTGACCACCACCTGTTTGGCGCCGAGGGCGCTGAGGCGTTCGGCATCGGTGTGGCGCTGGGCCATGACCAGCTGGAAGCGGCTGATGAGCGGCTTGAAAAACCATGACCAGCGCTTGTAGCGGGGCCAGGAACGGTCGGAAATGCGGCCATTGAGCAGCACCGGGTGGGGGGCTTTGGCGAGGAGCTCCGGCCAGAAATCACTCTCGGTAAACACGCTGAGGGAAGGCTGCCAGTGCTTGATGAAGCGGGTGGTGGCGGTGCGGGTATCGAGTGGTACATATTGGATGATGGTGCTGCCGGTGCCGGGCAGGTTGCCCGCGATTTTGGTGAGCATGCGCCGCCCGGTGGTGGTGCCGGTGGTCAGCAGCAGGTTGAGCTCCGGCTGCTTGCGCCGCAACAGGCGGAGGACGGGCTGGGTGCTGACGACTTCTCCGACACTGGCGCCGTGCACCCACAGCAGCGGGCCCGTTGGACGGGGCTGGCTGGCCTGGCCACGGCGTTCGGCGAAGTGGTCGCGGTCTTCTCTCCCCCGGAAGGCGCGCCACATGAGCAGCAGGAAAATAACCGGGAACAGCAGGGCTTTGATAAGGCGGTAGAGGAAAAGGCTCATGATGAGGGGAAACCTAATGGGTTGGATGGGATTGGGCAAGGGCGTTGGCTGCGGCCTGTGCCTGCGCGGTGAGCGTATTCAGTGCCTGTTGGAGCTGGGCGGGTGTTGCTGCTGCCTGCAGGGGGGCACCAAAGGCGATGTAGAGGGTGGTGAACGGGTAGGGGAGGCGGAGGGCATCCCAGCTGCCGAAATTGTGCCCGCGTGCCGACCAGGCGGCGCAGGGAACGAGGGGGAGGCCGGTGAGTTTGGCGACCTCGGCGGCGCCGGGTTTGGCGATGCGGGCGGGGCCACGGGGGCCATCTGGCGTTATAAACAGATTGTGGCCGGTTTGGGCGGCGCGCAACAGGCCGCGCGTGCCGGTGAGAGCCCCCCGGTGGCTGGAGCCCACCGCCGCGGTGATGCCGAAGGGCGCGGCGAGGATGCGCATGGCGCGGCCATCGGCGCTGCCGGACATGAGCGCCAACAGCGGGTGGCGGAGGTAGGGCACCAGCGCGGGGGTGTGGGCAATATGCTGGTGCCAGAGGGCGATGACCACCTGCTGCGTGCTGAGGGCCGGGGGCAAAGGCCCCACCAGCCGCACCCGGGCGGTGGCGAACACCAGCTTGCCGTAGAGGGCGAGGAGGCGCAGCAGCAGGGCTTCGGTGAGGGGATGGCGGAGGAGCTTTTTCATGCGGAGGGATACACCCTAGCCTTTACCCTGAACAGCGCGGGGTGGCAAGTGCAGCCACCCCGCGCTTGGGGCAAGGACGTTAAGACCCGCAGCCGCAGGAGGGGCCGCAGCCGCAGGCCTGGCCCTGCGGGGCGCGGGAGAGGCGCAGCACGGCACAGATGGCGAGGCCTGCCAGAACCCCTTGCCCCAGTGAGCCTGCCGCCCAGGCGAGCGGGATGGTGGCTGCGGCAAAAGGCATGGTGGCATAAAGGGCCACCGAGGTAAGTGCGGCGGGGCTGGCAGCCAGCAAACCGCAGACGGCGGCGCCCCACCAGCGGAAAGCATGGCCCATGCCGAGGATAATGGCGGCGTAGACCAGGGCGGTGAGGGCCTGGGTGAGGAAGATCAGGCCGTGGCGGACATCGGCCCCGGTGCGCCAGAAGGCACTGGTGGCCTGATATTCGGTGACCAGCAGGCGGGCGTGGAGGAGCCAGTCGGTGGCGAACACCACCAGGAAGGCGACCACGGCGGCGGCCCAGAAGCTGCGGGTGACAAGCTGTTTGCCCAGCGGGCAGGCCTTGACCATGGAACACATGCAGGCCATGAGACCGCCGCCACAGCCGCTGGAGGTGCAGCCGCAGGTGGCCGGTTGCTGGGGCATGGCGGGAGCAGCCACGGGGGTGGGTTTGGTGGGTTTTGCGGCGGATTTTATCGGTTTGGCTGTTTTGGAAACAACCTTGGTTTGGGGGCGCGGAGCCATGGGAGTGTCTTTCCTATTGTCGCTCTATTTTATCCCCTTGGGTGGGGTTGGGAAGGTGTGGGTGCGGGATGGGGGTGGCGGGTGTGATAAAAAAGCCTGCCGCAGGGGTGGCTATGCGTCGTCGGCGCGGGCTTGCATGGACCAGAGCTTGTGGTAGAGGCCGCGCTTTTTGAGGAGCTGGGCGTGGGTGCCTTGTTCGACGATTTTACCGCCATCGAGCACCACGATCGTGTGGGCGTGGGCGATGGTGGAGAGGCGGTGGGCGACGATGAGGGTGGTGCGGTTTTCGGATAGTTTATGCAGGGCGGTTTGGACGTCTTTCTCGGAGGCGGTATCGAGTGCGGCGGTGGCTTCATCGAGCAGCAGAATGGGGGCGTTTTTAAGAATGGCGCGGGCGATGGAGATGCGCTGCTTTTGCCCGCCGGAGAGTTTGAGGCCGTTTTCGCCCAGCAGGGTGTGATAGCCCTCGGGCATGGCGGTGATGAAGCTGTGGGCGGCGGCGGCGCGGGCGGCGGCTTCTATGGCTGCCTGTGAGGCGCGCGGGTTGGCATAGGCGATGTTGGCGGCGATGGTGTCGTCGAAGATGGCGACATCTTGCGTGACCAGCGCAATGTGGCTGCGCAGGGATTTGAGAGTGACTTTGGAGGTGTCGTGGCCATCGATACTGATATGCCCGTGCGAGAGGTTGTAAAAGCGCGGCAGCAGGTTGAGCAGCGAGGATTTGCCCGCCCCGGACGGGCCGACAAAGGCGACGGTGTGCCCGGCGGGGATGGTGAGGTTGATGTCGGTGAGGGCGTGGGTGCCGTCGGCATAGGTGAGGTTGACGGCGTTGAAGTGGATTTGGCCTTTTTTGACCTGGAGGGCGGTGGCGCCGGGTTGGTCGGTGAGGGTGAGGGGGGCGTCGATGACCTCGAAGGCGCGTTGGGCGGCGGCGAGGCCCTCTTGCAAATTGTTGTTGAGGTTGGTGATGCCCTTGAGCGGGCGACTGAGCATGACCAGCGAGGCCATGAAGCTGGCAAACGACCCGGTGGTGAGCGTGCCCTGCGCAATGCGCTGCCCGGCGTAGAGCATGATGGCGGCGATGACGACGGTGCCGATGAACTCGACCGATGGTGACGACATGGCGCGGATGCGCACGGCGCGGAGCGTGCTGTCGAGCACTTCGGTGATGCGGGCGGACATGCGGCGGGTTTCGGATTTTTCTTGCGTGTAGCTTTGCACCTGGCGGATGTGGGTGAGGGTTTGCGCGAGGTGGTGCGTCATGTGCGCGGTGCTCTCTTGGTTCACGCGGCTGTATTTGCGGGTGAGGCGCCCGAAGCGGCGGATGGGAATGACGGTGAGGGGAATGATGAGCAGGGTGAGCAGGGTGAGGCGGACATCTTGCAGCAGCATGTTGGCAAAGAGGCCGATGATGGTGGCGGTGTCCTTCAGGCCGGAGTTGAAAATTTGGGTGACGGCGTATTTGAGGCGTTGCAAATCGGAAATGAAACGGCTGGTGAGGGTGCCGCTGGGGTGGTCGGCAAAAAAGGCCAGGCTTTGGCCGAGGGTGCGGGTGTACATGTCCTCTTGCAGTTTGGCGACGATGCGCTGGCCGACGCTTTCCATGAAATAGAGCTGATAATAGGCCGCAACCCCGCGGATGACGGTGAGGCCGACGATGGCAAAAATAACCGTGTTGATGACGCCGATGCGGCCGGAGATGAGGCCGTTGTCGAACAACGGTTGGATAAGGTGCGCCTGCATGGCCAGGGCGACGGCGATGACCAGCATGGCGAACCCGGCCCAGAGGAGGTCGGCCTTGTGGGACCACATGTAATGCTTGCCCAGGCGGCCCAGCATGCCGCCCGAGGTGTAGATGTGTGATTTGGGGCGGAGTGTTTTGGCCATAGGCGCGCTTATAGCATGGTTTGCTGCGCGTTAGAAGCTGGAGATTTGTGCGGGACGGTGCGCGGCGTGCTTTCTTTACCCCGAGGAATTGGGTATAACCGTTGCCATGATGACCCGATGCCCCGATGCCCTTTGGTGCCGCCTGCAAGGCCCGCTGCTGCTGGCGGTGTGGGGGCTGGCGCTGGGCTTTGTGATGTGGGCCAGTGGGGCGGATGTGGCGATTCAGTTGGGGTTGGAGGCGAATTATCACCAAGGGTTTAACACGCTGATGCGTGGGCTGGGCGAGCTGGGCAAGGGGAGTACTCAGGCCCTGGCCTGTGCGCTGCTGGCGCTGCTGCTGGCCGTGCATGCCCGCTGGCAGGGGCGCGCGCCCGGCATGGCGCCGCGCCTGCTGCTGGCGGCAGTGGCGGTGTTTGCGCTGGCGGGTGCGGTGAACTGGTTGCTGAAGCTGGGGGTGGGCCGCGCGCGCCCCAAAGAACTGCTGTGGAATGGTGGCGGGCCGTTTGATGCTGCGCCGTTGACGCTGGATGCGCTGTGGTGGAGCTTCCCCAGCGGGCACAGTTGCAGCACGTTTGCGCTGGCGGTGTGGCTGGGGTTGGCTTTTCCGCGTTGGCGCTGGCCATTGCTGGCGGCGGCGGTGGTGCTGAGCGCCAGCCGCTTTTTGGCTTTGACACCGCATTATTTGGGCGATGTGCTGGCCGGGGCGGCGCTGGGGGCGGCCGTGGCCTGGGCGATGTGGATTGTGTGGGCCCCCCGGCTGCAGGCACCGCGTAAGGGAGGCCAACGATGACCGCGTGGTGGCAGACCTTAAGCCGGGCGCAGAAGCGCTTTGGGCTGATGTGCGCGCTGCTGGCGCTGGTGCTGCTGGCGCTGTATGGCGGCGGGCATGCGCGCTATGGGTTGTTTGATGTGGATGAGGCGATTTTTACGCAGGCGACGGTGGAGATGCGGCATTCCGGGGCGATTTCTATGCCCACTTACAACGGTGAGCCGCGTTACCATAAGCCGCCGTTGTTTTATTGGGTGCAGGGGGCCTTTATGGGCCTGCTGGGTGAGGGCAGCCTGTATGCCGCGCGCCTGCCGAGTGTGATGGGGGCGCTGGGGGCTTTGCTGCTGCTGGGCTGGGGTGTGGCGCGCCTGTCCGGCAGCCGCCGTTGGGGGCTGATGGCCACGCTGGCGCTGGGGCTGAACTTGAGCTTTGTGGTGGTGGGGCGTGCCGCCACTGCCGATGGCCTGCTGAACCTGACCAGTGTGGCGCTGGCGCTGTGGGTGGTGCATGTGATGTACCCCGGCAACAATGTGCTGGAGCGCGGTGACGCAAAAGCGGTGAGCGCCGCGCTGGTGACGGCGCGCCTGAAAGCGGTGACGGCGCGGGCCGCCGCGCAGCGCCACCTGTGGCTGGTGACCGGTGCGCTGGCGGCGGTGGGCTTTTTGGCCAAAGGGCCAGTGGCGTGGATACCCGCCGCGCTGATGGTGCTGGCGGTGCTGGCGCTGCGGCGCGACCGGGGGGTGATATGGCGCCGGCTGGCGCCGGTGAAGGCCGGAGCTTTGTGCCTGCTGCTGCTGCTGCCGTGGGTGGGGCTGCTGGTGGTGCAGTTCGGCTTCGGGTTTTTTTATGACTTTTTTATTCAGCATAACCTGCACCGCTACGCCGGGGGCCTGAGCAACACGCAGAGCGACAGTGTGTTTTATTATTTAGTGGTGCTGCTGGTGGGGTTCTTCCCGTGGGTGTTTATGCTGCCCAAGGCGGTGGCGATGACGCTGAAAGGCGGCACCCGCCGCCTGCGCCAAGGCTTGCGCGGCGATGACCCGGCGCGGGCGCTGCCTTATTTGGCGTTGATATGGGCGGTGGGATATGTGGTGTTTTTCAGTTTCAGCCAGACCAAGTTGGCGCATTATATTGTGCCCGCTTACCCGGCGCTGGCAATTTTGGTGGGCATGGTGCTGGCGCAGGTGCCCGCCGTGCGGCTGGGCACGCTGGTGACATTGCTGGGCGGAATGCTGGGGCTGCTGATGGGCCTGCTGATGCTGGCGCTGAACCCGCTGCTGCTGGGGCTGCGCAGCGACACGTTGAGCGGCGTGCTGGGCTGGTTGCAGGCGGTGTTGGGCTTTGACTGGCCGCCGCGCGACCCCATGGCCAGCGCGGTGCTGGCGCTGCCGGTGGAGCTGAACGTTGCGCCGTTTCTTGTTGGTGGGTTGCTGCTGCTGGTGGTGGTGCCCGCCTGGGGGCTGGTGGCCCGTGGTGCAGCCCGGGGTGCGCGGGCCGGAGCCCTGCTGCTGGCTACCAGCTGGGCCGCCTGCCTGCTGCTGATTGCGGGGGGAGTGGTGCCGACGATTTGGCGTTATACTCAGGCGCCGCTGGCCGAGGTGGCCCAGGCGATGCGGGCGGCCCCGGCGACCACGGCGATGATTCATTTAGGGGTGCATAAGCCGAGTGTGCGGTATCTTTCGGGAAGGCCGTTTACCAAACTGGAAAACCCGTTGCAGTTGCCCGGCACCCTGACCGCCACCGAAACCTGGGTGCTGACCGAAGAGGATAAAGTGGCGCCGATTGTGACCGAGCTTGGCCTGCGCGGCCGGGCCCAAGTGCTGGGCCAGCGCTGCCACGGCGGCTATTGCCTGCTGTTGGTGGCCCAGCCTGGGTTGCCGGGCGAGGCGGAGCAGGCTGCGCCGGAGACGGAATGATATTCAGGACACAGGATTTAAGTTAAGGACAATGATTATGAACACAACGGGAACGGAACGCGCATGAGCAAGGCCGCTGGTAAGGCAAGTTTGGGTGGGGCTATGGGCGGGGCCGTGGACGTCTCGGTAGTGGTGCCGCTGTATAATGAGGAAGAAAGCCTGCCGCTGCTGGTGGAGAAAACCGTAGCCGCCCTGCGCCCCACCGGGCTGCGCTGGGAGCTGGTGTGCGTGAACGACGGCAGCCGCGACGGCACCGCCGCCGTGCTGGAGGCGCTGGAAGCTGCCACGCCGGAGCTGGTGGGGGTGTATTTTAGGCGCAATTACGGCCAGACCGCGGCGATGCAAGCCGGGTTTGATGCCGCACAAGGCGCGATTATTGTGACCATGGACGGCGATTTGCAGAACGACCCCAAGGATATACCGGCGCTGCTGGCCAAAATGGCCGAAACCGATGCGGATATTGTGAGCGGCTGGCGCAAAGACCGCCAGGACAGCGAACTGACCAGCAACCTGCCCAGCCGCCTGGCCAACCGCCTGCTGGCCAAAATAACCGGCCTGAAGCTGCACGACAGCGGCTGCAGCCTGAAAGCCTACCGCGCCGACCTGATTGACGAACTGCATATTTATGGCGAGCTGCACCGGTTTATACCCGCCGTGGCGATGCAATACGGTGCCCGGGTGGAAGAAGTGGTGGTGACCCACCATGCGCGGCAATTTGGGGCCAGCAAGTATGGTATCGATAAGACCATCCGGGTGGCACTGGATATTATCCAGTTGTATTTCTTTCAGAAATTCATTCATCGGCCGATGCACTTTTTTGGCTACGGCGGCCTGCTGCTGATGGTGCCCGGCGGGCTGATGATGACCTGGCTGCTGCTGCTGAAAGTGCTGGGGGAAGATATTGGCGGCCGCCCGATGCTGATGGCGGCGATGATGTTGATTTTATTGGGTGTACAGTTGTTGGGGATGGGGATCCTTGGGGAGATACTTATTCGTATTTACCATGAACCCCAAGGAAGAAAACAATATTTGCTGCGAGCGCGCAGCAAATAGCACCGAATTCTACTGACAGCGGTGCTTTTTGATTTTTCCTTGATGCTGCGCTCCGCATGTACTGATTTGTACACTTGCGGTGCTCGCATCTGCGGAGAAAATCAAAAATCCCTCGCTGTCAGCGAATTCCGGGGCCTCAACAGGTTTGCCGTTGGTGTTGCTCTGCGCTGGCGCTCAGGCCAACGGCAAAAAGGAAGGCCCCTTGGGCCTGTGAAATGAAGGTGGGCGTTCACGGCCCTTGTGTTCAGGAGCCGGGGTTGAGGCCGGGGTTGATGCCGTAGGGTTGCAGGGCCTGGTTGCGTTTGGCTTCCAGCCGTTTGGCAAAGGTGGTGACGTTGTCGAGGGTTAATTGGGTGGGGTCGGAGATGGAGCTGGCGATGGGCTGGGTGACGTCGTTTTTGTCGGCGAGGTTGGTGAGCTGGGCGACCCCCCATTGGGCGGCACCGACCCAGGCCATGGGGTCGGAGGCGGAGGCCTCGAGACGGGGCAAGGTGGGGAAATAGCGGCCGCGTTCGACCAGCCCGACACCTTCCACCGCGTAAAACGCGGCGATGCCGAGAATGGTGTAATTGACGAGCCTGAACAGCATGAGTGTCCTTTCCTGTCTCTTTATAGCTTATGGCGCGCCTGCTGCTGACGGATTTTCCTGACAGAGAGGCTGAAACCGGGCATTTGGTGCAGGGGGGAGGGCCTTTGCCGCCACAGGTTGACGTTGGGCTGCGGTGGGAATGATGGCCAAAGACCTACTTGGGAGGATGTGGGATAGGGGTGCGGGAAGGGGGTTGACAGCGGGGCTGAGGATGCGTAGAAGGCGGCATTGCCCAAAGGTTGGGCGTTGTGCGAAGGGGCTGGAAACAGTGGTATTCGCGCTAAGTTACGGAAAAGATTGGAAACTGATATGTACGCGATTGTCATGTGCGGCGGTAAGCAGCTGAAAGTGGCCCAAGGCGAACAGGTAAGCGTTGAGCTGCTGGGCGGCGACGTGGGCAGCAAGATTGTGCTGGACAAGGTGCTGCTGGTGGCCGACGGCGATAAAATTTCGGTCGGCAGCCCGCTGCTGGCCAATGCCAAGGTCAATGCTGAAGTTATCAGCCACGGCAAAGGTAAGAAGGTTATTATCTTTAAAAAGCGCCGCCGCCAGAACAGCCGCCGCAAGAACGGCCACCGTCAGAGCAGCACGATGCTGAAGATTACCGGCATTTCGCTGTAAATCTAAGTTTTATTACCAAGGAGTAATCATACCATGGCACACAAAAAAGCAGGCGGTTCTAGCCGTAACGGACGCGATAGCGCCGGTAAGCGTTTGGGCGTGAAGTTGTTCGGCGGCCAAAAGGCTATTGCCGGCAACATTATCATTCGTCAGCGCGGCACCGCCACCCACCCGGGCCAAAACGTAGGTGTTGGCCGTGACCACACCCTGTTTGCGCTGGTGGACGGCGAAGTGACCTTTAGCACCGGTTACAAGAAGCGTAAGTTTGTGCATGTGATTCCTGCTTAAGGATGGCTTCTGGGAGGAGGCAAAGAAAAGAGGGCGAGGCCCTCTTTTCTTTGCCTCCTCGCCTTCGTTTCACCGAATTCTACTGAGCGGGGTGCTTTTTCGTTTTTTCCGCCGCCATGCGCTCCGCATGTACTCATTTGTACACTTGCGGTGCTCGGCAACGGAATAAAACGAAAAATCCCTCCCGCTCAGCGAATTCCGGGGCAAGTACCAACGCCAGCCTTTGGCTGTCGGACGAAGGTGCCGTTGTTATGCTTGCGCTTCCGTGGTAGGAGGGGCTTATGAAATTTTTGGATGAAGCCGTAATTACCTGCAAGAGCGGGGCCGGTGGTGCGGGGTGCGTGAGTTTCCGGCGTGAGAAGTATGTGGAGTATGGCGGGCCGGACGGCGGCAACGGCGGCAAAGGTGGCGATGTGTGGATTGAGTGTGCCGGGAACTTGAACACCCTGATTGATTACCGTTACACACAGCTTTTTAAGGCCCCCACCGGCGGCCACGGCATGGGCCGCAACCGCACAGGGGCGGCGGGCAAAGACCTGGTGCTGTATGTGCCGCCCGGCACCGAAGTGATTGACGAGGAAAGCGATGAGCTGGTGGTGGATATGCTGGAACAAGGCCAGCGCCACCTGCTGCTGCCCGGCGGGCGCGGCGGGCGCGGCAACGCGAGCTATAAGAGCAGCACCAACCAGGCGCCGCGCGAGTTTACTCCGGGTGTGCCCGCGCGGGAGATGAAGGTGCGCCTGCGCTTGAAGATTATGGCCGATGTTGGCCTGCTGGGCCTGCCCAACGCGGGCAAAAGCACGTTTGTGGGCAAGGTTAGCCGTGCCAAGCCCAAGGTGGCGGATTATGCCTTTACCACCCTGCACCCGGCGTTGGGGTTTGTGCGGCATGGTAGCACGGAATTTTTGGTGGCCGACCTGCCGGGGCTGATTGAAGGTGCGGCCGATGGGGCTGGCCTGGGCCACCGCTTTTTGAAGCACGTGAGCCGCTGCGCCGCCGTGCTGCATTTGGTGGATGTGACCCAGCCGGAGCCGTGGAAGGCGTATAAGACTATCCGTAAAGAGCTGGCGATTTATGATGAGGATTATGGGGGCGACCTGAGCGAGATGCCGGAGATTGTGGCGCTGACTAAGGTGGATTTGATGCCGGATGACGAGGTGGCAGCCATTGCCAAAGCCTTTGCCACCAAGACCAAAACCAAGCCGCTGCTGATGGCGGCGAGTGCTGGGGTGGGGGTGGACGAGGTGGTGGGCAAGCTGGCGCAGCGTGTTGCAGAGCAGCGAGCGAGTAGCACCACACCGGAAGAGGACGAAAAGGGCGGCTAACCGCCCTTTATTGTAGGCGCAGCTGGAGGTGCGGAGCGGTGCGCGATTACCGCTGGCTTACAGGTCAGGGGGGTGGAAGGCGTTTGTCAGTGCGGGATTGTGAGGGGTGGGCATAGAGCGGCAACAAGGGAGTGACCACGATGTTTGCCGCGCTGACAGAGTTTCTGACAGGAGCCTACCTGCTGATGGGGCTGGTGGCGCTGGCGGCGTATGCTCCGCAAATGCTGACCTTTTACCGCAGGCCCGACCTGTGTGCCGCCACCCCGCTGGTGACGTGGAGCTTGTGGACGGGACAGACGGTGGTGTTTTTTATGTATGCCGTGGTGGTGAACGGTGACCCGCAGTTTATGATGACCACGGGGATGTTTATGTGTGCGACCATAGGATGTTTGAGCCTGATTGTGCGCGGGCGCCGCCTGCATGCGCAGCCGCGCCGGGATAATGTGGTGGTGCTGAAGGCGGCTTAGTGTAGGGATTAGGAATTGGGGATTAGGGGGGCCAAGGCCCCCTGTTTTATTGTGCGCTGCGGCGTGAGGGGTTGTGGGAACGGCAGGCTTGTGGGAGGCTGCGGGCGTTTGGATTTGCCAAGAAGAATGAACAGGAAAGATAAGATGATGGCCAGCAAGCAGGATGTGGTGATTGTAAGTGCGGTGCGCACGGCGATTGGGAGTTTTATGGGGAGTTTGAAGGACTTTAGTGGCGCGCAGCTGGGTGCGGTGGTGATTAAAGAAGCCCTGGACCGTGCCAAACTGAAGCCCACCGATGTGAAGGAAGTGATTATGGGCCAGGTGTTGACCGCCGGGGTGGGCCAGAACCCGGCGCGGCAAGCGGCGATAGCGGCGGGTTTGCCGCCGGAGGCCACTGCGATAACGATTAACCGCGTGTGCGGCAGCGGCCTGCAAGCGGTGGCGATGGCTGCCACGGCGTTGAAGGCTGATGGTGAGGGGATTTATGTGGTGGGTGGGCAAGAAAGCATGAGCCAAAGCCCCCACGCGGTGGTGATGCGCGAAGGCCTGAAAATGGGCGATGGCAAGCTGCGCGACACGATGATTGTGGATGGGCTGTGGGATGCCTTTAACAACTACCACATGGGCATTACCGCCGAGAACGTGGCCAAGCAGTGTAAATTAAGCCGCGAAGCGCAGGACGCCTTTGCGGCGGAAAGCCAGAAGCGCGCCGACGCGGCGATTAAAGCGGGCAAGTTTGTGGATGAGATTGTGCCGGTGGTGATACCGCAGCGCAAAGGCGACCCGGTGCTGTTTGCGCAGGATGAGTATCCGCGCCTTTCGGATGAAGCGACACTGGCGAAATTGAAGCCTGCGTTTGACAAAGAAGGCAGCGTGACCGCCGGGAACGCCAGCGGCCTGAACGACGGTGCCGCCGCGCTGGTGGTGATGACCCGGGGCGAGGCCGAAAAACGTGGCCTGCCGGTGCTGGCCACGGTGGTAAGCCATGCGGTGGCCGGGGTTGACCCCGCCATTATGGGCCTGGGCCCGGTGCCCGCCAGCCAGAAGGCCTTGGAGAAGGCCGGCTGGAAGGCCAGCGAGCTTGACCTGATTGAGGCCAATGAAGCCTTTGCGGCGCAAAGCCTGGGCGTGTGCCAAGAACTGAAGCTGGACGCCGCGAAAGTGAACGTGAACGGCGGCGCGATTGCGCTGGGCCACCCGATTGGCGCCAGCGGAGCCCGCGTGCTGGTGACGCTGTTGCATGAGATGGTGAAGCGGGA
This sequence comes from Proteobacteria bacterium UBA6156, assembly GCA_002422365.1. Classification (GTDB taxonomy): domain Bacteria; phylum Pseudomonadota; class Alphaproteobacteria; order UBA2136; family UBA6156; genus UBA6156. The sequence continues at coordinate 26,072 of DIUO01000007.1, forward strand.
TGCGAAGAAGGGATTGGCTACCCTTTGCATAGGGGGTGGTCAGGGAATTGCCCTTTGCGTGCAAAGATAAAGGCGGGGGTCAAAACGGCCCCCTGGCCCTTTTTGACTTAGCTTATGTACCCTTTTGCTTGTACACGGCGCTAAGTCAAAAAGCACCATGGAACCGTTTGTGACCCCACGCGCGGGGGCGACGGCGCTGCGCGCCGGATAAAACCACCTCGTCCTAGCGAATTCCGGGGCCTTACCAACGCCAGCCTGAAGGCTGGCGCATTTTTCTTGGGATAATGCGTTGTTACTTGAGGTTATCCAGCAGGGGGCCGAGAGGTTGGCCGCCGTGGGTGTTGCCGCCGTGGACGGTGGTGTCGGTCGGGAGGATGCGCAGCTTGGCGATGGCCAGCTTGTTGGCCTTGTGCCCGGCTGTGCCGCCCGCAAACAGCGGGCCGGTGAAGAGCAGCCCTTCTGACCCCAGGGCGTAGCACATGATGTCGCTGGAGGAGTCTCCCTGTGGCACATAGACCGTTTGGGCGAGGGGGCCGAGGCCGACCACTTCGCCATCGGTGAGATAGCGCGCGATGGGCAGCTTGCGGGTGTTGAGCGTGTTGCTGGCCAGAATGGGCGCCGACATGCGGTGGTGCAGGGCTTCGGCGGCCTCGGTGATAAGAGGGCTTTCGGACGTGAGCAGGATGAGGTCGAGCGGTTGGGAGCCCAGGGCGTCGCGTACCGCCATGGGGTGGATGGGGTCGATGACCGTGTGTTGCAGGGTGTGGCTGCAGGTGAGCAGGTAGGTGGGGGTGAGCGCGTGGGGCGAGAGGCAGGTGACATGCAACATAATGGCATGACGCTACGGCCAAGCGGCTGATATGGCAAGCTGCAGCAGGTGCCGTGCATGCCCGGGAATTTATGTTAGACTGTGGGCCATGGCAGATTGGCAACGAACCCTGTGGCACGAGATAACCCAGTTGGACGGGGTAACCCCCGCTGACGGCGCCTGCGTGCTGGTGGTGGGCGAGGGCTTGCCGGTGGTGTTTGGCCCGCGCGTGAGGCTGGTGCGGCGCCGCGTAGGCGAGGCCCTGGGGGAGGAGGCGGGGTTTCATCGGATTATTATACTGGCGTGCGGCGGCGTGGCGGCCGATTACCCGTTGCTGCTGCAGCAAATGTGGCCGCTGCTGCGGCCCGATGGCCAACTGGTGCTGGTGGCGGCCCGGCCCAGCCCCTGGGGCTTGCGCGGCAGTGTGTGGTGGCGCGGCTACCCGCGTAAGCACTGGTTGCGCTGGTTGCGGCAGGCCCACTGGCTGGTGGCGGAAGATGCGACGGTGGGGTTTGGCTCGGCCTGGATGCGCTGGGTGCCCTGCGGGGGTGCGGTGCGGGTGTTTGTGGCGCAGAAACGGGTGGGAGGTGCGAAAGTGCTGGTGACGACGGAGAAAGGGGTGGTGGGGAAGCCGGTGGGGGTGCCGGTTTAGGCTTTACAATTCAAGCACGGCGCGGGCTAAAACGGTCCCCGAATAATTTTTGGCGTGGCTTATGTACCCCATACCTGTACACCGCGCCCCGCCAAAAATCATCCGGATGACCGTTTGTAGCCTCGCGTATGGTCCCGCATGTGAAGGCTTACTGGACTAAAGGCAGGGGGTCGGTTTTGGCGAGGAGGGTGGGTTGGTCGGTGGCGGTGTCGAGGGTTTCGAGCTTGGTGAATTGCCTATCCAGCTGGCGGGAGCGGGTGCCGGTGACGTCGTCGAAAATGGTTTGGGCTTCGCGCAGTTTTTTGCCGATTTTGTCCATTTCGGTGCCGAATTTCTCCCATTCCCGCCGGATGCCGCTTAGAACCTCGTGGATGCCCGCCGCCTGTTGCTGGAGCCGGAAGTGCTGCGAGGCCTGGTTGACCACCGCCAGCACCGCCAAAAGGGTGGTGGGTGAGGTGAGGATGATTTTCTGGCCGAGGGCTTCATCCAGCAGGTGGGGCGCGTTTTCCAGCAGGAAGGCGTAGACTTGCTCGTTCGGGATGAAGATCAGCAGATAATCGAGCGCCTGTTCGCCGTGTTCGGTGAGGCCGCTGCGGTAGTCGCGCGTGGCGGTTTCGCGCAGTCGGTTGCGGGCGTCGGTGATGAACTGCTTGGTGGCGGTGGCGCGGGCGGGTTCAGTTTCGGCATTCAGGTAGGCGAGGTAATTATCCAGCGGAAATTTGACATCCATGTGGATGACGCGGGAGCCGGGGAGGAGGAAGGTGTAGTCTGGGCGGCCACGGGTGCCGCCTTCGGCCAGCACGCTGGATTGCTTGCGGTAGTTGACCTCGGGTTGCAGGCCTGCGAGGCGGAGGACGTCTTCGGCCATGCGTTCTCCCCACTGGCCGCGGGTGCGGCTGTTGGTGAGGGCGGATTTGAGGTCCGCCGTGGTGGTTTGCAGGGATTTCAGTTGTTCTCCGGTATGGCCGATTTGCTGCTGGAGGGTGGTGAAGCTGGCGTGGCGGTTCTTGTCGATTTCGGTGACCAGGGTGGTGACCTTTTCTAAGCGGGCGGTGACCTCGGTTTGCAGGGTGGCGAGGCGTTGGTCGATCAGCCCCTGTTTGGCGGTGAGCTCTTGTGCCCCCGCTTGTTGCGACTGGGTGAGTTTTTCCTTCGCGAGCTGGAGGAACTGCTCGTTGTTTTGGGCCAAAGCCTGGGCGGCAAGGGTATTGAAAGTGTTTTGCAGGTTGGCGCCCGCGGCTTGTTGGGTGTGGCGTTGCAGCAGGTACATGGCGGCGGCGCCGAGGGCGAGGCCGAGCAGGAAGGTGGTGAGGGCGAGGAGGGTGGTGAGCATGGGGGAGAGTTTAGCATGAGGTGCGACAAAAAGCCTCCCCGAAGGGAGGCTTTTTGTGGGGCAGGGCTAGTATTTGACGCTGCAGCCGTAGGACTTGGTTTGGGCGGTGGTGACGCTTTTGCCGGCTTTGACCTCGGCCAGGGCCAGGCTGACGTAGTTGTCGGCTTTGGCGATGTCCTTCGCGTCGAAGCTGGGGATGCTGTCTATCGCACCCATGTAGACCAGCTTGCCGGTGGGGTTGAGGATGAACATGTGGGGCGTGGTTTCGGCACCGAAGGCGCGGCCGAGCTTGCCCTCGGCATCGGGCACCACGACGCTGGATTTGTAGCCGAGTTTTTCGGCTTCGGCCGCCGCTGTGGCGGGGGCGAGGTGGCCCTGCTTGCCTGCGGCCCCGCTGTTGACGGTGACCCAGACGGTGCCAGCTGAGGTGGCCTCGGTTTGCCGTTTTTGCATGTTGCCGCTGGCGTAGTGCTTGACCACGAAGGGGCATTCCGGGTTGGTCCATTCCAGCACCACTGGTTTGCCGCGGAATTCTCCGAAGGTGCGGACGTTGCCGGAGGTGTCGGTGAAGGTGAGGCTTTCGGGTACCGTAGCGCCCAGCTTGAAGGGGCTTGTTTGGGCGTTGGCCAAGGCGGCGCTGAGCAGCGCGGCGCCCATGGCCAGGCCGCCGACAAGAAGGCGCAGGCGCGTGTGGTTGGATTTGGCTACGGCAATGGCGTGTGATGGCATGAGAACGTTCCCCCGTTGTTGTTGCCGTAAAGTTAAGCACGTTGAAGGGAGGGGGTAAAGCGTTTTGCCGACGGGGAATGCCTGCCACCGGGGAACGGAAAGCCTGCGGAAAGGTTAGCCCTCGACACTGAGGCCTGAAAACTAAGGCTTGAACCCTGAGGCCCGACCAACATGAGGAGAGACCGATGCCCGACCGCCATTATTTGCTGCTGGTGAACACCCAGGCCCGGACGGGCAAGGGGGCTGCCGCTGCGATGGAAGCCTATGTGCAGGCCAAGGGCGCGCGGGTGACCACCGTGCACCTGAAGCGCGGGGTGGATGCCAGCGCCGAAGTGGACGCCCACTGCCGGGGGATGAAGGGGGTGATTGTGGCGGGGGGAGACGGCACCCTGAACCGTGCGGCGCGGGGGTTGCTGGCCTGTGGCCTGCCGCTGGGGGTGGTGCCCTTAGGCACGGCTAACGATTTTGCCCGCACGCTGGGCCTGCCGACGGCGACCGAAGCGGCGCTGGATGTGATTTTGGCGGGTGAGATGCGTGAAATTGACCTGGGCGAGGTGAACGGCCACCTGTATTTTAACGTGGCCAGCGTGGGCTTTAGTGCGCTGATAGCGCGTGAGCTGACCCATGAGGCCAAGCAGCGCTGGGGGGTGGTGGGCTATGGTTTTACGGCGCTGAAGACGCTGCTGCGGGCGCGGCCCTTTGGTGCCACGCTGGTGTGCGACCAGGAGGTGCGGCAGGTGCGCACGCTGCAAGTGGCGGTGGGCAACGGGGTGTATTACGGCGGCGGCATGAAAGTGGCCGACGACGCCGCCCCCGACGACGGCCGCCTGGATGCCTATAGCCTGGAGCTGAGCCATGTGAGCGAGTTAGTAGCGCTGTGGCCGATGCTGAAGAGTGGCACCCACGCCGCCTGGCCGACAGTGGAGGTGGTGAGCGGCAACCAAGTGGAGCTTTATACCCGCCGCCCGATGCCAGTGAACGCCGACGGCGAGCTGGTAACCCAGACCCCGGCGGTGTTTAAGGTGCGGCCAAAGGCGTTGCGGGTGTTTGTGGCGGGTGCATGATTTAACCCCGCCACAGGGGCGGGGTTAAATGCTCGATGAGGCGGAGGGCGCTGAGTTTTAGCCCAGTTCGTTCATCTGGGGTTTGTCTATGAACGCTTGGACAGCAAAAGGGTTGCGGTGCATCTGCAGGGCCATGCGGAACTTTACATCGGCCATAGCCGGGGTGAGGTTGCGCAGGCTGACAGCCCCAGCCTTATGCGCCATGGCGCCGGGTGCGTAGGCCGTGAGGTCGGCATCTTCTCCCGCAAACTCGGTTTGGATGGCCGAGATGACGGGATGAGGCAGTCGACCCACGATACGGATGGCATCGTACCATGAGGGTTCGCCATCCTTCCAAGCTACGGACGGAATGTTGCCGCTGCCGCGCCCCAAAAGAATTGCCCCTTCGATGAGGCCATTTTGGGCCGCATGGATGAACGCATCGGCAGGTTGGTCGGCTTTAGCCGCATAGGTGCTGATACGCTGCACCAGATGGATGGCTGGCGGGAGCGGTGCGCCCCGCAGTGGCGTATGCTGGTAGCGTGCCGTTGGCGTCGGTCGGACTTCGGTACCGATATATGCTGCCGGGCGAAGGCCTGGTGTGGTAAACGCCTTGAGGTGTTTGCTGCTCACCTTGACCACCCTTGCTCCGCACAGCACCCTTTGCTGGCACAGGGTATAGACCCCTGCAATATGCTGCGAAACGGCATACTGGATAAAGCGAAGAGCGTTACCGAGTTGAGCCGGGACGTCGCTGCGAGGATGGTCGGGCGTGCGCTGCGAGCCCACTACCAAAACCGTTTTTTGCAGCAGGCGCTGCCAGGTCATGGTGAGGTAAGCGCACGTTTCAGCCAACGTGTCGGTGCCGTGCAAAATGATAAAGGCATCGAAGTCGTCGTACATCGCTGCGATGGTATCGGCCAGCTTTGCGCGCATCGGGTATGTGATGTTGGTGGAGTCGTCGCATCCCGCCATTTTATGGAAAGCGAGGCTCATGTTTGGTGGGAGAGTGACTCGGCTAAAGATTTCTTCGCCTGTGTAGGTGTTCGTTCGGGGGTGGCCGCCCATCAGGATGGTGCCCCCGCATTCGAGAATACAAATTCTCATTGGATTCCCCTTGAGAAGACGAAACGGAAGCCGCGCGGGCTTACGTCCGCGCGTTGCGATGAGCTTGTTTATCTGGTTATGAGTAGATGGTCAATATTTAGTATACACCCATCGTCGCGTGAACCCCTTGACGGCGGCGGCGGCATTTGCCATAAGCGCTGCATTGGATGATTAGCTCAGTGGTAGAGCACTACATTGACATTGTAGGGGTCACAAGTTCGAACCTTGTATCGTCCACCAGGAATTGATGAAAAACCGCCGGAAGGCGGTTTTTTGGTGGAATGTGGTTAGATTTTGAGGGTTTGGAGGAGGGGGAGGAAGTCGTCCCAGTGGGGGAAGGTGTGGTGGGCGCCGGCTTGGGTGAGGGATTGGGCGATGTCGTCGGGGTCTCCGTGGCCCAGGCCGGTGTAGCCGAGGCAGGTGTAGCCTGCGGCGACGGCGGCGGTGACGCCTACGGGGGTGTCTTCTACTGCCACGCAGCGGGTGGGGTCGGCTTTATAGTATTGGGCGGCATGGAGGTAGACGTCGGGTGCCGGTTTGGCTTTGCCGGAGCCGTCGGCGCCGGAAGCGGAGAACTGGTGGCCTTCGAACAGGTGCGGCAGGTTGAGGCCTGCGCTGTGCTGGCCGGTGATTTTTTCCAGCGTAAAGGCAATACGCTGCGGTGTGCTGTTGGAGCAAATGCACACCTGCTGGCCCGCCGCCACCAGATTGCGCAGGGCCTGGAGCATGCCGGGGGCGGGGTCGACGCCGTTTTCGAACATAATCGGCACCATTTCGGCGCGGAGGCGGAGGAATTCTTTGAGGTCGACTTCGATGCCGAATTGCTCGCGGATGGCGTCGATTAACGACTGGCCGGTGCGGCCGTGGAGGTGCTGGTACCAGTATTCGAGTGTGACCGGCACGCCGAAGTGGTCGCGCATGGCGGCGACGGCGGAGGGCAGGGAGAGGGCTTCGGTGTTGGCGAGGGTGCCGTCGAGGTCGAAGGCGATGAGGGGGATGGCGGGAAGGGATGTCATGGGGCGGAGATTAGCAAAGGTGGGGGTGGATGTCAGGTTTTTATGTGTGGGGGCTTTGCGATGCACCAAATGAGGTACATCAGGTTGTTAGCGAGATGTAAGCTGAATATGCCGGAAAATAAGGGCTTTGCGTGCACCGCAGCATGGTGCCGGGGTGCATAAGAAGGCAGGAGGAGGACCTAACTATGACCTACCATGACCACCCGGTGCCCAAGCGCACCCTTATGAAAAGCCTGAGGACGGCCCTGCCGCTGCTGGCGGCCGGGTTGGCAGCAGGTTTAACCCTGGCCGCCTGTACGGTGCTGCCCAACAGCAGCACGCGCAGCCTGAGCAAATGGGAAACCTATGATGATGCACACAAGGCGTTTGATACGATTATTGAAGGCAAGACCACGCGCAAAGACGTGCAGTTTTTAGGCTTTACGCCGGACGGCAGCACCAATGTGAAGATACTCAACTATGTGGATGTGGCGAACCTGTTCGGCTCGGCCTTTAAGCCGCAAGACCTGCCCCATGGCGTGAAAACCTGCGTGGCCAGCCAAGGCGACTGCGTGGGCTATGTGGTGAAAGTGACCAACGTGAACAGCAAGCGTAATGGGAATGTGGCGGCGGATCTGTTCGGCTTTAGGAAGCGCACGCATGTGACCGGATGGGAGTTTATGGCGACGGTCGTGCTGGTGGACGATGTGGTGGTGTACAAGCTGTGGAACGGTACGCCCGCGATTGAAAGCTATGAGAAGCAGAACACGCCGTTGGGGCCGTTCCAGAACCTGGGCGGGGCCATACCCAAGCCGGGGTTCTAACACTCCTGCTGCTGGCACCCCTGCTGCACACGTGAGGACAGAGGAGGGCATGGTCCCTCCTTTGTGTTTTTGCGCAACAGAGCGCTCCGGAGAAAGGAGCAGGCCAAGCGAAACCGCTTGCGCCGTGCGATGTATGATGTTTCTTAAGTAACGTAAGAACAAGGCAAACTTGTTTGCATATCAACAAAAAAGGTAATCGAATCATGCTTCGCAACTCGAACATGACCGGGCGTTTGTTCGCTGCAATGCGCGCGCTCGGGATGATGCTTGCCCTGGGACTCCCCGCAGTTGGGATGGCACAGGAGCAGGCGACGCCTGTCCTTAATAGCGGGGACACGGCCTGGATGTTAACTGCCTGCGCACTGGTGCTGTTTATGACCATTCCGGGCCTTGCGCTGTTTTACGGCGGGCTTGTCCGCAAGAAGAACATCGTTTCTACCCTGATGCAGTGCTTTGTGATTTGCTGCCTGGTGACGGTGCTGTGGATGGTGGCCGGTTACGGCATCGCCTTTGGCGGCGGCGACAACCCGTACTTTGGGATGAGCAAGTTCTTCCTGCAGGGCGTGACCATGGACAGCATGATCGGGAGTATTCCTGAGACGGTGTTCATCATGTTCCAGATGACGTTTGCGATTATTACGCCTGCGCTGATTATCGGCTCGTTTGTGGAGCGGATCAAGTTCGGCGGTATGCTGGCCTTTATGGGCCTGTGGCTGCTGCTGGTGTATGCCCCGATTGCCCACATGGTGTGGGGCGGCGGCTTGCAAGCGCAAATGGGCGTGCTGGACTTTGCCGGTGGGAGTGTGGTGCACATCAATGCCGGTGTGGCCGGTTTGATTGCCTGCCTGATGCTGGGCAAGCGCAAAGAGTTCTCGCTTAAGGCCAATTTGTTCCAGCCCAGCAACATCACCTACACGATGGTGGGTGCGAGCATGCTGTGGGTTGGCTGGTTCGGGTTTAATGCGGGCTCGGCCTTGGCTGCCAACGGCCTGGCCGGGATTGCCATGCTGAACACCCAGATTGCCGCCGCTGCCGCTGCACTGACCTGGATGGCCAGTGAGTGGATTATGCGCGGCAAGCCTTCGCTGGTGGGGATCTCGTGCGGGGCCGTAGCCGGCTTGGTTGCGGTGACACCCGCTGCCGGGTTTGTGGACATGGGCGGTGCGCTGGTGATTGGGCTGCTGGCCGGTACGCTGTGCCTGATTGGTGGCACGTACCTGAAGCATACGCTGGGCTATGATGACTCGCTCGATGTGGTGGGTGTGCATGGTATTGGCGGTATTTTAGGTGCACTGATGACCGGTGTGTTTGCGGTGGAAGCCGTAGGCGGCAAAACCGGCCTGCTGGAAGGCAACAGCGCCCAGCTGATGACCCAGTTCATCGGTGTGGCCATCACCATCGGGTACTCGGCGCTGGTGACCACGGCGATATTGATTGCCGTGAACATGACCATCGGCCTGCGTGTGACCCCACGTGATGAAGATACGGGCCTTGACCTTTCCACCCACGGTGAAAAGATCGACTAACACGCCTGTAACGACCGGGAGCGCATGCAGGGCTGATGCCCTGCGTGCGTGTACCCACCTTATGAGGACTTTGTACGATGTCTAATTTTTTAAATACCCCGAACACCCCGCCTGCGGCCAGCCGCAACCAACAGGCCGAGGTGGATGCTGCGATTGCGCAACTGCCTTCCTCGCCGAGGTCTATGCGCTTGCTGATGGAGCGCGTGACGCTGGATGTGACCGAATATTCGCGCAGCAACAAGACGATTGTGGGACAGACGAAGCTGTTGTCGCTCAATGCCAGCATTGAAGCTGCCCGTGCGGGCAACGCCGGACGCGGCTTTAGCGTAGTGGCCAAAGAAGTGCAGAGCCTGGCCGACAACACCGCCAAAGAAGCCGGGCGGTTTAGCGATGTGGTGCTGCAGCGTATCAGCCTGAGCACCCGCATGGCCGAGCACCTGGTGGCCCAGATGGAAGGCCTGCGCCTGCAAGACATTTGCCAGACCCTGGTGCAGCTGATTGTGAGGAACCTGTATGAGCGCACCGCCGATGTGCGCTGGTGGGCGACGGATACGTCTCTGTGGGAGGCGCTGAACGACCCGACCCCGGAGCGCGTGGCCTTTGCCAACCAGCGGCTGGGGCAGATTAACCAGTTTTATTCGGTGTATATTGACCTGGTAATGACCGACCTTGAGGGGAAGGTGGTGGCGACCTCGAACCCCACCTACCGCGAGCGGCAAGTGGGCACGAGCGTGGCTGACCAGGGGTGGTTTGGCAAAGCGCGCGCCACCCACAGCGGTGCCGACTATGTGGTGGGCGAGGTGGAAGTGGATGCCGCCCACGCCGACCGCCAGGTGCTGGTGTATGCCACCGGCGTGCGCCAGCGCGGGATGAGCGACGGCGCGCTGCTGGGCACGCTGGGCGTGTATTTTGACTGGCACGACCAAGGCACGGTGATTGTGAAGGACGAGCCACCGTTTACGCCCGAGGAAGCCGCCCGCAGCGAAGTGATGCTGCTGGACAGCCACTTTAAGGTGATGGCGGTGCATTGCGGCGCAGGCATACGCGCCAGCCGGCGGCTGGGCGATGTGTTCCCGCTTAAAAACGGTGGTGCGGCCAAGGGCAGCTATTACCATGACGACATGCTGATAGCCTATGCCCAGACCATTGGTTACCAGGAGTATGACGGCCTGGGCTGGTGGGCAGTGATTGTGCAGCACATTGAAAACGAAGACCCGATACGCAAGGCGATGAAACTGGGGGCGAAGTAGGCCCATGAGGCCCACCAAAACCCCCACCGCCGCCCACGGAAGACCGTAACCATGACACACCTTGATAATGCGCTGACCGTAATGGAGCGCCAAACCGACGCGCTGGACAACGTGCATTTGTACATGCTCCAGTTGAACAAATTGACCCAAGCCCTGGCCGAGCAAATGCAGAGCCTGGCGCTGAAAGTGGAGCAGCTGCAAGCGCGGCTGGAGCAGGCTGAGCCTAAGGTTAGCTAGGGGGGGGGTGAGGGGTGGCCTGAAGGAATGTAGTGGGAAACGGGAGCCGTAGCGTAGGAGCCCCCCGTACCCGCCCCGTGAAGTGGAATAAAGCCTGAAAACTTGGAGCGGGATACGGGAATCGGACCCGTGCCTGAAGCTTGGGAAGCTTCCGTTCTACCATTGAACTAATCCCGCAGAACGCCTTTGTTTAGCGCAGCCGCTGCCCGAGGGCAAGGGGGCATGGCCCAGACTTTTTGCACGCCACGGGAACCGGAGCGGCTCCACCGCATTACCCCTGCGACGGCCCTGTTGGGGGACGGGGCCGCTCTTTCATCGGATGACCGCAGGCGCAAGCCGGGTGTGCCGAGGAAAGGCGACAACCACTTGTAAGAAAAGGATAAGGATTATGGTAGGAGTAGGACTTTTAGGAGCCATTGTGGTCGGGATTCTGGCCGGATTTATTGCCGAACAACTGATGGGTGGCGAGCATGGCTTGCTGACCAACCTGGTTGTTGGTTTGATTGGAGCGCTGATTGGCCCGGTGATTTTGGGCGCGTTGGGGCTGATGCCCGCACAGGGTGGCTTTTTGGCCAGCCTGGCGATTAGTACTGTGGGTGCGATCATCTTCTTGTTCGTGCTGCGGTTGTTTACCCGCCGGCCTGCGCTTTAGGTTGAGGCTGATGGATAGGCAGGGGCCTGAATGGCCCCTGTTTTTATCTCTTCTGTTAGGTGATATTACGCTTCGCGTTCTCGTGGCTTTGCTACGGCCTACGGCCTCGCTTTCGCCAGCAGGGCCACTTGTAAAGCCATTTGCATAATTACTGG
>DIUO01000037.1 GCA_002422365.1 Proteobacteria bacterium UBA6156
TGGCCTGACGGATCCACCACGTGGCGTAGGTGCTAAACTTATAGCCGCGGCGGTATTCGAACTTATCGACCGCTTTCATCAGCCCGATGTTGCCTTCCTGGATGAGATCGAGGAATTGCAGGCCACGGTTGACGTATTTTTTGGCGATGCTGATGACCAGACGGAGGTTGGCTTCGACCATTTCCTTCTTGGCCACGCTGGCTTCGCGCTCGCCCTTGCGGGTGGTGCCGACGACTTGCTTGAACTCGGCGACGGTGAGGCCGTAGGGCTTGGTGTGCTCGTTCAGGGCGGCTTGCATGCGCTTGAATTCCGGCTCGACGGCATTCAGTTTGGCGGTGGTTTCTTTCACGCCCTTTTTGGTTTTTTTGGCGAGCTTTTCGAGGATATCTTCGTCCATTTCGTGGCCCAGCCAGGCGTCGAGGTAATCCATGCGGTTGACACCGGCTTTGTCGACCACCAGGCGCATGATGTCGCCTTCGGACTTGGTGAGATTGCGCGAGACTTCGAACAGCGTCTGCATCAATTCATCCACCCGGTTGTTGGTGAGCGGGATTTCGCGCATGATCGGCTTCATTTTTTCCAGCAGGTCGGCGTGCTTTTTGGTCAGCTTGGCATCGATTTTGGTGGCCGAGAGGCGCTTGACGTCGAGCTTGGCGAGTTCCATGGCCATCGGCTCCAGCTGAGCAAAAAGCTCGAGCAGCTTGGGCATAAGCTGGGCTTCCATAGCGGCCAGCGACATGATTTCGTTCTCTTCGTCGTCGGCGCCTTCGGCGTTTTCTTCTTCGCCTTCGGCGGTGGCTTCTTTTTCTTTATCTTTGTCCTTGTCGGTATCGGCCGAGATGGCGGAGGGTTTGGAATCGACGATTTCGTCGTCCTTCGCGTTCAGTGCGGCTTCGGCTTCGTCCAGCTCGTCTTGCGAGGGGCCGAGGGCGGCGGCAAGGTCGACGACATCGCGCAGGAAGCGCTTGCCATCTTGCACCTGGCCAAACCACTCCAGCACCTGGCCATAGCACCAGACGCTGCTGAAGAGGCCGTCGTTCAGCTTCATTTTGCCCGCTTCAATCCGCTTGGCCAGTTCCACTTCGCCTTCGCGGGTGAGCAGTTCGACGCTGCCCATCTCGCGCAGGTACATGCGCACGGGGTCGTCGGTGCGGCCGTAGTCGTCGGCAACGGCGTTGGCCGGTTGCACCGCCACAGCCGTTTTGTTGCCAAAGAAGGCCGGGTGGGCCGCCATCATGTCGCCTTCGCCTTCGTCGGCACGCTTGGAGGTGACCGGCGCGCCCACGGCGACCACGACCTGAAGTTGCTCGTCGTCGTCTTCGTCGGTGTGGACCACGTCGTCGGCGGCCTCTTGCACCGGGGCGTCGTCAACCTCAATGGCGAGGATGTCCTCGTCGTGGTGGTCTTCGGTGCCGGTGCTGCGGGTGGTGCCTGTGGGTTGCGTCATGATTGCGGTGTCCTTCGTTTCCGGGCGTGCGTGGTGAGTGGACGCACATTCCGGACGGTGACCCGCCCAGGTGCGCCTGCTTCAACACGTATGTGTAAGCTGTTGAGCCCCATTTGTAACATACGTTGTAACGGGGTAAACAAAGCTTCTGTTCCTGCTAGATGGGACGGCGGGGCGACGGTGTCAAGACCGTGGAGGCACTTTCTTTCAAATCTTTGAATTTATTCCAGCTTTCGGGTGCGAACCAATCGGTGTTTTTTAAGGTTTCTGTATACTTAGCGCGACTCTGGCTTTGGGCCCGCCAGAGGTTGTGCTGATTGTGAAAAAGGGCGAGTGCGTCGGTCTCGGGCGCCAGGGTGAAGACGCCGGTGCTGGTGAGGAGGTCGGCCACTGTGGTGCTGTGGGGGCCCTGCTGGAGGTCTTGCGCCAGGTCTTCCGGCGGCAATTTGAGCACCACGTAGGCGCGCACCACGGCCTGGGCGAGCTCGGCCAGCGGACCGGGCGGGAAGGTGAGGCTGCCGAGAGTTTCATCGACCTGCGGCAGAATGTGCGGCCAGCGGCAGACGAGGGCGAGGAGGGTGCGGGTGGCGGCGTCGCCTTGAATGGCGGGTTTGTAGTCGCGCGGGGCCTGCATAACGCTTTGGGCCAGCGGTGCCTTGGCCCCTGCCCCGCCCCTGGTGCCGCGCACGGCTTGCCAGAGTTTATCCTTAAGAGTTTGGCCATAGGCGCGGCGGATGGTGGGGTTGGTGATTTGCGCCAGCAGTTGCGCGAGTTCGGTTTCGAGCGTGGCGCGGCCATCGGCAGTGGTGGCGTCGGCAAGGCTGGAGAGTTGCTGCCAGAGAAGGTTCTCCAGCGAGGTGGTTTGGGTGAGGAGGGTGCGGAAGGTGGCGATGCCGTCTTTTTGTACCAGGCTGTCCGGGTCTTCTCCCTGCGGGAGGAAGACGAAGTTGAGGGTACGGCCGGGCTCCAGCACGCTAAGCGCCCGGTTGGCCATGCGCAGGGCGGCGGTGCGGCCTGCGGCGTCGCCATCGAGGCACACGACAGGGTGCGGGTTTTGCTGCCAGAGGAGGGTGATTTGCTCGGCCGTGACCGACGTGCCCAGCGGGGCCACGGCGGTTTTGAAGCCTGCCTGATAGAGGGCGATGACGTCCATGTACCCTTCTACCAGCACCAGCTGGCCGCTGGATTTGAGGTGCGGCTTGGCGCGGTGGAGATTGTAGAGGAGGTAGGATTTGTTGAAGAAGGGGGTTTCTGGCGAGTTGAGGTATTTGGGTTCGCCTTTGCCCATAACGCGGCCACCGAAGCCGACGACGCGGCCCTGGCTGTCGTGGATGGGGAACATCAGGCGGTCGCGGAAGCGGTCGTAGTCCCTCCCCTGCCCGTTGTTGGCCTGGGCCGATTTTTCCGACTGGGTGGTGAGGCCGGTGGCTTTCAGCACCTCTGGCGTAAAGCCCTCGCTGAGCAGGGCGTTTTTGGTGGCGTCCCAACTGTCTGGTGCATAGCCGAGTTGGAATTCGGCCACCGTGGCCTCTGTCAGCGCGCGTTTGGCAATGTAGGCGCGGGCGGTGTCGTTCAGGCTGCGGTGGAAGAATACGGCGGCCCTCTCTAGCGCCTTGGCGCCGCTTTGGCGCTTTTGGGCGGCGGCGGGGTCGGTCGGTTCGGCATCCGGCAGTTTAATGCCGGCTTGGCGGGCCAAGCGGCCGACGACTTCGGTGAAGGTGCCGCCTTGGGTTTCTTGCACAAAGGTAATCACGTCTCCGCCTGCGCCGCAGCCGAAGCAGTAGTAGCTGTTTTGGTCTTCCCGTACATGGAAGCTGGCCGATTTTTCGGTATGGAACGGGCAGCAGCCCCACCAGGCGCGGCCCTTCTTCTTCATGTTCGGCACGACTTTGCGCACCTCGTCGACAATGTTCAGGCGGGTTTTCACTTGCTCGATGATGTGCGGCGGATACTTCATCCGATATTCGACCTTTTTCCCTCTCCCACTATCTTCTCTCTGGGGCCTACCATAGAGGGCTTGCGGGTTGGGGGCAAGTGTGGTTTATTTGGTTTACGGCTGTTTTAACGGCTGTTTTTATTTGTGTGACCCACACAATAAGAAATGCCACAACGAGATACGAGATAACGAAAGGACACGCCATGGAGCGCGTACCCATGACGACTTACGGCTTTGAACGCCTGAGCGCCGAATTGAAAGACCTGCTGCATGTGCAGCGCCCCGCCATTATTGCCGCGATTGAAGAAGCACGCGGCCACGGCGACCTGAAAGAAAACGCCGAATACCACGCTGCGAAGGAAAAACAAGGCTTTATTGAAGGCCGCAT
Source organism: Proteobacteria bacterium UBA6156 (assembly GCA_002422365.1). Taxonomy (GTDB): domain Bacteria; phylum Pseudomonadota; class Alphaproteobacteria; order UBA2136; family UBA6156; genus UBA6156. Next base: position 3,772 of record DIUO01000037.1, read on the forward strand.
TGCCGAGCTGGACAGCAAACTGAGCCGCGCTGAAGTGATTGACCCGACCAAATTGAAGGGCGACAAAATTATGCTGGGGGCCACCGTGAGGCTGGTGGACGTGGACACCGACAAAACCGTGACCTATGCGCTGGTGGGGCCGGATGAGGCGGATTTGGAGGCGGGGCGGATTTCTACCACCAGCCCGGTAGGGCGAGCCCTTTTAGGCAAAACCATGGGCGACGAAGTGACTGTACACGCCCCTAGTGGCAAGCGGGTGTATGAGGTGGAGACGGTGGATTATAAGCCGATTGCATAAAAGCGGTGCCGCCCGAAGGCGGCACCGCGTGGGTTCGATGCATCAGCTCCGTCTTCTCCTCCTCTCGAAGTCGATGATCATTGCGACGTTTACCGCCATGGAGAGTCCGAGAAGACTGCTCCCCAGCGGCACCGCGAAGGTCGCCCACAAGGGCGGGGAGTAATAGCGTTCCATGACGTACTCATGGAACGGGACGGCGGTGATCGCGGTGATCACGACGAACACCGCTATCACCGCGATCGCCAAGACGGCGTCGGCGATCGGCGACGCCGCCGGGGCCGTCTTGGCCGCCGGGGCCGTCTTGGCCGTCGGGGCCGGGGGGAAATTCCCCCGGGTGACCCCGTGCTCGGCGAGGTCGCCCTCGTCGAGCGAGAGGGTGACCCCCCCGCCGCTCCAGGCGAAGTGCGCCTGGATTCCGAGTTTTGTCAGGAAGGCGCGAGCGGCGCTCGCGTATTCCCCCGAAGTAAATTCGATGACGAGGGGACCGTTGGGGTCCCAGTGGGCCCCCCGGTCCTGCAGGTAGTTCTGAACGTTGCCGCTCATTTTATTAATCTCCAAAAGGTCTCTCCTGCAGCGGAATTGCGGCAGGAATATTATTACATTCCAACTTATGGTTACAATGGACTGAATTTACAAGGGGCTTAGCGCAGAAATATATTGGTTTGGGGATTATAGATGCGCGAGGGGGTGCCGGAGAGCGGCTGTGGCAGGGTGAGGGCGGGGATGTTGGGGGGGAGTTGTTCGGCCATGGTGGCGGGCGGTTGGCCGCTGAGGTTGAGGCTGGTGCTGACAATGGGTTGGGCGGTGGCGGCGAGGTACTCTTGCATATAAGCCGGGTTGGGCAGGCGCACGGCGATGGTGGGCAAGCCGCCGGTGAGCAGGGACGGCAAGGTGGGCAGAGCGGGTAGGACAAGCGTGGTGGCGGGTTGGCGGGGCTGCCAGTGCTCGGTGATAGCGGATTGGCAGACCTCGGGGAGGCTTGGGCAGAGGAGGCTGAGCTGGGAGAGGTTGCTGATGAGGACGATGTAGCCTTTGGTAGGGGCGCGGTTTTTAGACTCCAGCAGGGTTTGCAGGGCGGTGAGGTTGAAGGGGTCGGCCACATAGCCGTAGACCCCTTCCGCCGGGGCGGCGCACACCTGGCCGCCGCGCAGGGCGGTGGTGAAGGTGTGCAGGGTTGCGGGGCTCCAGGTGGACATGCTTGCGTGCTAGCAGATTTTGGCTTATTGGCAAAGGTGTTGAATTGCTTTTTATATTGAAACCGCATGCATAGGAGCAAAAACATGCGAGATGTGACCGTAGAGGTTCGTACGGGTACGATTTTCGGGAAGAAGGAGGTGACGGTGGTGGATTTTTCCGCCGATGTGTCGACTGCGGCAGAAGGTCGGCGCGTAAAGTGCCGCCTGTACCTCGGCAAGGGCAATCGCAATCTTTCCCAAGTTGCAGCCGAATCGCTGACCTACGCCTGCAGGGCACCCATACGCGGTATGTTGCAGCCTTCGCTGGAATCGCAAAGGCCGATTTCTATTTCCAAACACCGCGGCCTGAACACGAGGATTGCGGACCTGGTCGAGAAACATGCCCCAGGTCTGAAATTCCTCATGTTCCAGAACATGGGCTACACGACGTAACGCGTGCCGAGAGGCACAAGAGGCCGGGGGGTGACCCCTGGCCGACTTTGTTTTTAGGCGGGGTTGCGGAGGGTTTGGAAGAAGGATTGGAGGAGGGTGCGGCAGGCATCTTCTTCGATTCCGCCGAGGATTTGCGGCTTGAAATGCATGTGCTGCGGCACGCGGGCGCCGCTGACGGTGCCGCCGGATTTGGGGTCGTAGGCGCCGAAAATCACTTTTCCGACGCGGGCGTGACAGAGGGCGGCCATGCACATGGCGCAGGGTTCGAGTGTGACCGCGAGGGTGCAATCTTCTAAATAGCGGCGGGTTTTCAGGGCTTGGGCCAGGGCCAGCATTTCGGCGTGGGCGAGCGGGTTTTGGGCGGCTTCGACGCCATTATGGGCCTGAGCCAGCACTTCGCCTTCGGCATTGAGCAGGATGGCGGCGATGGGGAGCTCGGCCTTGCACCCACTTTGGCTTACGCCAGCCTGAGCAAGTGCTATGGCGCGCTGCATAATTGCGCTGGGTTGCAGGCTGGGCGGCTTGAGGTTCATGGTGGATGATATAGGATGTTTGGATGGATAGAACAAGACGCCCCGTAATAGGTATTTTAATGGATTGGCAGGTAAAGGGCAGCTACAGCCCGCGCCCGCATTATGCGATACGCGACAGTTATTTTCAGGCCGTGTGGGATGCCGGGGGCTTGCCGATAGGCTTGCCGTTGCTGGAAGCGGCGGGGCATGATTATTTGGTTGAGGTAGACGGCGTGATTGTGCCCGGTGGCGACTACCCCAGCCCCAGCCGTTGGTATGGCGACGGCCACGGCATTGCCGACGAACACCCGCGCAGTGTGGTGAATGAACAGATGGTGCGCGATTTATTGTTGCTGGATAAGCCGTTTTTGGCGATTTGTGCCGGCCACCAGGAGCTGGCGGCAGCCACCGGAGGCCTGCTGTATTGGCGGGTGAAGGACAGTTTACCTGGTGCGGGCAACCACCGTGGCACCACCCCCACCGAGCCGAGCCACGACGTGCTGGTGCAGCCGGGGACGCTTTTGCACAAGCTGGTGGGGGTGGAGCGGTTTGCGGTGAATAGTCATCACCACGAAGCGGTGAAGAGTTTGGGCGACGGTGTGATTGTGAGCGGGCTGGCGCCGGACGGCGTGATTGAGGCGATTGAAGTGCCCGGTAAGCGTTTTGCACTGGGGGTGCAGTGGCACCCGGAGTTTGGGTTGAGTGAGGCTGACCATGCGTTGTTTGTAGGTTTAGTTAACGCGGCCAAATAGGTGAAGGGGGGCACGGATGCCCCCCCTTTTTTCAATCTCGTTGCCGAGAAGCAGGCCTTGACGGGCGCTGCTGACCTCCAGTGTAAAACGGTTAGCAGGGAGTTTCCGCTGCGCGGATGCTCCGTGATGTTTCCGTCTTACATGTTGATGATGTTGGGATTGCTTTGGAATGTCAAGGAATATGACTTGATTTTGCGGGTGGTTGGCCCCACAAGGTGAAGTATGCGATTGAATGTGTATTTGCAACGGGCAGGGGTGGGCAGCCGCCGCGAGGCGGAGCGTATGGTGGCGGCGGGTGCGGTGACCGTGAATGGTGCCGTGGCCACTGTGACTACGGCGGTGGAAGACGGTGATGTGGTGGCGGTTGATGGCAAGCCGGTGGGTGTGGAGACAGCCCCCCGGCCGAGGATTTACAAATACCATAAGCCTGTAGGCGTGATTGTGACCGCGCGCGACCATGAGGGGCGCAAAACGCTGTATGAAGCGCTGGCCGAGCTGCCGGAAGCCCGTGGCATGCCGCGCATTATGCCCGTGGGGCGGCTGGATTTGAACAGCGAGGGCTTGCTGCTGCTGACCACCGACGGCGGGCTGGCGCAGACGTTGATGAGCCCGAAGACTGAGCTAAAACGCGAATACCACGTGCGGGTGTTTGGCGTGCTGAACGAGAAGCAGATGGCGCAGTTTAAGAAGGGCGTGACGATATCTGATATTTATTATCGGGGGGCCGAAATTGAGCTGATGACCACCAGCGAGAGCGGCAAAAACACCTGGTACAAAGTGGTGCTGCGCGAGGGCAAGAACCGCGAGATACGGCGGATATTCAACCACTTTGGCTGCGAGGTGAACCGCCTGTTGCGGGTGCAATATGGCCCGTTTACGCTGGGTGATTTACCGAAACATGGTCTGGTGGAAGTGGCGGCGAGTGAGGTGGAGGCTTTGGTGAAGGAATTGCAAGCCCGTGGCTAACGATGTGTTTTATGAGCGGATTGTGGCGGGGAGTTTGAAGGGTCGGAAGATTGTTCTGCCCAAGAATGAAGGTGTTCGGCCGAGCAAAAACCGCGTGCGGCAGGCGGTTTTTAATCTGCTGGGGGCGCGGTTGGACTGGGAAGGTTTGGTGGTGGCCGACCTGTTTTGCGGCAGCGGGGCGTGGGGGCTAGAGGCCGCCAGCCGGGGCGCAGCCAAGGTGATTTTGGTGGATTTGGACGAGCGTGCGGCAGCGCAGAATGTTCGGGATTTGGCTGTGGGTAATGTAAAGGTGGTGGGGGCCGATGTGCGCCGTTGGGCGCCCCCTGCCCTGCTGGATGTGGTGCTGCTGGACCCCCCCTATGGCAAAGGATTGGCGCAGGATGCGCTGGCGCGGGCGGGGCAGATTGGCAAGGCGGGCAGTTGGTGGTGCATAGAGACCGGGCGGGATGAGGACTTGGTGTGGGAAGGGTTTGAGGATGTGGACTTCCGCGATTATGGCGGGAGCCGGGTTTGGGTGGGGCGGCGGATATAGGGATTAGGGATTAGGGATTAGGAACGCCGCCCTATTGGGGCGGCGTCCTTTCTCGTTGGGTCGGCGACGATCAGGTCGTGGCCGGGCGGCGTTCCGCGACCTGGACGGAGCGGGGTTCGTCGTAGGAGGGCTCGCGGCGCTCAGCCACAGGGCCTTCGTCGTTCATCCGGTGCAGGTCGGGATCGTCGTGAAAATTCGTGGTAGAAATGGGAGTGGTATTGCTCTGCCTCATGGTTTCCTCCTCTGAGTGCATATAGCTTGAGATTGCTACGCCTGTCCTAAATAGGGGTCAAGCGCAAGCGGTACGGTGCAACAAAGGGGGTGCCTGCCCCTGTGGCAGAGATGTTCACAACGAATTTAAAGCTAATTAAAGAAACACAAATTGATACTCTGATAGTGCTTATATTTGCAGGAAGTGCCGCACAACGGTAGGGGTTGCGCCGGCTCGGTGCTTTTCGCGAAAAATGGGATTTTTCGGAAAAGCATCCGGCTGGCGCGGTGCTTCCCTCTTCATTCTGGCATTCCGTAGTGAGATTGTTGGTCTTCCGCACTAAAGCTGTTGCTTATTCCTAACGGCGGGCGAAGAGTTTCTCGAGTTCGGCTTGCGAAATGGCGATGACGGTGGGGCGACCGTGGTTGCAGGTGAGGCTGGCGGGGGTGGATTCCATCTGGCGGAGGATGGCGTTTTGTTCGGCCAGCGATAAGCGGCGGTGGGCGCGGATGCTGTGGTGGCAGGCGATGGTGGCCAGTACATGCTCCAGGCGGCTGTTGAGGGTGGTGCGGGGGGAGAGGGATTGGAGGTCGTGGAGGATATCGTGCACAAGCGGGGTGGGGTTGGACTCGCCCAGCAGTTGGGGGATGGCGGTGACGGCGACGGCGGTGGGGGAGTAGCTCTCCAGCTCTAGGCCGAACTTTTGCAGTTCTTCGGCGTGGGCCAGCAGCAGTTGAGCCTCGGCGGGGGTGCAGCTGAACACCACCGGCAGCAGCAGGGCCTGGGCGGCAATGCGGCCTGCGGTGAATTGGGTTTTGAGGTTCTCGTAGACGAGGCGTTCGTGGGCGGCGTGTTGGTCTATGACCACCAGGGCACCTTCGGCGTTCTCGGCCACAATATAGGTGTTGGCGATTTGGCCGAGGGCGGCGCCGAGCGGGTGTTGGGTGTTGGGCGTTGGGCTTTGGGGTTCGGGTTCTTCGCCTTTGAGAAGTTTTTGGGGCGGGAGATGCAAAGCGGGCATCGAGTATCGGGTGTCGGGTATCGGGTTGGGGTTTGAAAATGTGGGTTGATAGGCGGGCTGGAAACTGGGGGCGGAGATGGGGTTAGCGGGCGCGCCACGGCTGGGGAGGGTGTGGTTGAGCGTGTGGCTGAGGGCTTGGTGCACGGCGGCGAAAACCAGCCCGTAGAGCTCCGACGGTTGGTGGAAGCGAACTTCGGACTTGGCGGGGTGGACGTTGACGTCGACGGCGTCGGTGGGGACGGTGAGGAATAGCACGGCTAGGGGATGGCGGCCTGCGGGGAGTTTATCGCCGTAGGCGTTTTTGAGGGCGGCTTGGAGGGAACGGTCTTTGATGGGGCGGCCATTGACGAACAGGAACTGTTTGGTGGCGTTGCCTGCGTGCAGGGTGGGGCCGCTGATGAAGCCGTGCAGGGCCATGCCGAGGGCGGATTTTTCCGCCGCTACCGGCAGGGCGTTTTGGGCGAAGTCGTCTCCTAGCACCGGGCCCAGGCGGGTGGCGTGGGCTTGGAAGAAGTCTCCTTGTGCGGCGGGGACGTGCCAGGTTTCGGTGCCGTCTTCTTCTACCGTGATTTGCACATGCGGGTGGGCGAGGATGAGGTTTTTGAGGACGGCTTCGATGGCCAGAGCCTCGGCCCGGACGGACTTGAGGAATTTGCGGCGGGCGGGGGTGGCGTAGAAGAGGTCGGCGACTTCTATCCGCGTGCCCGGCGGGTGGGCGGCGGGGGCAAGCTCGCCTTGCGAGGTGATGCACCAGGCCTCGCTCTGCCCCTGCGGGCGGCTGGTGAGCTTGAGCCGGGAGACAGAGGCGATGCTGGGGAGAGCCTCGCCGCGAAAGCCGAAGGTGTGGATGTTGAAGAGGTCTTCCGTGCTGGCGATTTTGCTGGTGGCGTGGCGGGCGATGGCGAGGGGGAGTTCGTCTTTCGGGATGCCGCCGCCGTTGTCGGTCAGGATGAGGTTGATCAAACCTGCGCCGGTGAGCTCTAACCGGAGGCTGGTAGCGCCTGCGTCCAGCGCATTCTCCGTGAGTTCCTTCACGACCGAGGCCGGGCGGTCGACGACTTCGCCTGCCGCGATTTGGTTGGCGAGGGTTTCTGGTAGGAGTTGGATTTTGCGCATGCGGGGTTTTAGCATGTCAGGGGATAATTTGCACTTGACTGTATAAGTTACATGTGTAACAAGTGTAACACAAAGAAAGAGCCGATAATGAAACCCAGACAAGAACGAGGCAATGGCACCGCTGTGGTGCGCATACCCAAGGAGCTGGATGACTGGCTAACCGAAGTGGCGCAGGAAACCGGACGCACAAAAACCTATTATGTAACCGCTGCCCTTGAGCAAATGCTGGAGGATATGCTGGATGGTGAAATGGCACTGAAAGCTGAACGTGAAAGCGAAGGCATGCCCCGTATTAAACTTGAAGATCTGGCAAAAAAACTTGGCTTGGACATTTGAATTCACGGCTTCGGCTGAAAAACACCTGAAAGATTTGCCCAGTGAGGCCCAAACGCGCATTTTGAAATATTTGTACCGCACTGTGGCTCATCATCCCAACCCGAAAAGTCTTGCCAAAGCTCTTCAAGGTACGCGCTATGAGGGACAGTTTCGATTTCGGGTGGGCGATTATCGTGTCATCTGCCGCTTTGAGGACCAAGTTATGGTTATTGTGGTGCTGAACCTAGGGCACAGAAGCCGGATTTATTTGCGCTAAAAACTATTCCAGCCCGACGAGGGCGTTGGCGAAGGCTTGGGGGTTGAAGGGGCCGAGGTCGTCGAGGGTTTCGCCTACCCCGAGGGCGACGACTGGGAGAGGGCCGTTGGCGGTAAAATTCTGGGCGGCGAGAGCGAGGAGGAAACCTGCTTTGGCGGTGCCATCCAGCTTGGTGACGATGAGGCCGGTGAGCGGGATTTGCTTATGGAATTCGGCGACTTGGGGGATGGTGGATTGGCCGAGAGTGGCATCGAGCACCAGCAGAGTGTGGTGGGGGGCGGAGGCGTCCAGCTTTTGGATGACGCGGGTGAGTTTGGGGAGTTCGGCCAGGAGGTCTTGGCGGTTGGCCAGGCGGCCTGCGGTGTCGATGAGGACGATGTCGGCGTGTTCGGTTTGTGCATGCTCGAGTGCGGCGTAGGCAACGGCGGCGCTGTCGGCGCCTTCTTTGGCGGGGGGGACAATCGTTACTTTGCCCTTGGTGGCGGCGCGGTCTGTCCAGACCTTCAGTTGCTGCACGGCGGCGGCGCGGAAGGTGTCGGCGGCGGCGACAACCACGTGCTTCCCCTGCCCGGCCCACTGGGCTGCCAGTTTGCCGATGGTGGTGGTTTTGCCCGCACCGTTGACGCCTGCCACCAGAATGACGGTGGGGCTGGCCGGGAATGTGAGAGGTTGCGCCAAGGGTTGCAGGCGGGCGGCGATGAGAGTGGCGAGGGTTTGCTTGAGGGCGTCTTCGGTGAGAGGGTCGGGAAGTTTGGACTTTTTAAGGTCTTTCAGCAGCGCCTGGGCGACGGGGAGTGAGGTGTCGGCGGCGATGAGGGCTTCTTCGAGGTCTTCTAACGTGGCGTCGTCCAGCTTGGCAGCCAGGCCGAGCGATTGGCCGACGGCTTGCTTGATGCCCTCGGTGACCGAGGCGGCCGACTTGGTGAGGCCGGATGTGATACGCGAAAACCATGACATGGTTGCGTGTTTACTCTATTTGCAGGGGCGTGGGAAGGGTGGGCAGGCTTTGTTGCCAAGCGGCTAGGACCTGAGATTGCAGGTGGGAGGTTTGGGCGTTTTGCAGCTGCATGGCCACCACCGGGCCGGTGAGCCACAAGGCCACGGCTGGCAAGGCAAACAGAAACGCATAGGCATAGTGCCGGTGGCGGCAGGCCGAGAGAAACGCCAACGTGAACAAACACCAGATGATGAGCACCGCCACCCCCTGCCCCATGTGGCCCGCATACATGTGCCCCAAGCCCGGCATAACCACCCCCATGGCGCCTGCCAAAGCCACCTTTTGCTGCTGAGTGGCACGGAGGGCGCGAAGCTGGGATTGGAGACTTTCGGCTTGCGGCAGGCCAAAGGTTTGCTGAACCTGGCCCTTAGCCTGCGCCTGAAGGCCGACATTGTGCAGCAGCGCGGCCTGGGTGTAGGGGCTTTGCGGGAACAGCGTTTGCAGGCGGGCCAGGGCCAAAGCGGCGGCGGGGGCGTTGCTGCCGGTAGCCATACGGTGCAGCAGCCACGGCAGAGCGGGGTGGGTGGGAGAGGTATCTTCCAGCCGCGTGGCCAGCGCCTGCGCCACGCTGATGTTACCCAGAACCAGATGCAGGCGGGCGGCGTGGGCTAGGGCGGCGGCGCGGTCGTTTCCGTGCGATTTACGGGCGATGCGCTGCCATTCGGATGCGGCGGCGCGGAGGTCTCCCATCTCTTCGAGGTCGGTGGCGAAGGTGGTGTCGGGGAGTTCTTCCGAAGCGATGCCTGCGGGGGCGCCGAGGGGGATGAGGGAGGGTGCGGCGGCGCCATCTAGCGGGCCCACAGTAACTGCATGGGCCAGCCCAGACAGCCCCGGAACCGACAGGCTGAATGCGAGGAGGATTATTAATATTTTGGCCCGCAGCATAGCAATGGTTATACCTTTGTGAGTGCAATGCGGCAAGGGATTGCTGGACGGAATGTTCCGAACTTGCTAGGAGAAATGTGTTAGGAGATTGGCATGTTGGAATTTATTCAGGAAAAGCTGGGGCGGGCGATGGCGTCTCTCTCTGGCAAGGGGTTGCTGACCGAAGCCGATGTGGACGCTGCGCTGCGCGAGTTGCGCGTGAGCCTGCTGGAAGCCGACGTGGCGCTACCCGCGATTAAGCACCTGATGGCCAACGTGCGTGAGCGCGCAGTGGGCGAAGCGGTGCTGCGCGGTGCCAACCCCGGCCAGCTGGTGGTGAAAATTGTGTATGACGCGCTAGTGGAGCTGCTGGGGACCGAGACGCCGCTGGAGCTGAAAGCCAGTCCGCCTGCGGTGATTTTGATGTGCGGGTTGCAGGGCGGGGGCAAAACCACCACCAGCGGCAAGCTGGCGAAGTGGTTGCAGGAGACCCAGAAAAAAAGCGTGATGCTGGCGAGTTTGGATGTGTATCGGCCTGCGGCGATTGAGCAATTGGCGATATTGGCGGACAAGACCGGGGCACAGAGTTTTGGGCATGAAAGTACCGACGTGATGGTGCGTGCCAAAGCCGCTATGGCAGAGGCCAAAAAACGGAGTGTGGACGTGCTGATTTTGGACACCGCCGGGCGCTTGGCGGTGGATGAAACCCTGATGGCCGAACTGGTGGCGGTGCGCGACCTGGTGAAGCCCACCGCCAGCCTGCTGGTGGCCGATGGCCAAACCGGGCAAGTGGCGGTGGAGGTGGCGAAGGCCTTCCATGACCAGATTAACCTAACCGGGCTGGTGCTGACGCGGATGGATGGCGATGCGCGAGGAGGGGCAGCCCTGAGCATGCGGCACGTGACCGGTGTGCCGATTGTGTTTTTGGGGATGGGTGAGCAGGTGGGGGCGCTGGAGCCTTTCCGCCCCGAAGGCTTGGCCGGGCGCATTTTGGGCCAGGGCGACGTGGTGGCGCTGGTGGGCAAGTTGCAGGCGGCCGCCGCCAGCGAAGATGGCAGCAAGCTGGAAGAAAAAATGATGCAGGGCAAAGCCCTGGACATGAACGACCTGAAAAAGCAGATGCTGATGATGAAACGCATGGGCGGCATGAGCGGGTTGATGGACATGCTGCCGGGGATGGGAGCGCTGAAGGGGAAAATCGACCCCAGCAAGGTGGATGACAAAGTGATTGTGCGGCAGGTGGCGGTGATAGACAGCATGACCGCGCAGGAGCGCAAAACCCCGGCCATGCTGAACGCCAAGCGGCGCATACGCATTGCCAAAGGCTGCGGGCTGAGCGTGCACGACGTGAACAAAGTGGTGAAGATGCACGAGCAGATGAACCAGATGACGAAGATGATGAAATCGGGAAAGCTGGCGGCGATGATGAAGGGGATGAAGCGGTAGGCACGCGAAAGCCCCCGGCGCGAACCGGGGGCTTTGGTGATACCGCATGCAAGGCTCAGGCTACCGGCTGCTTGAGGGCCTGGTGCATGGCTTCCATGAGAGCACGGGCCGCGATGCCGGCGCAGGGACGGGATGTCCAGTTGGCGCCGATGACAAGTTGCAGACTGGCGCCGTCGATCATCACGGCCTTACCAGCGTGAGTATCTTCGGTCATCGGGTGCTCGATGCCATTCTGGACGACCGTGATGCCCGTCACGGTGGGGCCGTCGATAGTGATGACGTAGGCTTCCGTGAAGGCTTTCGGTGTGTTATTCGGCCTGCCCTTACTCAGCATGAATTTGACAGGAGTGGGCAGCAGGAAAAGGAAGAACTGGTTGGACATTGGGGATCCTTTCAGATTACCCGTTGCGATTAGGGCTCTTTACACCCCTTTTTTAGGGTTTACAAGAGTGTGGGGCTAGGATATACGGCCCTTGTTGTGCGTACTTTGCGAAGTACCCGCAGCCCGCCACGGTTGAGAGAGACTCGTGGTTCCTGAATGGTTCGGGAGGCAGGCCCACGGCAGAGTTGCCATTGAGGCCTGAGATATTAAAGATGTGAAAGTATTGAATATGTCCGTTAAAATTCGCCTTGCCCGTGGTGGACGCATTAAGCTGCCGATTTACAGCATTGTGGTGACCGACAGCCGCCAAGCGCGTGATGGTAAGTTTATTGAGCGCATTGGTATGTATGCCCCCAAGGCCCGTGGCCAAGACGTGCCCTTTAAGCTGGACACCGACCGTGTGGACTTTTGGGTTGGCCGTGGCGCCCAAGTGACCGACGTTGTAGCCCGCCTGATGGTGAAGAACAACGTGGGCCCTGAAGCCGTGCGCAACGCGTTTGTGGCCAAAAAAGCCCGCCGCATTAAGGTGGCTGGTATTCAGGCTGCCAAGGTTGCCAAGGGTGAAGAGCTGAAGGCCGCCGCCGCCGCTGCTGCCGAAGCCGAAGCCGCCAAGGCCGCCGCCGCTGAAGCCAAAGCCGCCGAAGCTGAAGCTGCCAAAAAGGCTGCCGAAGAGGCCAAAGCTGCTGAAGCTGCCGCTGCTGAGGCACCTGCTGAGGCCCCGGCTGAAGAGGCCAAGGCCGAAGAAACTCCGGCTGCCTAAGGGACGGGCTGGTATGGCTGAGAAGCTGATACGCGTGGGGGCCCTGAAGGGCCCCCACGGCTTGAAGGGCCTGGTGAAGGCCAAAATTGGGCTTGAGGATTATGACCTGCTGGTGGAGGCAGGCCCCTTAATGGCCGATGATGGCCGGAGCTTTAAGGTGGTGCGCTGGCAGGCGGTGGGGCAGGGTTTGGTGGCGCTGCAGATTGACGGCGTGACAACAGTGGAGCAGGCCGAAGCGTTGCGGAATATGGCGGTGAGTTTGGAACGGAGTCGCTTCCCCGAAGACGAGGACGAGGTTTATTTGGATGCGCTGGAAGGTGCCGAGGTGGTGGGGCCGGATGGCGCTGTGCTGGGCGTTGTGGAAGGCTGGAACGAGCTGCCCGCCGGGCCTGCGCTGAACGTGCGTGTGGGAGATGCCATTAAGGTGCTGCCGCTGAATGACGCGTTTGTGACCTTGGGAGATAAAGTGGAGCTGACGGAGTTGGGTGTGGCGGTGTTGGCGGTTTAGTATACAGCTTTACAGATGCTGGGTTTTGGGGTAGGAGGGGGGTCTCTAAACAGAGGCCTCTTTTTTATGGGGGGTAGAAACAGGGCTGCGGCCTAACTTTTTGACGAGGGAAAAATGATTCAGATTCCTATCAAGAAACTTGCCGGTGCGGCGCTGAATTTCAACCTGGATGCACGGTCGTATCTTGTCGACCAGGCTGGGTTCGACCCGACGGAACCTGATTTCGCCGATATCCTCAAGACGGTGGAAGAGGAGATGACATACCAGAAGAGGCAGTACGCTGAGGCCTTCCGCAATACCGCTCTCGAACATGGTCTGGTCGCCATCGCTGTCACCTCGGGCATGGATCCGGAGACATATCTGACGTGCTACAGCCAGATCAACACTTCTACGCCACCATGGCAGCGGAAGATTCTGGTGACGGTGTTCACCGGGCTTCTGGCCAATGCGACCCCGAACAGCCGCGAGCGGCAGGGCATGGAAGTGCTGGACAACGGCGCCAAGACGTTCTCCTGAGCTGCTGACGGAAATTCACCGGGCGGCCTTCGGGCCGCCCTTCTTTTTTGGAGAGAGGGAAAATAATGAGTGCAAAACGCAGACTGAAAACCACTACTTCCATGTTGGGGTGTCCGGATGAGAAAGAAATGTTTGCCCTCATGATCTCTCTGCTGGGCGTGATTCCGCGTAAGAAAGCGGTTCGCACGAAGTACAACCGTGGTGCGCAGCTGATGGAACAGAAGGCCATAGATAACAAGCAAGCTCGTGAACGCGAGCGGGATGGCTTCACCACCCGGGGCTATGCCTTCAAGGACGGCGAGCGCTAAGGGCGCTGATCCGTGATGACGAACCGAGGGCCCCTTGCGGGGCCCTTTGGTGTATTTGATATATCCTTCATCGGTTTTATGACCAGAGAGATACTGTTTTTGCTTTTATATTTATTGCGTGTATGCAACATTGCTGTGCGCGGCAAACGCAACTAACTTTACATGTTTCCTCTCACATTGGAGTGCTTTCATGCCTCACATTGTTACACGACTGCGCGTTGTCGAAGAACGCGTCCGGGTGGCCGCGTCGCCGGCGGAAGATATTTTCCGCGATGCGTTCGGTATCCTCCGGCAGGCCCTGCGGGACTCGCTGGCACTGCCGGACAAGAGCACGGTGCGGGCCCGTATCGACTGGGTGACGGGCGCCAGCCACTACTGGAACGCGCCGCTGATTCAGAAACCGTGGCACAGCCTGCGCGCCGAGATTGTGGCACGGCTGGAACCGCTGGAACGGCAGGAAGAAAATCGCCCGGCCGACCAACGGAACACCAACCGCGAGCTGCTGCGCTGGCGGGCAGCTTTCTTGGCCGTGGAGGCTTTTCTGGCCAACACTATGTGTCTCGCCGAAGAGAGCCTGAACAAGGCGAGGGCGTGGTGGAGCCTGCACGACAAGCAGCCCACCCGGCGCGGCAAGAAGAACGGCCGCGTGCGGCACCTGCAGAAGGAGAATGTCCGGCTGCGAGCCGAGCTGGCACAGGTGCAGAAGCGGCGCGGCAAGCGCTGAACAACTGAACGCGAAAAGGCGGCCCCTATGTGGGGCCGCCTACTTTTTTGTTTTGCGCCTTAGGCCGCCTTGGCGTTGAGGGCGTTGAGGGCCGAGCCTTTGCGGAACCACTCCAGTTGGTCGTCGTTGAAGGTGTGGTTCAGGGCGATGCTGAGGGTGGAGCCATCGGCATGAGTGACGGTGCAGACCACCGGTTGGCCGGGCTTGAGGCTCTTCAGGTTATGGAAGCTGAAGCGGTCGGTGGCCTCGATCAGGTCGTAGTCGGCCGGGTTGGCGAAGGTGAGCGGCAGCACGCCCTGCTTTTTCAGGTTGGTGTGGTGAATACGCGCAAAGCTGCGGGCAATGGCCACGCGGCAGCCCATCCAGCGCGGGCACATGGCGGCGTGCTCGCGCGAGCTGCCCTCACCCACGTTTTGGTCTCCGACAAACACCCAGCCCAGATTTTGGGCTTTGTATTGACGGGCGATTTCGGCGGGGGTGCCCTCCGTGCCGGTTTCGACATTCTGCGTTTTGCCTGCCACGCCGGTGAAGGCGTTGACCGCGCCGAGATACATGTTGTTGGAGATGTTATCGAGGTGGCCACGGTATTTGAGCCAGGGGCCTGCGGGCGAGATGTGGTCGGTGGTGCATTTGCCTTTGGCCTTCATCAGCAGCGGCAGGCTTTCGTAGTCGTTGCCATCCCATTTGGGGAACGGGGCGAGGATTTGCAGGCGGTCGGAGCCTTCGGCCACGACCACTTCCGGGTGTTTGCCGGGGCGGGGGCCTGCGTAGCCGACTTCATCCGGCACGAAGCCTTGGGCGGGGACTTCGTCGACGTCTCCGGGTGCGCGAAGCAGGAAGGTGGAGCCGTCGGCAGCCTGTATCGGCGTGGTGAAGGGGTCGAGGTCGAGACGCCCAAAGACGGCGTAGGCGAGGACGGTTTCGGGGCTCGCAATGAACGAGCAGGTGCTGGCAAAGCCGTCGTTCCGTTTGGGGAAGTTGCGGTTGTAGGAGCTGATGATGCTGTTCGGCGTGCCTTCCTTCACATCGTCGCGCTTCCATTGCCCGATGCAGGGGCCGCAGGCATTGGCGAGGACGATGGCGCCGAGTTGCTCTAACTTCGCCAGTTGGCCATCGCGCTTGATGGTGGCGTGCACTTGCTCGCTGCCCGGCGTGACCATGAGCGGGCACTTGAGCTTGACGCCCTTGGCGATGAGTTGGTCGGCGAGGATGCTGATGCGGCCCATGTCCTCGTAACTGCTGTTGGTGCAGCTGCCGATGAGGGCGTAGGTGAGGTTGGCGGGGGCCGGGCCTTTGTTGAGTTCTACCACGCGGGGGCTGCTGAGGTGGGTGGCCATTTCGCTCGCATTGGCGAAGGCGTCTGGGCTGTGGGGGCCGACAAGAGAGGGTTCGAGATCGGACAGGTTGATGTCGATGACGAGGTCGTAGAATTTTTCGGGGTTCTGGGCGGTTTCGGGGTCGGCGACCAGGTTATCCTTGAACTCATGGATAATCGGCAGGAGGTTGGCGCGCTCGGTGACTTTCAGGTACGCGTCCATGCGTTCGTCGTACGGGAACAGCGAGGTGGTGGCGCCGAGCTCGGCCCCCATATTACAAATGGTGGCTTTGCCGGTGGCCGAGATGGTTTTGCAGCCGGGGCCGAAGTATTCGATGACGCGGTTGGTGCCGCCTTCTACCGTGAGGATGTGGAGGAGTTTCTGGATGACATCTTTTGGCGCGGCCCAGCCCTTGAGGGAGCCGGTGAGGCGCACGCCGACGATTTGCGGGTGAAGGACTTCCCACGGCAGGCCGACCATGACGTCGACGGCGTCGGCACCGCCAACACCGCAGGCAAAGCTGCCCAGGCCGCCGCCGTTGGGGGTGTGGGAGTCTGTCCCCAAAAACATTTCTCCGGGGAAGGCGTATTGCTCCAGCGCCACTTGGTGGATGATGCCGGCGCCGGGCTTCCAGAAGCCGAAGCCGTAGCGTTGCGAGGCGTCGGACAAAAACTTATAAACTTCTTTATTCTCGGTGTTGGCGACGTCGAGGTCTTCTCCGGCACCTGAATAGGCGCGGATAAGGTGGTCGCAGTGGACGGTGACGGGCACGGCGGCTTCGTCCTTTTGCGCCTGCATGAACTGAAGGATGGCCATTTGGGCGGTGGCGTCTTGCAGGATGACACGATCCGGGTGGAATTCGACGTAGGATTCGCCGCGAGTCAGCTCGGCGGTTTCGGCATTGGCGAGGTGGCCGTAGAGGATCTTTTCGGCAAGAGTGAGCGGTCGCTTGAGGCGGTCGCGGATGATGGCCAAGTTTTTGGCGGTGGTGGCGTAAACTTTTTGCACGAAGGCGGGGGTGGATTCGATCTGCATGGGAGGACCTTTCTGGTAGCCTTTTGGGGGTTCTTGGCGGTGAGAGTAGACCGAAATGACCCTTTTTGGAAGAGGGATATGGGGGGAGTGGGCAAAAGAAAGGCCCCGCTGGTGCGGGGCCAAAGAGGTCGTACGTTTCTTATCTCGCGGCCGGGGTGATTAGCCCCGGATAGATAGATCACCTCCCTTCAGAATCTTGGAGTTGCACAGACAGTAGTCCGGTAACGTTCGAGATTCTGCATCGGCAAGTACTCCTCTATTTTGCGGCTAGGCCGCGGTGATCCCCGCTTGTGCGGGATGGGGTTCAGGCATGGCTACAACTGCCATGCACGCTGGTGAAGCCTTTGCGGAATTCACTGAAACTGCGGCGAGCCCTCTCCTTCTGCGGGAGCGATTTGGCTTCGGCTTCGGCCGTTTCTCTGTGGCGACGGGCTACGGCGCGTTTTCTGCGGCGACGTTCCTTATCAGAATTGCGGAGCGGTGCCTTCTTCTCGACGATACCTTGGGCTGCTTCGGCAGCAGCTATGAGGTGGTCGAGATCAGTCGGTACTGTCATTCTATCCCCCTCGGGATTGTGTTATAAAATTCGTTTTGGGCGAAAACGTGTGTCCGAATGGCTGAAATGCTAAGATGCGCCACGCAAAAACACGTACACAATTTGTATGACAAAGAATGCTTGCAGGTGCAAGGGGGCGGGTGCAGAATTTATGCACCGGTGTGTTTGATTTTAGATTGGCATGCACGGATTATCAGCAGGAGGACGCAAGATGAGTTTGGAATTTGCACAACGCATGAAGGCTGTACAGCCCAGTGCAATTATTAAAGTGGCCGGAAAAGCCCGTGATTTGAAGGCTGCGGGCAAAGACGTGGTGAGCCTGAGCATTGGCGTGCCCGGGTTTTTGCCGCCCGCGCATGTTTATGCTGCCGCCCATGCAGCGGTGGATGCCGACAGCGGCGATTATTTGCCCGGGCGCGGCAGTAATGAGCTGGTGAAGGCGTTTTGCGCCATGCTGGCACGGCGGGGGTTTGACTATGCCGAGACTGAGGTGTGTGCGCAGGTGGGGGGTAAAGGCGCGTTGTTCAACCTGTTGCTGGCGTTGGTGGAAGCGGGCGACGAGGTAGTTATACCTGCCCCCTATTGGGCCAGTTACCCGGAAATGGTGAAGATTGTGGGCGGCACGCCGGTGTGCCCCCAAGGCACGGCGGAGCAGAACTACAAGATTACGCCTGCGCAACTGGAAGCGGCGCTGACGGTCCAAACCAAGGTGGTGATGTTTAACAACCCCAGCAACCCCACCGGCATGCTGTATAACGCCGCCGAGGTGGAAGCGCTGGCGGCTGTGCTGGCCAAGCACCCGGATGTGTGGGTGTTCAGCGATGATATTTACGACCGGCTGGTGTTTAACGATGCGGATGCTCCTGGCGGGTTTGCGGCACAGCTGCTGGATTTTCAGCCCGGTTTGAAGAGCCGCATGGCGATTGTGCAAAGTGTGAGCAAAACCTACGGCATGCCCGGCTGGCGCGTGGGCATGGTGGCCGCGCCAAAAGCACTGATTGACGCCTTGCTGACGCTGACCAGCCAGAGCTTTACCAACCTGCCCGCCGTGACCATGGCGGCGGCGGTGGCGGCCATGCAGGGGGAGCAAGGGTTTTTGGATGACCAGAAAGTGCGTTTATTAAAGCAACGCGACCTGACTTTGGCGGCGCTGGCGGCCATGGCCCTGCCCTGCCCTACGCCGGAGGGCGCGTTTTATGCCTTCCCGCAGATTGGGCATTTATTCGGGAAAAGCACGCCTGCGGGCAAGGTGGTGAAGGACGATGTAGCCTTTTGTGAGCTGCTGCTGGAGGAGGCTTTGGTGGCGGTGGTGCCGGGGGGTGCGTTTGGCGATGGCGGTGCGATCCGGATTAGCTATGCAGGCAAGGAAAGCGCGCTGGCCGAGGGGTTGCGGCGGATGGCGGAGTGGGTGGCGGGGTTGCGGTAGGCCCGCCCGCGCCCGCCCCCTGCCCTTTTGTGAGGAATGCACGAAGCGGCCCCGGTGGGGCCGCTTTGGTGTTGGAGGGATTATTACCATTTTATCAATAAATTATATTTCATTTGCCCCCTGTAAATTTTATTCGTATGGTGTGCTATAAGAAGGTATGAACATGCATCTCTTTCTGGTTATGTCGGCTTTGCTGGTGATGCCAGTGGGCGGAGTGGTGGCGCAGGAATATTCCAGCCGTGGGAACTTAAGCCAAGAGGCCAACTGGACCTCTTTGAAGAATCTTGTCGATTCTGTGCGGGGACAAGCTGAGTCTGCTCAAATTCTGGCGGATGCCCTTTCGCTTTGTAACGCCAAGAAAATGCTGTATGCGCCCACCGACCCGGCGAAAGATACCAACGGATGCGTTGACGTTATTGACCCACGCGAACTGGTTATGCGCACGGAAACCTTTAACCTGGAACAGGTATGTGCCGGCAAACGGTGTGCTGCCGACGCCACCACAGTGGAACACATGTGTGAGCTGGAAGGCTTTGGTTATGCAACAGGGTATTCTACCAACAGTTATTCTAGCCCCGGTGACAACACTATTACCCGCTGGGATGGGACCAAATGGGTGGCGTTTAGGGCGAGCCAAGACAACCGGTTCCTCCGCACAATTACATGCCAAATGATCGATTTTAAATAAGTATAAGTTTTTCGAGGTGTCTGTTTAATTGATAAGTTTGGACTCTAAAATATTATGCAAGCGTATTTCTACCTTATTCTGTCGGCTTTGCTGGTGATGCCAGTGGGCGGAGTGGTGGCGCAGGAGCATAGCAGCCGGGGCAACCTGAGCACCGAGGCCAATTGGACAGCGTTGAACAACCTGATTGGCCGGAATAAGGGCGAGATTGATATCCTTAGAACAGATGTAGAGGCCATGAAAACCTGCAACGCCAAGGGCATGATGCATGCACCGGAAGCTGCGGACAAAGACGTGAACGGTTGTGTAACGATTGCCATGCCTGACCCGGCCAGCCTGGAGATTAAAACCTATACCGAGAAACTTTGTACGCGGTCCGGTCAGCACACGATTATATCGGCCTGCCCTGCCGATGAGCGCCTGTTAGGGTGCGGCGGCGGCCCCGGCGACCAAGATGAGTCTCATGAATACTGGGTTTTGATGCCAGATTTTGCCAATAACCGTTGTATTGGGTATGTGGGGCAGCCACGTTGCTTTGATACAGGATGGTCGCAGGCCATGGTAACATCCGTTTGTTACAAACCTTAGCCTTTATTTATGCTTAAACGGCCCTGTTAGGGCCGTTTTGGTGTTGGAAAGGTGTCAATCAGGCGGGGATGGCGGTGGCGGATTCGGCCAGGATGGTGACGCCCTGGGGGGAGACTTCCGCCACACCCGAGCTGACAGTGTAGCTGGTGATGATGCCGCCGGGGCCGGTGACCGCCACGATGCCACCGGGGCGCAGCGTGCTGACCATGGCCATGTGGCCGGGGAGAACGCCGAAGTCGCCGGATTCTCCGGCCACCGAGACGTAGCTTGCGTCGGTCTCCGCAACCTGTTGGGCGGGGGTGAGCAAAATGAATTTGAGCGCGGTTTCCATGGCCGCACCCTACTCTGCTTTTGACGAAAAACCAAGCCGAAAAAGGGGCTAGAAGCCCCCTTTGACGGCTTGGAGTAAGATTAACGGGCGGTGGCTGAGACTCCGGCGGCAGCGCGGGCCTTGTTCCAGCTTTGGGCCGCGGCCTTGTTGTTGCTGCGCGCTTCGGCGCGGGCGGCGGCGGCTTCCGCCTGGTGTTCGGCGGCGTCGCGCGCGTCTTCGGCGGCGTCGGCAATCTCACCTTCCTGCAGGTTTTCGCGGGCGGATTCGGCGTTCATGTTCGCCATGCCTTGGTGGTAGTCCTTGCGCAGTTCGTCGACCCCCTGGGCGGTTTTATGGTAGGCGGCATTGGCCGTGCCGCTGATGACGGTGCCGAGGGCACTGACACCGCCTTCGACCGTTGGCGACGTACGGGCTGACGCATTTGCGTTCGCTTTGACATTGGCGTTGGCATTGGCTGCGGTGCCTTCGGCCTGGGCGGCGGCGCTGAGGGTGGCCAGAAGTGCGACGGCGAGGATGGTGGTTGGCAGGGTTGAAGCTGGTTTGAAAGTGGTGGTCATGATGCGGAATCCCGTTCGGTTATACCTTTGCGAAACCCGGCAACCCGCCCCCTGCCCTTATGATTATGGGCGTGGGACGGGTTGCGTGGATATCGCCCCGCTGAGCTAACGGCGGAACGGGGCTGCGGTTCCGTAGGTGTGCCGCAGGTAAGGTTGCCGCAGGTTATTCGGCAGCAGGGGCGGCGCGGTTGGCTCTGCGCTCTTCGCGCTCGGCCTTCATGTCGCCGCGCTTGTCTTTCCAGTCTTCACGCTTGTCTTTGTTGTCTTCGCGGCGGTCTTCGCGTTTGGCTTTGGCGTTGTCTTTCATCTCTTTGCCTTTGGCCATGCATTCTTCTTTCACGGCGCGCATTTGCTCGGGCGTTTCGGCGCCCTTCATGCGGTTGTGGCACTGCTCGTGAAAGGCATCGATTCTGGCGCGACGCTCGGCCTTATTCTTTTCGTGCTCTTTATAACGAGCGTCCATGTTCTGCTTGTGTTTTTCCATGCGGGCGGCGGCGTTGGGGCGCTCTTTCGTTTCGGTGTCTTGCGCCATGGCGGGCAGCACGGCGGCGGCGGCCATAAGCACGGCCATGGTGGCCACAAAGGTGGTGGATTTCATCGTGGGGGGACTCCTGGTTGGTTGTTACATTGTTGTTTTATAAGACTACGCCGCCTGCTGCCGCTGACAAGAGGGCTGACATAAAAAAACACCCCGAGGGGTGTTTNNAGTTTCTTGGCTTTCTCCACCGCTTCTTCGATACTGCCGACCATGTAGAAGGCGGCTTCCGGCAGGTTGTCGTGTTTGCCTTCCAGGATTTCTTTGAAACTGCGGACGGTATCGGCCAACTTGACGTATTTGCCGGGGGCGCCGGTGAACTGCTCGGCGACGTGGAAGGGCTGGGAGAGGAAGCGCTCCAGGCGGCGGGCGCGGTGTACGACCATTTTGTCATCTTCACTCAGTTCGTCCATGCCCAGAATTGCGATGATATCTTGGAGGGCTTTGTAGCGCTGGAGGATGTTCTGGACCTGGGTGGCCACATTATAGTGCTCTTCGCCCACCACTTGGGGGTCGAGCATGCGCGAAGTGCTGTCCAGTGGGTCGACCGCCGGGTAAATGCCTTTTTCCGAAATGGCGCGGTTGAGCACGGTGGTGGCGTCCAAGTGGGCAAAGGTGGTGGCCGGGGCGGGGTCGGTCATGTCGTCGGCCGGCACATACACGGCCTGCACGCTGGTGATGGAGCCTTTTTTGGTGGAGGTAATGCGCTCTTGCATGGCACCCATGTCGGTCGCCAGGGTCGGCTGGTAGCCCACGGCGGAGGGGATGCGGCCCAAGAGTGCCGAGAGCTCGGACCCTGCTTGGGTGAAGCGGAAGATGTTATCGACGAAGAACAGCACGTCTTTGCCTTCTTCGTCGCGGAAGTACTCGGCAGCGGTGAGGCCGGAGAGGGCCACGCGGGCGCGGGCACCCGGGGGTTCGTTCATCTGGCCGTAGACCAGCAGGGCTTTGGATTGCTCCGGCTTGTCGGCCACGATAACGCCGGATTCCATCATTTCGTGGTACAAATCGTTCCCTTCGCGGGTACGCTCGCCAACCCCTGCAAACACCGAGTAGCCGCCGTGGCCCTTGGCGATGTTGTTGATCAGTTCTTGAATCAGCACGGTTTTACCCACACCGGCACCACCGAACAGGCCGATTTTACCGCCTTTGGCGTAGGGCTCCAGCAGGTCGATAACCTTGATGCCGGTTTCGAGAATGGCGGCTTCGGTGGATTGGTCTTCAAATTTCGGGGCGGGGCGGTGGATTTCCCAGTTGATGGAGGTGTCCATCGGCCCGAGTTCGTCAATCGGTTCGCCCACCACGTTCATGATACGGCCCAGGTTTTTGGGGCCCACGGGCACGCGGATGGCGGTGCCGGTGTTGATGACAACGTCGCCACGGGTGAGGCCGTCGGTTGTGTCCATGGCGATGGTGCGGACGGTGTTTTCTCCCAAGTGTTGGGCAACTTCGAGCACCAGGGTGGATTCGGTTTTACCCTCTTTGCGCGTGATGTTCAGCGCGGTGAGGATTTCCGGCAGGTCGCCTTCGAATTGGACATCGACAACCGGGCCGATAACGCGGACAACATGGCCCTGGGATGCAACAGATTTGGCGGCTTTGGCGGCGGACATGGGTGGGATTCCCTCTCTTTTGAGTAAATGACTTAATTTGCGCGGAACATGCCGGAAATGGCGGGACGCGTCAAGACGATACGGTGTGATTTGTTGGCGAGTGTCTCGGTTTGTTGAAGGAACGCCTGCGGCTGGCCTAGAGTACTCCCGTTGGGGGTGGATCCCGGATAGGAAGGGGGGCCCGGAAAAGGGGCCCCTCCCCCTTTTCCACCCTATAAAGCTGTTTAACTAATAAATTGCAGCGTCTGCAAGCCTGCGGGCGGGCTAAAAAGACATCTGGATTGCGTCGTCAAACCAGGAAAATAGGGCCACTATTACCCTGTTTTCCCGCCACAACCAGCTGCCTTTTTATCTCCGCCATACGCTGCAATTTATTAGTTAAACAGCTTAATCCTTCCGGGATGACACCAGCTTTGAGAGCCGTGCCGCACTTATGCTGGGCCGAAGGTTTCTTCCAGCCGGGCGATGAGCTGGGACATCATACCGCCGATGTCTCCGCTGGTGAGGAGGAGGAGGACGTCGTCTGGCTTGAGGGCGGCCATGATGGTGGCGAGGTCGTCATCCGGCATGGCGGTGAGCTGTTGCACGGGGGTGCCGGAGGCTTGGATGGCGGCGGCGATTTCGGGCTGCGACAACTGGCTGTGGGTGGTGGCACCGTGGCCGGGCGGGGGGTAGAGGAAGACGTGGGCGACGCCGTGGAAGACATCGTTATACCAGCTGATGGTTTCCCTATTCCGCCAGCTGAAGGTGTGGGGCTCGAACACTGCCACCAGGCGGCGGGTGGGGAAGTGGAGTTGCATGGCATCTATCGCCGAGCGGGCTTTGTCGCGCGAGGAGCCGAAACCTTCGTAGGCGGGGACAGAAGATGTGGTGGTGAGTTTATCCATGCGGCGGACAACCCCCTGGAAGGCGGCGAAGGCGGCGCGGATTTGGTCGGGCGTCAGCAGGTTTTGCTCCAGCAGCAGGGCGGCGGCGCCGACCATGTTTTGGACATTGTGCGCGCCGAGTTGGGTGGTGGTGAATTCGCCGAGGTTTTGGCCGTGGGCGATGAGGGTGAAGCGGGAGACTTCGGCATAGTGCAGGTTGGTGGCGTGGTAGTCGGCTTGCGGGTTATTCAGGCTGTAGGTGACGACTTGGCAAGTAGCTGTTTTGGCTAATTGGGCGGCGTGGGGTTCATCGAGGCAGGCCACCAGCAGGCCGTTGGCCGGGATGGTGGCGAGGAGGTTTTGGAAGGGTTTTTCGTAATCGGTTTGGGTGGGGAAGATGTTGACGTGGTCGTGGGCGGCGGAGGTGAGGACGACCGCCTGCGGGCTGTAGTGGAGGAATTTGGAGGTGGGGTCGGTGTTGGACGAGGGGTATTCGTCGCCTTCCATCACAAACGGTGCGGCGGTGCCGAGGCTCGCGTGGATGCCGAGGCTTTTGGGCAGGGCGCCGATGAAGTAGCCGCAGTCGACCTGTGAATGCCGCAGGGCGCAGGCCAGCAGGCTGGTGGTGGTGGATTTGCCGTAGCTGCCTGCCACCACGATGTTGTGGCGGTGTTGGGTGAGGCTGGCGAGGACTTCTGGGTAGGATTTCATCGGGATGCCGGACGCCTGAGATATGGCGGTGGCGGCGGCGACTTCGGGGTTATCCGCCGTGAGTTTGGCGTGTTTGCCGATGACGATGAGGGAGGGTTGCGGCGGAATGTTGGCGGCGGCGTGGGGGCTGGTTATGGTGATGCCGTGGGCGGGGAGAATGACGGATGCCGGGGGGTAGAAGCCTTCATCTGACCCGCTGACGCTGTAGCCCTGCTGGCGCAGGAGAATGGCGGTGGCAGACATGCCGATGCCTGCGATGCCGATGATATGGGCGTGGGGGGAGTTAGGGGTTGTCATGGCCCGCAGCATGGGCTTAAAGGCCCGGAAGCGTCAAGCACCCTTGCCGCGCGGGCAGGCTTGGCTTAGGCTGCCCCTATGAAAGATGTGACGCCTTATGCAGGAACACGCCTGATGGTGTGGACGGGGGTGCAGCTGGGGCTGCATATGCTGGTGGGTTACCTGGTGGGGGCGGCGGTATCGGACCACATTTATATGGATGTGAGCCGCACGGAGTGGGGCAATTTGTGGGTGTATTTCTGGATGTTCTTCTGGCCGGTGGGGCTGGCGGTGATGTTCTGGTTCTGGTTTATGGTGCTGGCCTGTGTGGTGGCAGTTGCTTATTTTGTGAAGCGGCGGTTGGTTTAGGGTTTGCTGTAATTTTCGCGTTTTATATTGACCTTCTTAGAATTTTTCCATAATAAGTATACATATCTTCCCGCTAATGGAGATCGACATGTTCCGTTTAATCGCATTCGCTGTTTACATCCTCGTGGGATATGTGGTGGGGGCTATGCTCTCTGAGCATATCTTCCTCGATCTGTCGTTCACCCATTGGAACAACCTGTGGGTTTACTTCTGGCTGATACTTTGGCCCGTAGGGATTGTTGTGACGTTCTTCTTCTGGTGCTTAATCATTCTGGTCGTCGTTATGGTCGTACTCGGCGTTTACAGCATGATCGCGCGGTAGCACGGTAGCACCTATTTTAATTAAGAAAACCCGCGTCGTAAGACGCGGGTTTTCGGCTCTATATATGGCTCTAAAGCGCTTCGGCGCCGGAGATGATTTCGATGAGTTCTTTGGTGATGGCGGCCTGGCGGGAGCGGTTGTATTGGACGCTGAGTTTTTTGATCATTTCTCCGGCGTTGCGGGTGGCGCTGTCCATGGCGGTCATGCGGGCGGCTTGCTCCGACGCCGAACTTTCCAGCAGCGCGGTAAACACCTGCATGTTCAGGTTGAGGGGCAGGAGGTGCTCCAGCACGGTTTCTTCCGACGGTTCGAACTCTGGCACCGTTTGCACTGCGCCTGCGGCGGCTGCCGGGCGGGCAAAGGGGATAAGCTGCTGTACGGTGGGCTGCTGAGTGAGCATGCTGACCATGTGGGCGGACATGAGATGCACTTCATCCAGCGCGCCGGAGGTGAACTGCTCCAGCAGGTATTCGGCGATGGTTTGGGCGTGGGCAAATTCGACATTGCGGCCCATGTCGGTGAAGCTTTTTTGCAGCGCGGCGGGTTGGGTGCTTTTCATCCCGGCTTCGATTTTGCGGCCCACGGCGACGATTTTGACGGTTTGGCCCGCAGCCTGGCGTGTGGCCACCCACTGGTGGGCGGCTTTGAGCAGGTTGCTGTTGAGGCCGCCGCAGAGGCCACGGTCACTACCGCACACCACCAGGCAGACGGTTGCGACATGGGCGCGGCCGGTAAGGAGCAGCGGCGCGGAGGCGTCGGCGCCGCCCGCGATGGTGCCCAAAATGCCGGAGAGGCGCGCGGCGTAGGGGCGGGCGTTTTCCACCGCCATGCGCGCGCGGCGCACTTTGGCGGCGGCGACCATCTTCATGGTTTTGGTGATCTGGCGCGTGTTTTTGACGCTTTTGATACGGCTGCGGAGGGCTTTGAGGCTAGGCATGGCTTCTTTTATAGTGAACAGTGAACAGTGTAAAGTGAACAGTGGGTTTGGGCGGCATTTTTTACACCGTGCTTACCCGTTGCCGGAGTGCGCAGGGGAAATGGGTGGCGGTGCGTTTGGGGGGTGTTCAACACAACAAGGAGCGAACATGATGACCACCACTGCAACACCCTTTAACGGTAAAAAGACAGCCCTGTGGGGCCTGGGCCTTGGCCTGCTGGCCCTGCCCTTTGCCATGCCGAGTGCGGCGCATGCGGATAACGTGAAAATAAGTTTGAACTTTGGCAATGCGCCCTATGGCTACAGCTACCACCAGCCGGTGGTGCAGAAGGTGGTGTATAAACCCGCGCCAAAGCGTAACCACAACCGCAAGCACGTGAAGAACGTTGTGGTGAAGCACCCGAACACCAAAGTGGTGTATGTGACCCCGCAGCGCGGGCATGGGCACGGCTATGGCAACCGCCACTGGCAGAATGGCCGCCACGGGTATGAACGGCGCGTGGCTTATTATTACTAGGAAAATATGTGCTTAAACGGCCTGCGGGCCGTTTTTCTATTGGCTTAGTGTATGCGATTTGGTAGGTTGGGGTGGAGAATGAATCTGTTTTGGGAGATATTCCATGACGACCGTTAAGACCCGGCCTGCGGAGGCCGATTACAGCTTTGACGTGCAGATTGCAGCACTGAGGGAGCGCATTTTTCAGAATGCCCATACGGGTGTGCCTGTGTGGAAGTACGATCTCGACCGCAGAGGATACTCTGCCGCCAACTACGGTCACACCAATGTGCCAGAGCGCGATGGCGTGAAGACGCTGATTGGTTGGCTGGAAGACGGCGTCGGCGGCAAGGCCGTATGGGAAGAACTGCCCTCATTTGCAGCACCGTGCTGCAGAATCCAGGCAGAGTCCGGTCTTCTCCGGCTCACTGTCATGCTCACCTTCAGGGGGCTGCAAGGGCCGCGCGAAGCTCATAGTGAGTTTTCCTACCCTTCCGTTGAGTTTGCTCATTGGATTAATCAACACTGGGAATGACAATCCCACGAATTACGAACGGGGGCGCAATGCGCCCCCGCTTGTGCGTTGGGTGGCCTTACTTTTTAGCTTTGCCTTTGGCCACTTTGGTGGCGGCTTCGGTGGTGGTGGCCGCTTTTTTGGTTTCGGTGCCACGGGCTTTGGCGGCCAGGGTGGCGTCGGCGGGGTCGAAGCTGTTTTTAGCCGAGGTGATGGCGTCTTTCAGCGTTTCTTCCAGCTCGGCCGTCAGTTCGCCCTTGGTATCGAGCTCGGTGAGCAGTTTAGCGTAGCTGCTGCGGAGGATTTCCAGCAGGTGGGCTTCGAACACCGTGACGTGCTTGGGCTCGATGTCGTCCAGATACCCTTTGGTACCGGCGTAGATGCCGACCACTTGCTCGCTTACACGCAGCGGCTGGTATTGCTTTTGCTTGAGGAGCTCGGTGAGGCGTTCGCCACGCGAGAGCAGCTTGCGGGTGGAGGCGTCGAGGTCGGAGGCAAACTGGCTGAAGGCGGCCATTTCGCGGTATTGGGCGAGGTCGAGGCGCATGGTGCCTGCGAGCTTTTTCATCGCTTTGGTTTGGGCCGAACCGCCCACGCGCGACACCGACAGACCGACGTTAATGGCCGGGCGCACACCGGAGTAGAACAGGTCGGACTCCAGGAAGATTTGGCCATCGGTAATGGAGATGACGTTGGTGGGAATATAGGCCGAAACGTCGCCTGCCTGGGTTTCGATAATCGGCAGCGCGGTGAGGGATCCGCCGCCGAGATCGTCGGACAATTTGGCGGCGCGTTCCAGCAGACGGCTGTGGAGGTAGAAGACGTCTCCCGGATAGGCTTCGCGGCCCGGCGGGCGGCGCAGCAGCAGCGACATTTGGCGGTAGGCCACGGCTTGCTTGGAGAGGTCGTCGTACACAATCAGCGCGTGCATGCCGTTGTCGCGGAAGTATTCGGCCATGGCGCAGCCCGCGTAGGGGGCGATGAACTGCATGGGGGCGGGGTCGGACGCGGTGGCGGCGACGACGATGGTGTAGTCCAGCGCGCCCGCGTTGCGGAGTTTTTCCACCACCTGGGCGACGGTAGAGCGCTTTTGGCCGATGGCGACGTAGACGCAGAAGACGGGTTTGTCGCCCTTGTGGGTGCCTGCCTGGTTGATGATGGCATCAATCGCGACGGCGGTTTTGCCGGTTTGGCGGTCGCCGATGATGAGCTCCCGCTGGCCACGGCCGATGGGCACGAGGGCGTCGATGGCTTTGAGGCCGGTTTGGAGAGGTTCGTGCACCGATTTACGGGCGATGATGCCGGGTGCGATGACTTCGACTTTGGCGGTGGTTTTCGCTTTCAGCGGGCCACGGCCATCGATGGGGTTGCCGAGGGCGTCGACCACGCGGCCGAGGAGTTCTTTGCCGGTGGGCACCGAGACGATTTCTTTGCTGCGCTTGACGAGGTCGCCTTCTTTAATGGTGCGGTCGTCGCCGAAGATAACCACGCCGACATGGTCTTCATCGAGGTTGAGGGCCATGCCCTGAATGTTACCGGGGAAGGTGACCATTTCTCCGGCTTGCACGCCGGAGAGGCCGTGGACGCGGGCGACGCCGTCTCCGACCGACAGGACTTGACCGGCTTCTTCCGGCTTGGTGTCGGTGTTGAAGGCGGCGATTTGATCCTTCAGGACCTTGGTGACCTCGGATGCGCGGAGGGTTTCGGTGCTCATGGTGTTCTCCCTAATTCTCGTGTTTTCGTGTTTTCGTGTTTAGTATTTTGCTGTTTTGGTTTGGGTATTTATAGTAATTATTGGCTGTGGCGCTGGTTTATGGCGTTGCGCAGGCGGGTTTCCAGCCGGGCGATGCTACCCGCGAGAGAGGCATCCCACACCTGGCCGCCAAAGAAGGCACGGAAACCGCCTTTGAGGCGGGCGTCGAGCGATTCGTTCAGGCGGATATCGGCGGACTTGGTGTAGCGCTGGATGGTTTGAGTGATGCTGGTGCGTTGCGCGGCGGTAAGCGGCGCAGCACTGCTGACCTGCACGTGGGTGATGCCGCTGGCGGAGTCGGTTAATGCAAGATACGCCGAAAGCATGGCAGGCAGGCAGGCCAAACGGTTGTTAGCCGCCAGCACACCCAGCGTGTTGGCCAATACCTGCGGCGCCTGCACCGCCTTGGCCATGCCCGCCGCCAACTGGCTGCGCTGGGCGGGGGTGAGGCGCGGGTTGGCAAGGCTGGTGGCCAGGGCGGAGTCGCTCAGGGCGGTGCCGAGGGCCTGCACTGCCGCTGTAACGGCGGCTTGCTGTTTGTGCTCGGCCGTTAGCGCAAACAAGGCCTTGGCGTAGCGGGTGGCGGCGGTCATGCGTGTGTTTTCCCCACAAAATTTATACTATTCTTTCAGGCCTAGTGGCCGCGCGCTTTTTGGCATGGTAGATAAGGGCTGTCAAGAAACCTGTATCTGGAACAGCTGTTAAGAAAGCATATACATGAAGACCCCCGCCGCCAACCACCCCCCTGCCCTGCCCGCCCGCCACCCGCAGGCCGCCGCCTTTGGCAAGATGGGCGTGTTGTTGGTGAACCTGGGCACGCCGGATGCCACCGACTACTGGAGCATACGCCGCTACCTGAAGGAATTTTTGAGCGACCCGCGCGTAATTGAGATACCGAAGGTGATTTGGTGGTTTATTCTCAACCTGATTATTCTGACTTTTCGGCCCAAGAAAACCGGCCATGCCTATGCGCAGATTTGGGACAAAGCCCGCAACGCCAGCCCGCTGCGGGTGATAACCGAAGACCAGGTGGCGGGTTTGCGGGAGAGATTCCCCGACCTGGTGGTGGAGCACGGCATGCGCTACGGCAACCCCAGCCTGGCGGCGGGCATGGAAGCCCTGCGCGACCAAGGCGTGACCAAAGTGCTGGTGGCGCCGCTTTACCCGCAATATAGCGCCGCCACCACCGCCACGGTGGTGGACAAGATTAGCGACTGGATGCGCACCCAGCGCTGGCAGCCGACGTTGCGGTATTTGCCGCCCTATTATGACCACCCGGCGTACATTGGGGCGCTGGCGGCGAGCATTAAGGCGCATATCGAGGGGTTGGCGGTGAAGCCGGATGTGGTTGTGGCGAGTTTTCATGGCCTGCCGCTGGTGAACTGCCACAAAGGCGACACCTATTATTGCCACAGCCATAAAACCGCGCGTTTGCTGGCCGAGGCGCTGGGCAGCGCCTTTGTGAAGGACGTGGCAGAGCTGGATGGCCGTGTGGGCAAAGGTGAGACGTTGCGCAAAGGGCGGGGTGTGCCGCCGCTGCTGATGGTCTTCCAGAGCCGCTTTGGGGCGCAGGAATGGCTGAAGCCCTATTTTGCCGTGGCGATTGAGGAGCTGCCCGCCAAGGGATTTAAGAACGTGCTGATGGTGTGCCCGGGCTTTAGTGCCGACTGCGTGGAGACGCTGGAGGAAATTGGGATTGGCGGCCGCGAGGCCTTTATGGAAGCTGGAGGCGAGACCTATGACGTGGTGCCCTGCCTGAACGCCAGTGAAGTGGGTATGGACATGCTGGAGGGGATTGTGGAGATGGAGTTGATGGGGTGGCGGTAGGTTAGGTACTTGCGCGGTTTTTTTGTTGCATCCCCCCTCCTCTTTTAGTATACAATAAATCCAATTCAATAAGAAGAGAGAGAAACATGATAAAGTTTATTTCCAAACAAGGGCATCAGATGCCCACTCACGAGCAGATTTCGGCGCGTGAGGGGGATGCCCTGAAGCGGGTGGGACTGCGGGTGTTCAGCCAACCGGCCCGAGTGGAGACGGACGAACGCTGGCGGACTCACCCTGACCCCATTCGGGTTTTCAAGCGCCGGAAGTAGGGCGCGACAACGCTATATGAGGCCGCCCGGTGGGCGGCCTTGGTTGTTTTGGGTAGACATTGACGAAAGAAAGTACTTTGACGTATACATAATCAGGCATTTCGCCAATGAGGAGTAAAATATGGCCTCCCTTCCTTTTCTCGTTGGCCTGTATGTGCTTTTTCAGGCCAAGCATTTCTTCTGTGACTACCCATTGCAGCGGCCGTGGATGCTGGCCAAGGGCAAGCGCTCCGGGTGGTTTCTGCCCCTGCTGGCCCACGCCTTGGTGCACGCCACCGGCACGCTGATGATTTGCATTGTGGTGGCGCCGGGCTTTTGGTGGCTGGCGCTGGTTGACCTGGTGGTGCATGCCACGGTTGACCGCATTAAGGCCCACCCGGACTTGGGCGGGCAGTGGAGCACCGAGCGGCCTTACTTCTGGTGGGCTTTCGGGCTTGACCAGGCGGCGCACCACCTGACGCATTTCGGCTTCATTGTGGTCATTCTGACCAACCTGTAAAGCCCAGCGAAGACGAACGCCGCCCTACGGGGCGGCGGTTTTTTTGATTGTTATGATATGCCTAAATTACATTGTGCTGGGAGCCGTGGTTGACGGCTTGGAGTTTGTTGCCTTCGGGGTCGCGGACGTAGGCGGCGTAGTATTCGGGGTGATAGAGAGGGCGCACGCCGGGGGCGCCTTCTGAGATGCCGCCGTGAGCCAGGGCGGCGGCATGGAAGGCATCGACCGCCGCGCGGCTGGGAGCAACCAGCGCCACATGCCAGCCATTGCCCGCGTGGGGTGGCTGACCGTTAAAGGGGTGCATGACCCAGAGCTGGGCGGGGCCGTCTTCTGGCCCTCCTGCCAGGGCGTAACCGAGAGAATCGTCGAACGTATAGCGCCGGATGATGCCGAGAGGGGCCAACGCGGCGTCGTAGAAGGCCATGGCTGCGGGGATGTTGCTGACGCCGAGGGTGACGTGGGAGAGCATGGGGGAGTCCTTTGATGATACTTTGACGTTAGGGGGATGCATTTGTTTTAAGTAAAAATCACTCTTTGTTTTTCGTAACCGTACAACAGCGCCACCATAGCGGCGTTAGCAACAGGAGCCACCAACATTATCCATTCCGGCATGCTTCCTCCATGGAGATAAGCTACCCCACAACTTAGTGCAACAATGAGCGTTGCTCCCAAACTATGGCTCATATGAAGTGTTGCGACGACCTCGCCCGCACGTTCGGTGCATAGGCTTGCTGACGCCGATTTTCGCCATTGGTCCAGCATTGTCTGTGATACTTTGGCTAAGACCAGTGCCCCGGCCACAACCAGAGGCAAAGCGAATATCTCGAGTTGAGTTGTTAAATATAAAACAATCCAGGCCGCCACGCTAAGGGTGCCCAGCCCTAACAAGGCATATACATGACGTGCGTCGTAGATTTTACCCATTATCGGAGACATGATCAGAGCTATTAGCGAAATGGCGATTGCCAACCAGCCACTCTTGGAACCGGAGGCTACGATCAACGGTGCTAAAATCACGATCTCATTTGCCATGGAATGATTTGCCAAAAATACGCGCATAGGAACAGGTGCGCGTTGGATTTTCAGACGTGCATCCCTTGGCTCATCCTGGTCGGCCATAGGAACAATCATCAACAGCAGAGCAGCCAGCACACTCATCGCTGACCCCGCTATGAGCGCATTGGCACCGGGCGATATTAGGTTGGCGGCAACTATCAGTGCCGATGTCAGCGAGCCTAGGGCATATGCAAACTCGTTTCCTGCCATCAACTTACCTGCCTGTGATGACGCGTGCGCGTAGACCATGCGCGAGGAACACCCGAAAAACAAAGAGCTGCCCAAACCGGCGGCTATGCCTCCCGGCCAAATCCATTCCGGCCCCAAAAGCGGTAATGTGAGACCCGAAGCCCGCATTAAAAGTCCCATGGCTCCGATCGCCTGTGTGACATTGAAACGCCCGACCCATATGATGAATCGTCCTAATAGACACGCAATATGCACAACCAGCAACCAATAGATACCCATTAAAGGGCTTTGATAATTCATTGCAATTAAAATGGGCGCATAGAGGAAGAGCATGCTGCTCCCTACATGGGCCACCGCCACGTGGGCTCTCAGTAAAATATGCTCTTTGTCCCATGTCATATTTTTTATTGTAGATCTTAATCCATTCATAAACAAAAAATAACTGCCTGTTGGCAGTTATTTTTTTATGGTTTTTAGCGCGAAGGTTTGGGGTTGGCGGGGTCGGAGTAGTCGTAGAAGCCTCGGCCTGTTTTTTTGCCGAGCCAGCCTGCGTCGACGAACTTCACCAGCAGGGGGCAGGGGCGGTATTTGCTGTCGCCGAGTTCGTTGTGCAGCACGCGCATGATGGCGACACAGGTATCCAGCCCGATGAAGTCGGCCAGTTGCAGCGGGCCCATGGGGTGGCCTGCGCCGAGCTTGAGGGCGGTGTCGATACTGCGGACATCGGCGACGCCGTCTTGCAGGGCGTAGGCGGCTTCGTTCAGCATCGGCAGCAGAATGCGGTTGACGATGAAGCCGGGGACGTCTTCCGACGTGGCTACGGTTTTTCCCATTTTTTCGGCGACTTCCAGCACGCGCTCATACGTTTCGTGGCTGGTGGCCAGGCCACGGATGATTTCGACCAGCGCCATCATCGGTACGGGGTTCATGAAGTGCAGGCCGATGAATTGCTCCGGCCGTGAGGTGACGGCGGCCAGGCGGGTAATGGAGATGGAGGAGGTGTTGGAAGCGATGATGCAGTTTTTGGGGGCGATGGCGTCGACCTCTTTGAAGATCTTCTTCTTTACCTCTTCGTTTTCGGTCGCGGCTTCGATGATCAGCTGGCAGGTGTTGAGGTCGGCCATTTTAGTGCTGGTGTGCAGGCGGGATTCGGCGGCTTTTTTGTCGGCTTCGGTCATTTGGCCCTTCTGGATCTGGCGGTCCATGTTCTTGGCGATGGTGGCAAGGGCTTTTTCCAGTGAGGCCGGGTTGATGTCGACCATGGTGACGGTAAAGCCGTTTTGGGCGGCAACGTGCGCAATGCCGTTACCCATTTGCCCCGCGCCGATGATGCCGATGGAGGTGATGTCGGATGTGGATTTGCCTTTGGCCATGGGGTGCCCCTTTTTTATGTTGTTTGGCGTGCATGCGCTGTTGCGCGGAGTGTGCCATGGGAATTTGTGCTTTACCAGCCCCCTGCCCTTCTCTTTTGCCGTAAATTGCGTTAGATGCTGGTGTATGACCACGACACCCGACCTGTACCCTATTTTGTTGCAGCCCCACCCCACCCTGAGCACGGTGGCCGAACCCGCGCCGGGTGCCACCCCCGCCACGCTGGCCATTCTGGAAAAGATGCTGGCCACCCTGTACCGCGCCGATGGTGTGGGTTTGGCGGCGCCGCAGGTGGATGTTCGACAACGGATGTTCGTGATGGATTTGGGTGCGCGGACGCCCGAAGGCAAACGCGATTTTAGCGTGAAGGTGCCGAAGTTTTACATTAACCCCGCGATTGTGTGGGCGAGTGAGGAGACGGTGAGTCATCAGGAAGGTTGCCTGAGCCTGCCCGGCCTGTGGGGTGAAGTGGTGCGCCCTGCGCGTGTGACGCTGGCCTATACCGACCGCGACGGCCAGCCGGTGGAAGAAACCCTGGAGGGGCTGGATGCGGTGTGCGTGCAGCACGAGATTGACCATTTGGACGGGATTGTGTTCTCGCAGCGGATGAGCAAACTGCGCCGCGACATTGCCATGGGCAAATGGGCCAAACTGCGCAAAGACATTATAAAAAACGGCGCCAGTTTTGAGATACTGGCGGCGGAGGCCGGAGTGATCTCGGCCCGGAAAGACTAGGCCCGTGGCACGCGTGGTGTTTATGGGCAGCCCCGCCTTTGCGGTGCCCAGCCTGCACGCCCTGCACACCGCCGGGCATGAGATTGTGGCGGTTTATACTCAGCCCCCCCGGCCCGCCGGGCGTGGGCACAAAGTGCAGAACACCCCGGTGCATGAGGCTGCTGAGGATATGGGGCTGACTGTGTTCCACCCGGAAAAGCTGCGCGGAGAGGATTTGGAGGCGGTGCTGGGGTTGGCGGCGGATGTGTTCTGTGTTGTGGGGTATGGCCTGCTGCTGCCGAAGGCTTTGGTGGATAGCCGTTTGTGCCTGAATGTTCACCCGAGTGCGTTGCCGCGTTGGCGGGGGGCCGCCCCGCTGCAATGGACCCTGCTGGCCGGAGATGCCCGCACCGACGTGTGCGTGATGAAGCTGGATGAAGGCATGGACACTGGCCCTGTGGTGGCGCGCGACAGCATGGCCGTGCCGCTGAACATGACACTGGCGGAACTGCACGACACCACTGCCGCCAAGGGGGCAAGCATGTTGGTGGAGGCGGTGAATGATTTGGCCAGTATTCGGCCCGTGCCGCAGGTGGGCGAGGCCACCCATGCGCCAAAACTTACGCCAGAAATGCGCCCCGTGGATTGGCACAAGCCGGTGATGGAGGTGCACAACCATGTGCGCGGGTTAAGCCCGGTGCCGGGGGCAACGGCGCGGCTGGGGGGCGAGGTTTTTAAGATATTACGCACGGAAGTGAACCAGCTGTGGCTGCACAAGCGCATGGGCGAGCCCGGCGAAGTGATTGGCATGGACAGCACCGGTGTGGCGGTGGCCTGCGGTGTGGGGGTGGTGAAGATTGTGGAGATGCAGCGCGCGGGGGCCAAGGCCGGGCCTGCCGGCGAGATTGCGCGCGGCTGGCCCGCGCTGAAAAACGGTGTGGTGCTGGGCTGATGGTGCGGCTGAAAATAACGCTGCAATATGATGGGCAGGCGTATTACGGGTGGCAGATTCAGGAGGGTTTGCCCAGTGTGCAAGGGGCCCTGGCCCATGCTTTGGAGCAGCTTGTAGAGCACGACGTGAAACTGGTGGGGGCAGGCCGCACCGACCGTGGTGTGCACGCATGGGGCCAAGTGGCGCATGCCGATGTGGCGAAAGATTTGACGGACTTTAAATTTATTACGGGTATGAACCGGTTTTTGCCGAAGGATATTCGGGTGGTGGCAGTGGAGCATGTGGGGGAGGACTTCCATGCCCGCTTTAGTGCTACTGCGCGGCATTATGTGTACCGCCTATGGAATGCCCGCGTAATGCGCCCCGACCTGCGCGGGCACGCGGGCCATGTGCCGCTGCCGCTGGACATTGAGGCCATACAAGCGGCGGTGCAGACCTTGCCCCCGGGGGAGTATGATTTTAAGGGATTCCAGGACGCCGAATGCAACAGCCGCGTGAGCCTGTGCGACCTGCACCACCTGCGCTGGGTGAAAGAAAGCCTTGGCGACAGCGGCAACCTGTGGCGCCTGGAGATTGGTGCCAACCACTTTTTGCAGCACATGGTGCGCAACATTATGGGCACGCTGATTGAAATTGGCCAAGGCAAGCGCCCCACCACCGGCCTGCTGGATGTGCTGGCCGCGCAAAACCGCGCGCAGGCAGGCCTGACGTTTACGCCGGATGGGTTGTATTTGAGTCGGGTGGTTTACACTCCCGAGTTATAAAAAAGGAGCCTCGTGGCTCCTTTTAAAACTGCCACAGCAGCTTATTTTGCGGCTGGTGCCAGGTGTACTTCGGTAGTGGTGGAAACCATGGTGCCGGAGACGGTGGTTTCGGTGACCGTTACGGCGTGGTCGGCGTGGGCTTCGACTTCGGTAGTGGCGTGATCGGCGTGGTTCTCGGCAAAGGCGGGAGCAGCGACAACAGCCAGTGCGGCGATGAGGGCGAGGGTTTTCATGAGGGGTATCCTTTTTGTGAATTTTATGTGCCTGTTGATAAAGGCCTGAGCAACATGCGCCGCCGGGAGAAGAAAAAGTAGCCGTAAGAAGCTCGAAAACTAATGGTGATAGAACAAGATGTAAGCCCAGCGTAAACCCCATGCACGTTGTGGATGATTGTACCATTTTAGCCCCTGACAAGCCCCTGGAAAGCGGGTATGTTGGCTGCAAACAAGGAGATAAGGCATGCGGATTCTGGTGATTGAAGACGAGCGCGCGCTGGCGGGGTTTATTGAGCAAACGCTGCGCCAGCATGGCTTTGCGGCCAGCGTGGCCGGAACCTTGGCCGAAGCCCGCACCCTGCTGACCCAGCCCTTTGATGCCGTGATTTGCGACCGCCGCCTGCCCGACGGCGACGGGCTGGATTTGGTGAAAGAACTGCGCGCGGCGGGTAACCACGTGCCCCTGCTGATGCTGACCGCCCTGGGCCTGCCGAAAGAGCGCGTGGCTGGGCTGGAGGCGGGTGCGGATGATTATCTGCCCAAGCCGTTTAGCCTGTTTGAGCTGCTGGCGCGCGTGAAAGCGCTGCTGCGCCGCAGCGGCGGCCCCGCCGGGCTGGTGCTGGAGCTGGGTAACCTGCAACTGAACACGCTGCACGACACCGTGCAGGTGAAAGGCAAAACCGTGGGCCTGGGCAAGCGCGAAGTGGTGCTGCTGCGCCACCTGCTGCAACGCGCCGGGCAGGTGGTGGGCAAAGATGTGCTGGAACAAGCCCTGTATGGCGACACCGATGAGAAAAGCCGCACCGCGCTGGAAGTGGCGATTCACCGCCTGCGCAAAGTGCTGGCGGGTGTGGACAGCGGCACCAACCTGGTCACCGTGCGCGGCATAGGCTATTTGCTGGAAGAGGCCGCCAAGTAACGTGAGCATGCTGATGGAATTGCGGGTGGTTTCGCGCAGCGGGAATAGCTTGCTTTCTGGCCTGGTGCTGCGTTTTGCGCTGGTGCTGGCGGTGGTGATGGGGGTGGTGTTCTGGCAAATTGAGCGCACGCTGGATGCCACCGGCGACATGGCGCAAGACGAGCTGCTGCGGCGCCAAGCGGCGGAAATTGTGAACAGCCTGAGCATTGATACGCACCGCAAAACTGGCGAGATAACCCGCCTGCGCGTGAACCTGACGCCGCAAAGCGCGGCGGCGTATTTGGAGCGTAGCCAGGGGTATGTGTATTATATTCAGGATGAAACCGGCAAAATGCTGGCGCAAAGCGACCCGATGGCTGCCATATGGGTGCAGCCCGCCTTAACGGCGCGGCCCAGCGTGCCCACCTTGCTGGACACCGAAGCGCGCGATGGCGAGAGCAGCGCGTTGTATATTTTAGTGCAGCCGGTGATTTTACCCAGCGGGTCGATTTATGTGATTGTGGGCCAATACCGCACCATTGACGATGTGCTGCTGCAAAGTGCCAAAAGTGGGTTGCTGCCGGATTTGCTGATGGTGCTGGGGCCGCTGTTTATTGGGGCCCTGCTGGCGGCGGTGGCGCTGATGCGCCAAAGCCTGCGCCCGGTGCGCACCCTGGCCCGCGCCATGAGCCAGGTGGGCCGCGACGTGCGCCTGGGGCACGAAGCCAAAGTGGGGCTGGAGAATGTGCCGACCGAAGTGCGGCCGGTGGTGAATGCGTTTAATGAGGTTCTGGCCGATTTTGCGAAGAGTTTGAGTGCCCAGCAGGCGCTGACCGCCGACACCGCCCACCAGCTGAAAACCCCGCTGGCGGTGATGCAAGCGCGGCTGGAGCAACTGGATGATTTTAAAGGCCGCAAGGAGCTGGAGCGCGATGTGCTGCGGATGAACCGGCTGGTGCGGCAGCTGCTGCACTACGCCGTGCTGGCCCAGCACCCCGCCACGCTGGCACCGGGCGACCTGGCCGCCGAAGTACGCGAGCTGGTGGCCGGTATGGTGCCGCTGGCACGGCAAGCCGGGGTAGACCTGCGGTTTAATGCGCCCGAAGCCGCCGTGATGGTGCAAATGGACCCCTTGCAGGTGGCCGAGGCCGTGGGCAACCTGATTGACAACGCCATACGCCACAGCCCGCAGCCCGGCAAAGGCGACAAAGACAAAAAGATGACCACGGTTGACGTGGACGTGAGCGCCGAAGGCAAAGTGGATGTGCGCGACCGTGGGCCGGGGGTTGCGGTGGCGGATCAGCCGATGGTGTTCACGCGCTTTTGGCAGGGCCCCACCAACCAGAGCGGCGAGAGCGCCCATGGTGGCGCGGGCCTGGGGCTGGCGATTGTGGCCGAAATTATGCGCCAGCATGGCGGCACAGCCAATGTGGCTGCGCGTGAGGGTGGCGGGACGGTGTTTACGCTGGGGTTTGTACGGAGTTAGTGTTTTAGTGTTTCGTGTTTAGTGTTTCGTGTTGAAGGAGGCCTTGCGGGGCTTTTTTGTTGATGTATGCAATGCTTACTTTGAATGTTTTTGCGTTCGCCCTATATGGGCTTACTCGAACGCCCCTGAGGGGGCAGGAGGATTAGCATTATGACTAAAATTTCTCAGATGGTGTCGCTAGACATCGCTCTCATTCGTCTGAAGGCAGTTGCTGATTTCTTGGGGGTAATCTTTCCGTAATCTTTCCGGACGGCCTTGAGCTGAACCAATTGTCCACCTTGGCCGCCCAACGGCCTTATAATGGCAAAATGGGCATAATCGTCATTTCGTCTGGTAATGATGATGAAGGCTCATATATCAGAGAGAGCGTTCATATTCTGGAGAATGCTCCACCATTGACAGTAGTCCGCTTTTACACACACCATGCGTATGTGGAGCTGCCTGACAGAAGCGCGGACAGGGCTGCGGTGGACGTTACATACACCGTCAACTGACCCTACGGGAGACAAACGCGCGGGGCGGCCATGAGGCCGCCCCGCACATTTTTTACACATAGGCCTAGCCGATGAGGGCTTTGACCGCCGCGCCGATGTCGGATGGGGTTTTGACCATGGTGACGCCGGCTTCTTTCAGTGCTTTGATTTTGGCTTCGGCGGTTTCGTCTCCGCCGGAGATGATGGCGCCTGCGTGGCCCATACGCTTGCCCTTGGGGGCGGTGGCGCCCGCAATGAAGCCCACCACCGGCTTGGTGACGGCGGTTTTGATGTAGTCGGCCGCTTCAATTTCCGCCTGGCCGCCGATTTCGCCGATCATCACGATGGCTTCGGTTTGGGGGTCGGCCTCGAAGGCGGCCAGAACTTGAATAAAGTTGGTGCCTGCGACGGGGTCTCCGCCAATACCGACACAGGTGGACTGGCCGAGGCCGGCGTCGGTGGTTTGCTTGACGGCCTCGTAGGTGAGGGTGCCGGATTTACTGACCACGCCGACGCGGCCCTTCATGTGGATATGCGCGGGCATAATGCCGATTTTGCAACCCTTGCCTTCGCCAGGAGTAATAACCCCCGGGCAGTTGGGGCCGACGAGACGCATGGTGCATTTGGGGTCCATTAACTTGCGTTTGACGCGGACCATGTCGAGCACCGGAATGCCCTCGGTGATGCAGACGCAGAGGCGGATGCCTGCGGCTTCGGCCTCCAGGATGGCATCGGCCGCGAAGGGCGGCGGGACGTAAATTACACTGGCTTCGGCACCGGTGGCCTCCACCGCTTCTTTCACTGTGTTGAACACCGGCAGGCCGAGGTGCTGGGTGCCGCCCTTGCCGGGGGTGACGCCGCCGACGTAGTTGGAGCCGTATTTGAGGGCTTGCTCGGAGTGGAAGGTACCGTTTTTGCCGGTGAAACCCTGGGTGATGACTTTGGTGTCTTCGGTGATGAATATGGCCATGGGATTGTCTTTCTGGTTAGAGGGATATGTTAGTGGGATAGGTAGGAATTGACGGCGAAGTACATGGGCACGGCCAGGATACTGAACCAGATGACGACCTGTTGGAGGAACAGGAGGGTGGTTTCGAAATTGCTCGGCGGCGTGGCGTAGGGGATTTGCACCGGGGCGGTGTGGGGGCCGAAGGGGTCGGTTTCGAAGTACATCCAGTAAGTAAACAGCGCCTGCACCAGTTGCAGCACGATAACCGACGGCAGCCACTGGTACACCCAATAAGGCACGGTGCCGGTAAGCAGGAGGGTGGGGTTGGCGGCGACTTCGGTCGCGGCGGCTTCTAACCCATAAAGCAGCATGGGCAGTGCGACCATGCCGAACAGCGCGGGCCCGGCCAGGCCGAGGTGCCGCCAGCGCATGAGGTTGACCTTAAGCATGATGAGGAGCAACCACACCGACAAGCCCAGCACGATGAGACCGGAAACACCCAACAGGGCCAAGACAACCCCAAACATAAACGTGCCCGGTGTGGCGTTGGTGTAAGCAAGATAAGCGAGGATGCCGGGCAGCATGAGCACCGAAATGATGAGTGTGAGCAAAAACATACGCAGCTGCACACGCTGATACCCCACCGGCGTGAGCGCCTGCCGCCAGTTTAGGGCGTGCAGGTTGCGCAGCAGCGAGGGCATGTAACGGGCCATGGTTAGTTGCCCGCTGCCGGGGCCACCGCAGCCGCGCCCTGCCCGGCATACATGCTGAGCAGCACCGGGGTGAGCTGCTGCATAAGCTGGGGCAGCTTGGCCATGATGCCCTGGCCTTCCGGTGTGGCGGCAAAGGCGGTGAAGGAGGCTTGCTCCTTAGCCGTAAAGGTTTGGGTGGCCAGCCCCAGGGCCTGCTGCATAAGCGTGGCCTGCTGCTGGGGATTAAGGCTGCCCGCGAGCTGGGTGACCAATTGCGGATTCGCAGCCATAACCTGCAAGGCCTGCTGCACCATGGCGGTTTGGGCCTGCTGGGCCAGCGGGCTGGTGGCGACGTTGGTGGTGCCGGTTTGGCCCTGGGTGGCGGCCATGTTCTGGGCGGCCTGCAAGGCACTGCCCAGGTTAAAGCCTTGGGCATGCACCAAGGGCGCAAAGCCCAGGGCGGCAAGGAGGATGATGAGGTATTTCATGGAGAGACTCCTGACTATTTACGGATGGCCGCGACGATTTTCTCGGCGGCGTCGGCGAGGCTGTCGGCGCTGATGATGGGCAGGCCNNTGCTTGCCGAGTTCGACGTTCGTGCCCTCGAGCCGCACCACCAGCGGCACGCCCAGCTTGACGGCCTTGGCGGCGGCGACGATGCCGTTGGCGATGACGTCGCACTTCATGATACCGCCGAAGATGTTGATGAGGATGCCCTTCACCTGGGTGTCGGCGAGAATCAGCTTGAGGGCGGCCGTGACACGGGCTTCGTCGGCGGTGCCGCCGACATCGAGGAAGTTGGCGGGGGCGGAGCCGGAGAACTTGATGATATCCATGGTGGCCATGGCCAGGCCTGCGCCGTTGACCATGCAGCCGATTTCGCCATCTAGACCCACATAGTTCAAGTCGTATTTGCGGGCCTCCGATTCACGCGGGTCGTGCTGGGTGGGGTCGTCAAGTTCGGCAAGTTCCGGGTGGCGGAAGAGGCCGTTGTCGTCGAAGCTGACTTTGCCGTCGAGCGCCATGACCTCACCTTGTTTGGTGACGACCAGCGGGTTGATTTCGATCATGGCGCAGTCGAGCTCGGTGTAGGCGCGGGCCAGGTTCATCATGAACTTGACGGCGTTTTTGACTTCGTCGGCCTTCAGGCCCAGCGCAAAAGCGATGTTTTGGGCCTGATAGGTGCAGAGGCCGAGGGCGGGGTCTATCGTTTCTTTGAAAATTTTCTCCGGGTGAGAGTGGGCGACTTCTTCGATTTCCATACCGCCTTCGGTGCTGGCCATGAGCACCAGACGGCCCTGGGAACGGTCGAGCGTGATGGCGAGGTAGAGTTCGCGGGCGATGTCGATACCGGATTCGACATACACCTTGCTGACGGGTTGGCCTTTGGCGTCGGTTTGGAAGGTGACCAGGCGGGTGCCGAGCAGGGCTTCGGCGGCGGCCTTAGCCTCGGCTGGCGATTTGCACACTTTGACCCCGCCCGCCTTACCGCGACCGCCAGCATGCACCTGGGCCTTGACCACGGTAATGGCGGTGCCGAGTTTTTGGCTGGCGGTTTCGGCCTCGGCCCCCGTGGCGGCCACAAAGCCTTGCGGCACGGCTACGCCGAATTTGCGGAAAAGCTCTTTGGCCTGATATTCGTGGATGTTCATGAAAGGTGCCCTTCTGTGGGTTGTTTTATGGCGAGAGTTTACCCCAGTTGGGCGGCAGGTGTAAGCGTTGCTGCGTTGTGAATGGCGGGTTTTTGGGCAGGGTTGCCAAGATATTGGGTTAAGCGTATACGGATGGGGATTTGTTCGCGTTTATTTTTCTCAAGAGCCCGTTGGGCGGGAGATAATCTCATGACTCATGCTGAAAAGGTACTGATTCCGCTTTCGTCCGATGCGCCGATGGAAAATCCTCTACCTGTCGAATGCAAGTATTCGTATCTCGTAGAAGATGTATGGTGTCGTGGCACAGCCCAGGAAATAAGGCGTAAGCGAACAGCGCATTGCTCCCACACAATACGATTGAGCCGGATGATGTGCGGACAGGGCGATGTGGTAAGGGCCAAGGCTTTTCTGGACCAGTTGCTGACTGGCCACCGCCCCCAAGTGTGGAGCTTGAAAGTGGCCGTAACCAAACCTGCTCTGACGCCTGCCGAGTTGCGGCTAATGGGTGTTTCGGAAAGCGGGCGTAACGCTGTTGAGTTTTCGGACAGCGAAGACGTGACGTTCTGGATTGTGGCGTCGCCAGTGTACATTGTGCCCGCAACTGTGTTGATAAGGAATCTTGCACGCAAGCTACCCCTACACCCCCAGAAAGCCCTGCGCGACCTGATGGCCAGCGCTTACCTGAGAGCATGGAAACAGCAGCCGGGAAGCTGGTGGAGTACAAGGCTGCCCCTGCTTTCGCAGTCCGGGCTAATTGATACCCAATTGGGATGTTTGGTGAGCTTAGACTCTGATACAGCGGCGCTGTTTGAAAACGCCGTGAACTAGCTTGGCACGCCCAGCAACGAAACACGCCCCGGAGGAGAACCCCGGGGCGTGTGCGTTTGGTGGGTGGGTTACACTTTAGTGACTTTGCAAAGCTCTTGCACGGCCTTGATGCTGTGGGCGAGCATTTTTTTCTCGGCGGCGGAGAGGT
The DNA here is from genome assembly GCA_002422365.1 of Proteobacteria bacterium UBA6156. Taxonomy (GTDB): domain Bacteria; phylum Pseudomonadota; class Alphaproteobacteria; order UBA2136; family UBA6156; genus UBA6156. The sequence continues at coordinate 47,773 of DIUO01000037.1, forward strand.
CGACTTCGATGATTTGCTCGGCCCCCTTGGCACCGATGACGACGGGCACGCCGACGTAGAGCTTTTTGGCGCCGTATTCGCCGTTGCAATAGGCGGCGGCGGGGAGGAGGCGTTTTTCGTCTCTCAGATAGCTTTGGGCCATGGCGATGGCCGAGCTGGCAGGCGCATAGAAGGCGCTGCCGGTTTTGAGCAGGCCGACGATTTCGGCTCCGCCATTGGTGGTGCGCTCGATGAGGGCGTCGAGGTCTTTCTGGCTGAGTTTTTTGGTCTTCACCCACTGTGTGAGAGGGATGCCCGCGACGGTGGTGTAGTTGACCATGGGCACCATGGTATCGCCATGGCCGCCGAGGACGAAAGTGGTGATATCTTTGGTGCTGATGCCGAGCTTTTCGCTGATGAACAGCTGGAAGCGGGAGCTATCCAGCACGCCTGCCATGCCGACGACCATGTTCGGCTTGAAGCCGGTGACCTTTTGCATGACGTAGACCATGGCATCCAGCGGGTTGGTGATGACGATGACGAAGGCGCCGGGGGCGTGTTTTTTGATTTCGGCCCCGACCTTTTTGATGATGCCGGTGTTGGTGGCGACGAGGTCGTCTCGCGACATGCCCGGTTTGCGGGCGATGCCGGCGGTGACGATGCAGACGTCGGCGCCCTTGATGGCTTTGAAGTCGTTGCTGCCGGTGAGGCTGTAGCTGAAGCCTTCGACACTGCCGGATTGCGCGAGGTCGAGCGCTTTGCCTTGGGGCACGCCTTCGGCGACATCGACCAGGACGACGTCGCCCAGGTTCTTCAGTGCGGCCAGGTGGGCCAGCGTGCCGCCGATGTTACCGGCGCCGATGAGCGCGATTTTGGGGTTGGCCATGGGTGGGGACTTTCTTGTTGGGTTGGCTATGGGGTGGAGGATAGACCTGTTTGAGGGGGCTGAAAAGAGGGGCTGCCACAAAAGCGGGGGACAAAAGTGGAGTACAAAAGCCGAAGCCGGGGGAAGGAATGAATCCTTTCCCCCGGCTTGGGTGGTGCGACTAGATGTCCCAGTCGCGCCTCGTTATGCGGTTTTCGTCCTCCTCCGGCTCCGCTTCCGGAACGGGTTCCGGCTTGGTGCCGAAGGGGTCGAAGGTCACGCTCGTGCGCACGTCGAAGTGTGTGGTGAGCGTGGTGTTCTGGTACGCCACCATAGCGCCGTTGATGGCGAGGGTTACGACGATAATGAGCGCGAGGATGCGCACGGTCATCGTCAGCACGGCGAAGGCGCCCGCCCAGATGGCTGCCCCAGTGCTGGCGGCATAGCCTGCGCCGGTGCGCATGGCCGGGCCGCGAGCCTGAGTCCAGGCGGTGAGGCGGCGGGCGTCGGACGCGAAGCCGACGGCGCCCCGCCATGTGTAGCGGGCGATGTACTTGATGGCGCGCCAAATATCGCCTGCGAACAGTCGGGCGCCGCGCACGGTGGTGCGGGCGAATGTGACGACACCACGCCCGGTGTTGCGGGCGGCGGCGGTGAACTTGGCGACGAGCCAAGCCCATATCAGTTTTAATTGGGACATATTACGTACCCCCAAGAAATGAGAATGGTAAGGCCCAACGGATTCGGGCCTTTGGGGGGTATATGGGGGAGAGTTTTTACTTTTACAAGTGCCTAAGGGTTGGGGTCAATTATTGTTTTGTAGAGTTGGCCGGGGAGGAGGTCGGTGCCGGGGGGGAGGTTGTTGAGGGCGCGGAAGAGGGGTTCGTTGTAGGCACCTATGGGCAGTTGGGCGGCTTTGTGGGCCACGGTTTCGCCCTGCGCGGCGGTGAAGATGTGGAGTTGGAGAGGCTGGTATTTGAGCGCCTGGGTGCGGGTGAGGAAGCGCACGTTTTGCAGGATGCTCATGAGATTGCCGTCTTCGGCCGCCATGGCCGCCTCGGTGGGGTAGATGGCGGTGAGGATTATCATACGGTCTTTGCGGGTGGCGGTTTGGAAGGCCACCACACGGAAGCGCTTGGGACTGTTGAGAAAGCGGTAAGTAACCGTATAGCCGATAACCTGCCGGTGCGGGGTTTGGCCGAGGTCGTCGGCCTGGGTATCGGCGAGATAATCGGCGGCGTCTTCATTCAGTGGTATGCGGGTTTCGGTGGTGTCTTCCGCTGCGTCTTCGGACGGTAGATTTTGGCCGATAGTTATGCGCTGCACGCCGCCGTTGAGGGCGGGCAGGCCTTGCTGCAGCACGGCGGCGGGGCTGCGGCCAGAGACGGCCGCGATAGCCGTGAGGCGCACATGCACGCCGCTTTGCGGGTGGCCGATGAGCCAGGTGCCGAGGTTATCGTAGCTGCCGCTGGAGAGGTATTCGGTGGTGGCGCCTGCGGGCAAGGGCAGCACGATACGTTCGCGCGTCAGCACAAGCTCGGCCTTGCGGGCAATGCCATAGCGGCGGGCAGGGCCGTAAGCCAAGCCGTGAATGGCCTGCATGTAGCGCTGGCGGGCGGCATCTTGCTCTGGCGGCAGTGCGGTGGCGGGGCCGGCTTCTTTCAGGGAGGTTTGCAGGCGTTCTTGCGACGGCGGGTGGGACGATTTAAGGCGGGCCAGCACGCTTTGCTGTTCGGCGCCGAAGGCTTCGGTCATGCGGCGTTCTTCGTAAGCATTATACAGCAGCATGGCCTGCTGGGCGGCGGTGGAGCCGGTGGGGGCAAACCCTGCCGCCTGCATGTAGCGGCGGCCGATGTGGTCGGCCTCGCGTTCGTAGTCTCGGCTGAAGGCTTTGCGGGTGAGCTGGCCTGCTTGATTGCCGAGGTCAGCCACGGTTTGGGTGGTAACAGGGTCGGGCGTTTGGCCGTTGGAGGCCACAGCGGCGACCGCACCCAGCACCAGCAAATTGGTGAGCCTGCTGGTGGTGACGCTGCGCGCGACGTGGCGCGAGGTGAGGTGTGCGGCCTCGTGGCCGATAATGGCGGCGAGTTCATCCTCAGAGCTCATAAACGCCAGCAGGCCGCGGTAGAATTGCAGGTAGCCGGGAGTGGCGTAGGCGTTGACCTCGTTGCTGTCGATGAGGTTGCATTGGACGGGTTCGGCGGCGGACTCGGTGACCGCATAGATGCGGTTGCACAGCGCGTTGACGTATTGGGTGGCGGCGGAGGCCGGGCGGTAGACGCCGTCGGCCTCTAATGTGCTGGTGGCGGTGGCGTCGCCTATCTGGCGTTGTTCCCCTTTATTGGTGAGGGTGAAGTAGTTTTGGCCGGTGGCGGGGTTTTGGGCGCAGCTGCTTAAGGCAAGGGATATGAGGTACAAGGGTACGAGGAATGAGGGTACGAGGTGTGGGGGGAGCTTCATAACCCCATGGTAAAGCGAAAAAGCCACCCGCACGAGGCGGGTGACTTTGATTTGGGCAACGATTTTCAAAAACGGCTGATACCGTAATTTACACAGCCATGTTGTGGGCCTTCATCGCCGGGGTGGGGTCGATATGCAGGCGGTTGAAGCCGAGGGTTTTTTTATCCAGCCCGAAGGCGGCGCCGACGAGCTGGGCGATGTTCATTTCCGGCAGGCCGATGGTGGTGCCCATGGCTTTTTCCGACCGCGACTGGTAGGCGCCGAGGGCGAAGTCGCACAGGGTGCAGGGCGAGACCATGACCTCGGCCCCCGCCTGTTTGGCTTGCAGGCTGTGGCCGCCGGACATGTTCAGGAATTCTTTCTCGTTCACCAGCATGTAGTGGAAGCCGCAGCATTTATCTTTGCCGAAATAGTCGATGGATGAGCCGCCCAGCGTACTGATGAGGGTTTCCAGGTATTGCGGGCCGCGCACGGTGCCGCCACGGCCTTCGAAAATGTCCTTCGGGCGCAGGGCATGGCAGCCGTAGAAGGGGGCGACTTTGAGGCCATTGAGCGGGTTTTTGAGGTGTTGCTTGAGCGTGTCTTCGCCGATGTCGTCGACCAGCACCCAAATGAGGTGTTTGACGTCGATGGTGCCGCCGTAGGGGCGCACGCCGGCTTTGATGAGCACCTTGTTGATGGTGGCCAAGAGCTCCGGCTCGTTCTGGAAGCGGTGGTTGGCGAAAGTGAAAGTTTGCAGGCAGGTGTTGCAGATGGTGACGATGTCCATGCCCATTTCTTCCGCCTGCGAAAAGATGCGGGCGTTGACGGCCAGGGCGGCGGCGAGGTCGTGCTCCTGCAAGTTACCCGCGCCGCAGCAGGTGGCGGCGGGCATGTCGTGCAGGCCGATGTTCAGTTGCTCGGCAATGGCCTGGGCCGACCAGTCGGCCTCCTTCTGGATTTGTTTGGCGGCACAGCCGGGGTAGTAGGCGTAGTTGAATTTATAATCGGCTTTGTTTTTGAGCTTGGAATGGGCCATGGCGATGGTGCTTACTTTAACTTAATATTGGCTTAACTTAATACTGGCTGGAGGGCATGATTTTGCCTGCCGGTGCGCTGGGCATCACCCGCTGGCCGCAGGCCGAAAGCACCAGCATGGCGCCAAGCACACAGCTGAGAATAAGAAGGCGGGAGGAGACAGGATTACGCATGACCCTACTTTGGGTGGGATTGCATGCGGAGGTCAAGCGGCGTATGTATCGGCCATGAGCAATTATGTGACCGATGTGGCAATTATAGGTGCAGGCCCCAGTGGACTGTTTATGGTGTTTGAAGCCGGATTTTTAGGCTACAGGGCCGTGGTGCTGGATGCCCTGCCCCAGATTGGCGGGCAATTGGCGGCGCTGTACCCGGAAAAACCGATCTATGACGTGCCGGGGCACCCGCATATTCTGGCCGGAGATTTAGTGAAAAACCTGGAAGCGCAAGCCGCACCCTACAGCCCGACCTATTTGCTGGGTGAGCCGGTGGAGGCCCTGGACGAGCAGAGCGGGGGCTTTACCCTGCGCACCGCCAGCCACCGTGTGGAGGCCAAAGTGGTGGTGATTGCCGGGGGTGGTGGGATGTTTACGCCGCGCAAGCCCACGCAGTTGGAGAATTTAGCCGAGTTTGAAGCCAGTGGTGCCGTGGCCTATGCCATTACCCGCAAAGCCGAGTTAGCCGGGCAAGATGTGGTGCTGGCCGGGGGCGGCGACAGTGCCGTGGACTGGGCGGTGGAGCTGGCAGCCCTTGCCAACCACGTGCATGTGGTGCACCGCCGGAACGACTTTAGGGCCGCCGAAGCCACAGTGGCGGCCATGATGCAGCTTGTGGAGGCCCGGAAGGTGACGTTGCACACGCCGTATCAGCTGGATGCTTTGGAAGGCGATAACGGTCGGCTAGAACGGGTGAGATTGGCCGACCTGGACGGCGCCACCCGCGAGGTGCAGGCCAGCCGCCTGGTGTGCTGCTTTGGGCTGGCACCCAGCAGTGGGCCGCTGAGCGAGTGGGGGCTGGGGCTGGAGCGAGGGTTGATACCCGTAGCGCGCACCAGCATGGCCACCCAGCGCCCCGGAGTGTTGTGCATTGGCGACATGGCCGCCTATGAAGGGAAAGTGGCCTTAATACTCACAGGATTTGCCGAAGCGGCTGTAGCCGCCAAAACCGTGCAGGCGCATATTCATCCGGAGCGCAAATACAAAGTGCAATACAGCACCAGTAAGGGTGTGCCCGGCACGCCGGGGGTGGCGTAAATGGGTTTTGCGCCCTATATTAAGGGCATGAACCGCAATGTGTTGGCTTGGGTGCGTCTGGCTCTGATTATCGGGGTTATGATGGGTATGGCGGGGGTAGGGCTGGCGGCTGAGGGGACGAGTGACGGCGCTACGAGCAAAGCCCTTGCTCAGGCTTTGCTGTGCCAGACTGCGAAGCTGCTGGAGGGAAATGTTGGGATTCTCATCGGGTTGATTCTTATTTTTACCGGTTTATGGAGCCTGATTAAGGGCGCGAGCTTTATGGCGGCGGCGCCGGTGCTGGTTATTGGTGCGGTTATTACGGCTTTGCCGACTTTGCTGCTGTCGATGGCATCCGGATTGGGGAATTTGCTGGTGGATTCTGGGATTAGTAAGTCGAATATTGCGACTTTTATAGAAGACGCCTTTAACAATGAAAACTGTACTGTTGAGGTACCTGCACCGACTGTACCTATACGTTCGACAGAACCGCCGAATGCGAATTTTTCTCGGGCTCTGCGTAACGAAAATGATTTTTGTGACCGAAACCCCGGCTTAACTGATTGCCAATGATTGTGCTTGCTGGCCTTGGTAACCCCGGTGGGGTGTATGAAGACACCCGCCATAATGTGGGGTTTAGGGTTGTGGATGCCGTGAGGCGGCATTATGGCTTGCCGGGGTGGACAGGCAAATTTAAGGGTTTGGCAAGTAAGGGAAAGATTGAAGGTGTGGATGTGGTGCTGTTGCAGCCGCAAACCTTTATGAACCTGAGCGGGGGAAGTGTGCAGGCAGCGGCGGCGTTTTATAAGGTGGAGCCTAAAGACATATTGGTGGTGCATGATGAGCTGGATTTGGAGCTGGGGCAGCTAAGGTGGAAAATCGGCGGGGGAGATGCCGGGCATAATGGGCTGAAAAGCATTACGCAAACCTTGGGGACAGCGGATTATCAGCGGTTGCGCTTTGGCATTGGGCGGCCCGTGCATAAGGCGCAAGTGCATGATTATGTGCTGCATGCCTTTGGGGCGGAGGAAGTGCCGGTGGTGGAAAAGCGGATTGGGCAGATTGTGACGGCGTTGCCGGAGATAGTGGCGGAACCAAAAGCGGCGCTTGCCAAACTGGGCGGAGTTGCGTAAACCCCTGTTTATGGGATTTTCTTGTGGAATTGTTGGCTTGCCCAACGTGGGGAAGAGTACGCTCTTCAATGCTTTAACGCAGACGGCGGCGGCGCAGGCGGCGAATTTTCCGTTTTGCACGATTGAGCCCAA
>DIUO01000001.1 GCA_002422365.1 Proteobacteria bacterium UBA6156
TGGCGCGGTATCAGATTGCGGCGCCGTTTGATGGAGTGGCCGGGATTGCCCAGGTGAACGTGGGCGAATTGGTGCAGCCGGGCCAGGTGCTGGTGGCGGTGACCGACAACGCCCGTTTGAAAGTGACCTTTAAGGTGCCCGACACCCAGGCCACGAACCTGGACGAAGGTGCCGCCGTTGCGGTGCTGGCCGAGGGGCGCGAGGTGAGCGGCACGATTGCGGCGCTGGATGGCCGGGTTGACCCGCTGACGCGCACGCTGGAAGCTAAAGTGGTGCTGGACAACAGCGATGGTGCCCTGGTGGCGGGGCAATTTGTGCGCGTGCGCGTGCCGGTGAAAGCTGTTGATGATGCCGTGACAGTGCCCGACCAGGCGCTGCTGCCGCAAGGCGACATGGTGCAGGTGTTTGTGGTGGTGCCCGGTGAAAACGGCAGCCAGATGGCCAGCCGCACCACCGTGACCGTAGGCCTGCGTGCCGGCGGCAAAGCCCAGATTGTGCAAGGTGTGCAGGCAGGCCAGATGGTGGTGACTGCCGGACAGCAAAAACTGCAAGCCCCGACCATGCCGGTGACGGTGCAGAGCCCCACCGCGATTACGGTGGCGCCGCAGGCGGTTGAAGAGCTGCGGTAGGGGCGGGTGCGATGATACTTTCCGATATCTCGATTAAGCGGCCGGTGCTGGCCACGGTGATGAGTTTGATCATCGTGCTGCTGGGGCTGGTGGGCTATAGCACCCTAAGCGTGCGCGAATACCCCAATGTGGATGAGCCTGTGGTGACCGTGACCACCGCCTATGCCGGGGCCAACGCGCAGATTATGGAAAGCCAGGTGACCAAGCCGCTGGAAGACAGCCTGGCGGGGATTGAAGGCATTAAATTTATTAACAGCACCAGCCGCGAAGGTGCGAGCCTGATTAACGTGGCCTTTGTGCAAAGCCGCGACCCGGACGACGCCGCCGCCGAAGTGCGCGACAAAGTGAGCCGCGCGCGCGGGCGGTTGCCGGATGATGTGGATGAGCCGATTGTCTCGAAAGTGGAGGCGGACAGCAGCCCGATTATCTGGATGGTGATGAGTTCGGATAATCTTTCTGCCGCGCAGCTTTCTGACCTGGCCGATCGCTATGTGCAAGACCGGGTGCAGACGGTGGAAGGTGTGGCGGAAGTGAACCTGTTTGGGGCGCGCACCTTTGCGATGCGGATATGGCTTGACCCGTTGCGGCTGGCGGCGTTTGGGCTGACGGCGGAGGATATATCGACCGTGTTGCAAGCCCAGAACGTGGATGTGCCGAGCGGGCGGATTGAGAGTGCGGCGCGGGAATTTACGGTGCAGAGCAACACCGATTTGAACACGGTGGACGACTTTAGGAACATGATTGTAGCCACCCGTGAGGGCGCGCAGATACGCCTGGGCGATGTGGCGCGTGTGAACGTGGGTGTGGCGGATGATACCACCAGCTTTAGGTTTAACGGCGTGCAAACCGTGGCGCTGGGGGTGGTGAAGCAGGCGGTGGCCAACCCGCTGGAGATTAGTGCGGGCATACGCAAAGTGTTGCCGGATTTGCAGGCCGGGCTGCCCGCAGGTGTGGATTTGCGGATTGGGTATGACAGTTCTCAGTTTATTGAAACCAGCATTAACCATGTGTTTATGACGCTGCTGGAAGCGACCGTGCTGGTGGCGCTGGTGATTTTGCTGTTTTTGCGCAGCTGGCGGGCCACGCTGATCCCGCTGGTGACGATTCCGATTAGTTTGATCGGCTCGTTCTTTATTATGCAGATGCTGGGCTTTAGCATTAACACCCTGACCCTGCTGGCGCTGGTGCTGGCGATTGGGTTGGTGGTGGACGACGCGATTGTGGTGCTGGAGAATATCTTCCGCCACATTGAAAACGGCATGAAGCCGCTGAATGCGGCGCTGAAGGGGAGCCGGGAGATGGCTTTCCCCGTAATTGCGATGACGCTGACGCTGGCGGCGGTGTATGTGCCGATATCGTTCATGGAAGGGCGCACCGGGAAGTTGTTTACGGAGTTTGCGCTGAGCCTGGCTGCGGCGGTGGTGATTTCCGGGTTTGTGGCGTTGACGCTTTCTCCTATGATGAGTGGGCGCTTGCTGAATAAGAAAGTGGGCCATGGCAAATGGGCGACCAAGATTGAATATTACATTAAAGCCTTTGAAGCGCGCTATTTGCGCCTGCTGAACAAGCTGATGACCATGCGCTGGGTGGTGCTGCCGGTGCTGGCCGTGCTGGGGCTGGCGATTTGGTTGACCTTTGGTGCGCTGAAAAGCGAGCTGAGCCCGGTGGAAGACCGGGGTGTGGTGTTTACGGCGATTATCGGCCCCGAAGGTGCCACCAACAGCTATATGAATGCCTATGCACCGCAGCTGGAAGCGGCGATTGAGGGTGTGCCCGGTGTGAGCTTTTTTGGCTATGTGATGGGTGTGGGGAGTGGGCGGTTGCCGCTTTCGAACCAAGGGTTTGGCTTTGTGCGGCTGGTGGACTGGGAGGACCGGTATGTGAGCAGTATGGATGTGCAGGGGATGCTCTTCCCGAAACTGATGGGCATACCGGG
>DIUO01000011.1 GCA_002422365.1 Proteobacteria bacterium UBA6156
CAAATCATTATTTAAATAGCTTTATTTCTGGCTTTCCATCCAGCTCACCAACTCCGCCTTATCCCGCAAACCCACAAGGCTCGCCACCGGCTGGCCACCCTTAAACGCGATAAGCGTCGGTATGCCCCGAATGCCATACTGCACCGGCGTGTCGGTGTTTTCATCCACGTTCATTTTCACCACGGTCACGCCGTCCACTTCGCTGGCGGCTTGCTCCAGCAGCGGGCTTAGCGCTTTGCAGGGGCCGCACCATTCGGCCCAAAAGTCCACCACTACCACGCCGTCGTTATCCAGCACGCTGGCTTTAAATTCACTGTCGTTCACATTGGCAACCATTGCGGTCTCTCCCCCTTTTCTTAACATTCATTCACATCCGAACATCACCAACCTAGCATCCCAACTCCACTTCATCAAGCCGTGGCGCGGCGGTCCACACAATGGCTGCCCGCAACGTGCGCGCCGGGTAGGTGGCGCGCAGCGCCCGCCCATAACCTTGCAACTGCTGCACATAAGCTGGCGGCACCTGCTCCGGCACGTCACCGGTCTTAAAATCGATAATCCACAGCGCACCCTCATACTCCACCAGCCGGTCAATGCGCCCCACGCGCCCATCCACGGCCACCGCCACTTCGCTGCGCGCCCCGGCATGCCACAGCCAACCGAAGGCACGCCGCACAAGCTCCGCCTCAGCCGCCACCTCCGGCGCTACCGCACGCGGCAAACCTTGCAGCAGGGCGTGCACCGCATCGCCGCGCCGCTGGGCTGCCGTCTGCTCGGGCAGGCGCACCTCCCGCTGTAGCGGCTGGGCCAGCCAGCCGGGCAGGGGCAGTGGGGCCTCATCAACGTCAGTCGGCTCAGCGTCGGCCAGCTCAAATGTAGTACCGTCCACCCAAACTCCGTCAGGTTCCTCGGTTCCTCGGTTTTTGGTTCCTTCCCGCACCCGCGTCCACCAGGTGTCGCTCTTGTCTTTCGCCTCCCCAAAACCAGTCACCACCAGCCAGTCCATGGCGCGGGTCATGGCCACATACAACCCGCGCAGGCTGTCGGCCCGGCGCCGCGCAGCTTCGGCGGCGGTCAGGCGGTCTTCCAGCTCACTCAGGCCCCGGGCTTGCTTCAGCAGCACCACCCCTTCGCCCCACAGCAGCGTGTCTTTGCGCATGTCGTCCAGGCTGGCCATGGTGTCGGGTAAAATCACCAGCGGCGCTTGCAGGCCTTTGCTGCCGTGCACAGTGTAAATCTTCACCCCTTGGCCGCTGGCATTCACCGGCAAATCGTCTTGCTCCAGGCGCAGTACCAGCTCGTGCAGGTGCGTGCAGCCTTCGGCCCAGCTCAGCAAACTTTCCAGCAGGTGTTCGTCGCAGCCCAGCTCCCGCGCAAGGGTTTGCACCACCGCCAACGGCGCGTGCCATTCCAGGCGGCGCAGGCTTTCCAACCACCTCTGGTCGTCGCCTTGCACATGCTCCCACCACACGGGGCTGTCGGTCGGCTTGGCCTCAGCTTGCGGCAGGGCGCGCCGGGCCAGTGCCAACAGGTCGGCATCGCTCCAGCCGCGCAGCCCTTTCAGCACTTGCGCCAGCGCCAGGTTGTCGCTGGGGTCGAATATCCAACGCACACAGGCCACCGCATCGTCCACCTCCAACGGCTGCACGCCGCCGCCGCTGGCCACCGGCAGCCCCATGCGCCGCAGCACCCCGGCGGCCATGGCGGCGCTGCTGTTGCGCTGCACCACCAGCATCACGTCGTCATAGCTCAAGGGCTTGCCGGTGCTGGGCATCACCACCCGGCCCACCTGCTGCTGCAACCATGCGCCCAGCTGCTGGTAGCACGCAATATCCGCCCCATGCCCCGCTGCTGCGGCCCGTTCCTCCGGCAAGGCCCAGGGCGCTATACCTTCGTTCCGCGTCCCCCGTTCCTCATCCCTCACCAGCGGCCACAGCTCCACGCGGCTGGGGCGTGTGGCCGCCACGGCGCTGTGGGCGGGCCAGTCTTTAAAATCGCTGCCCACCACAATTTCGCCGCTGTCGCCGCTGGCAAACACACGGTCCACCAGGTCCAACACGGCCTGCCCGCTTCTAAAGCTGTGCACCAGCTCCACTTCGCGCAGGCGCGGGGCCCAGTCGCGCATCACTTCGCGCAGGCGCACAAAAAGCTCTGGCACCGCACCCTGAAACCGGAAGATACTCTGCTTCATATCCCCCACCGCCAGCACCGTGCGCGGCGCGGCGTCGCCCACATCGCCGCTCAGTAGGCTGCGGGCCAGCCATTGCACAATGGCGTCTTGCTGGGGGTTATTGTCTTGGGCTTCATCCACCACCAGGTGCTTAAACCGCCGGTCAAGCCCATACCACACCCACTCGCTCAAGCCCGCATCAGCCGCCGCCAGCAGGCGCTCCAAACCATCCAACAGGTCGGTATAGTCCACCAGGCCTTCACGCTGCTTGCGCTGCACGTAAGCGCCGCGCACGGCGGCGGCCCACAGCAGCGCCGCACGGGTCACGTCAAACCCCCTATACACCCGCCGCAACCGCACTTGCTCCGCCATGTTCTCGGCGGCCGCTACCAGCACGGCCACATCGGCGTTATCCAGCACGCTCAGCTCAGCCTTCGTAAACAACCGCGCGCGCGCCGTGTTTTTATCGGTCAGCAAAAAGCTCCGCCAGGCATCTTCCCGCAGCGCCTCGGGGGCCTCCAGCACGGCACGGGCTCCGGTGTCCGGCAGGGCGGCCACCACCCGGCGCAAGGCGGCCCATTCGGGCGCGGTGGGCAGCAGCGGTTGCCCGGCATCTTCGCGCCCGGCAAGCCCCAGCTCTTGCTCCAACTGGGCCAGCACCCCTGCCAGGCCCGGCCCCTGCACCAGCGCCGCCAGGCGGTGCCAATGGGTCAGCACCAGCCGGGTCAGGTCTTCCCAGCCTTGCTCGCCCAGCTCATCCAGCAGGGTGGCCAAATACCCCGCCAGCGGGCCCTGCACCTGCACCAGCAAGTCATGCTGAATCTCCCGCAGCAACCGCTTCTGCATGCCGTCCTCCAGCACCTCAAAATCGGGCGGAAGCCCGGCTTCCACCGTAAAGCGGCTCAGCATGTGCTGGGCCAGGCCATGAATCGTCGCCACCAGCGGCGGCGCCTTGCGCACCTCCACCGCCAGCTGGCGCACCCTCGCGGCCAGGTCTTGCCCTGCCGGAAGGCTCACCCCCAACGCCGCCACCTCGGCGGCCAGCGCGGCATCGTCTTTATCGGCCCAGGCTTGCAGCCGCAGCGGCAGGCGGGCGGCCATTTCGGCGGCTCCGGCTTTGGTAAAGGTCAGCGCTAAAATCTGCCGGGGCTCAAGCTGCGGGTCGGCCAGCAGCAGCGCCAGCATGCGGCGGGTCAGCACCTCGGTTTTGCCGGTGCCCGCGTTGGCCGAAATCCACACACTCCCACCCACATCCAAAGCCAGTGCCTGCGCCTCGGCCGCTTGGAGAAGAATCGCCGGGTCAAACGTACTACGCATGCACAGCCCCCTTGCGGCGGCACACCCCGGCCAGGTTGCAGGTGGTGCAGTGGCCGGTGGCTTGCAGGCCGCCGCCTTGCGGGTCGGGCAGGGCGGCAAAGGTCTGGCCTTCTCGGTAGGCTTCCACCAGCCGGGCCACACCCTGCTCCACCGGCGCCAGCAGCTTGTCAAGCTGGGCACCCTCGGCACGCTTCACTTCCAGCGGCTTGGTGCCATAACCACGCAATTGCCAATATTCCACCGCCGCCACATCCGCCTCCATCAGCCATGCTTCCAGCGCCAGTTGGGGCTTTATGCCCGCCGCCACACTGCTCCACGCCGGGGGCGTACCGGTTTTAAAATCAACAATCACCGCTCCCGCCGCATCCGCTTCCACCCGGTCGAGCGTCGCCGCCACCGTCACTCCCCCCACATCTTTGGCCAATTTTTGCTCCACCCCCGCCACACCGCGGCCCTGGGCGTGCCACTGGGCTGCCAGCGCGGGCGCCAGCTTGGCAAATTTGCCGCGCCAAATCGCCCGCACCACCGGCTCTTCCTTAGCCAGTTCGTCTTCGCCCAGCGCACACATGGCGGCGGCCATAGCAGCCGGGTCGTTAGGGGGAGCAGCCAAAAAAGCCCTGCCCACCCGCTCCAGCCAGCGGTGCACCAGCAACCCGGCGCGGCGGGCATCGGGCTGGGGCAGCAGCGGGTCGGGCGGCGCCAGTTTCAAAATGCGTTCTCCCAGCGCGCGGTAGGGGCAGGCCAGCAGGGTTTCCACAAAGCTCGCGCTCCAGCGCTTGGGCCACAGGCTACCCTGCGGAACAAACGCGCCCAACTGCTCCACCGCCCGCACCCTGCCGCGCCGTAACCTTTGGGCCAGCGCCACCATCTCCACATCCGGCTGGCATGTCACTCCGGTCAGGTAGCGGCTGCGCACGGTTTCTTTGCCTTCCACCCGGGCCGCGCGGGTCACCAGCACATGGTCGTGCCCGCCGTGCAGCAGGCTCTCCAACTCCGTGCCCATCCGCAACGCCTTGTGGGCATTGTCCGGAAGGCCCAGCGCGCGCAGGTGGGGCTCGCTCAGCCAGCTGTCGCTGTGGGGGGTGGGCCAGGTGCCTTCCACACAGCCGCAGGCCACCACAAAGTCAAAGTCCAGCAAGCGCGCCTCCAGCGGGCCGAGCATCACAATCCCCTCTGCCCCCGCCACAGCCACAGGCGTTACCGCCAGCAAGCGCTTCAGCAGCGCCTGCCAGTCGGCGCCGTCCAGCCGATACTCCTCACCCTGCACCCGCAACAACGCCTCCTGCAGCAGCTCCGTCCCTTCGTCATCATAGCCGTGGGTGGCCATCAGCTCGCGCCATTGGCTCAGGCTGCGCGCGCGCGCTCCCCAAGGCTGGCCGGCGGTCAGCTTGCGGCCCAGCGGAGTCGCGGCCAGGCAACCGGCTTGTCCTACAGTCACAGGCAAGCCCCATCCGTTCAGCAGCCCCGCCACGCGCTGCATCAGCCGCACCGAGGGGCTGACCACCCCAACGCGCGCCACCCCGGCCTGCACCGCACGGCGCACCGCCAGCGCGGCCACCCAGGCTTCGTCCCATTCGCTTTCGGCCACCGCCTCCTGCCGCAATCCCACCGGCGGCAACGGCACCTCCAGGGCCTTTATGGCCAGCTTTTCCTGCAAGCGGCCAGCTAATTCGACCGTGGCAGGCCCCAGCACGGGCACCAGCACGGTGGCGGCGGCACGTATCACCGCCTGCGCGGCCGGAGTCCCATCCACCACCCCGGCCACCACCGTCAGCCAGCGGCTTGCGGGGTCCAATATAACCTCCGCCGCCTGCTCCAAAATCCTGCGCTCAGCCTCACCGGGCCACATGGCCCCGCGTGCCGCCAGCCAGCGCGCCATGTGCTGGGCCATATGCAGCAGCACGTCGGCCTGGCGTTCCCACAAACCCAGCATGTGGGGCGGCAGGGTGGTGCGCAGTTGGGCGGGGGTTATACCGTGCTGGGCCAGGCGGTCGAGCACTTCACACAGGCTGTCCGCCTGCCGCCACAGCCGCTCGCCCTGCACCGGTTCATCGGCGCCATAATGCTGGCGCAAAGCCCGCACAAGTTCCAGTTTCGCCACCACCATATCCACCGTCGCGGGTGGGGCAATACCCAGCAGCTCCGCCAACTCGCCCGAGCCCCGCAGCGGCGTAATGGCCGGCAACATGCCGCAGTGGTTCTCGCTCAGCAGGCTGCGCAACCGCGCCGCCACCCGCGCGGTGGGCACCAGCACCAGCACTTGCGGCCATTGCTCGGGCGTAAAGCGGGCCCGCAGCTGCCCGGCAAGGGCATGGCAGAACCCCTGTGCCGTTCCCCGTGCCATAGCCTAGCGCCCCGTCACATAGGCGCGGGCAAGTTCCAACCCCTGGTGGGTGCCAATTTCGCGCCAGCCGCCGGTATAAAGCCAGCCATGCAGGCGCTTCATCGCGCGTAAATCGTCCCACAGCATGTTCAGGCTGAAGCGCTCCGGCAGGGTCGGCGCCATAAACAGCGCGGGCGTGGTCACATGCACCCCGCCGTAAATCACGTCCCAGGTCTCGCGCGGCGGCGTGCGGCTCAGCATCTTGGTTTTCTTGTCGAATTTAAAATCCCCCAACGGCAGAAAATCCTTCGTGTCCTTGGTGCTCACCACCGCCAGCAGCGCGTCGTGCACGCGGGGGTCAAAGGCTGCCATCAGCGGCTTCAGCAAGGGCTTTACCTCTTCCAGCCACACCGCGTCGCTGTTCACCACCACAAAGGGGCCGTCGCCCAGCAGCGGCAACGCTTTTTTAATCCCACCGCCGGTTTCCAGCAAGGTGTCCTCGTGGCTAAAGCGCACGGTCATGCCGCTCGGCGTTGCCGCACGCACGGCGGTTTCCAGCATGGGCGCCAGGTAGTGGGTGTTCATCACCACGTGCCGAATCCCCGCCGCCGCCAGCATCTCCAGCGTGCGTATCACCACGGGCTTGCCGCCCACATTCAGCAGCGGCTTGGGCATGGTGTCGGTCAGCGGCCGCAGGCGGCTGCCCACCCCGGCGGCCAGCACCATAGCGGTTGTGATGGGGGTGGCTTTGCTCATAGCCCGGTTTTAAGCCGCTTCGGCCATGCGCGCAAGGCCCGGTTGTTCCCATTCCTGCATAAAAGCGACAATCTCCGCCAGCGCCGGGTTGGCATAGCTCTGGTGGGCAACGTCCCAGGTGCGGGGTATAAAGCGTTTAGGCCCGGCGGCTTTGCCGTCGCGCACATAAATCCGCGCAAGCCCGCCTAAAATCCGGCTGCAATGGTGCAGGCTGGCAATATCCAGGGTGTGGGCCAACATCTCGGGTGCCAGCTCCAGGCTGGCGGCCGCACGGGCCAGCATAGCCTGCTCCATGGCGTCGTTCCGGGGCCGCCGGATATCCCGCAACAAAATCGCAAGGTCGGTTACAATCGGTGTCTGCTTGGCATCCTGAATATCAATCAGTCCAAAATGGGTTATCGAGGGCTCATCTCCCAGCAACAGCATATTGGTGGCTTGGTAATCCCACGGCATGGTGCCTTGGGGTATGGTCTCAAAGGCCGCAAACTGGGCTTGCCATAAATCCATATAGTGGCTGCGTTCGGCCACACTGGTCGCATGGCCGCGCACCATGGGCATATACCAGTCGGTAAAGCGTGCGGCATCAATCCACCAGTCGCGCGGCGTAAAGGTGCGGCCACCGGGGCGGGGCGGGGTGCGGCACAGGTGGCAAAGCACATCTACCGCCACGCCATACCACGCCCGCGCCTCATCACCTTTCACATTGGCCAGCGCCCGGTTGCCAAAGTCCTCCAAAAGCAGATAACCCGCCTCCTCATCGCGTCCATATTCACGCGGCGCACGCAACCCCTGAGAAATATAAAACGCCGCAACTTCGGCAAATTCCTTCACTCCTTCCATGGGGGCGGGGGCGTCCATCAGCATGCGGGTTTCGCCATTGGCCAGCCTAACGCGCCAATAACTGCGGAAACTCCAATCCCCTCCCAGATTTTCAACCGTGGCATCGTTCAGGCCCAAACGGTCTAAAAACGCCTGTTGGGCAGCGGGGTCTCGCGGGCGCCTTACGGCATCAAACATCAGCCCAAAGCGCCGTTGCCAGCTACGGCTGCCGCGCAGGGTGGCCACCCTGCTGCCTTCGGTGCTCCCGGCTTCCAGCGCCACCGTCAGCACACCTGGGTTGTTCATTTCCTGGATGTGGTAATGCAAATAATCCGGTTGTTCGGCCGCCAGCAAAGCGCCGCCTTTATCCGGCCATTCAGCCACAATCACCCCATGCTGGCGGTAGTGTTCCAATCCCAACCCATCCAGTTCTTCGGGGGTTTTCAGGCGGTAGCAATCCACATGGGCCACCGGCACGCGCGGGGTGGTGTCATACAGCTGAACCAACGTATAAGTGGGGCTCGGCACATCCCCTTTATGGCCAAGGGCCTGCAGCAGATACCGACAAAACGTACTCTTGCCCGCACCCAAATCACCTTCCAGCCGCAGCAGGTCTCCGGCCAGCAGGTAACGGGCTATCAGGGTCGCCAGCTCGGCAGTGGCGGCTTCGTTGGGTAAATCGCAAACAAGGGTGGGGCACATATACTGGCCCGGCAAAGGGGTGCGGAGGGTCATCATGCCCCCATTATAGCGCCAAATACCAAGTGTGTATGCGCCTTGCACGCCAAAAAGGCAGCCGCCCGAGGGCGGCTGCAAGGCGTACCTTAAGTGGCAGGGGCTACCGCAGCTTAATATGCAACTCCTTCAGCTGCTTTTCATCCACGGTGGCGGGCGCGCCCATCAGCAGGTCTTCGCCGCGCTGGGTCATCGGGAAGCCCACCACCTCGCGCACCATCGTGCTCTCGGCCAGCAGCATCACAATGCGCTCAATGCCCGGGGCGCAGCCGCCGTGGGGTGGCACACCGTACTGGAAGGCCTTCCACATCCCCCGGAACTTATCCTTCACCACCTCTTCGCCGTATCCGGCAATCTCAAAGGCTTTAATCATGGCCTCCGGCAAGTGGTTGCGCAACCCGCCGGAAAGCAACTCATACCCGTTGCACACCAAATCGTATTGCGTCGCCTTAATCTCCAGCGGGTCTTTGGTCATCAACGCCTCAAGCCCGCCCTGCGGCATGCTGAAGGGGTTGTGGCTGAAATCAATTTTGCCCGTAGCCTCGTCTTTTTCAAACATCGGGTAATCCACAATCCAGGCAAACTTAAACACGCCGCTGGCATTCAGCCCGCAGTCTTTGCCCAGCCGCACACGCAGGGGGCTGAGTATCTTATGTATCCCCGGCTCCTTGCCCGCTACAAAGAAGATCACTCCACCCTGCCCAACTCCGGCCCGGGCAAACATCGCCTTAATCTGGTCTTCGTTCACAAACTTGGTCAGCGGGCCACCAAAGCCATCGTCTTTCCAGGTAATATATCCGGGTGCCGCAGGCGCGCCCAGCTCGTCCTGGGCCCATTTGCCCACGCTGTCAAACCAGCTGCGCGGCTGGCTGGTGGCACCGGGCACCCCAATCATGCGGATAACCCCGCCATTGCCAATAATCCCCTTAAACACCCCAAATTCGCTCGCGGCCCACACATCGCTCACATCGGCAATCTCAAGCGGGCAGCGCAGGTCGGGCTTGTCGTTGCCGTATTTTAGCATCGAGTCGTTATAAGCAATGCGCACCCAAGGCCGCCCTTCCACGCTGCGGCCATCCGGGTTGCGGCCATTGCCGTCCCAGTCCTTAAATTCCTCAAAAATGCCGCCCAGCACATCTTCCACCAGCGCAAACACGTCGTCCTGCTCCACAAAGCTCATTTCCAGGTCCAGCTGATAAAAATCCGTCGGACAACGGTCGGCGCGGGCGTCTTCGTCTCTAAAACACGGCGCTATCTGGAAGTACCGGTCAAAGCCCGCCACCATCAGCAACTGCTTAAATTGCTGCGGCGCTTGCGGCAGCGCATAAAATTTGCCGGGGTGCAGGCGGCTGGGCACCAAAAAGTCGCGCGCGCCTTCCGGGCTGCTGGCGGTCAGTATCGGGGTCTGGAACTCCCGGAACCCGTGCCCCCACATCCGCTGGCGAATACTGGCAATCACGTCGCTGCGCAGCTTCAGGGTGTTGGCCACGTCGTCGCGGCGCAGGTCTAAAAAGCGGTAGGCCAGGCGCAGCTCTTCCGGCACGCTGTCGTCGGTCAGGGCATAGGGCAGGGGCTCGGCACGGCCCAGCACGTCAAAGCCGGTCACTTCCACTTCCACCGCACCGGTGGGCAGGTTGGGGTTGGCCAGGCCTTCGCCGCGGGCCACCAGTTTGCCGTTCACGCGTATCACGCTTTCCAGCCCGGTGTGGGTAATGGCCTCAATCACATCTTTACCCAGGGTGTCGGGCTTAAACACCACTTGGCACACCCCGCTGGTGTCGCGCAGGTCAATAAACACCACCCCGCCGTGGTCGCGGCGGCGGAAAATCCAACCCGACAGCCGGATATCCTGCCCCACATGGTCAAGGCGCGGTTGGCCGCAGGTCAGGGTTCTATAGGTGCCGTTCAGGGGCAGCGTGGCAGACATGGCATACACTCTCATTGCTTCGGCAGCACTTTTCTCTTTCCGGGCTTGACGTGTCAAGCCATTCCATCAATATCTTTGCACCATGCAACGCCCATCATTCTTGTCTCATCCCGCCATAGCCCGCTGGCAAGGGCGGCTGGGGCAGTTGCTCAGCCGCCCGCAGGGCGCGCCTTTGGCCATGCCGCACTGGCTTTCCGGCAAGGTGGTGCTGGTGCTGCTGCTGGCGGTGGCGCTGGTGGGCATCCTGGCGCTGGCCCGCCTGGTGTTCTCCCCGGCCGACTCCTCCTCGTCCAACACCCTCGGCTACCGCCCGCAGCTCCCGGCGTACGAGTCCACCTACCCCATGCAAGTCTTCAGCACGCGCAGCCCGGCGCGGCATACGGTGTTCACGCTGCCGGAAAACACCCTCAGCACCTTTAAAACACTCACACCGGAGCAAATCAAAAACGCCCGCCTCATCACCCCCACCAGCCTGCAAGATGTCGGCGAAATGAAAGAACGCGCCCGCCTGGCCCAGCTCGGCTACGCCTGGTCGGTCAATGGGTTCTTCGAGGCCGCCCGCAAAGGCGATCTCGACGCCCTGGCGTCCTACCTCAAGGCGGGTATGCCGGTCATGTCGCGCAATGCCTTTTCCTCCACCGCCCTTATCGCGGCGGCCGAGGCCAACCAGATGGAAGCCGTCAAGCTGCTCGTCGCCGCCGGGTCCGACATCAACGGCGCCACCACCAATCTCGAAACCGCCCTCCACCGCACCATTGCCCTGGGCCTGCCGGAGATGAGCTCGCTGCTGCTGGCGGCTGGCGCCAAGCCCGACGCCGCCACCCTCGACGGCTGGACTCCCTTGTTCAACGCGGTGGAAACCAACAACCTCGCCATGGCCCAACTGATTGTGCGCGCCGGGGCCAAGCCCAACCGGCAAGACCGTTTCGGCAACACCCCCTTAATGATGGCCACCCGCAAGAACGCCGTCGACATGGCGCGCATGCTCATCAAGCTGGGTGCCGATACCAACCTGCTCGACCTCACCGGCCGCAGCGCCTTGTCCTACGCCGTCAGCGGCAGTTATTACCAAATGGCCAAAATGCTATTAGAAAACGGCGCCAACGCCACCCGGCCCGACCGCAACGGCCTGACCCCCATGGATATTGCCCTGGCCAACAACGACCACGCCATTGCCAACCTGCTGCTGGCCAACGGCGCGCGGCGCACCAATGTGCTGGGCCGTCCCTCCCGCTAACCGCTGCGCGCGCCGCAGCGGCGGCAGTCGTCACGCTTTCGCCACAATCCTCGGCACTCATGTGGGGCCCCCTCTCGCCGCTGCGGTGCAAAGCGTATAGGGTGGCGTTATGCAAAGTGTAGCCGCCTATTTCGACATCGCCGAGGCCTCCGACCTCAACTGGGCCCACCGTATTAACACGGTGGCCAAGCTGGAGGCCGCGCTGGCCGACCCCACCCTCCACGTTATCGAAGCCAACATCACCTTCGGCGCCTCCGACGCCACCCCGCTGGTGGCCGAAGCCGGCTGCGTGGCCGAGCTCGACGCCGCCACCCTCATCGCCGCCGCCAACCGCGCAGGCAAAGCCCTCAAGCTAGATTTCCACGGCCCCGCCGCCATCGAACCCACCCTCGCCGTGCTGCGTTTGCTCAAGCCGGATGTCCCGCTGATCCTCCACGCCGATATCTTCGCGCTGCTGGCAGGCGGCCCCGAAGCCGACACCGAAGCCGACACTGCGGAAAGCCTGGAACCCGAACAATTCCTCCGCCTCTGCCAATATTCCTGCCCCGGCGCGGTGCTCAGCCTGGGCTGGAGCCTCAAACGCGCCAGCGATGCCGATGGCCGGGTCGAAGACGCCCTCATCGAGCAAGTTTCGCAAATGCTCACCAAAAACTTAGGCCCGGTCAATTATGCCATGGAGATCCGCGCAGGCTACACCCCCGCCCGCGCGAGCGGGGCGGAGCACGGCGCCGCCCTTATCTTCGACCCCTTCCCGCCCGAGGCTCCCACCGTCGGCCAGCGCCTGCAGGGCGTGGGCAGCAACGTGGTGCCGCTGCAGCCGCGCAGCCGCCAGGTCGCCTAGCCCAAAAGGGGCTCCCGCAACGTGGGGCGCAAGCGGTACGCAGCGGCTCAAACCTCCGCCGCAGGTGGCTTGCAGGTGTTTTCCTGCATTTCTTTCTAAAAAACAGCATCCCTAATCTTGCCGTCCGCCCTACTTTGGGGCATTGTCCGCCTCAAATAAATGTACGCCATCTGTACATAAACGTGTTAATAAGATAGTTATATAACGTAAAAGAGGGGATCAAAGCTATGACCAAATCCGAACTTATCCAGAAACTTGCAGGTAACCACCCGGATCTCCGCGCCGACGACCTCGAAAAGCTCGTCAACACCATTTTTGAAGAAATCACCACCACCCTGGTCGAGGGCGGCCGTGTCGAACTCCGTGGTTTCGGTGCCTTTTCGGTGCGCGAGCGCGCCGCCCGCAAAGGCCGCAACCCCCGCACCGGTGTGGCCGTCAACGTGCCCGCCAAGCGCGTGCCGTTCTTCAAAACGGGTAAAGAGCTCCGCACCCGCATCAACAAATAGCTTATCTCAATATAAGCTATTTTCCTGCCTAACCGCAGCCCACAGCCCCCACCGGGGGCTTTTTTGTGCTACATATAATCTATGTGGGGTGTCCGGCTTTTGTGTGTCATCGCGGCAGCGCCGCTGCTGCTGGCGCCGGTGCGCTTAAACGACTCCTCCCCCGCCTTTTTCCCCCCCTCCCAATCCCCCGCACAGGCGGCCTACAGTTTACCGGCTGCGGTACCGCTGGTCACACCTACCGTCATTCCGGTGTCGCCGTCGTTTTTGCCGGTGTCGCCGGTTGCCCCGGCGCCTTCTCTCAATTTGCCGCAAGCGGAACCCCCGGCCCAACCGCCGGCCCAACCGCCGGTGGTTATCCAAAAAATATATATGCCCGCCCCCACCGGTATGCCGCTTAAGCACGCCGCACTCTGCCAGCGGGCCATGGTGCTGGTGCAAGAGCTCGCGCTGCTCAGCTACCAGCAAAAGCAGGCGCAGGGGCTGTTCGGGCTGGCCACGGTGGCAGCGGCTGGCGCCGGGCAGGCCACCGCGCAACAGTGGCCCAACCTTACGGCGTTCAACCAGGCTTCGCGCAACCTTCCCTGGGTCTATCCTCATAAGGCCGAGCTCACGCAGGCCGTCTCCGCCGCCCGCTCGCTGTGCCGCAAAAGCTAACCCACCGGGCCCATAATCAGGCCCATAATGCCGCCATGCATTGACAATCCGCCCCCACCCGTTACACTTGCCCCAACATAACCGGTTACCCACAACAGGAGTCCACGTCATGACAATCCGCATCCTCGCAGGCACCGCCCTGGCGGCCACCATCTTGCTGGCCACAGGCGCCCATGCCCAAAGCTATGCCCAAACCGAAAAGCCCATGTTCACCCTCGGCGCAGGTGTGGTCGTGGCGCCCGAATACTCCGGCAGCGACAGCTACGACACCTACGCCCTGCCGCTCATCAGCTTCGAGCGCGAAATTTCTCCCGGCAATACCGTCTACCTCAAGGGCCTCAACGCCGGGCTCGACCATGCGCTGGACGAACGCCTCAGCGTCGGCCTGATGGCCTCCTACCGCTTCGACCGTGAAAGCGACGACAGCACCTCGCTTGCTGGCATGCGCGATGTCGACGCCGCCATCGAAATCGGCCCCAAAGTCCGCCTGCAAGCCACTCCGCAACTGGGCTTCGAGGCCACCATGCTGGTCGACACCGCCAACAGCCACAATGGCTTCACCGGCCGTGCTGGCGCCGACTACGCCATGCCCCTGTCGGAAGTCACCATGCTCACCTTCAGCGGCGGCGTAAACTACGGCAGCGAAGATTTTGTCGAAACCTACTACGGCGTCACCGCCGCCGAGGCCCGTGTGGGCCGCCCGGCCTACAGCCCGGATGCCGGCTTTACCCACCTCGACGCCGGTGTCGGCGTGCGCCACAGCTTCACCCCCAACTGGAGCGTGCAAGGCCGCCTGGCCGCCGACTACCTGCTGGGCGACACCGCCGACAGCCCGCTGGTCAAAGACGAGTTCCAGCCCAAGCTGATGCTCGGCCTGGCCTACAGCTTCTAAGGCAGAAGAGTGAAAGAAGGGGGCGCAAGCCCCCTTTCTCATCAAAAACCACGAAGCACCCAAACACCAAACACCAAAAACTAAACACTAAACACCAAACACGAAACACGAAGCATGTACCTCCAAGCCATCCTCCTCGGTATTATAGAAGCCGCCACCGAATTCCTCCCCGTCTCCAGCACCGGCCACCTCATCCTCATGGCGCACGTGTTGGGCTTTCAGGGCGTGGGGGCCGATGTCTTCAAGGTCGCCATCCAAATGGGCGCGGTGCTGGCCGTCTGCGTGCTCTATTTCAGCAAGCTGTGGGGGGTGTTTATCGGCCTGCCCACCCAGCCGCAGGCCCGGCGCTTTGCCACGGCGGTGCTGCTGGCCTTTTTGCCTGCCGCCGTGCTGGGGGCTTTGCTGCATGGCTATATTAAAGAAGTCCTCTTCTCCCCCTACGTCGTCTGCGTCGCCTTGGTGGTCGGCGGCTTTGCCATTCTGCTGGCCGAAAAATTCGCCCCCAAACCCCACATCACCGCGGTCGAAGCTATGTCCTGGCGCACCAGCCTCAAGGTCGGCCTTTGCCAGTGCCTGGCGCTCATCCCCGGCGTCAGCCGCAGCGGCGCCACCATCCTGGGGGGCCTTATGCTCGGCCTCAACCGTCAAACGGCCACCGAGTTCTCCTTCTTCCTCGCCATTCCCACCATGCTCGGCGCCACGGTGTACGACCTTTACAAAAACCGCGACGCCCTCAACGCCGACGACCTCTCCCTCATCGCCGTGGGATTCATCACCGCTTTTCTGGTGGCGCTGCTGGTGGTCAAATGGGCGGTGGGTTTTATCGCCCGCCACGGGTTTGCCCCCTTCGCCTACTACCGCATTGCCTTGGGCAGTCTCGGCCTGCTGGCGCTTTATCTGGTGTAAAGCTGTTTAACTTATTTTTGATACAGGATGACGGAGATGAAAAGCTGGCTGGTTAAGACAGAAAAAGTGGCTAATATGGGGCATATTCGACACCTTTTTATGGCTTAATCCAGACGGGTTTTCAGCCCGTTCAGGCTGTATCAAAAATAAGTTAAACAGCTTTAAAGCTATTTAACCTCCTAAAACCGCTTGACTCTCCCCCTAAAACCCCCTAAAAGCCACCTCATACGGCTCCCCGGGCCACTAAGCGGCGCATTGGGCGCCCGCCTTGCAGGGGGTTGAATGTAAAGGGAGAATTCCCCATGGCAGGCTTCAAACTGAAGACCCGCAAAGCCGCTGCCAAGCGCTTCCGCAAGGCAACGGCCACCGGTCAAATCGTGCGTTCCAAGGGCGCCCACGGTCACTTCTTGGCCAAGCGCGGCCAAAAAGCCCGTTTGTCCCAAGGTACAACTTTGGTTCACGAAAGTAACTTCGAACAAGTCAACCGCCTCGTGCCGTCCCTCGGCGCCAAGCGCAAGCGTTCGCAAGCCATCAAAAACGCCATTCGTCGTCGTGCGGCTGCCGCCGCTGTCGCACTTGGCCTTGCCCAGCCCAAGGCTGGCGCAAACCCCAAGCCCCAAGCAGAATAAGGAGGAGCACCACCCATGACCCGTGCTGCTTACGGCCCCGGCAACCGCCGCCGCCACAAAAAAATCCTCAATATGGCCAAGGGCTACCGCGGCCGCGCCAAATCGTGCTTCCGCGTGGCGATCGAGAAGGTCGAAAAAGCCCTCCGCTACCAATACCGCGACCGTCGCAACAAAAAGCGCGACTTCCGCAGCCTCTGGATCCAGCGTATCAATGCCGCTGCCCGCCAAGAAGGCCTCACCTACAGCGTCTTCATGGGCGGCCTGAAAAAGGCCAACGTGCAGGTCGACCGTAAGGTTCTGGCCCACCTCGCCGCGTTCGAGAACACCGCCTTCAAGGCCATCGTCGCCCAAGCCAAAACCGCGCTGAAGAAATAACTTCAGCACGTTTGGCCCAAGCCAACCGCCCTCCAGGGCGGTTTTTTGTATCCATTTATCAAGTTTTCATGCTACATATGCACACCATTTATGTTTACAAGGAGACGTGCATGCCCACTCTCACACTCTATCGCCTGGACGCGACTAAAAGCGTCAACGGCCGAGTCATCCGCAGCGAAGTATTTATGAAGGAGGGGTTCCGTAGCCTCTATACGCCCAATAGGCGCCAACAAACTTTGCTGGATGTTCAACACCTTCCAGACAAGGCTTTGCCAGTCATCGTCTACCACTTCGTGGGCGAAGGTGGCAAATCGCCTGAGGTGGCTAAGTTCACCCACACGGCCCTGAGCAGGTTGGATTGGAGGGCTACACCCGAGGACAATGTTCCGAACGCCCTTAAGCATGACAAGGGCATCGGCAGCCATGGCAAGGGTGACAAAATCGCCTGGTACATCGCCAAGGTGGAGTCCTCCAAGCTGAATCTCCTGCCGGATATTACCGGTATGGAGGGCTCTCCGTCATCTACGGTGCCAGACCGCAACTAGGTCTTCGCCACCATTCTCGACCGAACAACGTGCCCGCAAGGGCAGGGGGGCGGCAACGCCCCCCATTTTTGTAATCATTCCAATCTTCCCAAACCCCCTACAATCCCGTATAACCGGGCCCATGGACATCCAACCCGCCCTGACCCAGATCCCCACCGCCAGTGCCGAAGCGCTGGAAGCCCTCCGCATCCACTACCTCGGCCAGAACGGCTCCCTCACCGCCGAAATGAAAGCGCTCGGTAAGCTCGACCCCGAAGCCCGCAAAGCCCGTGGCGCCGAGCTTAATGTGCTGAAAACCCAACTGGCCGAAGCCATCGCCGCCCGCAAAGCGCAATTAGAATCCGAAGCCCTCAACGCCCAGCTGGCACAAGAAGCGATTGATGTGACCCTGCCCGCCGACCCTACCTACGGCGGCCGCATCCATCCCATCACTGCCGCCATGGAAGATATTGCGGCGGCGCTCCGCACCCTCGGCTTCAGCCACGCCTATGGGCCAGAGGTCGAGACGGACGACTACAACTTCACCAAACTCAACCTGCCCGCCCACCACCCCGCCCGGCAAGACCAAGACACCTTCTACCTCAACCCCTTTGCTGTTGCCGACACGAAACACAAAACACAAAATACTAAACACTTATTACGCACTCAAACCTCCAACGTGCAAATCCGCACGCTGGAGGCCGTGAAGCCACCCTTCCGCGTCATGGGCATCGGCCGGGTCTACCGGCGCGACTACGACCTCACCCACACCCCCCAGTTCCACCAGGTGGAAGGCATGATGGTCGAATCCGGCACCACCTTCGCCCACATGCGCGGCGTGCTCGATGAATACTTGCGCATCTTCTTCGGCAAGCCGCTCAAAACCCGCATGCGCCCGCATTATTTTCCGTTTACCGAGCCCAGTGCGGAAATGGACGTCGAATGTCACCTCTGCCGTGGCGCGGGCTGCCGCGTGTGCAAGCACACCGGCTGGCTGGAGATTTTAGGCTGCGGCATGGTTCACCGCAACGTGCTGGCGGTGGGGGGGCTGAATGTCGACGACGTGCAGGGCTTCGCCTTCGGCGCGGGGGTTGAACGTCTCGCCATGCTGAAGTATGGTATCTCCGACCTCCGGCTGTTTTACGAGAGTCACGCCGCCTTCCTGCGCCAATTCGGCAAAGCGGCGGTCTCGGCGGCCTAAGGCAGAGAGTACGAAACCGGCAGCGGCAAAAAAAACCGCCACCGGGCCGAACCGAACCCGTTGTCGGGCGTTAACCCCTCGCAAGGTTTACCCCAGCAACCAACCAGAACAGGATAAAGATAATGAAAACAGCCTTCTTCACCCTCGCCGCCGTCGTCGTGCTTGCCGGTTGCGCCAGCACCCAACAGTGCGTGCAGCCCGACCCTCTCGTGCCCGCCTACAGCAACGACAGCACCCTGCTGCCCGGCGCAGCCAACCAGTAAGGTTGCCAGTCAGATAAGATTACCCAGGTAAGATTACCCAGGTAAGATTACGCCAAGCCCCCTCGGGGGCTTTTTTGTTAGGAACCTAAAGGTTCTTAGGCATAATACCCCCATGAAACGCCTCAGCCTCCTCACCCTCTTCGGTCTTGCCGCCTGCTCCACCACCCCGCAGCACTATGCGGCAGAAAAACCGGAAATGGACTTCATCAGCTACTTCAGCGGCCTCACCCACGGCTATGGCAGCATCTACGACTTCCGTGGCCGCCTCACCGACCGTTTTTACGTGAAGATGGAAGGCACTCCCGGCACCACCCCCCAGGGCCTGCGCACCCTGCACCTGGCAGAAGAATTCACCTACACCTCCGGCACCACCCAAAAACGCGCCTGGAACGTGCAAGAAACCGCCCCCGGCAAACTGCAAGCCACGGCGGCCGACGTTCCCGGCCAGGCCCACGGCACACAAGCGGGCAACGCCGTGCAGTTCCGCTACCCGCTCACCATCACCCGCCAAAGCGGCAGCCAAATCACCGTGGGGTCGAATGACTGGATGTACATGCTGCCCGACAACACCGTTCACAACCGCAACACCTTCTCCAAATTCGGCATTCCGGTGGCCGAGATGATCATCGCCTTCACCAAAACCAAACCTGAACCAACCCCCTAAGCTCGGCGCCCAGGCCACCGAAACTCTTGACGAAACGGCCCCAAAAGGCCACAACAGGGCATGAAAATTGTCCTCTCCTGGCTCGAAAATTACCTCACCCTCACCCCCGGCACCTCGCAGGCTGCCCTCCAGCAGGCCCTCATCCAGCTGGGGCACGAGGTCGACAGCATCACCACCTCCGGCCAAACCTACCCGAACGTCGTCATCGGTAAGGTTCTCAGCCGCGAACAACACCCCAATGCCGACAAACTCGGCGTCTGCATGGTGGAAGTCGGCGAAGCCCAACCCCGCCAAATCGTCTGCGGTGCCCCCAACGCGCGCGCGGGGCTTACCGTGGCTGTGGCCCTACCCGGCGCCGTGCTGCCAGGTAATTTCGAGATCAAAACCTCCAAAATCCGCGATGTCGAAAGCCAGGGCATGCTCTGCTCGCAGCGCGAGCTCGCCATGGGCGACGAACACAACGGCATCTGGGAAATTGACGACACCTCCGCCACCCCCGGCACCCTGCTGGATAGCATCCTCCCCGCCCCCCAAACGGTATTGGACGTTGCCCTCACCCCCAACCGGGGAGACTGCTTCAGCCACCTGGGCCTGGCGCGAGAGCTCGCCGCCCTCGGCCTCGGCACCCTCAAGCCGCTGCCGGTGCTGGTCCCCGGCAGCGCCGCCTGCACCTATCAGGCCGCCACCAGCACGCCGTTCTGCCCCAGCATCAACCTTCTGGAAATCACGAATATCCGTAACACCCAATCCCCAGCCCCCATCCGCGCCCAGCTGCTGGCTGCGGGCCTGCGGCCTAAAAACGCGCTGATAGATGCCACCAACTACACCATGCTCGCCCTCGGCCAGCCGCTGCATGCGTACGACGCCGCCAAACTGAATGGCACAACCTTCACCGCCGCCACCGCCGCAGGCGGAGAATCCTTCGCCGGTCTCAACGACACCACCCTCACCCTGGCCGAAGGCGACACCATCATTACCGACGGCGCCACTATCGTCGGCCTTGGCGGAATCTTAGGCGGGCAGGGGAGCGCCGTCTCCGACACCACCACCGACGTAGTGCTGGAGGCCGCCACCTTCAACTCCGTCGCCATCGCCCTCTCCGGCCAGCGCCACCAATTGCACACCGACGCCCGCCAACGCTTCGAGCGCGGTGTCGACCCCGCTCTCGCCCCCTACGCCCTGCAATACTGCGCGCAGCTTATCGCCGAGTGGACCGGCGGCACCATCTCCGCCCCGGTGCAAGAAGGCCCGGGCGTGCCCGCCCCGCAGGCCATCGGCTACAATCCCTCATTCTTCAACCGCTACATCGGCATGAATGTCGCGCCCGACCGCCAGATCGAAATCCTCGAATCCCTCGGCTTCAAAATCGAGCAAATCGCCGCCGACGAACTGAAAGTCACCCCGCCCACCTACCGCACCTATATGGCCACGCCGGAAGACCTCACCGAAGAAATCCTCCGCGTGCTGGGCTACGAAACGGTCGAACCCCAGCTTCCCCCCGGCATCGGCGGCCAGTTTGCCGTCAACGGCGCCCCGGTCACGCTGGATAGGCTCGCCCGCCGCGCCTGCGCCGCCGCAGGGTTTCTGGAAAGCATGACCTACAGCTTCATCGGCCACACCACTGCCGAGTCCTTCGCCAACGGCCGCCAACTGCTCACCCTCGCCAACCCGCTGGCCCAAACCGACATGACCACCATGCGCCCCAGCCTGCTGCCCGGCCTGGTGCAGGCGGCGGCCGATAACTTCGCGAAGTCCGACCCCACCCCCCGCCTGGCCGAAGTCGGCAAGGTGTTCTCTGTCCATAAGGATACCCTCACCGAATCCCTCATGGCCGCGGGCCTGCTGGTGGGCACGGGCGCAAGGCACTGGAAAGGCAACGAACCCAAGCCAGATGCCTACGCCGCCAAAGCCGCTGCCCTCCACATCCTCAGCACCCTCGGCGCACCGACAGAGTCCGCCACCATCGGCACCGAAGTGCCTTCCCACTACCACCCCGGCCGTAGCGGCAGCATCGCCGTCGGCCCCTTCACCCTGGCCACGTTCGGAGAACTCCACCCCGCCCTCCGCAAAGCCAGCAACCTCCCCGCCGCCGCAGGCCCCGTGGCGGTGTTCGAGCTTCATCTCGAACCCCTCCTCAAGCTGCAAAGCAAGCAGCGCCCCTGGGCCGCTTCGCCCTATCCGCCAGTGATGCGCGACCTCGCCTTCATCCTGCCCAAAACCGTCACCGCCCAGGCGGTCACCGGCGCCATCCAGGCCACCAAGCAACCGCTGCTGAAGGCCGTGGAAGTCTTCGACCACTACGAAGGCGACCGCATCGAGGCCGACAAGCACTCCCTCGCCGTCGCCCTCACCCTGCAAAGCGCCGAGAAAACCCTCACCGAGGCCGACATCACCCCCATCATCCAAAGCGCTGTAGAGGCCGTCCAAACCCAACTGGGCGGCACCCTCCGCGCCTAGCAAAGCCTCTGCCGTAAAACCGTACAAGCCCCTCCGCATATCCCACGGAATGCCAGAGCGAAACAGGCCCCACCGCGCCAGCCGGATGATATCTGAGCCCAAATCTCATTTGGGCCAGATATCACCGTGCCGGCGCAACCCCTACCGTGCCAAAGCACTTCCCGTAAATCCAAGCCATCCCCTATAAACCCAAAAAATCCTAACTCCTCATTCCGAATTCCTATATCCTAGCTTTATGACCTCCCGCCAAACCCTCCTCCTCCTCGCCCTCCTCGCCGCCGCCCTCAGCGCCGCAGGCTTCATTCTGGAGTACGGCTTCGGCGTCCTCCCCTGCCGCATGTGCTGGTGGCAACGCTACGCCCACTATGGCATCTTCGCCGTCAGCCTCCTCGGCTACCTGCTGCCCCACCCCAAAGCCCCTCTCATAGCCTCCTACCCGCTTATCCTTCTATCCTTAACAGGCCTTAGCCTGGCCATCTGGCAAACCGCCGCCCAACAAGGCTGGCTGCCGTTCCCCGCCAGCTGCACTGCCAACCCGGCCCAAACCCTCGCCGAAGCCTCCAACCTCCTCCAGGCCATGTCCCACACCAAAATCGTGCCGTGCGAATCCGAAACCTTCACCCTCCTCGGCCTGTCGCTGGCCGCCTGGAACATCCCCGCCATGCTCACCACCCTCGCCCTGTCAGCCTACGCCCTAAAGCCAAAACCCATAAAATAGCACGACCCACCGATACGTTTAACAAAACAGGCCCAAGGCCTGGCGTAATCCTGTGGGTTAAGAAAGGAGAGGTCACATGGACCTCACGAAATTTCTAAACATCCCCCGCAGCCGCCCCGGCTGTGGGTTCACTACCCTGACGCCGCCCCAAGGGGCGCCGTCCACCAACCGCCCGGATGTCCGGGCAGCGGTTCGGGCGGTGGTGGCCAATACGGCCACCCCCGACGACATCAACCTCCTCCGCCGCCATTGGATGGTGGTGTGAGGACAGGAAACCGGGCGCCTCGGCGCCCGGTTTACCATTTCCGGCACGACTATTTAGCTCTCTGTTCAATCTCCTCACCCTGTCAGTCAAAGCCTTGTTCCTCCGTCCATAAACAAGTATCCGGGCCTCGCCCGCAACCTTATCCCCCCATTCCGGGGGTGGCTTTAAATGGAGAACTGTCATGAAGCAGATCGCTTTCGTCGCTGCCGCACTTGCGGTAGTGTTCGCCCTATTCGTCGGCAGCATGGCTGCCGTCGTAGAATACGGACAGGAGTTGGAGGGGTTCTACAACTCCTCCCCCATCCTCGCAACCGCCGCGCTCATCGCGGCAATGGTACCATTCCTCTGGCTCATGATCTACTTCATGAATCAGCTGGAAGACTGACGAGGCCCCCCCGGGGGCCAAAAGAAACGGGCGCCCAGCGCCCGTTTTCCCATTCTCCCCACCAATGTTTCCGATTTCCCTTGAATTCCCCCAAATGACATACAATCCTATAACTACCGCAACGCGACATCAGAGGTGCCCATGCCTTACCTTATTCTCATCTTTAGTTTTCTGGTTGGCGTGGTTATCTTCGGCCTGAAGATCTACCTCTTCTGGCAGAAAGCCGCGCCCTTCATAAAGCCCATCGTGGCCCGCCTCCTCCGCTGGGCCCACGCCCGCCAGAGGAAGAAGCTGGAGCCCCCCAAGCCCCAGCCACCAGACTAGCCGGAGCCCGTCTCCGAATCACGAAAAAGGGCGGCCCAAAGCCGCCCTTCCTGTTTCCTCGGTCACCTCGGCAACCTCGGTTCCTCTACTCCGTCCGGCGCGGGCGGCGTTCACCGCCACCGCCGCTACGGTCACCACGGTCACCGCGGTCGCGGTCACGCCCGCGTCCACCACGGTCGCCGCGCTCGCTACGGTCACCCCGATTCCCCCGGTCGTCGTCGCCTTCAGCGCGCTCACGCTTGGGGCTGCCACCGGCTTCCACCACGGCGGCCATGCGCTCGGCCACGGCCCCGGCCTGCGGAATATCCTTCACGGTCAACCGGATCTTGCCGCGGTCATCCAGGTCAATCACCTTCACGGTCACCGGGTCGCCGGTTTGCAGCACGTCGGTAATGTGGCCCAGGCGTACCGGCACCACTTCACTCACGTGCACCAGGCCTTCCTTGCCGCCCATAAAGCTCACAAACGCCCCAAAGTCGGTGGTGTTCAGCACCGTGCCGCCATAGGTGGTGCCAAGCTCGGGCTTCGCAAACATGTTTTCAATGTGCGCAAGGCACGCCTTCATGTTCTCGCGGCTCACGCTGGCCACTACCACCTTGCCGTCGTCATCGATATCAATGGTGCAGTTGTAGGTCTCGCACAGGCCACGTATCGTCTCGCCGCCCTTACCAATCAGCACCCGGATGTCATCCTTGGCAATCTGCATGGTTTCCATCGCGGGGGCAAAATCACTAATCTCGCCACGCGCTTCGGTAATGGCTTTGGCCATTTTGCCGAGAATATGCAAGCGCCCGGCACGTGCCTGCTCCAGCGCTTCTTCCATAATGGCGCGGGTGATGCTCGTGATCTTGATATCCATCTGCAGCGCGGTAATGCCGTCGGCACTCCCGGCCACCTTAAAGTCCATGTCGCCCAGGTGGTCTTCGTCACCCATAATGTCAGAAAGCACCACATAGTCCTTGCCTTCCTTCACCAAGCCCATCGCAATCCCGGCAATCGGGCGGGGCAGGGGGCACCCGGCGGCCATCAGCGCCATGCTGGCACCGCACACGGTGGCCATAGAGGACGACCCGTTGCTCTCCAAAATCTCGCTCACAATGCGGATAGTA
>DIUO01000035.1 GCA_002422365.1 Proteobacteria bacterium UBA6156
CTGTTCTGCCTGTTTGCCGACGACACCGGGATCTTCCCTAAAGATAGCTTTGCCTTTTTCCTGAAGCACCGCACACATGAAGACGGTTCCGACCTGGGCGGTAAGCTGGCGCTGCTGTTCCAAACCCTGAACAAGCCCACCGACAAGCGTTCCACCAACCTGGATGAACTGCTGGCCACGCTGCCTTACGTCAACGGCAAGTTGTTTGCCGAGGTGATTGAACTGGCCGACTTTGACCGAGCCATGCGGGAACAACTGCTGGAATGCTGCGGTTTCAACTGGGCCGAGATCTCGCCCGCCATTTTTGGTTCTCTGTTCCAAGGCACGCTGAACGAAGACGAGCAGCACGACCACGGCGCCCACTATACCTCTGAACGCAACATCATGAAGGTCATCAAAGACCTGTTCCTGGATGACCTGCGCGCCGAGTTCAATAAAGTGCGCAATACGGCCAAGCCGCTGCAGGCGTTCCACCAAAAGCTGGGGCAGTTGAAGTTTTTAGACCCGGCCTGCGGTTCAGGAAACTTTTTGATTTTGGCTTACCGCGCCCTGCGTGAACTGGAAATTGACGTGCTGCAGGCGCTGTACCCGCCCAACAATCGCCAGGGTTTGCTGGATATTTCCACGCACACCCGCGTACAGCCAGAGCAGTTTTACGGGATTGAACTGTTTGAATTCCCCGCCCACA
Source organism: Proteobacteria bacterium UBA6156 (assembly GCA_002422365.1). Lineage (GTDB taxonomy): Bacteria > Pseudomonadota > Alphaproteobacteria > UBA2136 > UBA6156 > UBA6156. Next base: position 689 of record DIUO01000035.1, read on the forward strand.
TCGCCCAGGTGGCCATGTGGTTGGTTGACCACCAGATGAACGTGAAGCTGGCCGAAACCTTTGGCCAATACTTTGTGCGGCTGCCGCTGGGCAAATCCGCCCAGGTTAGCTTTGGCACCAGCGCCCTGCAAATGGACTGGAACACTGTTGTGCCTGCCGGTGAACTCACTTACATACTTGGCAATCCACCCTTTCTCGGTGCCAACCGGGTTACTGCAGCCCAAGGCGATGAAATCAAATCTCTATTCCCCAAAGGTACTTCAGCAGGGGTTTTAGATTATGTGGCGGGTTGGTATGTTAAAGCCGCTGATTACATGCAGGCAAACACTGCTATAAAAGCAGCTTTTGTTTCCACCAACTCCATCACCCAAGGTGAGCAAGTGGCGGTGCTGTGGGGTAGCCTATTTAGCCGATACGGCCTGAAGCTGCACTTTGGGCACCGCACGTTTAAGTGGAGCAACCGGGTTGACCTGGGAGATGGGCACGGGGGCGGAGGCCAGCAAGCCGCAGTTTTCGTAGTGATTGTAGGGTTTGGCTTAATGGAATGGCATAAGCCAAAAATATTATATGATTACCCCGACATTGCCGGGGAACCAGTAAGCCGAGAGGTCAAAAACCTCACTCCCTATTTGTCTGATGGGCCAATGGTTCTAGTCCAAAGTAGAACCAAACCCATTGTTGATGTTTCTGAAATTTTGAAGGGCAGTCAGCCTACGGATGGGGGTAATTTACTTTTCACCCCTAACGAAGCTGCTGAATTCATAAAAAATGAACCTAAAGCAGAAAAGTTTATCAAACCATTCATTGGAGCCGATGAATTTATTAACGGTAAAAAACGATATTGTTTGTGGCTAAAAGATGCATCCCCTGCCGAACTAAGGCAAATGCCAAGGGTTCTAGAACGTTTAGATGCTGTTAAGGCAATGCGTCTGGCAAGCACCAAGGAAGCCACACGAAAGTATGCTGAAAAACCCTGGCTATTCACGGAAATCCGACAACCGGATGTGACCTATATTGGTATCCCACGGCACTCATCAGAAAACCGTGATTACATTCCGATGCAATTTTTTACCCCTGATAATATTTTAGGTGATAGCTGCCTCATGGTGCCAGGTGGCAGCATTATGCAGTTTGGAGTTCTCAATTCTGCTATGCACATGGCTTGGGTACGGGCTGTATGTGGCAGAATAAAAAGTGACTACCGCTACTCCAATCAGATTTGCTACAACCCATTCCCCTGGCCGATGCCGAAGCCCGACCAAAAGAAGAAGATTGAAGCCGCCACCCAGGCGGTGCTGGACGCCCGCGCCGCGCACCCTGGCAGCACCTTGGCTGATCTATATGATCCGCGGGTGATGCCCGCCGACCTGCGTAAGGCTCACCAGGCACTTGATAAAGCCGTAGACGCCGCCTACCGCAGCCAGCCTTTCACCACCGAAGCCGCCCGCCTGGAACACCTGCTGGGGCTGTACCAACAGCTTGTGACGCCACTCATAGTGCAGACAGCTAGAAAGCCTAAAAAGGCCAAAAATTAATGGATTTTGATATTGTCCAAATTTTATCTGGATTAGCGAAGCAAAAGCCGGAAGCGTTAATAGCAGACTTGGTTAACAACCTTGAATTCCAGTCTGTGACGGAGTGCGCGAATACCATCCTAAATTGGTGCGTTCAAACTGTAGAACGGGTGGATCCACCAATATTTGGATTTGCTGAATATTTGGCAACACTAGCGATCTTAACGGTAATCTATACTTTTGGGGATGCCGTTTATAAATTTCGGGCCAGAATAGCTGTTATCCCACTAGATATATTTGGGTTTGTAATACTAACGATTGTGGGTGTAGCAACTCTTTCACTTGACTATCTTATATCTTCTTTTGGCATGTGGCCTACTAACCTTCCTATGCCATCGTTTTGGCAAATGTTTTTGGGAAGTATATTCTTTAGCTTAATATCTTCATGGATTTATTTTTCTTTTATACGTCCACCCAGGTTTTCAAGACTTAACTACAAAAAGTACCATGAAGAAATATACAACTTGATAGTTAAAGGTTCGGATGCTGAGCTTGAAATGTTGGCATATGAAATCGGGCGATCAGCAGAAAATCTTGTGTTGTACGCCCAAGAAGAGAGAGGGAAACGTAGTAAACAAGATATTAGTATCTATGCAAATGAGATCTTGCTTATGATTGCAAACGCCAAATTTTGTAGAAAAATAATTCAATCTTGCCCTAACACAGCCATTATATTTTTGTCAGAAGTTTCAAGACAAAAGAAATACCGTATTCCGATCGATACCTTTGCAATGAATATCAGCAAAGAGGCAATTATGAATAAGGACAGCCTTTTGTATCATGAGGACGATGGTTTTGATTGTGGTCTATTAGGGTATGTCAAACCTTTCAGTGTCGCCTTATATGGTGATTATAAGTTTTTAGCATCATTAGGTCACCAAACCCCCTTAGATGTTAATTATAAGGTTGTTCGCCAATGGGATGCTGACCATCTTGAAGCCTATTGTAGAGCTACTTTAGTAGCTTTCCAAAGCTACCTTGAACATGGAAGCTGGTGGAATATTCCATCTCCACTTTATAGAGCTTTTGATGTGATTGAAAACGCTTGTAATAGCCTTTATGAAATCAATGAAATACCCAATCCAGATCGAAATGATGACCGACTAAGGCGTTTAGACGTTGTAATGGAGTTTATACGTGATGCTGTTGCAGCAGTTAATTCATCTAAAAATATACCTGATAAGATCAGTAAAAGATTAGGTGAGCATAGATCGCCGCAAGATCCTTTAGATTTAATCGCGTTAATGATGTTTGAAATTGTGTTTCATGCGTCATCAATTTCGAGATCAGATTTTCTTGGTTGGCATATTCAACATAATCGGGTGTGGTCTGACTTTAGCTGGTTTGAAACCACATATCCCAAAGTTCATAAGTATCTTATGGCCAAGTTTATGCGACTAATTTATGACGAAATAAAAGATATTGAAAAATTACCAAATTACAAAAGCTCTAAAATAATTGGATTTTGTTTAAATGTAATGGGCTTTAATATGGCACGCAGAACAGGCTTAGATGTTCAGTTTTTCCCTCTGCAGCGTCTCCTACTTAAACAAGTTCAAAAGCACTTTATAAAGGTAAGAAAAGAAATGCCTGAGGTGGCAAAAGCCATGCTTGTTGGTACATTGAGTTATGATGCGAAGAACAAGAGGCTAGTTAAAACATATATTAAAGGATTGAATAAAAAGGCTCCTCAGGATTATTTTTCGCTTATTACTGGTAAATTTTCCAATAATTCAAAGTCAGGAGGTTAATCTATGCCGCTTTTAGAAATTTGGCGTTCACGCCCCGATACCGTCGCCACCATGAACTTGACGCAGGTTGTGGCTATGGCGGGCGGTGGCAACCTGGCGGATAATAATGAATGTTCAAAAGAGTTTCGCTTGTACCTCTCTGAAGCGCCAGTTGAACAGCTTGCTCAATACATTGAGTTCTGCCTGCATGAGAAGATGGATAAGGGCGGGTTCATTTTGCAAGATTTGGTGAACGAATTGGGGCGTAGGCTTGATTACAAGGTTGAAAATGGCCTTTATCAAGGGCGCCAAAACATGGTGGGGTTTGATGGCATTTGGGATACTGCCCCTGGCCACTCTATTGTGGTGGAAGTGAAGACAACAGATGCTTACCGTATCAACCTGGACACAATTGCAAATTATAGGAAGGGATTGATAGACCAGGGAAGGATCACGGATAGTTCATCCATCCTGGTTGTGGTAGGTCGCCAAGATACCGGCGACATGGAAGCCCAGATTAGAGGATCGCGGCACGCCTGGGATATGCGGATCATCAGCATTGACGCCTTGCTGAACCTAGTGCGCCTGAAAGAAAAATCAGATGAAGACGAAACGGTTGCCAAAATCCGTAGTTTGTTGATCCCGGTTGAATATACCCGCCTTGATAATATTATTGAAATTTTGTTCACCACCGCCAAAGACGTGGAAACAGCTTCAGAAGAGTTGCTTGCATCAGAGCCTATGGAGGACGTGAGGGGTGAAAGAAATCACCAGCAAAGCCATACCCCCATTCAAATTGCGGATGCCACGCGAGCCACGGCCCTTAAAGTTTATGCTCATTCAACAGGTGCAACGCTCCTTGCACACCGTAGAACCCAGTTTTGGAGCCTAGATAGAAAGATCCGGGTTGTATGTGCCTTTTCTAAAAACCACCGGGAAGGCCACTTTTGGTATGCGTTTCACCCACATCAATTAACCTTCCTGGAAGAGGCTGAAACGGCGGTATTTTTGTTGTCATGCTTAAATCATCGCTATAGCTACGCCATACCGCTCGACTTCCTGAAGCTACAGCTTGGCAAGATGGGTATGACGGAAAAGGAAGATCGCCGTTACTGGCACATTATTCTTGAACCCACCCCCAAAGGAGAAATGCGCTTGCGGTTACGAGAGGGGGAGTTTACAAGTTTGGATCAGTTCAAACTTGCAGTACCCGACGCTTAGTTTTAAGTTGATTTTGGATTGACCATATGCCGCTTCGAATCCTGCATACAGCATGAATTGTTCAGGGGTACAAGTGGGGGTATGGCGAATGTACGAATTGTTGATAACCATTATCGGGCTTGACGAATTAGCCTAAGTTAGGCTCCTTCCTCCCAAAGCAAACCCCATCCATAAAATATAAAAAAAGACCCCCGCACAGACAAACTGCGCGGGGGCCAACCGATATCAGGTTGAAGTGAGTTCAGCGGCGGGTGCCGCTGCGCTTGGAGGTATTCGCCCCCCAGGCTGCGGCGAGAGCCATCAGGGAATTCTCCGTTATCGCCTTCTCACGCGGCGCAGCCTCATCGGCCCGCTTGCGCTCTTCGGCCACAACTTCCCGTTCCGCCTGCTGGAGACCTTCATCATCGGTGAACGGGACATAGCGCTCCTCGAATCGAAAGCCTTCTGCGAACAAATCAAGTGCCTCCCAACCGAGCGCCTCACGGCGACGGTTGAGCTTCTCGATGCGGGCCTTACCTGCAGCCATGGCCTGCTGCCGCTTGGATTCCTCCTCGCGACGCGCGGCTTCCTCGGCCTCGGCTTTCGCCTGGGCTTCGGCAGCCTCGCGGGCCACACGTTCCGCATCCACCAGCTGTTCTGCCACATGGGCTTCCAGCTCAGCCCTGAGCATCTCCAAGGATTCAGGAGAGAACTCGTGCCAATACCACTCGTGGTAGAAGCTTTCGCCTTCCATGTAAAGCTCGCTCAGACCAGCTTCCATGCGGAGCTGGCTCAGCGCCACGAACTGCGGGCGAATGGCCGCGATACGCTCTGCCTTCAGCCTTGCGGCTTCCAGCTCGGCGCGGCGGGCCTCGATGGCCTTGACGTTGTCCGCTTCGGCACGGGCAACGTCGTCCGCCGTGTAGGCATAGGCTGAGCCGTTGTAGCCGAAGCGGAACGCCTCGTCCTCGTGGCGGATACGCTCCATACCCAGCTCCTCACGGAGGGGGTTGAGCGCGTCAAGCTGCTGGCGCAGCACGGCTCGGTTGGCCTCGAAAGCAGCCTTTTTGGCTTCTTCTTCCGAAGTCAGCGGGCTTACTTCCCTTTTTTTGGCCACCACCCGACCATCGACGCGGACCACATTTACCGTTTCAAAGCGGTAGTAGTCGTACATCGCCCGCCGGGTATCCACTTCAACGCGTTCCGGCAGCCAGGCCACCAGCTCGTCCAGCTTCACCATCATGATTTCGGTGAGAACCGTGAAGGAACTCCGCCCGTTACGCGGATGAATGACCTGACGGCTAGCCGTAAGGAAGTCTCCTTCCAGCGGCTTAACGCAAGATTCATTCCCCAGCGCATAGCTGTCACCAGTGATGAGTGACACCCCGATGAAACCACGGCGACCTTTCTGAACCAGATAGAGATGGTTGGCGTAGGTCTGCACCCAGGCCAGCCGCAGCTTGTTCAGCACGTTCTCCGAGAGGTGAAAGAGCTGCTGGCCAACCTTCTGCCACGCACGATTGCGCTTCGAAAGCTGACCGTCTGGTAAGTTTTTGCCTTCATCCCAGATGGCCCCGAAGTAGTCCTGCACCTTCCGGTCAGTCACCATATCGAGGATCCGGTAGGCAATCGCCTTGGCTCGCGCCAAGCTGCGTTTGCTGTAGCCCTTTTCTTTGAGTTTGGCCTTATCCATGGCCAGGGCGTTCGCAAACTGATCCATCATGTTGATGGGGTCTGCCTTGGTATTGAAGACCGAAGCGCGAACCCCATCTCTATGCGATGAAGTCACGCCGTCGCCTTCCACCACGGCAGCCATCATCACGGCGGCCGCCTTGGTCTGAACCGGCACATCCGACTCCAACACTCCACGCAGAAAGTGAGCGAGATCGAGACGGATATCCAGCTTTTCGGCCCACACCCCGGCAGGGGTGATGCGCCCATCGCTGTCCAGGAACCCCCACTCCATCAATTGCTTGAAGGACGCAGGGATATCCTTCGGCTGGTGGCAGAACTGAATCTGCCGGGCGTCACGTCCCAATGCCGCCAGCGTCAAGCACAGCGGCAGAGACGATAACCTCTCAACTTCCGGCAACATGGTTGCCCGACGCCCTTCATAGCCATCTTCGGCGGCCAGAATCAAGCGCCCGTCCTTAAACCGTCCCACCCGCCCGAGGGCTTGGATGAGTTCGGCCTGAGACATATCGCCCCCCCGCAGTTCCGAACCCCCGTTGGTCGAGGAGTGCGGATACTTGGCACGGCCATCAGTGATGACCGTATCCAGATCTTCGTGATTGAAGCCGGTCAAAAGACGCGGCGTACTCACGATGACGCGGGTATCATTCTCACCAAGGCGAGACACGACCTGTCCGGCTTCCTCAGGCTCCGTTTCACCATGAAAGGAGAGAACAGAGACTGACTCGCCGACCTTGAGCTTGAGCTTGAGCGCCATGGCTTCCACATCCCGGAGTCCGGGCTGGGTCACCATAATCAGGCGGTCGCCCGCTGCCAGACGTTCCTCCACCAGGGCAGGAACTCCGACGTAGGGCCGGTGCACAAGCTCCCGCATGAACGGCGGTTCCAGGCCGGGAATCTCGTGGCAAGCCACTTCGATTCCCTGCTGTCCCCAATACCGCTCCAGCGTGAGCCGGTCCATCGTGGCGGTCATCTCCATCACCGCCGTCTGGTGTCCCTCCATCAGGCGGGCCAGTACGTCGGCTCGGGCCACCTCAACCTGCCACTGTTCAACGTGGCTTTCGTCGAGGAGGATGGCCTTCCAGCTGCGCCCATTCAGACGCGGGTTGGCGAGGAACGAGCCGTAGGTCGCCACCGTCACCTGCGTACCACGCAGGTTGACACCACCGGCGTAAAGGCCGACTTCCTGGCCCAACTGCCAGTCGTCGTCAGACAACTCGGCAATGCGCCGGGCGTTGTCCTTCGCCACGTCCCGCGAGGGAACGAGCGAGAGAACGTCGCCGCCGAACAGAACGACGCACGCCATGGGACTGACCAGCGACTTGCCCGAGCCGGTGTATCCCTGCAGCAGGGTCACCGTTCCCGGGCGTACGGTCGCGAAGATATCCCCGGCACGCTTCGCGACGGGGGTACTAAAGAGTTGTGAGAACATGGTGTTCCCGGGGTCGCCCCCGGCCTCTGATTAAAGCCCCCTCGGGGGCTGATGAAGAGTAAGCACCATGTAGCCTTACGGCGAAACACTGGTGCGATGGAGGGGTTAAGTTCCCCTTTTTTGTGGGCCCTTGGGCGTGTATCCACACGAAAAGGCCAGTTCGATGGTCCACAGCGCAGCATAAGCCACGCCAGATGACTATTTTTCATATGGTATCCCTCACCAGCAAAAACAAGGCTTTCCTGACACCTACGCATAAAAAAAGTGAGGGCCCGGAGGCCCTCGTAATCGCTTTATATCATTCCCAGAAAAACGGCTTCCTCACAGTTCCCCGGTTCAACGTCCACCAGTTCTCCCGCATTCATGCGGATTCTCAGACAGACCTCGCGAGGCGATGTCACGGGGGGGATTGTAAATCGCACCGTCACGTCCCCATCCATTCCATGTTCAAGCATCAGTTCCATTAACCGAATCAGCTGCTTGGTACTCATGGCAATGCCTTTATCACCTAGGCTGGCCACAAATGCCTTACGTGCATGTCGGCGGTTCTCCCGACGCTGTTTGGCCTGCCTTTGCTGTTCGGCAACTTCTTGTGGTGTGCGCGTATCCTCTTGCGTGGCCAAAATGGCAGCCTTTTTCTCCTTGGCACGCTCTCGTGCAGCCATTTGCTCGTTGTCCCATTGAAGAAGATATCCTTCTTCATCAATCAACAACGGCTCGGCACCGTTGTCGTGGTACGATTTCCCAACAACGCCAGTCCACACTCGTTCTTCATTAAAACCGAGTATAACGACAATCCTCTGCCCTCCCACTACAAGCGGAAGGAGGATAGTATGGGGGTAATTGGGGCGAAAGTAGCGGGTATCATCGCGCGGATGTGTAGCGATGATGCCCTTTATGGCCACATAGCCCAACCAGTCCATGTTAAGCATGCACTTGCTGCGCAGCTTGTTGTGGAGCGCAATAAACAGCCGATTCTCAGGGCCTGTCTGCAAACGTTCAGGCAAAACGGTGATGATCCTATCGTTCTTCACAATCACATTCAACAGAATCTGAGGCCGCTCTCCCTCCGATTTTTTGCTGATGCGGTAGTGATTCCCCCGTACCTGATAAAGCTTGACAGGGCTTTCCGGATGTTCCGCAGCCGCCAGCATGGCATCCAGGTGGTAGGGGTCAATGCCATGCCTTTCTACGGCACGCAGTTTGGCATGATAACTTACCGTCACCATGATGTCCTCCATGGTTAGGGGTCAACACGCAGTTAGGGCCGCATGATTCGCCACGATTTCAAGTTTTTATGTCGAAGAGGTTAGGTGATACGTAGATGTGTATATAAAATCATTATGGCTCTGCTACAAGGCTTTCCACACAATCCACAAAAAAACTGGCCCCCCGAAGGAGACCAGCTAAGTCATGCCGTACCGCATTTTGGCGTCGCGGGCGTTATACAGCCCCATTCCGCCGCAATGCGGGCAGCTCCAACTGTGCGGTACAATCCAGTCGGCCCCACAATCCAGGCACACCATCGGCTCCCAAAACCGCACGGCATAGCCTTGCAGGTGCGGGCCGTGGGCCAGCATTTCGGCCTCGGTCAGCTCGGCGTTCCCGGCATTAAGGGGAACATTAAACTGCAAGGCCAGAAACCGCCCACCTTTACGGCAGATGCGCTCCACCATTTCCGGCGGAAACACACCCACCACGGTGGTGCCCTTCTTCACCCGCGCCCAGTCGGCCTCTTCCCAGTGTTCCAATAACGGAGCTTCGGGAAACTGCCGCTTCAGCCATGCCTGAGCCCCAGGGTGACGGGTGACCAGCACCACATCTTCCGTGGCTGCCACTTCCGATTTCTCAATCTTCAGCGGCAGCAAACGGGCCTTGTTGGCACGCAATTCGGCGTAGCCTAGGCTCTTGCCGCGTTGCCCGCGTTGCATGTTGGTTTCCAGCACAAACAGCTGGTTACACGCACCGCTCAGGCTGGCCAAAAGTGGCCATGGCAGGGTTTTGGCCACAATCAGGTGGTCGCTCTTGCCCAAGCCCTCTGGTGTGGGGTTGGGCACCTGAATAATGTGGTGGATTTTGTGCACGCGGAACAACCATTCTCTGGCCCCCGCATGATTGGAGGCCAAAATGAGCTTGTTGCCCATAATATCCTCCCGGAAACGGAACAAGGCAGCGGAATGCCGCCTTTCTTAAAGCAAAAATGGGGCATAAAAGCCAAAAAACAAGCCCCACCATAAAGGCAGGGCAAAAAAATGAAAGGGAGCAGTGCTCCCTCACCTCGGGCAGTGACCGTTTCCCCAAGACTCATATATTCTATGTTCTTAGGGGGGTGTGCCGTCATCGGTGAGGGACTGCTCCCTCTCGCGTATCCCGTGGGGGTGTGCCTTCCGGCAGTGACCGTTTCCACGGGAGTTAATAAACAGAATGAATCTATCACTTAATATATAACAAAAAGTATACTTAATCAAGGGGCGGTATAAAAAAAGAACGTAAAAATGCGAAAGAGGGGGTGGCAGCCCCCTCTCTCTCGATACGATTCCCCGCTGCCACGGGGTGCCATCAGACCCGGATGAGCCGGGTGACGGCGTAGATCTGCCCTTTGGTGTCGCGCACCGCCCCGTCCTGGGGACCGGTGCCCGGCATCACGAGGTCGTTGCGGCCGGGGCACCGTCCGGCGAAAATCGCCGAAACGATGTACACGGTACCCTCGACGGGTTCCGGCAACCCGGTGGGGGCGCCGTACTCCGTCGCCCCGTACAGGGCGACTCCGCCGAGGTCACCCTCCAGCGCGCCCGGTTTGGAGCCGATGCGTGCCGGAGCCGGCTTGCCGTCCTCGCCCGTGCGGGGCGCGACGACGATGTCGGTCGCGTCCGGCTCCGCCGCCGTGTTGGCGGTGTTGGTGCGGAGAGTCATCGGGTGCGGGTTCAAGTTGACGAAGTTCATGGTAGTCCTCCAAAGGCGCCATCTCTCGGCGCGCTAAAAGCACCACGTGCAACAACCTCATGACCGCCTTATGGGCGTCTATCATGGTCTCGGGATGAGACTTCATGCCAAAACGGCAAGAAAGGTGGTGCAGCGTAATGCTCTGGTATTCATATGGGGTGACGCACAAGGGCTTGCATAGCCCTACTGACACCGCCGGACTAATAAAAAACTCGCCAAAATAAGCCCTTTTTCCCCAATTCACCCCAAACCCTTCCACTTCCCGCCAAAATCCGCTACGTTCCGCTCAAGTTCATCACAAGCTATAAAAACAGGAGTCTCCGCCATGACCACCCCCGGAAAATGCCCCATCATGCACGGCGCCCACACCCGCAGCGGCACGTCCAACAGCCGCTGGTGGCCTAACGCGCTCAACCTCGGCATCCTTCACCAGCAAGATACGAAAACCAACCCGCTAGGGCAGGGGTTCAATTACCGCACCGAGGTCAAAAGCCTCAACTTCGCCGCCCTTAAAGCCGATATGCACGCCATGCTCACCCAAAGCCAACACTGGTGGCCTGCCGACTGGGGCCACTACGGCGGCCTGATGATCCGCCTNNGCGCTTTGCCCCGCTCAATTCCTGGCCAGATAACGTCAATCTCGACAAAGCGCGCCGCTTGCTCTGGCCGCTTAAAAAGAAGTACGGCAACCGCGTCAGCTGGGCCGACCTCATGGTGCTGGCAGGCACCGTGGCGTATGAGAACATGGGCCTCAAAACCTTCGGCTTCGCCTTTGGGCGGCCCGATATCTGGCACCCCGAGCACGATACATACTGGGGCAGCGAAACCGAATGGCTTGCCCCCAGCGACACCCGCTACGCCAACCTGACCGACGCCTCCACCATGGAAAACCCCCTGGCCGCCGTGCAAATGGGGCTCATATATGTCAACCCGGAAGGGGTGAACGGCCAGCCCGACCCCCTCCGCACTGCCCAGCATATCCGCGAAACCTTTGCCCGCATGGCCATGGATGACGCCGAAACCGTCGCCCTTACCGCAGGCGGCCACACCGTCGGCAAGGCCCACGGCAACGGCAACCCCGGCAACCTGGGGCCGAACCCCGAAGCCGCCGATATCGCCGAACAAGGCCTGGGCTGGAACAACCACACCACCCGTGGCGTCGGCCGCAACACCGTCACCAGCGGTATAGAAGGCGCCTGGACAACCCACCCCACCAAGTGGGACAACGGCTACTTCAAGCTGCTGCTGGGGTATGAGTGGGAGCTGAAAAAGAGCCCCGCAGGCGCCTGGCAATACGAACCCATCAACATCCGGGAAGACGACAAGCCGGTCGATGTCGAAGACCCCACCATCCGCTACAACCCGATGATGACCGACGCCGACATGGCCATGAAGGTCGACCCCGTCTACCGCCAGATCTCCGAACGCTTTGCCGCCGACCATGAAGCCTTCTCCGAAGCCTTCGCCCGCGCCTGGTTCAAGCTCACCCACCGAGACCTCGGCCCCAACACCCGCTACATCGGGCCGGACGCCCCGCAGGAAGACCTGATCTGGCAAGACCCCATCCCCGCAGGCCCCACAGGCTATGATGTCGAAGGCCTGAAAACCGCCATCGCCGCCAGCGGCCTGAGCGTGCAAGATATGGTCAGCACCGCCTGGGATAGCGCCCGCACCTTCCGGGGGTCCGACTATCGCGGCGGCGCCAACGGCGCCCGCATCCGCCTTGCACCCCAGAAGGACTGGGAGGGCAACGAACCCGCCCGCCTCGCCAAAGTGCTGGCGGTGCTCACCCCTCTGGCCAACCAGTTTGGCGCCAGCGTGGCCGATGCCATCGTGCTCGCCGGCAATGTCGGCATAGAACAAGCCGCCGCCGCCGCAGGCCACAACGTCACCGTACCCTTTGCGCCGGGCAGAGGAGACGCCACCGCCGACCAAACCGACACCGCCGCCTTTGCGGTGCTGGAACCCTTGGCCGATGGCTTCCGCAACTGGCAGAAGGCCGAATACGCCGTGGCACCAGAAGAACTGCTGCTCGACCGCGCCCAGCTCATGGGCCTCACCGCACCGGAAATGACCGTGCTTCTCGGCGGCATGCGCGCCATGGGCACCAACCACGGCGGCACGGCGCACGGCGTCTTCACGCAGCGGGCAGGGGCGCTCACGGCCGACTTCTTCGTGACCCTCACCGACATGGCCTACAGCTGGCACCCTACCGGCACCAACCTCTACGAACTGCGCGAGCGCACAAGCGGCACCACGGCCTATACCGCCACCCGTGCCGACCTCGTCTTCGGCTCCAACTCCATCCTCCGCGCCTATGCCGAGCTCTATGCCCAAGACGACAACGCCACCAAGTTCGTGACCGACTTCGTCGCCGCCTGGGTCAAAGTCATGAACGCCGACCGCTACGATCTCCAAACCTAAAATCTCGAATCAAAGCCCTCAAATCCCGGGAAAAACCACCGCACCAACCCCGCCCCGCGCGGGGCTTGGTTTGGCTGTATTCCCAAAATGGAGTGTTCAAATTCCGCTCCATCTTCCTCTTACACGCGGTACGGGAACTTCCCACCCCCTCCTGCCGTTGCCCATGCCCCCCCGCACAAGCAACCAAGGAGACCCACACAATGGCCGAAAAAACACTGAACGACCTGTTCCTGCACAACCTGAAGGATATCTACTACGCCGAGAAGCAGATTTACAAAACCCTGCCGAAAATGGCCAAGGCCGCCGCATCCGACGACCTCAAGCAAGCCTTCGAAACCCACCGGGAAGAAACGGCCACCCAAATCGAACGCCTCGAAGATGTCTTCAAGATCCTCGAAAAACGCGCCCAGGGCGTGGTCTGCGAGGCCATCCAAGGCATCATAGAAGAAGGCAAGGAAGCGATCGAAGACTTCGGCGGCACACCGGTCGGAGACATCGCCATCTCCGGCTCGGGCCGCGCGGTAGAACACTACGAAATCGCCCGCTACACCATGCTGTGCGACCTCGCCAAACACATGGGAATGAAAGACGCCGCCAAACTGCTCGACGACAACCTGCAGGAAGAACTGAAAACCGACAAACTGCTGGCCAAGCTCAGCACGGCGTTGGCACCCAGCACTTCCGGCAGCGGCACGTCCTCGCGCAAAGCGGCCTAACGCGCACTCCGGCAGTCCATAAAAGCGGCTTCAGGCCGCTTTTCTGCGCATCCCGCCCTGCGGCGGAACTCTCCCCACCGTACAGACTTCTCTCTCCATGCCGGAAACCTTCACTCGCACGCTGGATAATCTCCACGCCGTCGCCAAGCAGCAAAAGCAGGTCTCAGTGGCTGATATTCTGGATTCTCTCGGCCACCGCAGCTACGGCCCCTTTTTCGTGGTGCCCACGTCGCTAGAGCTCACGCCCATCGGCAGCATCCCCGGCGTGCCCACCTTCATGGCCACACTCATCCTGTTGTTCGGGCTGCAAATTGTGCTGGGCCGCAGGCATATCTGGCTGCCCCAGGTGCTGCTGCGGCAAAGCGTCACCTCCGGCAAGCTCCATTCGGCCATCTCCAGCGCCCGCCCGGTGGCCAGTAAAATCGATATCATCTTCCATGGCCGCCTCAAACGCCTCACCCAGGGGCCGTTCGTGCGGGTGGCCGCCCTCATGTGCGTGCTGCTGGCGCTGGCCGTGCCGCCGCTCGAGGTCATCCCCTTCGCCACCAGCATCCCCATCGGCGTCATCCTGCTGTTCGGGCTGGCTTTGCTGCTAAAGGACGGCCTGCTCATGCTCGCCACCTTCGCCCTCACCGGCGGCGCCGCCTATTTCATCCTCAACGTCGCCGATGTTCTCTAAACACTAAGCACTCAAAACTAAACACCAGACACCAAACACTAAACACTAAGCACTACTCAGGCATCTCCAGCTTGCCCCGCAAGCTCAAATACACCTTCGGCGTCACCAGTTCACGGTGCAGCAGCTGGTCCAGCAGCTCGTGCTGGTGCTTTTCGGCAGCCAGGGTGGCCAGATTAATGTTCACCTTCTCCAAAATGGCACCATGCTCGGTCATCAGCTTGGCAATCTGGGCTTCGGCCGCCTTGTTATAGGCGCGGTAACGGTCAATCACGGGCATCACTTCGTCGGCCGAGAACAACTTCACGCTGTCGCCGCTAAACTGCGTCATTTCCTTCACCACCTTGCGGGTGATAATCACCTTGGCGCGGTAATACAGATACTTCTCTACAAAAGCATCGTTTTTGTCGCGCATCACCAGGTTGTGCAAAAAGTCCGACATCTGGTCCAGCCAGTCGCCCGGCACACTGCCCGGGTGCTCGCCCAGCGTTTCGCCGCGCTCCAGCTTTTCCAGCTGAGTACTAATCAGCGCCTGCAACCGCCGCATAATGCGGTCGTTAATTTCGCCGTGCAGCAGCAGGTCGTGCAGGTAATAGCGCTCAATGCCAAGGGCATGGATATGCACCGCCGCATGCGTCAGGTTGGCCTTGCCGCTGGTTTTAAACCGCGCCAGGGCTTTTTGGTGCACCGCTTCCAGCTTGGCTTGCACCTCGCCGTGGCTCGCGCTGTCCACATAGCTTTTCTCGTTCAGCTTGGCCAGCCGGGCCATCACGTGGGCATGTATATACGCCGAGGCATCCCGATACTCAATCTTCTCCACCTCGCTCAAGCAATCCAGCCCCATTTTGCGTATCATCGGGCCAATGGTCAGCGCTTTAATAAACAACGTGGCGTAAATGCAGCCAATGGTCAGCGCCATAATAAAATCGCGGGGGCTGTAGTCATAAATCCAGCCGTCCGGGCGCCAGTCGGCGGGTATCATCAGCACCATGGTCACCGCAATGGCGCCGCGCAGGCTGCCCCAGGCCAGCAGGTTCTGCCATTTCATCGGTATGGGCTCCTCCAGCCCCAGGCGGTTCAGCAGCGCCACCACCGGGTAAACCGAGAGCGCCCGCGCCACCGCCACCACACCCACCGCCAGCCCAATCGGCAGCAACAGGTCGGTAATATGGAAGGGCAGGGCGGCAAACAGCAGCCCCATCAGGATAAACACCAGAGAATTCACCATAAACGCAAACTGGCCCCAGAATTTCTCAATAAATTCCTCAGCATGCGGGCTGGCCTTATAGCGCCCATAGTTGCCCAGCACTATCGAGGCTATGGTGGTCGCAATAATCGCCGAAATCTTAATCTCCACCCCGGCAATCACAAAGTGGTGAGAAATCACCTCCGCCAGAATAAACGTCAAATGCGCCAGCACCAGCATCAGCATAATGCTCACATTTTCATTGCTGCGGGTTTTCTCAATCATTTTCGAGAATATTCCCCCCATCGCCAGCCCAAACAGCACACCGCCCACCACCATGCTGGTGAACAAAAACATCCCTTCCGCCAGCGTGCTCACGCCGTGGTAGCCCTTGTAGGCCACCTCCAGCACCACCAAAAACAGCGCCACTGCCGTCCCGTCGTTAAACAGGCTTTCCCCTTCAAATATGAGGGACAACCGCTTCGGCGCGCCATATTCCTTAAACAGCGCCAGCACCGCCACCGGGTCGGTTGCCGAAATGAGCGCCCCAAACAGCAGCAGCACAATCACCGGCACCACCATACCGAACATCCCCAGCAGCCAATAAAGCGCCGCCGCCGCCAACACCATAGAAATAACAAGAGAAACAATAGCTAACATCGAAATCGACAGAATATTCTCCTGCAAGTTCCGCATGCGGATATTATAGGCCGACTCAAACAGCAACACCGGCAGAAAGAAGTAAAACAGCAGCTCCGGCGTCAACTGAAAATCCTGCAAAAACCCAAACGGATACACCCGCGACACCGGCACCAGCAGCAGCCCCACGGCCACCAGCAGCACCGAATACGGCACTTTAATGCGTTGCGACCAAAAGTACGTGAAGCACGAAATGGCCAATAAAACAAACAATGCGAGGAGTGATGTGAGTGTCATGCGGCAGGCGGTATAGTCCTCCGCCCAAGTCATGGCAAGGCCTTACGCCGTTTCCTCTGCCAAATTTTTGGGCCCATACTCCTACGCTGTAAGCCAGGCGTTAACCCCGCCGCCAGCTCAAAAACCGATATAAAAACCCCAAAACCCACGCCGGGGTGTGCGCCTTGCGCCAAACCCCGGCGGCCATCTTGTTGGCCTCGGCCAGCGTGGGGTAGCTGTGCACGGTGCTCAAAATCGCCCCCAGCCCCAGCCCGTGGCGCATGGCCAGCACATATTCGGCCAGCAGGTCGCCCGCATGGTGGCCCACCAGCGTCACGCCTAAAATCGTATCCTTGCCCGGTTGGGTCAGCACCTTCACAAAGCCATGGGGCTCGCTGTCGGCCAGCGCACGGTCAAGCTCCTGCATCTCAAACCGCGTCACCTCATAGGGCGTGCCTTTGGCTTGGGCCTCCTTCTCGTTCAGCCCCACCCGCGCCACTTCGGGGTCAGTAAAGGTCGTCCAGGGCAGCACCCGGTAATCCGCTTTCACCCGCCAAAACGGCCGCAGCAGCGCATTTACCGCCGCAAACCACGCCTGGTGGGCCGCCGCATGCGTAAACTGGTAGGGCCCGGTCACATCGCCCACCACATAAATACTGGGTATGTTCGTCTGCATAAACGGGTTGGCATCCACCGTCCCCCGTTGGGTCAGGGTCACACCCATCTCCTCCAGCCCAAACCCGCTCACATTGGCCTTACGCCCCAGTGCCAGCAACAGCGCGTCATAGGGCAATTCCACCCGCTTGCCGTTGGCCTCACACACCAGCACTTTGGTAGTGTCCCGCTTGATAACCTCCACCGCCGCATGGCCGGTGCGCACGTCAATCCGCTCCGCCGCAAACCTCTCCCGCACCACCTCAATCACATCATCATCTTCGCGCACCAGCAGCTGCGGCCCGCGTTCCACTATTGTCACCTGGCTGCCCAGGCGGGCAAAGGCTTGGGCCATTTCGCAACCAATCGGCCCGCCGCCCAGCACCACCAGCCGCTTGGGCAGTTTGCGCAGGCCCCACAGCGTATCGCTGGTCAGGTAATTCATCTTTTTGGTTAGGCCGGGCAGGGGCGGCACCAGCGGCCTTGCCCCGGTGGCCACCACAATCGCCCGCGCCGTCAGCACCCGGCCATTTACCTCCACCCGGTGCGGCCCGGTTATCCGCGCATCGCCCGTAATACACTCCACCCCCAGCGCCGTATACCGCTCGATAGAATCATGCGGCGCAATCGCCCTAATCACCGCCTGCACCCGCTCCATCACCTCCGCAAACTCAAAGTTCACCGCCGTTTTCTTAAAACCAAAGTCCTTCGCCCGCGCCGCATAACTCAGCATTTTGGCGCTGCACAGCAACGCCTTGCTGGGCACGCAACCGGTGTTCAGGCAATCGCCGCCCATGGCGTGGCGTTCTATCAAGGCCACCTTGGCTTTCATCGCCGCCGCAATATAGGCGCTCACCAGTCCGCCGGTGCCGCCGCCAATCACAATCAGGTTATAATCATAGCGCACGTTCCCGCCCTTTCTTCAGCATCAGTAATATCTTGCGCGTGGCCAGCGGCAACACCGCCAGCAACCCAAACGCCAGCAACAGCTGCCAAGATACAATATCCCCCACACTCGTCACCTCACCCAGCGCCGTCCCCGCATACACATACACCACCGTACCCGGCAACATGCCCAACTGGCTCACCCACCAATACGTCCGCACCTTAATCGGCAGCAGCCCCATCAGCAAATTCACCATAAAAAACGGGAATATCGGCGCCAACCGTATCGCAAACAAATAAAAAGGGCCTTCTGCCGCAAAGCCCTGGTTAAATGTCTTCAAATACGCGCCATACCGCGCCTGCACCGCATCCCGCAGCACAAACCGCGCCGCCAGCATGGCCAAAGTGGCCCCGGCGGTGCTGGCGAAAGAAACGAGAACAGTCCCCCAAACCACCCCAAAAAGCCCCCCCGCCAACAGCGTGATAAGCGAAGCTATCGGCAGAGACAGCGCCGTGATCACCACATACCCCACCCCAAACGCCAGCAGGCTCGGCACAAACGCCCCATCCACATACGCCTGCAACGCCGCACGGTTGGCTTTCAAGCCTTCCAGCGTCACCTGCTCATGCAGCCCCAGCGCATAAAACGCACCTATCAGGGCCAGAAAAGCCCCGACCAGCAGCAGGCGTATCGTCAGGGGCTTCATGATTAGCCCCACACCTTCTTCACCCGCGCATCGCGCCCGCAGCTCCAGCGGTAATACTTATAGCGCGTGGGGTTTTTGGTGGCGTAATGCTGGTGGTAGTCCTCACCCGGCCAAAACCTCGCATCCGGCAGAATATCCACATCCACCGCCTGCCCAATCTCCCGCGCGGCATCGGCCAGCACAACCTCGGCCACAACCCGTTCGGCGGCATCCTTCACAAAAATCGCCGGCCTGTACCCTGGCCCACGGTCGCAAAATTGCCCCTCACCATCGGTGGGGTCAATATTCCTCACATAAAGCTCCAGCAACTGCTTAAAGCTCATCTTAGCCGGGTCATACACCACCTCCACCACTTCAATGTGCGGCACCTTATAGGTCGCATCCACGTCATGATAAGTCTCATACACCGGGCTGGGCCTATCACCCCCCGCATACCCCACATGGGTGCTCACAATGCCGTCCTTGCCCTCCAAATCATGCTGAAGGCACCAAAAACACCCCCCCGCCAAAATCGCCCGAGTAGGTTCTTGTGTTGGTTCCTGCGCCTGTCCCGTTGTCATACCCATCATCATCACCATCGCTAACATCCACTTCATGTTCATCGCCTAACCTTGCGCCTTAAAGTTCATTGCCGCGCCATTCATGCAATAGCGCGTGCCACGCGGCGGCGGCCCGTCTTCAAACACATGTCCCAGGTGCCCCCCGCAGCGGCGGCAGTGCACCTCGGTGCGGCTCATAAACCAGCTTTTGTCCTCGCGCGTGCCCACGGCATCGGGCAGGGGGTGCGTAAAGCTCGGCCAGCCGGTGCCGCTTTCAAACTTGCTCTCACTGGCAAAAAGCGGCAAGTCGCACCCCGCACACACAAACACGCCCTTGCGCTCTTCGTGCAGCAACTTGCTACTGTTGCGCGCCTCGGTGGCATGCTTGCGCAACACATCAAACTGCTCCGGGGTCAGCCGCTCCCGCCATTCGGCCTCAGTCAAATTCACTTCAAAAGTCCCCGTCATATCATCCCCTCCACTTGCAGTTCCTGGTGCGGCATGGGCCTGCGGTACCAGCACACCTTGCGCACGCCCCAGCACGGCAAAAGCCGCCACAGCCGCCGCCCCACCCGCCAATAATCCGATAAATTCACGCCGTGTCTTATCCATCCCCGCCCCCTTTTATTCTGTTACAGGGCTATCATACACGCCTCGTCAAGCCCCACAAGCAGGCTGTTTATGTCTCTAAACTCCAATGCGTTAATAAGCACTTTTCTGGAAAAAAGCCACAAACGGCGTCAGCACCAAAATCTTCACATCCAGCCAAAAGCTCCAGTTTTGGGTGTACCACACGTCAAACTCCACCCGCTTGGCCATTTTATCGAGAGTATCCGTCTCACCCCTGTGCCCATTCAACTGCGCCCAGCCGGTAATGCCCGGCTTCATGCGGTGGCGGCTGGCGTAGGTATCAATCAGGTTCTCATAATAGCTGTTATGGCTGGGCACATGGGGGCGGGGGCCCACCAGGCTCATATCGCCGCGCAGCACGTTAATCAGCTGCGGCAACTCATCCAGGCTGCTTTTGCGCAAAAACCGCCCTACCGGAGTAATCCGCGGGTCATTCTTCAGCGCCTGCATCTCCTTGCCGTTTTTATCCTTCATGGCATCGGCGCCCACGCGCATGCTTCTAAACTTGAGCATCTCAAAATCGTCGCCATTAAACCCGCCGCGCTTTTGCTTAAAAAACACCGGCCCCGGAGACGTCATCTTCACCGCCACCGCAATCCCCGCCATCACCGGCGCCAGCAGCACCAGCGCGGCCCCGCTGGCAGCAATGTCCAGCATGCGCTTCAGCCACACGCTGTGCCCTTCCAGCGGCTTACGCGATATCATCATCAGCGGCAACCCACGCACGCCCATGCAGCTCACCAGCCCCAGCGGCAGGCAATACATCACGTTCACCGGGCGGGTGTTCAGGCGGTTAATAATGGCAACCGTCGCTTCGGCATTTTCCAAATCTTCCGTCAGCACCACGTCATCAATGCGGCCTTGCAGGCAGTGCTCCAGCAAGGTCAAAAAGTTACCTTTCAGGTGTTTGTTCAGCTCGGGCGGAATATCCGCATCGCAAAAATGTTCGCTCAGGCAATACACCCCCACCAGCTTAATCTCGCGGTTTTTCAGGTTTTCGTGGGCATGCAGCAGCTCTACAGCCTTGGCGTTGGTGCCCAAAATCACCATTTTGCGGCTCCATTTGCCTTTGGCAACACGGCGTTCAATGGTGCGGGCCACAAAGGCACGCAGGGTTAACAGAGACACCAGGCTCAACCCAAACCACACACTCAGCCAAAACCGCGAATAATCAGCCGAAATCTTAAACAGAAACAGCAGCGTCACCACAAAGCCAAAGCACAGGCTCAGCACCACCAGCAGGCGCGGTACGGCCTGCACCATCCTGCGCAGGGTAAGGGGGTCATACATTTTCAACCCACCGCTGCTCATACCATACAGCGCTGCCACCAGCAGGGTCATCACCGCCGGCCCTGCCTGAAATTCACTCCCGAACCCCTGCCGCAAATAATAAGCAAGAACCGAAAACACCAACACCAGCATAGGCTCGGCCACGCGCAGCACAAACCCCACACTGCGCAAGCCATGGTGACGAAAAATAGGGGGAGTCATGGTCAAAGCGTCTCAGTTCGTTAATCTTAAGCGTTTCCGCCCCGTGCCATCAGCACGCGCACAGTCTCACCTTCCAGCACCACGCCGCTCAGCACACCGCGTTGGTAGGCGCCGGTGTCCAGGCCAATCCGGTCATCGGCCAGCAGCACCTCCAGCATAATCGTGTGGCCAAATACAATCTTTTGCGGCAACCCATGCGGGCGGCCCATAAAATCATCCCGAATGAACAGCAAATCGCTCGGCAACTGCTGTTCCAGCGCCAGGCGCGGGCGCACACCTGCATGCACAAAGGCATAGTCGCCATTACAATGGCTTAACACGGTGGCGTCATAAAATCCTTTGTGCCCTGTTTCATCAAGCACATACGTCAATTCGGCGGCCAGCACTTCGGTTTCGCGTAAGCCTCGCGCGCCGTAGGGGGCAATGCCATAACTTTCAAGTGTCGCCACACCGCCCCACGCCAACCATTCATTACGGGTAGAGTCGGTTAAAAAATCCAGCATGGCTTGTTCGTGGTTGCCGCGTAAAAATACCTTACCCCACCACTCCGGCAGGTCGCGCAACAATTCCACCACCTCGCGGCTGGCGGGCCCGCGGTTAATATAATCACCCATGCCTACAAAACATACAGAGCCTTCATAACCTTTCGCATCGGCCTTCATCTGCGCCACCATGTCGGCCAACAGATCGGCGCGGCCATGCACATCGCCAAGGGCATACACTCTCATGGCATCTTGCACACGCGGGCTGGCCTTGGCAGGCAAACGCTGGGCCTTGGGGGCGGCCCGGCGCGTCAGCAAGGTTTTCAGGCGTTGCAACATACCTTACGGTCCTCTCCGGGTTACTCGGTGTAATAACCCTTATATTTACCATGGTAATAACCATACTCGCCGGGGCTGTAGCTCAGCTGGCGGGCCAGGTCAACGCGGGTCATCACGGTTCCTGTCAAGGGGGCGTGGCAGGCGCGCAGCAGCTTAATGGCATTGGCGGCCAGGGCGCGCGGCGTGCTGCCCCAACGCACCATAAACAGCATAGAATCCGCCATACCCGCCAGCGTAATCGCATCGCTCACGGCCATCACCGGCGGGCTGTCTATCACAATCATGTCATAGGTTTTGCGCCATTCATCCAGCAACTTGTGCATGTTCTGGCTGCCCAGCAACTCTTGCGAGAACTGGCTGTTCGGCAAACTCGGCAACACTTGCAGCTTGGTGCCGGGCAGGGTCACAAGCACATCTTTCATCTTGGCTTGCCCCACCAGCACTTCGGCCAGGCCTGCCTTGGGCTTAAGGGCCAGTTGGCTGGCTACACTGGGCCGCCGCATATCTGCATCCACCAGCAGCACTTTGGCACCACTTTGTGCAGTCAGTTGGGCCAGGCTAATGGCAAACAGGCTTTTACCTTCTTCCGGTATGCTGCTGCTCACCAGCAGCACTTGAGCGGGTTTGTCCGGGTGAGCAAACTGCATGGCGGTGCGCACGGCACGCAGCCCTTCCGTAAAGGCCGAGGTCGGCTTGTTCACCACATAATGCGGCAGGTCGTCTTCCAGCGGCAGCTCGCCCAGCAGGCCCAGCAGCGGGGCATCCAGCTCCTGCTCCACTTGCGCACCGGTCCTAAAGCCCGCATCCAGCATTTCCAGCAAGAAAATCAAAGCAAGCCCAATACCCGCACCCAACACCAGCGCAATCGCCAGCACCAGCGCCTTTTTCGGAGAACTCGGCCCCAGCGGCGTCTCAGCGGCCGAAATCACCCGCGCATCGCTCTGGGCCAAATCCATCTGCGCCAGCTCTTTGCTGCGGCCCAAAAAGCTCTCATACAGCGCGCGCTCGGCTTCGGCCTGGCGCTCCAGCTCGGCCAGCCGGATATTCGCATCATTCCCCAGGTTGGTCTTGCTCTCCAGCGTGTCCAGCTGCTCTTGCAGGGTGTTCACACGGGCTTGCACCACGGCTACGTTGTTCTCCAGGCTGCCCTGAATCTTACTCACTTCTTCGGCAATCTTGCGACGCAGGTCGCCCAACTGGTTGCGCACGGTTATCATGCGGGGGTGGCGCTCGCCGTAGCGGGTGCTCAGCTCGGCCATTTCGCGGCGCACTTCGGTTTCTTGCTGGCGCAGGTTGCTAATCAGCACGTTGTTCAGCACTTCGGCGGCACTTTCAATGCCACGGCCACTTTGTTGCAGGCGGCGCGCTTGGTTATATTTGGCTTGGGTTTCAGCAAGCTCGGTGCGGGCCAAAATCAACTGGCTGTTCAGTTCGCTCAATTGCTGTTCGCTCAGCAGCACACCCTTGGCCGAGGTCAAATTGTTCGCCTCACGGTAGCGCTGCACGACCAGGTCGGCGGCCTGCACCTGCTTTTGCATTTGGCTCAGGCGCTGGTCAATCCAGCTGCTGGCGCGGCGGGTGGCCTCAAATTTCTCTTCCAGCTGGTTGTTCAGGTATTCCTGCATCAAGGTGTTCATCACCTGGCCTGCCAGTTCCGGATCAGGCGACGTATACTGCAACCGTATCGTAAAGCTGCGCGGAGACTGCGCCACCTTCAAATTACGCAAAAACGTACTCACCGCCTCAGCCATGCGCCGTTTGGCTTCATCGTCTTGCTCGGTCGGGGTGTCCAGCGGCATCACCATCATCACAACCGCACTTTTTACGTAACCAAAAAAGCTCTTTTGGCCGGCCAGCTCATCTTGCAGGTTCAGGGCCTTCACCACACGCGCCGCCAACTTGCGGGATGTCAACACATCCACTTCGGTGCGTATCGCCGCATCAGTAAGCGCCATACTGCCCACTACGTCTTGCATCTTGGTCACCTGTTCGCTGCGGGTGTTAATTTGCATAATGGCGCTGGCGGTGTACTGCGGCTGCATCATAAACAGCAGCACCAGGGCCAGGGCCAGGGTAACGGCCATGCTGGCAGCCAGCACCATCCAGCGGCGGAACAACATCGCCAGCGTGCTGTTCATGCTCCACTCCACACCTTGCATATGGGTGCTAAAGTGGCTGCGCGTGGCGCTCATAAAATCATTCCACACCGTGCGATGGGCATTATTCATTAAAAATTCCTCAGCTTAACCATGAGGCATCACATAGGGGAGGCAGACTTGCCGGTCAAGACTCAAACGGCAGAGATCATCAAATAAATCTTTTTTTATAATTAATTAGACACCTAAAAACCGCCCATCGGGGCGGCTGGTATCTTCTACGATGAGATTAAAAAAAGCGCTCATCCACCCGCAGCACATCGCCGGGGTACACCAGGCTGTCTTCACTCACCCATTCTTCCTGTTCGGGGTTGCTGGCGCGGCGCACCAGCACTTTGCCGGTTTTGGCGCGGGTGGTATAACCTCCGCCCAGGGCCACGGCATTAATAACCGACATTTCATTCGAATACGGATAACTGCCCGGCTTGTTCACCTCGCCTAAAATAAAGAACGGACGGAAGTTCAGCACTTCCACGCTCACACGCGGGTTTTTCAGGTAACCGCGCTCCAGCACTTCGGCAATGGCGCGCTCCAGCTCGCGGGGGGTTTTGCCACGGGCAATCATCTCGCCAATCAGCGGGAGAGACAAACTGCCGGTATTATCCACCTCAAACTCGCCGGAAAGCTCTTCTTCGCCATACACATTCATCCGGATCTTATCGCCGTTGCTCAGCTGGCCCGGCGCCACAGCGGCGCGGCGGCCGTTGGTGCTTTGCAGGGCTTGGCGGGCTTCGGCTTCAATCTGGGCCTGGCGGGCTTGCCAGTCGGTGCCTTTGGCGTCGTCGGCGGTAACAATGTTACTGGCGCCGGTCAGGTCGGAAAAATCGCGCCCTTGGCCATAAGCGGGCAGGGCGGCAAAACCGGCCACCACCAACACAGCAACCCCGCACACACGTAACGTTTTGTTCAAAAAGTTACGCATGGCGGGGCTCCCGGGTTAGGTTAGTGGTTAGTAAGTGGCACTCAGGCGCAGCATTACGGCGTTGCGGGTAAAGTCGCCGCCGGCCACGTTGCTTTCGCGGTTGGTGTACTGGTAACCCACACCGGCCTTCAGGCAACGGTTCAGGTAATAATCCAGGCCAACACCGGCCACATAGCTGTCGTCATCGCGGCTGGCCACGGTGCCTTCATACTTGGCGTTCAGGTAGCCCACGTTGCCTTTCAGCAGAATGTCGCGGGTCAGCGCATGTTCTACACCCAAACGGTAGTCGGTGTTCACAAAGCCCGAGGCACCGGCGATGGTCGTTTCTTCAATCGAGCGGTCAATGCTACCAATCACGGTGGTCAGGTCGCTGGCGTTCCAGATAACCTTACCGCCCCATACGGGTTCATCAATGTCCGTGCGGCCCACACCGGTGTAGTTCCGGCTGGTCATGCCCACGTAGGCTTCCCCACGGGTTTTGCCGCTAATGTCAAAGGCCGTACCGGCAGTATAAGTTTGGCCGTGGCTGCTGCGGGCAACGCTCTTGTCGTCATACACGCGGCTGTCAAGGGCGCCCTTCACAAAGGCCTCAAAGCGGCTGTCAATCTGGTAGCCCAGGCGCAGGGTCTGGGTGTACTCGGTGCGGTCGCGCACGCTGTTGTTAATGGCGGTGCCGGTGGTGCTCACGCCATTCTTATAGTCCAGTTGCTTCACTTCGCTGTCAAAGCGGGCGTTGGCACGGCCCAGGCCACGGTAGGCGCCAATGCGGGCCACTTTGGTGGTGTACTCAACCGGCTCGCTCGGGCTGCCGATGGTGTTCGGGTTGCCACGGTCTTCGTGGTCGCGGCTGTAGGCCACACCACCACCAATGCTGGTGTCGCGCAGCACGTCAACGCGGCCATCCATGGCAACGTTAAAGTTGGTTTCGTCTTCAGCGCTGTTTTCGGCAAATTTACGGAATTCAGCCGATGCCTTGGCATTCAGCGCGTGGCGGTTCCAGTTGCTGCGGGCGGCAATTTCAGGGCGAACGCTGGTGATAAAGTCGCTCTCTTCATTGGTGCTCGTGGCATAAATGTTGTCGTTATAGGTTTCAACCAGTTCCACTTTCGGGATAACCAAAAAGCTACCGGCGCGCACACCCATCGGGGCGTGGTCGGCGGCCATGCGCTCGCTGGCGGGCACAACCTGGGTTTGGGCATAGGCGCCGCTGGCGGCAACCAGGGCAATTGCCGAGGCACTCAACATCACTTTATTCATCATTATCTATCCTTGTTGGAATTCGTCATAATTTAAAAATTAAAGGTTCTCAGGCGCAAACTCTTTAACCATATCCGGCACAACCGGGCTGGCGCTGCCAGAGGTGTTGCCTTCGTTCAACTGGCTGGAGTTTTCAGCAGGCTCAGGAATCGTGTCAATAATCGGGTCAACCGGCGTAACAACTTCCTCAGGGCCAGCTTCTGGCTGCACGCGGGTTTGCAGGTAAAGCTGCATAAGGCAGGTCGCGTTTTCATAATTCTCCAACATGGCGTCGGTCAAAATACGCATACTTTCGCCTTCCGTCGGGGCCGAAATCACTTGGGCAATCACCCGTGCATTGGCAACAGCGTTAACTTCGCAAACATTCTCCTCGTGGGTTTGCGCACTCGCAACGCTACCAACAGCGACCATCGCAAGGGTGGCCACAGCAGTCATCAAAGTCGTAGATAATTTCATGGGGGTTTTTCTCAGCCTGTTATCGGTTGAATACATAACGCCGAAGCGGCGCCATCGCATAACTCTATAAAAGAGCAGGATATACTTGTAAAGATGAATCCTTTCAGCATAGAACACGCTATGACCTCACCCCGCACTGCGGCAGTCTCGCTGCCATCAACACTCGCGCACATGCAAATACCAAGGCTGAGCGCCCCCAGGATCACGCTTTGGCTGGCTTTATACACACTTATACTCGCCTTAACGGTCACCTTTTTCGGTGGTATTTTTCCCTTAGCCCAGGCCATTTTGCCTCTTTTTTGTGCATTTCTGCTGCTGCTCACCCCTCCAGCCCCCCAGTTTCCCGCCAAAGTAGCACTTGCGGTATTTGCACCCGTCATGCTGGTCATGCTCTGGGTGGTCGTCCAGGTGCTGCCGTTGCCCTTTTTGCAAAACCCCTATTGGAGAATCACCGAAACCGCCACCGGCCCGCTCAGCATCCACCCGGCCCAAACGCTCCACTATCTTATATATAGCTTAGGGCTGGTGGCGTTTGCGGTCAGCACCTTCCGCGCCGCCATGGTTATGCCGGTGCGCATTCTGGCGGCCAACACGGCCGTTATCGTGCTGGCGTGCCTTTATGGCCTGTGGGTTTATGCCAATGGCAACGCCCAGGTGCTGTGGCTGCCCAAAACCAGCTATCCCGAAAATCTCACCGCCACCTTCATCAACAAAAACTCCTTCGCCACCCTGGTGGGGCTGGGGGTGCTGGCCTGCCTCGCCATGGTGCTGCTGCGTGTCGGAGAAATCAGCTCCCGCCTCACCCTCCGCCAGCGCTTCAAGGCTTTCTGGCTGTTGGTGGTGGTGCCAGGCTGGCCTTGGCTGCTGGCGGCTATGGTGTGCTTTGTGGCGCTGGTGCTCACGGGCTCGCGCGCTGGGTTGCTGGCAGGCGTAGGCGGTATGGTGGTATTTGTGGGTGTGCTGGCCGGGGTGCGCGCCCCCGCCCGCTGGCCGCTTTTGGCCACAACACTGCTGCTGGGTATCGCTTTGCTGGTGGTGCTGGGTGCCGTGGGCCAAACGGTCGGCCACCGGCTCACCTCGCTCGACCGCGACATCACCACCCGCAGCAGCATCTACAACCTCACGCACCAGCTTATCGGCCAGAACCTTACCACCGGCACCGGGCTTGGCACTTACCAGCAAGCCTTTTCCACCGTGCGCGATGCCGAACTCCTCCTCCGTCTCCCCCAAAAGGTCGAATACGCCCACCATACGTATCTCGAGCTCGCAACCGAACTCGGCCTGCCCGGCATCCTCCTTCTCGCCCTAGCCGCCACAGCGGTGCTGGCGGTGCTGGTGCAGGGGCTCATCACCCGCCGCCGCGCCATTGTGTGGCCCACGCTGGGGCTGGCCGGGGCGGTGCTGGTGGGCGGGCATGCCCTTGCCGATTTCTCCCTCTCCGTCCCCGCCGTCGCCCTCGTCGCCATCAGCTTTACCATGCTGGGCGTGGCGCAGGCCTATCCGTTGGGGCAGGGGGGTGTGGTGGTGCCGTTGCGGGCCCGCACTAAGGTGGCTTTTGCGGCCCTGGCGGTGCCTTTGGTCGTGGCCTCCGGCTGGCTGGCGTGGGCCGAGTCCTACGCCCTCCAAGCCCAACCCACCTACATGGCCATGCAAACCGGCCAACCCTTGCGCGTGGCCCACATTTTCCCCGCCCAGCAAGCCTACCAGGCCTGTTTGCGCATTCACCCCTGGCACAGCGGCTGCCGCGAGGGCTTGGCCCAAAGCTACCTCAGCCTCGCCAATGCCTATGGCTTTGGCCCGCAAAACAAAGCCGTCGCCCACGTCTACCTCCACCTAGCCTACAACCAGTATCAAACCCTGCTGCGCCACAACCCGGTCAACAGCTGGGCCTGGTACCGCCTGGCGCGCCTAGATGCCTTCCTCGGCAACCCCGCTCACGCCACAACCTCGCTGGCCAACTCCTTGCTCACCGGGCCGTATGAGCCTCGCCTCGCGGTACTACGCATCCCCCTCATGCTCAACCTGCTGCCTGCGGCCACGCCCGAGAACGCCGCACTCTTCGGCATCAACGCCACATCCGTCTGGCAGGCCCAAAAAGGCACTACCGAGGGCATCGTGCGCAAAAACCCCACCACCTGGCCTACCTTTGCCGCCATGCTGCAAGCCCAGCAGGCACCTTTGCCACGCTGGCTGAAGCTACCTTAGCCGCCACAGCCTCCCGCCGGGCAGGGGGCCTTGGCGCGGCCCCCCAAACAGGCTACCTTGCGGGCATGAGCACTCCTTCCATCTCCTACGCCACCCAACGCGCCAACATGGTCGATGGCCAGCTGCGCCCCAACAAAGTCAATCAGCAGCCCATTCTGGCGCGCTTTGCCAGCCTGCCCCGAGAAAACTTCGTCGCCACCCCCGCCGCCGCCTACCTCGACCAACCCGCCGCAATCGCCCCGGGGAGAGAAACCTACAGCCCACTCGTCACCGCGCGGCTGGTGCAGGCGCTTAATCTCAAATTAACCGACACCTGCCTTGTCATCGCCTCCGGCAGCGGCTACAGCGCCAGCGTGCTCGCCCCGCTGTGCAAGCTGGTTGTGGCGCTAGAGGACGACGCCGACCTCGCCAAACAAGCCGAAGCCAACTACGCCCGAGAAAACCTCGCCGTGCAGCAGGTTCTCGACAATCCCATCCACGGCTACACCGCCGCCGCCCCCTATAATGTCATATTCATCGACGCCCCCTTCGCCGAGCTCCACGGCACCTGGGTCTCCCAGCTGGCCGAAGGCGGCCGCCTGGCGGGCGTGCGCATCGGCACCGATGGCCTGCCGGAAGCCACCCTCTTCACCAAGCACGGCAACAGCCTGGTGGCCGAGGTCCTGTTCGAAACCAAAGGCACCGTCCACCCGGCCTTTCAGGTGACAGAAAAATTCGTCTTTTAATCGTCATTTCATGCACCCCCAAGTCCCCAGCATAACCCCTACCGAGCTCACCGAAGCTCTCACCTCCGAACGCCCACCCTTGGTGCTGGATGTCCGCGAAGCCGACGAACTCGCCACCACCCCTTTTCCCGGCGCCCTCCATATCCCGCTGGGCCAGCTCCAGCTCCGGCATACCGAGCTCCCAACAGGCCAACCCATCGCCGTGCTCTGCCGCAGCGGCACCCGCAGCGCCTACGCCACCTCGTTCCTCATTTCCGAGGGCTTCGAAGCCGTCAACATCGCCGACGGCATCCTCGCCTGCCAATCCTAATCCCATCCCCGGCACGTTTCCCGGGCTGCGGCAGTGTCCAAAAATCTCATTTTTGGTAACACTGCCCAGACCCGGGATCTGGAAAATACGAGCACACTACTCCAACAACCCGGCCCCACCCTACTCTCGGGAAACCGCGCCAGCCGGATGCTTTCCCCAAAAATCCCATTTTTGGTGGAAAGCACCGTGCCCACCATTCCGGCGGAGGCCGGAACGCAACCCTCACCTCTCTCTGGCACGTTGTTACATCGAAGCGCTGACCCCAAACAACCAAACCACCCATTACCAAAACCAATACCAAAAAAGGCGCCCGCAGGCGCCTTCATCAACCGCAACCTTAGCTGCGGCGGCTGCTGCCACGGCCTTCTTCGCTGGCGTTCAGCACATCAGCCACAAAAGCCGAAGGGTTCACGGTGGTCTCAGCCAGCTCGTTCAGGCTGCCGTCCGTTTTCATTTCCTCGGTCAGGGTGGCGTCCAGCAGCTTCACCACGTCGCGCAGGCCAAGGGTTTGGGCCCAGTGCTTCAGGGTGCCATAGCGGGCAATTTCGTAATGCTCCACCGCTTGGGCACTGGCAATCAGCCCGGCGTCCAGCACGTGGCCTTCGGCCATATCTATGGTTTCTTCGCTTTCGCTAATCAGGCCCTTAATCGCGTCGCAGGTTTTGCGTTCGGCTTCAAGGCCCATCATGTCAAAAATCTGCTCCAAGCGCCCCACTTGGCCTTCGGTTTCGGTGCGGTGCTTTTCAAACGCACGTTGCAGCTGGGCGTTGGTGGCACTTTCCGCCATGGTCGGCAGAGACTCCAAAATGCGGTGCTCCGCGTCATAAACGTCTTTCAGCATTTCCACAAACAGGCCTTGCAGCGTGCTTACGTCCGGCGTGCCGCCAAACATTTCTTTAATTGTGTCGGTCATACCCATATCCGTATCCCTTTTTTGGTTTTCTGGTGGCCAGGTAATCCCCCATCACCCAGCACGCCAACCCAACGGGCAGGGGGCTCCTATTGTTCCTGCTGGAATGGTTTTACTCCAAAGTCACTTAATAACAACGGGGGCGGGGGTTAAGGGGGCCTTAGCCCCCTTAAAGAGGCTCCGCCTCCATTCCCGCCATTCCGGCGTAGGCCGGAACGGAGGCCGGAACCCACGTAAGCCGTCCTCAAAATCGGAGGTAGCTGCTCCCCAATGTCACATCTGGTCATATCATTAAAAATCTATTACAACCCCACCGGTGCCCATGTAGTCCAACGGTAGAGACAGAGGACTTAAAATCCTTCCAGTACCAGTTCGAATCTGGTCATGGGCACCATGCTTACTACACTCCCGCGAAGCTCCTTCAGAACAACGCGCAGCGTAATCTGGTCATGGGCACCATGCTACTTCCATCCGTGAAGTCCCATTCTCAAAGCCGGCACCGTTTCCCGGGCTGCGGCGGGGTCAAATTTGGAACAAATTTGGGGCCCCCGCCCAGACCCGGGATCTCGAATATACAAGCACAACCCCCTACATTAAAATGTCTCTGCCGTTCACAATCAATAAGAATACGCCCCGTCATACACCCCCTAGACGCACCCCCCAAACCTCCCTAAACTCAAACCACCAAAAACGAAAACACGAAAACACGAATTCACTAAACACCAAAAATGCTCACCCTCTGCCGCCACTGCGGCGCCACCCAGGCGCACACCTTTTACACCCTGCCGGTGTGCAAGGCGTGCGGCAAGCGCCTGCCACTCACCCTGCCACGGGGCCTCACCTACGCCGCCCGCACGTTTGCCAAACCATTGCTTATCCTCATTTTTGCGGCGCTGATATACAGCATGTGGCCCACATCCCTCACAGCCCCACGGCCCACCTATCTCCCGGCTACGGTTTTAACCGATAATAATCCTCCAGCCACGCAAACGCCTCGTTAATCTGCTTCAGTCGCTCTTCAGCGGCGGCAATCTCGCGCGCAGCAGCGCCGCGCCCGCGCATCAGGTCGGGGTGGTGGCGCTTGGCCAGCGTGCGGTAGGTCGTTTTCACTTCGGCCCATGCCAACGGCGGCTTTAACCCCATCACCGCCATATAATGCTCCTCGCCCAGCCTTGGCTTGGGCGGAGGCGGCGGCGGCGGAGGCGGCGGTGGCGCAGCCCGTGGCTCAGCCCGCCCCTGCGGCGCCTCATCCCGCACCGGCTGGGCTTGCGGCGGCACGGGCGGCTCCTCCACTTTGGGCAGCCCTTCGGCGGGCACACCCCGGTGCAGGCGCAACACTTCGTTGGGCCAAAATAAGCCAGGGTATTTTCTCAAAAAATACAGCAAACAATCCCTGTCACGCGTCAAATCCAGCGTTTCAGCGGTGTTCAGCATCCGCATCAGCAGGCGCTTCCACCAGCGTTTGGCGCGCGGCAGGCACACCAACTTGGTGGGGTAGAGCATGCACCGCACCTGCGGGTCATTCACATGCAGGCAATGCGCATGGCGGTAAAACAGCTCCCCACGCGGGGTTATCTGGTAACGCCCCCAGGTTGTATAACCCCGGGCTTTCAGCTCGGCCTCATAGGCATCCATGCGGGCATCAAAGCTGCGCGCCAGCAGCCGCTCGGCGGCATCACACATCACTTTATGCACGTCGGGTATAATCGTCGTATTCATCCGCCCGGCCTGCACATTGGCCATAATCGGCAGCTTGCGCCCGTTAGCCAAATGCACCACCAGCTTGGCTTTATAGCGGGGTATGGGCTTGCCATGGCTGCCGGTCTGGGTGTCTTCGCCTTGCCACCAGTCCACATGCCGCACATCCGCCATGGCGTAATCGCGCCCCAGATATCTGAAGCCCCCGTCAAAAAACGCCATCCGTTCCGCCAAAGCCATGGCGCAATCCTAAACCAACCCCCGCCCGCCAGCTAGCCCAATGGCCACATCTCACTCATCCGCCTCACAAATCCGTAAAGCATCTTGATTTTCCATATCATGTATAGTATACAAATTCATCGCAACACCGCTCAGGAGAAAGAAATGAGCTTCGAACTTACGTTTACTATCCATCTGGCTGACAAACAAATGGCATCCCTTATTAAAACCACTGAAAATATGTTCAGAGGAGTCGGAGATGATTTCAAGGCCACGGTTTTGAGCCAGAGCTGCTTATCGAAACTTCATTCTTCAGAACTCAGCCGAGCATACTTCGTACTGACAACGCCGGAAAAATCCGCTGCGAAATATTACGCCTATGCCTTTTTTATCGAATTACGGCATCGGGAACCCAATACCAGCCCCATTCTCAAGGCAACTTTCTCTTCAAGTTATCCTTGGAATCCCGGCGATGTGGTGCGCACACAGCAGGCCTTCACCAAGATGCTGGACGACACCACTGCCTCTCGTTTCGTGTGGGCCGCAGGCAACGAGAACTTCGACAGAGGCCTCTCACAGGCCGAGCTCTGGAACAATCTCGACAAGCCAATCGAAGGCTGTTGGAGCGAACCTGAGCCGGGAGAACTGAAGGACGGGCAGCGGAAGAAGATCAACGCGGCGCTCGCCAAAGAAGGTGTAACCCTTCTCGGCGATCTCGTTCAATGCCGGGTGTTGGTAAACCGGAAAGGCAGGCCCCACCGCCTCAAGACCGCCAATGTTCACATCATGAACATCGACATACGGTCGGTACTGCGCCTCACGAAGATGCTGAACAACCTCAACCTCTGGTTCGGCATGGACACCGCAGGATGGGTACGCCCGAATCCGGAACGGCGCTGGGGTTTCACCAACCCCACGCAAGACCCCCTGGCCTACCTCCGCCTCTAGAGCGGCCAACGACGAAAGAAGGGCGGGAGTTCACACTCCCGCCCCCCTTTTTTGGCCGAAACCTATTTATTGAGCAAACTTCAATTCCCGCACCGCCAGCGCATGCAGCTTCGGGTTGGCCACCAGCAAGGTTTCACTTTTCGGGCCAAGGGGCTTACCGCCAAGGTCGCTGGCAAATCCGGCGCTTTCGGCCATTATCAGGTTCACCAGCAGGGCTTCCAGCCGGGTAACGCGGGTGGCCATGGCCATGTCGGCACGGCCCACCGCCACGTCAATCACGTCCAGCAGGGTGTTGCCGCTTTTGCGGGTGTGTATCTCGGCTTTATCGAGTATCTCCAGCAAGTTCATCGCCACCACATCCACGGTTTTCCAGGGCACCATGCACAGGGTGTCGGCAAGCTCGGTGCGGTTGGCGCAGCGCAGGCGGCCCAGGCCTTCGGCACTGGCACCCAGGCCGGTTTCGGCCACCACGCACTGGTCGTCGTTGGGCAGCATCACCGCGCCAATCGGGCAGGTGCCGTCTTTGTCAATAAAGGCCACAGCCATGCACACTTCGTGGCGGCCATACAGCGCATTGCGCGGGCTTAGCAGCGGCGCCACCAGCCAGTGGGCACCTTCGGGGGCAGGGGCTTCGGCGGTCACCACCGGCAGGCCGCTCACGCCCAGCGCTTCTTTCAGCACAACTTCCAGGTTTTGGGTCACTTTGGCCAGCTCGCGCGCGGCTCCGCTGGCGTTCACGCGCGCGCGGCCCATCTCGCCCATGTGGCGCCTAAAGGCCCCACTGGCCTTCCCAAATGTTTTCAATATCAGCGTGCGCTTGGGGTTTACGGGGGTGGCGGGTTTGCTCATACCCAAGGCTCCTATCATCCCCTTGCGTAAAAGAAAAGCCCAAAAGAAAAGGCCCGCAGGCCCCATCTTTCATAAATACCGCCAAATTGCGGCACAAGCACAGCCCTAAGCACGCCCTACAAACGTACCATCCAGCGTGTTCACAATCACACGCTCACCGGCGCCCAAATAGGGCGGAACCAAAATACGCGCGCCATTGCTCAGCTTGGCGGGCTTATAGCTGCTGCTGGCGGTTTGGCCTTTCACCACGGCATCGGCTTCCACCACCTCAAATTCCATCTTTTCAGGCAGGGTCACGCTTACCGGGCTTTCGCCGTAAAATTCCACGTTCACTTCCATGTTTTCGCTCAGCCAAATCATCTGGTCGCCCAGCAGGTCGCTGTTAATCACGGTCTGCTCATAGCTGGTCATGTCCATAAAGGTCAGGTTGTCGCCTTCAGCAAACAGGTATTGCATCGGGCGCTGTTCCAGGCTGGCTTTTTCCACGGTGTCGGCACTGCGGAATCGCTCATTCAGCTTGGTGCCGTCGGTAATGCACTTCATTTCCACCTGCATATAGGCGCCGCCCTTGCCGGGCTGGGTGTGCTGAATCTTCGCCACACGCCACAGTTTGTTATGATAATCCAGCACCATGCCGGGTCGAATATCCACGCCGAAAATCTTCATATCCCAACTCCATCTTACGTTTTGCTTAAAAATATAGGCTCGCCTCTCTCTATCCGCTTGCGCGCCCAAAATCAAGGGGCTACCATAACGGTATGAAAACAAAAACATGCTCCACCCCCCACCTGCGCACCCTTGGGCTGGGCCTGTTTTTCCTCTCTTCGCTCCTCATTCCTCAAGCCTGGGGCTATACAAGCCCCATCAAACCGCCGCCGCTCATCATCAGTTACGATATGTCCGGCCAACCCCTCAGCATCACGCACGACGGGGCAGGG
The DNA here is from genome assembly GCA_002422365.1 of Proteobacteria bacterium UBA6156. Classification (GTDB taxonomy): domain Bacteria; phylum Pseudomonadota; class Alphaproteobacteria; order UBA2136; family UBA6156; genus UBA6156. The sequence continues at coordinate 36,497 of DIUO01000035.1, forward strand.
GTCTACACGTTCGATGGCCTGCCCTACCCCGGCACCGTCATCTACACCCCGGTCAACGGCGTGGTTACCTACCAACACCCAGACGACCCCCTCTGGTACACCATCACCCCCGCCATGTTGCAAAACGTCGTCGTGCGGCCCACCATTTCGCAGGGCCCGCAGGCCAAGGCGTGGCAGGGCCACCCGAATATCCGCTGGAACATCACCGCCCCGCAAACAGCCCTCGAGGCTAATCCTAATTCGCCGCTAGAAGCCGACCTCGCCCAAGCCCCCACCGACGCCGCCTGCCCCCCCATGTTCGGCAGCGCCCGCGCCGCCGCCATGGCGGGGCTTACGGTTGCCGACCTCGCCCACGTCCTCACCACCCTCCAGTGGCTTAACGGCGGCGCCATCGTCAACGGCTGCGAGAAACTCCAATACACCACCGAACAAGCCGCCAAAATCGGCCTGCCCACCGGCTTTACCGGCCCCAACGGCTACTGGCAGCTGCTGGGGGTAGAGCAAACGTCCACCAGCCTCATCCCGCTGCCCATAGCGTCCCCCATTACCGACAGCGCCCGCCTCCACCTCCTCCTCATCCAGTTCGGGCCGGAAGACCGCGCCGAGCTCGTCCGCACTTACGGCAACCTCCCCGCCCAGCAGCAAATCGAGCGCATCAGCCCGCTCCTCACCCAAGAAACCGTCGTCCCCTAAATCCCAGCACATTTCTCGGGCCTGCACCCAGAACCGGGATCTGGAAAATACGCGTACAACCCCCAACCATTCGGCCCCAATAACCTAGCGGGAAACCGCGCCAGCCGGATGCTTTCCCCACATTTTTAATGTGGTGGAAAGCACCGTGCCGGCGCAACCCTCACCAAAGTTCCCGCACGTTGCTACTCATTAACTACCCACACCAAACCACCATAATTCCCAAAATGTACAAATTCCCCTTGCACTAACTCTATACCCACCCCATCATAAACCCATGACATCAATTCAAACCACCTGCGCCAAACTGCCGGAATACGTTGCCGGCAACATTGCCGTACGTACCTCCTCCGTGGAGCATGTGGTGAGTTAGAATCCTGATTCAGTACCACAGGCGGCCTACGGGCCGCCTTTTTCGTTTTCCTACCCTAACAAATGACTGGTCATGCAAAGTAACAAGGGAAGTCGGGGGGTGCAGGGGGTCGATAGACCCCCGCAGAGGCCCTTGGGCCTCCATTCCGGCGGAGGCCGGAACTAACGAAAGCCGTTTTGGCGGTTAGCCTCCCAACTCAATGCCAAGCAAAGCCCAAACAAGAAACATTAACCTTAACCGAGAGAAAACAATGACAACGACGCACCATCCCAACCTCCCGTTTCTCCGCTGGCATGCCATGCTGCGCGAGTCCGGGTTCATCATCCCCGTCATCATCGCCTACGTTCACCTGCGCGGCGTTTCGTTCGCCGAGTTCATGGCCATCCAAAGCATGTACATGGTCGCCATGCTGGTCTTGGGCCCGCTCATCAGCCCGCTGGCCGACAAATACGGCCGACGCCCCGCCGCCATCGTCGGTTCGGCGTTCTGGACACTCGGCCACATCATCATGTGGCAGGGTTACGGCTGGCAGGCGTTTGCGGTGGCCGAGCTTATGCTCGCCATCGGCATCGCCGCCTACCGCCCGGCGGTCGATGCTCTGCTCTACGACAGCCTCGCCTCCGTCGGCAAGCAGCAGCACCACTTCGCCGCGCTTACCAACCTCAGCAGTTGGCAGGCGTATGCCGGGGCAGGGGCCATGCTGGTCGGCGGTTGGCTGTTCGCGCAGCACACGTCGGCCCCCATCCTCGCCAGCATCGTCGCCAACCTCGGCATGGTGCTGGTGGCGTTTAAACTGAGCGAAGCCCCCTACGCTAAGCCCATCGCCCACCCCACGTATCAAGACATGTGGCGGCAAACCTGGGCAGCGCTCAGCCACCCGGCTACCCGCTGGGTGGTTATCCTGCCCGGTTTCATCACCGGCAGCACCATCACCATGTTCTGGTCGGTGCAGCCGTTGTGGCAAGCGGCGGGGCTGGGCACGGCGGCGGCAAGCATGCTGCTCACCGCACAGTTTGCGGCGCGCGGCTGGTTCGCCTCGCAGTGCCCGCGCGTGCTGGCCCACCTTGGCCACCGTCGCAGCTTCATGCTGTGCATTGGCTTGGTGGCGGCCGGTTTTGCGGGCATGGCACTGCTGCCGTGGTGGGCGTCCTACCCTCTGTTCGTGCTGGGCAGCGCCCTCGGCTATATTCTGGCCGATACCATGGGCGCCGACATGCTCCACCACAGCGTGCCCTCCGCCATACGCAGCACGGCGGCCGGGGCTTACAGCCTGGTGGGCAGGCTCATGGGCATCACCTCTATGGGGGCTACGTCGGTGCTCTACCCGCAGCTCGGCCTCTCCGGCACGCTGCTGGTGGTGGGCGGCACAGCCATGGCCTTGGCCATCTGGGCACTCACCCACCTCCGCACCCGCTAACCCGGGCCACACCCAAAACCAAAGGCACCCCCCAAGGGTGCCTTTGCCATATCAACATCCCTAACTTATATATTTTTCAGCTTGTCCTCCCCCAAATCTCAATGTATACGTTTCACCAATCTCAATCGGCACGTTTTCTCTTAAACAAAGCATAACCGTGCCCGGCCAGCCCCAAGAGGTTTCAATGGCCCACTCTCAAATCTTCGTCACATTCCTTGTAGAAGTCCCGGGGGCAGAAAACCCGAGGGAAATCGATAAACCGGTCGCCAACGAATCAATCAGCGGACTGGTTTTTCAGAAGGACTGCTTCGCCTTCTATTTCTGGAAGCGTTCCTTAGCTGGATTCAGCAACGCACTCCCCGCCCAAAACAACGAGGGAGACTACTCGGTGTACTTCATTGGCGAGCGCTACAACATCGAGCAGCTCCGCCAAGATCCCTCAAACCAGGAACGCGTGCGACTCGCCGACAAAATGGAAAGCGAAGGTTGGGCAGAACTCGTTTACTGTCCACACGTCGGCATATGGCAGAAACTGAACGAGGGCGACATGGTCATCCCCCTCGACAAGATCACCTTCGCCGCCTAAGCAGGTCACACCTCACCACCCCCCGCCGCAAAGCGGGGGTTCTTTTTTTTAAAAAACCAACCCAATAACAACCAAATCACCAAACACGAAATCACGAAAAACGAAAACACAAAATCTGCCCACCAAACCATCATCCCCCCTATACCGCCACACCTGAATACAATATACCTTAACCCCAGATACAGAAAGCCGCCCCATGCTCACCACCCTACACGCCCAGCTGAATGTCATCTCCGGCCTGCTGTGGGGTTGGCCCATGCTGGTGGCGCTTATGGCCACGGGAATTTGGCTCACGCTGCTGCTGCGCGGCGTGCAGTTCACCATGCTGCTGCCGGCCCTGAAGGACATCTTCACCCCCCAAAGCCCCGCCGAAGGCACCATCTCCAACCGCGCCGCCCTCATGACAGCCCTGGCCGCCACCGTCGGCACCGGCAACATCGCTGGGGTCGCCACCGCCATCGCCCTGGGCGGGCCGGGGGCGGTGTTCTGGATGTGGTGCAGCGGCCTCCTCGGCATGGCACTCAAATATGCCGAAACCCTGCTCGGCAGCCACTACCGCGTCAAAACCGCCGACGGCACCTACCGTGGCGGCCCCATGTACTACCTCACCTACGGCGCCAACCAACCCTTGCTGGGCATGGCTTATGCGCTGTTTCTGGGCTTCGCCGCCTTCAGCATCGGCGGCATGGTGCAAAGCAATTCGGTGGCGGATGCGTTGCAAACCAGCTTCGCCATCAACCCCACCCTCAGCGGTGCGGTCATCACCCTGGCGGCGGCGGCCATCATGTTCGGCGGCCTCACGCGCATTGCCCGCATGGCCAACCGCATCGTCCCGGCCATGATCCTCCTCTACCTCGTCACCGGCACCTTCATTCTGCTCGCCAACGCCGCCTACCTGCCTGCGGTGTTCCAGCTTATCTTTGCCGATGCCTTCACCGGCACCGCCGCCACCGGGGGCTTTGCCGGGGCCAGCGTCATGCTCGCCATGCGCTACGGCCTGTCTCGCGGAATATTCTCGAACGAATCCGGCCTCGGCTCCGCCGCCATCGTCTCGGCCGCCGCCCAAACCCGCCACCCCGCCCAGCAGGCGTTTGTGGCGATGACGCAAACCTTCATCGACACCCTCATCGTCTGCACCTTCACCGCACTGGTCATCCTCGTCACCGGCGCATTCACCTCCTCTTCGGTCGCCTCGGGCGGGGCGTCACTCACGCAACTGGCCTTCACGGCGGGCCTGGGCGGCATCACAATCTTGGGCTACCAGCTCGGCGCGGCCATTGTCACCATTTGCCTGGTGCTGTTTGCCTTCACCACTGTCATCGGCTGGGGCTACTTCGGCCAGCAGGGTGCGGTGTTCCTGTTCGGCCCGCGCAGCGCCAAGCCCTACCTTATCGCCTTCCTCGCCGCCACGTTCTTCGGCGCCTGGGTGCTAAGCCTCGCCACCACGGTCAAAGAAGGCGTCCAATTCATCTGGACCATTGCCGACATCACCACCGGCCTCATGATGATCCCCAACCTCATCGCCCTCTGGCTCCTCAGCCCCAAAATCCGCACCCTTACCAAAGACTACCTCACCAATCACAGCAAAGGCAAAGAAGGCCACCACGCCGCCTTCCACTTCGCCGCCCCCAAAGCCAAAGAGAAAACGGCACAAGCAACCCCCACCAAGCCCCAACCCAAAAAATCCACCCGTAAAAAATAGAAAAGGGCAGGGGCCAAAAGCCCCCCACCAACTCTCTCCAGCACCGTTTCCCGGGCTGCGGCGGGGTCACATTTGGAACAAATGGGGGACCCCCGCCCACACCATTCCGGCGGAGGCCGGAACCCGGGATCTCGAATATACAAGCACGAATACGCTAACCATCCGGCCTCCAAAACCTCTCGGGAAACCGTGCCAGCCGGATGATATCTTCAAAAAATCCCATTTTTGGGAAGATATCACTGTGCCCGCCATTCCGGCGGAGGCCGGAACACCACCCTCCCCCATCCCCAGCACTTCCCGTAAACACGAAGAGCCATAAAGTCCTAAAAAACAAAGAAACACCGCCAGAGCCAAGCTCACAGCGGTGTTTCCCGACCCTCCCGGTCGATCTCGTTACTCGTGCCTCACTCCCAACAGGTCAGCGGGCGTAGGCATACACCGGGTTGCGCGGGTCGCGGTACAAATGGTGTCCCGCAATCTTGCCGCAGTATCCCCCCAGCTTCTTGAACTTCTGCGCCCACTTGGGGTTCACCCACGGGGTATGGAAGTACGAACAGCCCGCCAGCTTGCGCTGCAACGGCACCGCCACGGTGGGCTTGCCGTTCAGCCAGTCGCGGCACATCTGTTCGGCCAGCTCCCGCATGCGGGGCGTCGGCTGCTTCACCAACGGCGCAAACTGGTGCGGCGCGGTGGCGGCAGCCTTAATGCTGTAGTCCTTGCGCGCGCTGGCACGCACCAGCACCGCATGGGCAACCGACACATAGCCCTCTTCGCTATGCAGCGCTTCCACGGCCATAACCTTGGCCAGATAGTTCACCTGCTCGGCGCTGCACAGTTTGGCAACTTTGGCAGGGTTGTTCAGTTTGCTCGGCGTAGCGAGTGCCTGTGCCATGCCAGCCGAAAGCAGCATGCCAAGGGTGACGAGCATCACGCGATAAAAGCTCATAAGGGTGTTCCGTAGGCCAAAAGGTCGGAGTGGCCGTGGGCTCCGTCAAAACGGGATTTCAGAGTGGATTCTGTCGTTCCACCTACCCCCATACCAACCCAAATGCCCCTCTACAACCCTTCACCACAGCCAAAATACCATCCCGTAAGCTTACAAACCGTAAGGTTCAAGCCAAAATCGCCACTCACCTTCACATCAAACCTATGCCAGCCGCCAATATGACGAGATTCTCTGTAAGCTAAAATGCTCATATCGTAAGGGGGAGGTAACAAAAAAACGGCGAGACCCAAACGGATTACGCCCCAAATAGAGCTAGGCTTTGCCACGCCCTTTGTGGGCGTTGCCCTCGACAAGCTCAGGTCGAACCGACGATATCCTGCTTACAAAGCAGGTGCGTCGCGCCAAAGGCGCGCATACTAAAATCATCAACTGAACTACGGGCCATACAAAAATACGAAAACACTAAACACTAAAACACAAATAATCTGGTGGACCCGAACGGATTCGAACCGACGACATCCTGCTTGCAAAGCAGGCGCTCTACCAACTGAGCTACGGGCCCACCGGAAAGCCAAATACCACCCTCCGCGCCTAAGCTCAAGGCTTTTTACGGCGTGCCTTCGCTTCTTCTGCTCTTTTTTTGGCCTCGCGGCGCAGGCGGCGGCGTTCTTCCACTTCGGCGTTAATGCCGGCGCCTATTAACAAAATGAAGGTCGAAAGCCACACCCACATCATCAAGCCAATCACCGCCCCCAGGCTGCCATAGGTTTTGTCATAGTGGGCAAAGTTGGCCAAATACATCGAAAACAGAATCGACATCACCACCCACACCAGCACCACAAACACGCCGCCGGGGGTCACCCAGCGCCATTTGGGGCGCACGCGGCAGGGGCCGTAGCGGGTTATCAGGCCCACGGCAATGGCGCTCACCGCCATCAGCACCGGCCAGCGCGTCCAGCTTATCAGGCGGCCGGTAAATTCATCCAGCCCCACAAAGGCCAGCACCAGCGGCACCACCCCAATCGCAAATAAATAGAGAATCACCATCAGCACCGCCCCCAGCGCAAAGGCAAAGCTCAGCACGTTCAGCTGCACAATGCCCCGGCGTTCTTTTTCGCCATAGGCCATGTTCATGCCGTCAATCACCGCTTTCATGGCGTTGTTAATGCTCCAAAACGCCACCATAAGGCTTAGCACAAACCCCGCACTCAAGCGAGATACCGGCGCCGCCAGCAAATTATCCAGCTGTCCGCGCAGCAGCCCAATCGCCGGGGCTGGCAACACGTCCGAAAGCGCCACTAGCTGCTCACCAATCATCACCGGGTTGGCCAGCAACCCAAAAATGCTCACCAGCGCGGTCAGGGCGGGGAAGAGCGCCAGAATCACATAAAACGTCACCCCCGCCGCCACCAGGCTCAGGCGCTCGTCATTAATTTTCTTCATTACGCGCCAGCCAATCCCCTGCCAGCCGTGCTGGGGGGGCTCCAGGGTGCTCATGGCTTCGGTCAGGGCGCCTGTCCGCTCGCGCAAAGTGTGGTGCACTTTGTGCACCGGCACGGCTTGGGCCAAGCGTTTAATCATGCGGCACACATAGCATATTTTCAGGGTTCGTTAAGCTGTTCCTTACATATGGCCTACATTTTGGGGCTACTGGCTGTGCTCATTTTGTGCCGCCCCGGCATTCATTTGCACTTCCCCTGCCCGCATAAATACGGCTATGGTGGCGCCACACAGCAACAACAAAGTCCACCATAACCATGAAAAGCCTCATCCTGAGCCTACTCCTAGGAGCCCTTATGACCACCACCGCCACAGCCGCCACCATCACCGACCCCGAAAACACCCTTTTCCTCGACCTCAAAGACGGCCGCGTCACCATCCAACTCCTGCCGCAGCAAGCCCCCAACCACGTCGCGCGTATCAAAGAACTCACCCGCGAAGGCTACTACAACGGCAAACTCTGGCACCGCGTGATAGACGGCTTCATGGCCCAAACCGGCAGCCCGAACGGCGACGGCGTCGGCGGCTCCTCCAAGCCCGACCTCGCCGCCGAGTTCAATTCCATGGCCCATACCCGCGGCGTGGTCAGCATGGCACGCACCAGCATGCCCAACACCGCCAACGCGCAGTTCTTTATCGTGCTCAAGCCCAGCACCTTCCTCGACGGCCAATACACTGCCTTCGGCCAAGTCATCGACGGCATGGAGCACGTCGACGCCATTAAAAAAGGCAACGAACGCGACAACGGCAGCGTCTCCAACCCCGACACCATCGTCAAAATGACCGTCGCCGCCGACGAAACACAGCCTGCCAACTAAGCGTACTTCAACTCAAAGCCCCGGCTCTCCGGGGCTTTGTCTTAGAGATGTATCATTCACTCCCATAATTCACTTTTCCTCCTCTCTCGCGGGGAACCGTGCCTTGCGGATAGGTTTGCCGTAAAATCCCATTTTACGTGCAAACCTCCGACCAGGCACCACCTTCACCGTGCCCGGGCACTTCCTGTAAAGAGTTCCAAGCTCCATCACAGCCTAAAAAACCACCTCCTCTCCCTTTTGCATATTGACTTTCCCCCGTCCCTCCTCTATTCAAACCGACGTCTGAGGTCGGAAACGACGAAGACGAACAGAGTGCCCAGATGGCGGAGCCGAAGCGCAAGCGGAGCCCCCGACAGCTGGCCACGTTGTGAACTACAACGTAAAAAAAGTTTGCCCAGATGGCGGAATTGGTAGACGCGCACGGTTCAGGTCCGTGTCGGTAACACGGTGAAGGTTCGAGTCCTTTTCTGGGCACCATAATTTCCAAACCCGGCTTTGCCGGGTTTTTTGCAGCCTTGACATAATCCCCCCTTCGCCCCACAAACCCCCATGGTCACCATCGCCACCTTCTACCACTTTGCGGCGCTGCCGGATTGCGCCCAGCTGCAACCCGCCTACAAAGCCGAAATGCTCAAGCACGCGCTCACCGGCACCATCCTGGTCACGCCAGAAGGGGTGAACGCCACCATTGCAGGCCCCGCCGCAGGCATTGCCGCCATGCTGGAGTATTTACGCAGCGACCCCCGCCTCGCCACCATGCCGCACAAGCAAAGCGAGGCCGCAACCAACCCTTTCCTGCGCACTAAAGTCAAACTGAAGCGCGAAACCATTCCGCTGGGTGCCCAGGTCAACCCCACCAACCCCGGCACCTACGTCAAACCCGCCGACTGGAACACTCTGATAGCCGACCCCCGCACCATCACAATCGACACCCGCAACGACTACGAAGTCAAAATCGGCCAGTTCGCGGGCGCCAAAAACCCCGCAACCCGCACCTTCAAGCAGCTTCCGGGCTGGCTGGAAGCCAACCTGCCACCCGAGAAAGACACCCCCATCGCCATGTACTGCACCGGCGGCATCCGATGCGAAAAGTCCACCGCCTACCTCAAGCAACAGGGCTATAAAAACGTCTATCATTTAGAAGGCGGAATTTTGAAATACCTCGAAGACGTGCCCGAATCCGAATCCCTCTGGCAAGGTGCCTGCTATGTGTTCGACGACCGCGTGGCCGTGAAACACGACCTCTCCCCCGCAACCCACCTGCAAAACTGCCCCTGCTGCAACATGCCCGTCAACGCGGCAGACCACCGCCGCGCCGCCGACCGCCAAACCTTCACCTGCGCCGCCTGCCGCCCGGAATAACGGCGTTTTTAAGACGTTTTTAAGGGGAACCATCCCGCGCCGCATCACTTTCACTTGTAACAAGTAGAAAGGTCTCACCATGCGCCACATCAGCCCCAATCTCATTCTCGCCACCTTCATTCTGGTGCCTGCTGCCATCGCGGTCACGGTCACCAGCACCAGCAACCCGGCCCCCAGGGCAACCCCGGTCGAGCCTCTGCGCGCCACCGCCCAAATTATCGACCTCTCCGGCCGCACCATCGGCAGCGCCCAACTTACCGAGGCCCCGGGCGGCGGCGTCACCATCGCCCTGGCCGCCCACAGCCTGCCCGAAGGTAAACTGGCCTGGCACATCCACCAGGTCGGCCAATGCGAAACCTCGCAACAGTTCAAAACCGCCGGAGACCACTTCAACCCGCTGAATAAATCCCACGGCTTCAAGCACGGCCAAGGCCACCATGCCGGAGACCTCCCCAACCTGAACGTCTCAGAAGCTGGCATCGCACGCACCACCGTCACCACGCCCAACATCACCCTCCTGCCGGGCACCACCACCAGCGTGATGGACGCCGACGGCTCCGCCATCATCATCCACAGCAAAGCCGATGACTACACCTCCCAACCCGCCGGAGACGCCGGAACCCGCATCGCCTGCGCCATCATCCAACCCGCCAGCTAAAGCTGTTTAAATACATATCTCACCCCAGCACCGTTCCCCGGGCTGCGGCGGGGTCACATTTGGAACAAATGTGGAATAAATGGGGGGCCCCCGCCCAGACCCGGGATCTCGAATATATCCGCACGAATAAAGCAACTAACCCAACCACCCAAACCAACCCCGTAATGCCAGAGAGAACAGGGAAGCACCGTGCCTTGGGGTCAGGTTTGCCCAAGCAAACGGGGTGGGGGCCCCGTTTACTTGGCGCAAACCTCCCAACCTGCTCCACCTTCACCCCTCCCCGGCACTTCCTGTAAATAGTCCCACAAATAAACGCACCCAAAACCCACCCAATAAAAAAGCCCCCGTAGGGGCCCTTCTATTCAGCCAACCGCACCACCACCACCTCAGCCTCCGTCTCAGCCTCAATCCGCAGCGCCCCCTCATCCGCCACCGCCGCACCATCTCCGGCACGCATCGCCTGCCCGTTCACGGCCACAGCCCCTTCACTCACCAGCACATAAGCACGCGGCCCAAAGTCCTGCGTCACCTTTGTGCCCGCCGCCAACCGCCCGCCATAAAGCGCCGCATCGGCATGAATATACAACGCGCCACCCGCCGCATCCGCCGCGTCACCACTCACCAAAAGCGGCAGCGCCTCGCTCACCGGGTCTGCCGGAAAACCCCGCATCTCCCACCGCGGCGCCACATCACGCGCATTGGGCAAAATCCATATCTGGTAAAGCACGGTCGGCTCGGTGGCGCTGGCGTGCTCGGCATGGGTCACGCCTGTGCCCGCACTCATCACCTGCACGCTGCCAGCGTGGGTCACGCCGTCGTTGCCCATATTGTCGCGGTGGCGTATCTCGCCCCGCCGCACATAGGTGATAATCTCCATGTTGTCGTGCGGGTGCGGCTCAAAGCCATTCCCTGCCGCCACGCGGTCATCGTTCACCACCCGCAGGTTGCCAAATCCCATGCGCTCCGGGTTATAATACCGCCCAAAGCTAAAGTGGTGCCGCGCCTGCAACCAGCCAAAATCGGCCTTGCCCAGCTCATCAAATCTCACAATATCCATCATCGTCGTGTCTCCTTTGTTAAACGGTGCCCGCATCGCGGTCGCGCCAGATGTTCCTGTCTTCCCACCCCGCAGCATCCTATTTCGACAATCTCGAAACGTCAAGCCCCCCAACCCCAACAGCGCCCCTTACGGCACCCCCTCGCCACCCCCTTCACATCACTGCCTAAGCTTTGATTTTCGTATGATTTATTCCTTTGCCCGTCATTCGTCTAAGGTCTAACAACATACCTACACACAGCAAACCACAGGCCCCCATCCCGTGTACCGTATGCTCACTCTTCTGCTTCTGTCCGCCTGGTTACCGGGCGCCGCAGCTGCGGCGGTCTCTTCCCCCACCACACACACTCTCTCCGCCCAAGCCCACATCACCCACGCCCGCAGCGCCTACCAGCAGGGCCTGCTTGCCGAGTCCATCGCCGCCTACGAACGCGCCCTCGCCCTCGCCCCCAACAACCCCACCGTACGGGCCGAGCTCGCCCACGCCTACGCGCAATTAGGAGACTCCGCCGCCGCCGCGCGCGAATACGCCACCGCCGCCACTGCCGATACATTGTCACCAGAAGATAAAGCAAGACTAAGCACCTACAGCAGCATCCTCACCCAAAGCATCAAGGGCGGCCCCCGCACCTACCGCGCCAATCTGCAAGTCGGTCTGGGTGCCAGCAGCAACATCAACGGCGCCACCACCAACAGCTACATGGTGCTGCCCGCACTGGCGGCCCTTGGCCCCGCCCGCCTCAGCGGCGGCGCCACCGCGCAGGGCAGCCTGTTCACCGAACTCTCTGCCAACCTCGCCGTCCGCCAACCCCTCAGCCCTGCCTGGGCCTTGTTTGCGGGTGCCAACGCGCAGCACAGCCATACCTTCGCCTCATCGGCCTACCACCAAACGACCCTGAATGCCGAAGCAGGCCTCCAGCACCTCACCCCCACCGGCCGCCGCCTCAGCCTCGGCGCCAGCGCCCGCCAGTTCTGGTATGGAGGAGACTCCTACTCCCACACCGCCGCCCTCACCACCAGCTGGGTGCAACCGCTCACCCTCAGCCACGCCCTGGGCAGCTATGCCAGCGTGGCCCACACCTCCTACCCTTCCCTCTCCTCCCAAAATGCCACCCGCCTCACCCTGGGCACGCAGCTAGAAAGCCAGCTCACCCGCACCCTCGCCCTCCAGTCCGGTGTTTACGGAGGCGAAGACAGCGCCAAAGCCAGCCTCCACTCCCACACCTTCCTGGGCGCGCTGCTGGGCACCGAATACTTCCCCACCCCGCACCTGGCCCTCACTGCCGAGGCCCGCTACGAACTCCGCGACTACAACGGCACCAACCCGCTCTATCTCTCCCCCCGGTTCGACCGCCAGGTCGACCTCTCCCTCGGCCTCGCCTACGCTCTCACGCCACACCTCAGCCTGCGTCCCAGCCTTGGCTACCGCCACACTTACAGCAACCAGGGGCTCACCAACTCCACCCGCTGGCAGTCACTCATCGCCCTCAGGTACACCTGGTCATGATGCTCCTCCTCCGCCCACTCCTCATCCTCCTCCTCGCCACCATGGCCACCGGCCCGGCCCACGCAGCTCTGCACGTGCAGTTTGGCGAGGCCGACCTCACCCCCAACACCCCCGTCACTGTTCACGGCCCTTTGCTCCAGCTGCAAACCGGCGGCGGCACCACCTTGTCCTTCCAGCAGGGCAGCCGCTTTCTTATCGCACCGGGGGGCCGCATCACCCTCCTCTCCGGCAACCTTCGTGTCGGCCCTGCGGGCGGAGACACCCTCGCCCTCACCCTCCCCCAGGGCCCCGCCACCATCGCCCCGCTCACCGCCCTCACCATCACCGCCGGCCCCCTGCAATCCAGCGGCAAGGTCTATCAGGGCAGCGTCGCATTCCCCACCCAAACCTTCCAGTCCGGGCAGGGCTTCACGCTTACCGCCCAGGGCCCCGCCGCCACCTTCACCCCCGCCCCGGCCCAAACCCCGCAACCCCAGCCCAGCCTGCCCAACACACCGGAACAACAAACCTCCGAACCCACCCCAAATTCTCAGCCGGAACCATCCCCCGCACCCCCCCAAAAAAGCCCCGCCGAACCCGAACCCACGCCCGAAGTTGAGCCCGAACCCGAACTCGAACCCCAACCCAACCCCCAACCCAACCCGCAACCCGATATTATATCCGAACCAACCCCCACCCCCCTGCCCCCGCAGCCCGAGGTTATCAGCACAAATTATACCCAAACCAACATGGCCATCGGCTTTTCACAAAACATGGAAACCGCCCTCGCCCCCAACGCCAACGTCACCACCCTCACGTTCGATACATTCTCCGACGACACCCTCGCCCCCAACAGCATTCTCACCAGCCGCTTCGGCCTTAACCCCACGCGCCTTTCGCGCGGCACCGCCACCCTGGCCGAGTGGTCGTCGCCCAACACCACCGCAGGCGTCGCCCGTTGGGTCGGCGGAGACTTCGACGTCGTCCAGAACAACACCCTCACCACCCTGCCGAACACGGAAGACGCCGGAGACGACACCATCCCTCTCCCCCCCCGACAAAATTTATCTCTCCACATGGTCTGGGGCGCGGCTCCCACCGCCATCCCCACCGCAGGCACCCTCACCTACACGCTAGCCGCCGCCACCCAGCCCACCTACACCAACGGCACGCCGAGCCCCGGCGCCACATTCAGCGGCAACCTCAGCATCGCCTTCAAGCCCGGCTTCAGCGGTCAGGTCGGCACCTACCAGTTTACCGGAGAAGTCGCCATGCCCGCCCAATCAGAGTCCGACTCCCCCGCCACCTACCACATGGCCACCGCCGCCAAAGGCATCGCCCTCTCCAAAAACGCCTTTGCCAGCCCCGGCACCCTCGCGGTCACCGCCGCACCGGGCGCGGTGGCCTGCCCCACCGGCACCTGCACGGGCACCGTCAATGTCAGCGGCTTCGGTGCCGGCATGGCGCAGGCAGGCGCGGTCTACAGCATCAACCCGCAGGCTCCGGTCGGCATCACCGGCGCCGCCCTTTTCACCGCCGAATAACCCTAACAACCCGTTGCACAACCGCCCCACCCCATAAACCTTCCTGCACCACTGCCTGCCGCAAGGCCACCCCGCCCGCCCCCAGTTGTGCTTTAATCCGCCCATGCGTCAGGCGTTCCGTCTCTTTTTTACTACCGAAACCCTCGGCGGCCTCGCCCTCATCGCGGCCACCGCCGCCGCACTGGCAGCCGCCAACGGCCCTTTGCACGGCGGCTACATTCAGCTGCAAAACCTGCCCATGCTCGGCAAAACACTCACCTATTGGGTGAACGACGCCCTCATGGCCCTCTTCTTCCTGCTCGTGGGGCTCGAGGTCAAGCGAGAGCTCCTCGTCGGCCAGCTCGCCACCTGGCACCAGCGCATTTTGCCCGGCCTCACCGCCGTGGGCGGCATGCTCGTCCCCGCCGTCATTTATCTGGCCCGCAGCGCTGCCGACCCCCACCTCGCCGCAGGCTGGGCCATCCCCGCCGCAACCGATATCGCCTTCGCCCTCGGCATCCTCGCCCTCTTCGGCAGCCGCGTGCCGGTGTCGCTCAAAATCTTCCTCACCGCGGTCGCCATTCTCGACGACATCGGCGCCATCCTCATCATCGCCCTCTTCTACACCGCGCAGCTCAACCTGCTGGCTTTAGTGGGCGCAGCCGCTCTCACGGGCATTCTCGTAGCCTTCAACCGCTTCAATATCCATAAATTCTGGCCCTACCTGCTGGTGGGCGCGGGCCTGTGGTGGTGCGTCTACATGTCCGGCCTGCACGCCACGCTGGCCGGGGTGGTGGTTGCGCTTACCATCCCCATGCAAACCCGCGCGGGCCACAGCCCACTTCTGGTGCTGGAGCACGCCATCCAGCCCTACATCGCCTTCGCCGTGCTGCCAGTATTCGCGTTCCTCAATGCAGGCGTTTCGCTGGCAGGCTTCGGTCTGGCCAGCCTGTCGCACCCGCTCACCGCCGCCATTTTCTGGGGGCTGTTTGCGGGCAAGCAGTTGGGTATCGGCGGCGCTTATTATCTGGCTACCCGCTACCTGGGCGCCCCACGCCTTGCCGGTGCCAGTGGCTGGCATGTCTATGCTGTCGCCGTGCTTTGCGGCGTAGGCTTCACCATGTCGCTGTTCATCGGCAACCTGGCGTTTAGCACACCGGTGCTCGAGCACGAAACCCGCCTCGGCATCCTCCTCGGCTCCTTCGCCTCCGCCTTGCTGGCCAGCACCATCCTGCTCTTCGCCCCCCGGCCCAAGGCACGCTAAATAATCCGACCCCGCCGCGCTCCCCAGGGCAGGGTCTTCTCCATCAACGTCGCTAAGCCACCACTCCCTGCGCCCCTATGTAAAAAAAAGAGAGGCCTCAACCTCTCCCTTCTCATCCCAACGCTTAGCGGTTCACACGCCCCTCCGTGGCGGCACCTGCCCCCACACTGGCGCCCGTGCCGCGTTGGCGCACATCGGCACCCACACCGGTGTTGGTGTAAATGCTGCCGGTGCCCAGCCCATCAATGCGGGCATCTCCCATAACCCCCGCACCATAACCACGCATATCGCTCGGGCGGGTGTTCATCGGGCGTGTGCTCAGGGGGTTGGTGGCCCCTTGCGCAGCCGCATTACCGCGTATGTTCACCATGCTGCCGGGTGTGGTGGTGGCCGGAGTGGTGGTGGCATTCAGGCCCCCTCCTACGTTCAAGCCGCCCACATTCAACCCGCTGTTTCCGGTGTTAACTCCGGCTCCCACACTTGCCCCCACATCCAGGCTGCCGCCGCTGCCGCCACCGGCACCTTGGGCACCCACAAATGTACCACCGGCACCATTAATCTGCGCCTGCGCGGCGGGTGCGGCACCCATAAGGCCCACGCATACCCCTGCTATCCAAAGTTTCGTTGTCATCATCCAAGTCTCCTCACGTTTGCTAAAACTATTTCCACATTACCGCGTCGTATTACCGAGCATGCGGGTGCCGCTGCCCATCATAAGCCGGGCTCCCTGCCGTCACCGCCTTGGCGGGCGCACCTGTGCCATGCATCACAATGTCGTTGTTCGGCGGCTCATATAGGTTGTGCCATTTCACGCCATAATCACGGGTGCGGTCGCTGTCGGCCACAACCATCATGCCTTCATTGCTCACGGTGTTCCCGGTGCGGTCATTGCCGGTGCCGCTGCGCGGTGCCTGGGCTTCCGGCGCCGTTATAATCCCCATGGCAGCCGCAATCATCAGCGGGCCCGCCACGGCGCTCATTCCAAATCCAAGTGTTTTCATCATCGTTCCATCTCCCCTTAGGCATCATGCCTAAGCATGCTGCGGTGTGTCTTTATTCTGTACCGAGTCCATCTCCCCCTCGGCCTCCGCCATGCTAACCTGCTGCAAGCCCGTAAGTTCCGCCCGCAAGCCGCGTGCAAGGCATACCTTACCAAAATCCCTCCCCTATTTGAATTCCGCACAAAATACATCTAGCCAACCCACCAGCTATCGGCTAGCATGGCGGTTATGCAGGCGTCTTCTCCCCAAAATCCCACTCCTTCCACCCCCGAGTCTCCCGCCAACCCGGCCCCCCGCCGCTGGACACCCGACGAAGAAGCCGCCCTCACCACCGAGTACCAATCCGGCCTCCCCTTCCCCCAAATCGCCGCAATGCACGGCCGCACGGTGGGCGCCATTACGGCACGGCTGCATATGCTCGACCTCATCACCTACGGCCCCTACACCCAACTCATCACGCAAGACCACCCGCTGGACGGCATCCCCGAAGACGAAAAAGCCCTCCTCTCCAACATGGGCCAACCCTGGACAGAACCCGACACCGCGCGCCTCATCGTCGCCCACCACACCGGCGGCACACCCGAGAGCCTCACCGAACTCGCTGCCGAACTCGGCCGCACCGCGCGCTCCCTTGCCCTGAAATTGGTGCAACTCGGCCTCATCACGCCCCAACCCAACCCACACCCCAACCCCGCGCCGCGCCCCGCACCCAAACCGAAAAAAGAAAAGCCCCTCCAAGCCGTCACCAAACCCTCCGGCAAATCCGTCAAAATTACGGTCACACCGGAGTTCCAAACCGCCTGGGGCGCCATCCAAAACGACGAAAACCTCCTCATCCTCGGCAGCGCGGGCACCGGCAAAAGCACCTTCCTCAAGTGGCTGCGCTTGCAGCTGGAGAAACCCGCCTCCGGCAAAGCCTCCTACGCCGTGCTCGCCCCCACCGGCATGGCCGCGCTCAACGTCGGCGGCCAAACCATTCACAGCTTTTTCGGGTTAAAACGAGAAACACTCGACGCCCGCGAACCCTGGCACAAACCGCGCAACCCCAAGGTTTTCGCCAGCCTGAAGGTGCTGGTCATCGACGAAATCTCCATGGTACGCGCCGATATCTTCGACACCATAGACCGCTTCCTCCGCAAATACGGCCCCAGCGCCAAGCTCCCCTTCGGCGGCGTGCAAATGGTGCTTATGGGAGACCTCTGCCAACTCCCGCCGGTGCTGCGCTCCGACGAATCCGCCTACTTCAGCTCCTTCTACGCCACCCCCTTTTTCTTCAGCGCCCCAGCGTGGGAGAACGGGCACTTCGGCATCATCCAATTCACCCACATTTTCCGCCAAACCGACCTCCCCTTCATCGACATCCTCAACAAAGTCCGCCACGGCCAAACCAACGGCAGCCTGCTGGAAACCCTCAACAGCCGCCTCACCTCCACCCCACCTTTGGGCTCGGTGGTGCTGGCCGCCCGCAACCGCACGGTGGAAGAAATCAACGCCCGCAACCTCGCCAACCTCAAAACCCCGGCGCACACCTACAGTGCCGACGCCCTCGGCGACATCGACCCCAACAGCTTCACCACCCCGCAAGAACTTGTTCTCAAAGTCGGCGCCCGCGTCATGTTCACGCGGAATGACCCCAACCAGCGCTGGGTCAACGGCTCGCTGGCCGAGGTCATCAGCTGCGGCAAATCCACCGTCACGGTCAAGATGCCGGACGGCCCCAATAATACAGTCACGCACATAGTCGAACCCACCAAATGGGAAGCCACCAAGTATAAGCTGGACGAAACCACCGGCAGTCTCGCCGCCACGGTCGCAGGCACCTTCACCCAAATCCCGCTCACACTCGCCTGGGCGCTCACCATCCACAAAGCCCAGGGCCAAACCCTGCCTCAGTGTGTGATAGACCTGTCCGACGGCGGCACCTTCGCCGAAGGCCAGCTCTACGTCGCCCTCTCCCGCGCCCGCAGCTTAGAGAGCATCCACCTCACCACCCCCATCCAATCGCGCCATATCAAAACCAACCCGGCCGTGCTCAGCTTCTACCAACAACTTCACGCCTCCCATTAATATAAGTAAGGAGCCTCCTCATGACACGCACCTTCCTCGCTCTCGGCCTTCTCACCCTCACCACCCCGCTGGCCTTTGCTATCGACAACTCTCAACTCTGCGAAGCCTTCGCCCGTGCCCAACTGGCCAAGGCAGGCCTCACGCCCGCACAAGCCCAACCCAGCTCGCAATACGACCCCTCCAGCAACTTCTGCACCGTCCGCATTACCAAAAAAGGCCAAACCGAGGCTCAAAGCGCCGTCATCCGCACCAACCAGTACGACCCCTCCAGCACCCGCATTCTCAACCCCATGCCCGCCATCACCATGGAGTGGGGCGAATCCCCCCAAAACATGCCCAAGCCCATCCTCTGCGACGACACCCAAACCACGCCAGAAGGCAAAATCCTCTGCACCCCCACCAAAACCCTCAACAGCGGCCTCCTCACCCCCTACTTCACCCAACCTAAATAAGACAAAAATAATGGCCGTCCAGGGCCAAACCTCATATCCACGTACCTCATATCCTTAAACCTCATACATGGTGGACCCAATCGGAGTCGAACCGACGACCTCGTCATTGCGAACGACGCGCTCTNNGCTCTACCAACTGAGCTATGGGCCCAACCAGCTGGAACCTAAGTCACAACCCCACCACCGTCAATATATTCACAAAATCAAAAACAATCCTGCCCGCAGCGCCTTACCCAAGCCAGCACCCAGTGCGCGAGGCTACAAACGCTTATCCTGTTCCGATGAAGACGACGCCGCGAAAACTCGGCGCGCAGCGCCACCGGTCAGGCACAGGGCACGGGCTCAAACGGTCATCCGGTTTTGTTTTGCCGTCCCCGCAGTGTACACGCGGTACATAAGGGGCGGCAAAACGAAATCGGGGGCCGTTTGAGCCCGTGCAGCAACTACGAAGAAAGGAGAATGGTGGACCAAGTAAGACTCGAACTNNCACAGTGCTCTAACCAACTGAGCTATTGGTCCACGGCGGAACAGCGCATGTTTAAAAGAGGCCGCCGCCCCTGTCAACGGCCAATCTGCATAATCGGCAAGAATCTTCACATCTCCCGCCTTCCGCCCACTGCCGCCTTGCAGCGCGGCCACAGCTGGCATAAGGTGTGGCCATGCTTATTTACCCGCAGTTTAATCCGGTGGCCCTGCAACTCGGGCCGGTCAGCATCCACTGGTATGGCATCGCCTATGTGGCGGCGTTTTTGCTGGGGCTGGCCTACGCCAAGCACCTCGCGCGGCGGCACCCGGCGGGCGGCGTCACGCCCGATAAGTTGGAAAGCCTCTTCACCTACGTCATCCTCGGCGTCATCCTGGGCGGCCGCCTGGGCTTCGTGCTGTTTTACAATCTCGACCATTATCTTATGTACCCGTTCGATATCCTCAAGGTCTGGCAAGGCGGAATGAGCTTCCACGGCGGCCTCGCCGGCGTCATGCTGGCGGTGGCGTGGTTTGCCTGGAAGCACCAGGTGAACGTGATCGACCTCGGCGACCGCATCGCCCCCGTCGCCCCCATAGGCCTGCTGCTGGGCCGCATCGCCAATTTTATTAACGGAGAACTCGTCGGCCGCATCACCTCGCCCAACCTCCCCTGGAGCATGGTGTTTCCGCATGTCGACCTCTACCCCCGCCACCCCAGCCAACTGTACGAGGCGGCATTAGAAGGCCTCCTCCTCCTCATCATCCTCGCCTTCACCACCCGCACCTCCATCCGGCGCTACCAGCCCCTCGGCATCTTTTTCACCGGCTACGCGCTGGCACGTATATTGGTAGAAACCTTCCGCACGCCGGAAATCACCCACAATTTGGGCATCCTGCAACTCACCCAGGGCCAACTCCTCAGCATCCCCATGCTCATCCTCGGCCTCTACTTCCTCCACCTCTCCACCCGCAAACAGGCCTAATCCACAAAAAAAATGGCGGCGCGAGGAGTCCAACTCCCCGCACCGCCCCCGTCAGTCTGGCCACTCCAGCTCAACCTGAACCGAGCGATGCCCGTTCAGGTCTTCCCCGCTCGTCACCACACCTTTCCAAGTGACAAGGTCTACCCGCACGCCGTGCGCAACCGCACACGCCTTCAGCGCTGCTGTCACACCGGGCAGCTTGGCCACGTCGCCCACCTCAATGCTCGGCGGCTTCAGGTGTTCCGGCAGCAGGCTGAGCAGCACCTTCTTGCCCTTCAGGCGCTTGGGCTTGGCATCTTCCTCGGCCACCGCCTTGCCGATGCGAATCACCAGGTCACCCAGATGACTCACAATTTCTTCATCACGCTTCCGCCGGAGCAGAAACGTCTTGGCGGCTTTTTCAACCGCATTCAGCTCATGCGCAGGCGCCGTTTCCATCCACGCCGTCACAATATCCAAAAACGTCATAGCCGCATCTCCTCTGCAAGCCGATTAAAGTAAAGCTCTTGTATACCAAATGCAGCACATTGCCAACAAAAACTCCACTCCACCTTCCCCCCGCCCCCAGCCTCGCGTAGGGTACCGCCATGCCCACGCCCCTCGCCGCCATCTTAAAAGAGAAAATCCGCACCTCCGGCCCCCTTACGGTAGAGGAATTCATGGAAGCCTGCCTCTACCATCCGCACCACGGCTACTACACCCAAGGCCGCAACTTTCTGCCGCTGCCAACCGATGCAAACCAACCCTACCCACGAGACTTCACCACCGCCCCCCACATCACCCCCCTCTTCGGCGCCGCCCTCGCCATCTGGGTGCATCGCCACGCCCCCACCCAAACCCTTACACTTATGGAATGCGGCCCCGGTTCCGGCCAGCTTATGCACGACATCCTTTCCTATCTGCAACACAACCACCCGCAAACCTACACCAACGCTCAACCTGTGCTGATAGAATCCTCCCCCACCCTCACCACCCTGCAAAAAACCACCCTCGCCCCATTCCCGCAATGCCACTGGGCCACCACCCCCACCGCCACCGGCCACCCCATCGTGCTTATCGCGAATGAGCTCCTCGACGCCTTCCCCCACAGCCAAATCATCGAGCACCAAGGCCGCCTCCAACCCCGCACCATCAGCCTGAACAACACCGGAGACTTTACCTTCACCGACACACTAAACACTCAAACACGAAACACCAAAACACACATATCCGAGCACTCCCCCCAAATGCGCACCTGGCTGCAAACCCTGCCGCCAACCCTGCACGCGGCTTTGTTTCTCGACTACGGCACTAGCACCTCCGGCCCCACCGGAGACACCTTCCAAGCCCTGCACCAACACACAAAGGTCAGCGTCTTCCACCTGCCAGGAGACTCCGACCTCACCATGCACGTCAACTTTAACCACGTCACCACCGCCATGGCCGAGTCCCACCCCCACCTCACCGCCGCACCCCTCGAAGATCTCGCCCCCTTCCTCCTCCGCCACGGCCTGGCCACCGCCGCCCTCCAAAGCGGCACCCCCACCCCGGCAACCGAATCCTCCCTCCACCGCCTCCTCCACCCCACCCAAATGGGCACCCTCTTCAAAGCCCAAGCCTTCCACAATTCCTAAAGCAGGGTAAAAACCACCCACGGATGGAGGAGTGTCACCCCGGAAGGTTAGCGGGTGGCAAAAAATCCCATTTTTTGCCGGGCCCCGCTACCTATCCGGGGCCCACCCCCCACCATTCCGGCGGAGGCCGGAACGGGAGGCATTCATGAATCTGCACCACCCCTAAATACAAAGACAACCCCAAACAACCAATGCTATAAACCACCATGGAACCCCTTCTCCCCACCACCCTCCCCCACGCCCAAGCCCATTTCGGCACCCGCCACCTCCCCAACCTCGCCCAAGCCACCCAAATCCTCGGCCCCATCGCCTCCATGCACCAGGTGCACGGCGCCACACTTACCTATGCCACCAAAGCCACCCAATACCCCAGCGCCGACGCCCTCTACACCGACATCCCCAACCTCTGGCTGGCCGTCAAAACGGCCGACTGCACCCCCTGCCTCATCTCCACACCCCGCGCCGTCGCCGCCGTGCATCTGGGCTGGCGCAGCGCCCAGGCGGGCCTCCTGCCTCTCACCCTTACCACCCTGCAAACCCAGTTTTCACTTCAACCCGAAGATATCCACCTCAGCTTCGGCCCCAGCCTCAGCCCACCGCATTTCGAGGTGGAAGACACCTTCCCCACCACCTTCAACCTCCCCAACCAACCACCCTTTTTCACGCCCAACAAACCCGGCCACGTGTTCATGCACCTCGCCGCCATCCTCACCCACCAGGCCACAACCATGGGCATCCCCGCCGCCAACATCCAAACCTCGCCCCACTGCACCTATGCGCAAAGCACCCTCTTCCACTCCTACCGCCGCGATAAATCCAACCCCGGCCGCCAACTCTCCTTCATTCAGTTCTTAAAAAAATAACCGGGGCGCTAACGCCCCGGCTTCTTTCGATGACAGCTTACAGCTTGTTCAGACTTCGAGAGGTACAGCACCCCTCTCCAGCTGCGCTCGCCGATAGATGATCGTATCCGACGGCCCGACCACAGGCAGGAAGTCGAGGAAGTGCCGACGATTCAGGTGGTAGCTGGCTTTACAGGCCATATCTGCCGCACGTGCGGCGTCGCCGCCACCAACGACACGAATGCCGTCATGGAGGTCGGCCACAGCCTGACGCAGAATGGCATCACGCGACACCATCGCGTCTTCCATCTTGGCAATAGCCAGCGCCACGTTCAGCCTTCGGGCGTCGTAGTCATTGCGGAACGACTCGAGATGCATCTCGAGCAACTCGACAGGCAGGCCGGTCAACCCCGCATCGACCATCAGTGAATGCAGGCGTTCCATGTTCCCCTGCATCGCAGACGTCTCGTGGAAGAGGGTGGCGAGAAAACGCGCACGCTCGTCATCCTCCATCAGGTCGTAGGCTTTCACGCTCTCCGAGCCCTGCATGGCGGTCTGGTACAGCGTACCGACAACCAGCCGGTTCCTGTCCAGCGAGACTCTCACCGGATGGAAGAGATACTCCTCCGGCAACGACGCATCGAGCCGGGCGAAGAACGCCTCCATGGTACGGATTCCGCCACCGCAACCATTTGCGAGGGCAGTATTGGGCATTGCCGCAGTTGCCATCAAGGCTCCCGCCGCGACAAAAAAAGTTCGGCGACTGATCATCAAGATGCTCCTTATCCAAATCAGACCTAAACAACCTATGCCTCTCAAATTGAAGAATCAAGGGAGCAAGTCCTGTAGATATGTGCTAAAAGACTGCATCATGAGCAAACCATCCATACTTGTGTGTCTTCAATGTGGCAGCACCGAGCCCAATGAAACTGGCTGCAAAGTCACCAATCCTAAAGCTGTCGAGTTAGCCAAAGATATTCGCAGCTATCTTGATAACAACCACCCCGAACAGGCCTCAAAACTCGACGTTAAACTCGTTCGTTGCCTTGTCCAATGTAGCCGTCCCATTGCCTGGGGTCTGCGTGCCGATAATCTCTATAACTATATCTTTTCCGATGGCGATGATCCTTGTGAAATTGCAGATCTCGCAGCATTCTGGTTAGAAGAACCTCGCAAGGGTTGTATGCCCGCCCGCACATTATCACCAGCACTCCGCAAAAAGCTACGAGGCCGTTTACCGCCCATTCCCAAAAATGGCGAAACAGTCTAAATATCTGCATGCACCAAGCCCAAGCCACCCCCCGTACTACGCTCTTCATCTGCGCCACCTGCGGTATGGTGAAGGACCCCGCCACCGGCCAAAAACCCACCAACCCAGAGTCGGAAAAGCTCGCCACCCAAACCGCAGCCCTGCTGGCAGGCACCGCCATCTCCGTGCAGCTCACAAAATGCCTCAGCATGTGCAACCAACCCATTGCGTGGGCGCTCAGCGGCCCCGGCCGCCACGCCACCAGCTTTTCCCCGGCCACCTGTGCCGAAGACCTCGCCACCACCGCCCACCTCTACCTCAGCACCCCATTAGGCGAAAAAATGCCGAAAAAAGAACTCCCGAAAGACACCAAACCCACCCTCATCAGCCGCATCCCGCCACTGGATATGTAAATTCGTTAGAAAAGTGTTTAAACTTTTCGGCTCCACCGTGCCTTGCGGTCAGGTTTCCCCAAAAATCCCATTTTTGGTGGAAACCTCCGACCAGGCACCACCCCTACCGTAGGGCGGCACTTCCTGTAAATTCATCTTCAAAAAAAGCGCCCCACAGAGCGCTTTTGTCATTTGGCGTTTTAACCCGCGCCTAACGGGTGAGTTAAGCCTTAGTAAACTCAACAGCGAACTGTACTTTGACGTCATCCCCCACTGTCGGGATATACTTATCCATCCCAAACTCACTCCGCTTAATAGTCGCCGTACCATCAAAGCCTAAGCGCTGGCCGCC
Source organism: Proteobacteria bacterium UBA6156 (assembly GCA_002422365.1). Lineage (GTDB taxonomy): Bacteria > Pseudomonadota > Alphaproteobacteria > UBA2136 > UBA6156 > UBA6156. The sequence continues at coordinate 61,295 of DIUO01000035.1, forward strand.
GCCAAAGGGCCCTTCGCCATGGCCGTTAAACACCACATCCAGCACCACAGGCTTGGTCACGCCGCGCAGGCTCAGCATGCCGTGCACTTGGCCCACGGCTTTGCCTTCCGCCGTTGTGCCGGTTACGTCCACCTTGGTGCTGGTAAACGTAATGGCCTTAAACTGCTCGGCATTAAAAAAGTCCGCCTTCACCAGTTTCTCATCCAGGGCATCCACAGTCGTGTCCACGCTGTCGGTTTCAATGTTAAACACCACGCCGCTGCGGTTCACATCCGCCGGGTTTAGCGTCAGCGTGCCGTCCATGTCTTCAAAGCGGCCCATAAACTGGCTAAAGCCCAGGTGGTCAATCCGGAAAGTCACCCCCGCATGGCTCTTATCCAGCTTATACGTGCCCGCTTGCGCAGTCTTATAATCCAGCGTAGGGCCCGCATAGGGCGCAGCCTCCTCGGCCTGCAGCACAAACGCGCTCCCCGTCATCACCGTCGCCGCCAACATCAGTTTCGTAAAGTTCATGGTCATTCCCCCCGGTTGAAGTGTTGTTTTGAATTTATCGAAGTAAACCCCCTCCCGCCCCGCTTGGCAACCCCCAAACGCGCAACGGCGGGGGAACATCCCCCGCCGTTGCACTCGTTGCTCACCTCCGCCGCAAATCGGCGGGGTCGATGATGATGCCCTTGGCCTTAGCCATCTGGATCGTCGTGCGATCCATCAGGCTCCGCGATTCCGGGGGCATTTTCATCGCCGCCAATGTATCGGCGGTGAGCTGCGACCCGGAATCCATCCGAGCCACGGCCGCATCCCCGATGCGGCTCAGTTCATCAAAAATGCCCATTTAGGGCCCTCCTGTGCAAACGCGATGGGCTCAAGACCCAACCCCACCAAAATAGACACAAAATCATCCTATTACAACCCCTTGAAACCCGAAAATTCCGCCCCATATAGCCCTGTCAGTCAGCCCCCTCGCCACCCCCCGCATAATCCTCTACACCAAAGGAGAATCCACCCCCATGGCCGAACTCGTCCAAGATTACATCCAGTCGATTCAAAAATTCGAGGCTCTCAGCTTCGAAGCCGAGCAAGACCTGGCCAAACGCTGGCGCGATAACAAGGACGAACGCGCCTACCGCATTCTCATGCAAAGCTACTTGCGCCTGGTGGTCAAAGTGGCTCTGGGCTACCGTGGCTATGGCCTGCCACTGGAAGAACTCGTCCAGGAAGGCAATATCGGCCTCATGCAGGGCATCAACCGGTTCGACCCCGACCGCGGCTTCCGCCTCTCCACCTATGCCATGTGGTGGATCAAAGCGCATATTCAAGAGTACATCCTGAATAACTGGAGCATGGTCAAAATCGGCACCTCCAGCACGCAAAAGAAGCTCTTTTTCAACCTCCGCCGCCTCAAAGCCGAATTGCTGGGCGAAGACGGCATCCACCTGACGCCCGAAGCCGTGGCCCGCATCGCGTCCGAGCTCGGCGTCAACCCGAACGACGTCATCGGCATGGACCAACGCCTGCGCCACGGCGACGAAAGCCTGAACAACCCGCTGGGCGGAGACGAAGACGCTCAGGAATGGCAGGATTTTCTGGTGGATACCCGCCCCAGCCAGGAAGAACTCTACTCCCGCAAGCAAATTGCAGGCCAAAGGAAAGACCTGCTCATGGCCGCCCTTTCCCGGCTCGATGACCGCGAGCGCAGCATCTTCGTCGCCCGCCACCTGACCGAAAGCGAAAACACCCCCACGCTGGAGCAACTGTCCGGAGAATACGGCGTCAGCCGCGAGCGCGTCCGCCAGCTGGAAGAGCGCGCCTACAAAAAGGTCATGGGCTTCATGCAACCGGTTGTGCACTAAGGTTGGGGTAGCTCCTTCGCCAACCCCTTCAAATCATAGGGGCTTGACAAGCGCCACAACCTAAGGTAGCAATTAGGCAAGATACCGCCCGGAGGCTTAAGCAATCGCTTAACCCCCCGGGCGGTTTTCTTGTATCAAACCAATCGTTACGAATCGTTATCAGAAAGGACAAGCCTATGGCTTTCAAAACCGTTGCCGTCTTCGACGCACAAACCGCAATCACCACCCAAAGCGATGATTTCATCCTCCGCGCTGAAAAGGAGGTCACCGCCGCCGCCCACCTTACCTCAGGCTCGCCTGTCACCGGCGCCATCCTGCAAATCACACTGGATGAAGACGAAAAAATCAAAGCCGGCACCGCCCTCTGGGTCAACAGCCCCATGGGTAACCGCATTACCAGCGGGGCCGAAAAACTCCTCCGCCCCGTCACCGGCGTACGCCTCAAGGTCACCGACGGCACCTGGGCCCTGCACATCCGCCAATACTAACCCAACCATCCCTTCACCAACATGGAGAACGTCATCATGAGCCAAACACTCATACGCGCCATCGCAGCACCGCCAGCCGCCCCCATTACCACGGGGGCGGGGTTATACCCCGCCTGGAGTATCGACTTCACCTCACAAAGCCCCGCCAGTGCGGGGCTTACCTTTGCACGTGCCAGCGCAGCCGGCAGCTACAATGCGCAAGGCAACTGGGTAACCGCCCTTAACGATACCCTTCGCCTCAGTTATCACCCTCAATCACAGGTTCCGCTGGGTTTCTTGGCCGAGGAATCCCGCACCAACTACCTGCTCAACAGCACATCCCCGGTCACGCAAACTGTCGCACTCGGCACCGGCACTTACACGTTCTGGAATGAAGGCAGCGGCAGCTGCACCTGCGCTGCTGGCACCGCAGTGGGCACGGGCTTTGGCACAGCCACGGCAGGCGCCCCGGTTGTTTTCACAGTCAGCACGGCGGGCAGCGTGGTGTTCACGGTCAGCGGCAGTCCCTCACGTTTTCAATGCGAAAACGGCACTACCGCCACCAGTTTTATTGCCACAGGCGCAAGCGCAGCCACCCGCGCCGCCGACCACTGCAGCAAAAGTCTCACCAACATCATCAACCCGGCCGAAGGCACGTTTTTCGTCACCGGCAGCGCCGGTAAATCCATGCTGCTGGGGCTCGACAACGGCACCGGCGACGGCGCCACACGTATCCACATCAAAGGTGCAACAACCGAGCGTAACTTTTTCTGCAGCATCAGCAACAGCATCAAACTCACTACGTCCGACTTCTCCACCATCCCCGTGGGCAGCAAGCTGGCCATGGGTTTCAGCTATGCGGCTTCCGGGCTCCAATGTGTTATCAACGGCCAAAAGTTCGCCGTTTCCTCCACCGCCGCCTCAGGGCTTAATGTCACGGCCTTGCGTATCGGCCATCGCAGCTTTGTGGGGTCGCAACGAGACTACCTCAACAACCATATCACCCAAGTCAGCTACTACACCCGCGCACTCCCGCTGGAATACATGCAGCAACTGACAGCTTAAAACCATTATTACCATTGTATAAAAAAGGATAATGACTATGTGGACAGACTACTACCTCAAATTCACCAATTACGAAAACTACTCCCAAACCATGCCCGAGGCTCTGCAAACCGAAGCCTCCGAATCCCACGCCACCGACGTCATCGGCACGCTCTACCGCACCGATACCTTCGCCCCGCTGGATGGCTTCCACGTCAACCTGCGCCTGCGCAACGGTACCCCCCTGCCACCCGAGCTGGAGCCTTTCAGCCTCCCAACCCCAACCATCCCCAAAAGGGTATTTGCCTAAACCACTCACAGATCTAAGATAAAGAAATACAAACTAAAATAACACTAAACACTAAACACTAAACACTAAAACACAGAACACATATTTGGTGGGCCGCGAGGGATTCGAACCCACGACCAATTGATTAAGAGTCAACTGCTCTACCGACTGAGCTAGCAGCCCACACAAGGGCGGTTTATAGCCAAAACCCACACACGTCAAGCGCGCGTTGTCACTTTCGGGTGGCATTGCAACTGCACTTTCCTGCACCAAGTGCACAGAAAGGGTTGACGCAGCGCCCCCCAGCACCTATACACAGCCCCGGTGGGCCGTTAGCTCAGTGGTAGAGCATCTGGCTTTTAACCAGAGTGTCGACAGTTCGATCCTGTCACGGCCTACCAAGTCATTCCAAGGCAGCCCTCCGGCTGCCTTTTCTTATCTCCGCGCACGCTTGGCCGCCTTAGCCGCAGGCTTTTGCCCCGTTTTGCGGGCCGCCACAGCCTTTTGGGCGCGCACGCGCGCGGGTTTATCGGCCTTCACTGGGGCCTTCGCTGGGGCCTTGGCAGCAGCCTTCGCAGCAGCCTTGCTGGAAGGGTTAGCCGGGCGGGCCTCGCGGCGGCCCTGGTGCGGTGCCACCTCGCCCACATTCTTCTGCACCGGTATGGCAAAGGTAATGCCTTCTTTACCAAACACCCCAAACAACGCCACATACAGCGCATGGTTAATGTCCATCATGCGGTTAAAGTCGGGCACACCCACGTAATATACCACTTCATAGTGCGGCCCAAAGTCGGTCACACTTTGCAAATGCACCCGGTCTACCCTCACATCGTCATTCTTCTGCAAAATCTCTTTCACCATGTCCGGTATCTGCGCCAGTTTGGCCTCAGACGTATCAAAATCCACTCTAAACCCCAGCACCACTCGCCGCTCGCCCAAAGTGCGGTAGTTGCGTATCCGCGATTCCAACAAATCGCTGTTATTCATCACAATTTGCTCCCCGCTCAACGCCCGTATCCGCGTCGTTTTAATCCCAATATCCTCCACCACTCCCATGTAATCACCGGCAATAATAAAATCCCCGATCACAAACGGCTTATCAAATACAATCGAAAACGAACTGAAAATATCCTTCAGCACATTCTGCAACGCAAACGCCACGGCAATCCCACCAACCCCCAGGCCCGCCACCAGCGCGGTCACATCCACCCCGTAGGTGTTCAGCAGCAATATAAACACCACCAGCCACACAAAAATATACCCCACACGCACCATGCTACCCATCATCGTCACGCGGGCAGGCTCGGTGGCGCGGTGGGCGCGGCTGTAATGGGTGTTCCAGGCTCGCAATACATGCATCACCATCAGCCCAAGCTGCACAAATAGCGCCAGCATAAATACCCGCCGCGCAGCCCCATCCACAGCATCCATATAGGGCATAACCTGAATCGCCACATACACGCCGCCCACCCACACAAACCAGCCACTCACACTTTCAGCCACATGTTGGGTGTATCGCGCCCAGGTGCTCACCCCGGCCGTAGTCTCCTGGTGGTGCTTCAACCACGCACACAGCGTCTCACGTATAAACAACACGCCCACGGCCAACCCAGCCCCCAGCACCGCCCCGGGCAACATCGCCCACAGCATGGCGGTCAACTCGCCCGGGCTCAGGTGAGTGGCTTGGTTAAAAAACGTAATTATCTGTTCCATAGGGGGCCTCCTCGCCGCTGCGTTTAAACTGAATAAGGGCAATCCATCCGCACCATTTTGGTTCCGCAACTATGGCGCAAATCCGCCCCAATCTCAACCAAAGGCTTAACCCATGCCAACCGCTTTAGCGGTAGCGCTCCAGCAACGCATTCCCCACACTCTCCAACGTCCCGGCGTCAATCGCATCACGCAGCGTCTGCGCCAGTTGCAAATAAAAATGCAGGTTGTGCTGTGTCAGCAGCATGTGTCCCAAAATCTCATCTTCTTTATGCAAATGGTGCAAATACGCCCGGCTGTAATTCTTACACGTATGGCAGCTGCACTGCGGGTCTAACGGAATATCCGCCAGCTTATGCGCACTATGCCCCACTTTAATCACCCCTTCGCAGGTAAAGGCCATGCCATTGCGCGCATTGCGGGTGGGCAGCACGCAGTCAAACATGTCCACCCCCGCCATCACCGCCTTAATAATGTCGCTGGGGTAACCCACCCCCATCAAATAGCGCGGCTTGTCGGCAGGCAGCAGCTCCGCCGCCATTGGCACCGCCTGGTGCAGTTCTTCGCTGGTTTCGCCTACCGCCAGGCCCCCAATGGCATAGCCTTCAAAATCCAGCTCTTGCAGCTTCTGGCTGCTTTCCCGCCGCAAATCCTCAAACAAGCTGCCTTGCTGAATCCCAAACTGCCCATACCCCGGCCT
>DIUO01000044.1 GCA_002422365.1 Proteobacteria bacterium UBA6156
AAAACCCCCTTCCCCCTGCCTCCGTAGTGAGATAACGGTCTTGGGAACAGGATGTTCGTATAAACTCTTAGTGGTCTGACGCGGGGTGGGCGCCGCCTGATTCGATGAGGTGGGTGAGGGCGGCGATTTGGCTTTGGAGGGTTGTGGCGTCGCGGGCCTCGACATTGAGGCGCAGCAGGGGCTCGGTGTTGCTGGCGCGGATGTTGGCGCGCCACTCGGGTTGGCCCTGGGGGAGGGCGATGCTGATGCCGTCGACGGTGGTGACGTCTCCGCCGGTGGGGAGGCTGGCTTTGAGTTGTTCGAGGTACTCGCGTGCCGGGGTGGGGGTGACGAAGTTGAGTTCTTCGGACGCCGGGGCGGCGGCGATACGGCTGGCCAGCACCTGTTTGAGCGACTGGCCGCTTTGGGCAAGGTATTGCAGGGTGAGCAGCCAGGGCAGCATGCCGGTGTCGCAGTAGAAGAAGTCGCGGAAGTAGAAGTGGCCCGAGATTTCTCCGGCAAACGGTGCGTTATGCTGGCGCATGGTGGGCTTGATGTTGCTGTGGCCGACCTTGCTGATGACCGGGGTGCCGCCAGCGGCCAGAATGGCGGCTTCGGTATCCCAGTGCAGGCGGGGGTCGTGGACGATGCTGCTGCCGGGGTATTGGGCGAGCATGGTTTGGGCGAGCATGCCTGCGACATAGTAGTTGCTGACGAAGGTGCCGGAGCTGTCGTAGAGGAAGCAGCGGTCGAAGTCGCCATCCCACGCGATGCCGAGGGTGGCGCCGAGTTGCTGGACAGCCTCGACGGTGCTGTGGCGGTTTTCCGGCAGCAGCGGGTTGGGGATGCCGTTGGGGAAGGTGCCGTCGGGCTCGTGATTCAGGCGGATGACCGAAAGTTGCGGCAGGTGGGCGAGAATGGCATCGGCGGTGGGGCCTGCCGCGCCGTTGCCCGCGTTGATGACGATGGTTTGGGCCGGAATGGCTTTGATATCGATAAATTGCAGCAGGTGTTGGACGTACTCGTTGCGGTAGGAGACGGTGGGCACCTCCGGGATGGATTCCGGTACGGGCTCGTGCAGGTGGGTGCGGGTGTACTCTTCCACCGGGCCGAGGTCGGCTGTGGCGCTGAAGGGCAGGCCGCCGCGCTTGACGAACTTCATGCCGTTGTAATCCACCGGGTTGTGGCTGGCGGTGACCATGATGCCGATATCGGCATGGCCTGCGCCTGCGGAGTGGTAGACTTCTTCGGTTCCGCACAGGCCCAAGGACTGGCAGGTGACCCCTTCGGCGGCCAGGCCTGCGGCCACGGCGCGGAGGAGGTCGGGCGAGGAGAGGCGGCTATCCATACCCAGCACGGCGGTGGTGGCTTTGGTGGATTGCGCGAGGCCCCGGCCGATGTGGTAGGCCATGGCGGGGTTGAGTTCGGTGGGCATTTTGCCGCGGATGTCGTAGGCCTTGAAGGCGGGGAGTTTGGTGGTCATGTTTGCGGCTTTACAGGGGGGTAATGGCTTTGGCAAGGGGGATGGGCAAGGGTGTGCCAGTTAGGCGCCGAGGGTGTCGTACAGCAGGAGGTCGGTGAGGTCGGCTTGGGGGGCTTCGGCCACCTGGGGCGAGGTGGGGAAGGCCGGGGCCAGCATAAGAGCCAGCACCACCGACGCCGCCATGGCGGCCAGGCCGCTGCCGTAGGCCATGCCCTGCCAGCGCGGGCGGAAAGCGATGACCGGGGCGCTGCGGGTGTGTTGCGGGTGGGTGAGGGCGTGGTCGATCATTGCCTCCAGCCGGGTGGGGCTGAGGGGGGTGAAGGGGGTTTCGGGCAGGCGGTTGGTCATGGTGGGTCTCCTTTAATGGGTTGCGGCGTTGAGGTTGGCGGGGAGGAGGGTGGCGAGGGTTTTGCGGGCGCGGACAAGCAGGCTTTCGACCGCTTTCTCGGTGGTGCCGAGGGAGGTGGCGATGTCTTGCGCGCGGTACTCGTGGAAGTAGGCCAGGGCCACCGCCTGTTGCTGACGCTGGGGCAGCTTGGCCATGGCGCCCAGCAGCAGGCTGCGGGTTTGCTTTTGGACAAGGCCGCCGGTGATGGTTTCCGGTTCCGGGATGTCCATCATGCTGGCATCCAGCGAGGTGGTGGGGCGGGTTCTGCGGTGGTGGTCCATAGCCGTGGTGTAGACCAGCCTGCTGGCGTAGCCCGCCACCGAGCCGCCCGGTTGCCAGCTGGGGGCCTGTTGCCAGAGCTTGATGAGGGCTTCCTGGACGATATCTTCGGCATAAGCCGCCTGGCCGCCTGCCAGCCGGGCGGCCAGCGCGTGCATGCGCGGGCCCAACTGGCGCGCCAGGGTGTGGAAGGCCTGCTGGCTGCCGGTGGCGGTGGCGGCCATGAGAGCGGTGAGCTCGGTATTATGATTTGCGGAGAGCATGGGAGCGCGCGCCGGTTAGTTGGCCGGTACGGTTTGGGGGGCGGCTTGGCGCTCGGCCTCGAAGCGGGCCTTCATTTTCGCGTGCATCAGCTTGCGGCCCTGTTCCATTTCGGTACGGCTGAGTTTGCCGTCTTTGTCGGTATCGACTGTGGCGAACAGCTCGGTGAGGCGGGCATTCTGGAGGGCGAGCATTTCGTCGCGCGTGACGAAGCCGTCTTTGTCGGTGTCGAAACGGGTGAACATGTCGGGGCGTTTGCCGTCTTTCTTCCAGGCGGTTTTGCCGGGGTGGTGGTGCTCGTAGCCCGGGTGCCCATGGCGCGGGCCCTTGTGCAGCGTGCCTTGCAGCGCCAGCCCCAGGGTGGTGGCGGCAAACAGGATGCTGGTGGCGAGGAGGAACATTTCGCGGTTGGTCATATGTCGGGTCTTTCTGGTTAGGGTGAATGTGGGCTGTGTTGCCAGCCTTGTCACTCCCTTTAACGCCCCATGCCCGGTAAACCCTGCGCGGGTTTTCATAAAATGTGAGGCCCAAGTGTGGTTTTTACGCTGCGCTGCGTGAGGAGGAGTGACGGACGGTGCTTATGGCGCAGCGGCAAGCCTGTTAGATTGCCTTTATGATTACCCTTTACAGCCGAGATGAAGGCCAGCTTGCGGTGCAAAGCTGGCAAAGCGGGCAACCCCTGCCGCCCCACCTGATATGGGTGGATGCCCACGACCCCAGCGATGAGGAGGCCGACAGCCTGCAAGCCGCCCTGGGGCTGGCGCTGCCGCCGCGCGAGGAGCGGGAGCGGAGCTCGGCGCTGAGCCGGATGTTCAGCAGCGATGGGGTGAGCTTTATGACCGCCGCGCTGATTACCAAAGCGATGGGCCCCTACCCCGAGATACGCCACGTGCGCTTTGTGCTGACCGAAGATACGCTGCTGACGGTGCGGGAGATTGAGCCGACTTCTTTTGTGCAATTTGCCGCAAGGTTGGCCGAAACCACCAAGAACTATGACAGCGGGCCGGAAGTGTTGCAGGGCCTGCTGGAAGAAATGGTGCTGCGCGTGGCCTATAACAGCGAGCTGGTGAGCGGGGACTTGGATGAGCTTTCGCATCGGATTTTTGACCCCTACGGCTTGCAGGCCGATGAGGAGCAGACCAGCCTGCAGGATGTGCTGCGGCGCCTGGGCGTGGCCGCCGACCTGAACAGCCAAGTGCACGAAAGCCTGCACAGCCTGGCGCGGATGGTGGGGTTTTTTAAGGAGCAGCAGAGCGACAACCAGTATTTAGTGCGGAAACTGGATGTGCTGGCGGCGGATATACGCGAGCTGGCGCAGCAGACGACGTTCCTGTCGAACAAGATCACCTTCCAGCTGGATGCGACGCTGGGGATGATTAACGTGGAGCAGAACATGATTATGAAGATTTTGTCGGTGTTCACGGTGCTGATTATGCCGCCCACGCTGATTGGCAGCATTTACGGCATGAACTTTAGCTTTATGCCGGAGCTGAGCCAGCCCTGGGGCTACCCGCTGGCGCTGGCGCTGATGGTGGTGTGTGCGGTGGGGCCGTTTATGTACTTCCGGCGGCGGCGGTGGTTGTAGGGGGGCTGGGGGTAAGGACGAATGGTGCTGGAGAAGTGACTCGAACACTCGACCTACGCATTACGAAGCGATTTATTTACAATAACTTACATGAAATCCAGAAGCCGCAACGGAGGCCGCAAAGCGGCTGTGACGGCGGCTTTAAGGGGTGTTAGATAGGGTAGTTTCTGTGGGACACTGTTTATCTTCCTTTGTCGCCTTTTATCATGATTTTTCAGTGGGTAATGTCCCACGGTTGTCCCGTAAAATCTATTTGTACTTCTCAGGATTTGCTCGGCAATGCTGTAAAACCACCTTCAGCCATCGGTCTTTATACCACCACCACTGATGTATCTTTTCACCGTATCCTTTAGTTTCGTCCTGAGCGTCTAAGGTTTTCCAAAGATCTGTATGGTCACGAAGACTAAAATTGGCGAAGCCTGCTCGATGAACGAGGGTAACAATTTCCTTAGCACCCACCTTCTGTTGCTTGTCGCTTTTAATGAGCACTCGGTTTACTTCTTGAGCTTCTTCGCTTCCCGCTTTGACAAACTCTACCACTTGGTCTGCTTGCCCTTTGTGATTTACGGACTTTTCTACAAAGAAGACCCGGTAGGCAAAGGCGGGATCGTTAAACTGGTCATCAGTAAGCCCAGTCTCAAAAGTAGCATTGAAGGACTGAATGTTTGTCGGAAGCTGCTCAAACTCTTCCAAAATATCTTTTTGCTCTTTTCCAATTCCTGAAAATTGTAGAGCAAAAGCAAGTTCCTTAGCGAGAGAGTGATTTTCTCCAAAAAGCGCAGTGATAGCCGCATCAAAATTTAGCGCGCAGGCCTGGAAACGGCTACTTAGCGTATTGTCTATCCTTAACGTCATTTGGTGTTCAATTTCGTGACGAATCCCAATTAAATATTTGAGGTTATTGATTGCTCCGGGTTTTAAGGGGCACTTTGTTGAGTTGATGCAAGTTTCTAAGTCCCAATATTTTGTGGCGCCGTGTTTGGTTTTATCAAATACCCGCTTCTTGCCCTTTTTACGAACATATCGATATTCAATATTTTTATCTCGGTAGTAGGCCTGTAAAAGATAAGTCCAAGCGATAACGGCGTTTACTATGAAAATCTCAGATTTGAAGGTTATTTGTGGATTATTATAAACTTGAACAGCAGCCATCATAGCTTCTCGAGCCTTAAGGATTAAAGCTTCTTTAATGGAGAAGACTCTGCGAATTCGCTTCTTTGTGGGAGTCGCAAACGCTTTAGCTGTCATATTGATCATCCTCTCTGAAGTAGAAAATGGAGCTAGGGGGAATCGAACCCCCCGGTGCCACTTGATAAGGGTGGTATCCGGTAAACCTACTAGCCCCAGACGAGACAATTTAGCTTAACACAACAGATACTTATGTCCCAAGCATAATTGTGTGAAGTGCGCGCCTGTGTTTTAATTAAGCTATTGTTAATAAATGATAATGTCCCAAATTGAAATGAAATCTCCAAAACCGTATTGCATTGAGAAACGAATCAGAAAGTCTGATGGATCGGCTACCTACCGCGTGAAAATCCGCACCCAATTTGGGAAGGCCACCCGTACCTTCGACCGTCTGAGCGATGCCAAGCAGTGGGCAGAGAACACTAAGGTGGAGATGCGGCGGGGCGACTTTGTGGACTACCTAGGCAAGCGCCGGACACAGGTGTCGTTGGTGATAGACCGCTACCTGAACGAGTATATTGCCACCAACTACGGATTTTTGGAGGTTCAGCGCCGCAAGACCGAGCTTGAACGGTGGCGTGAAGAAATCGGTCACCTTGCCATAGGAGCTCTGTCGGCCAGCCATATCTCCCATGTCCGCGACAAAATGCTGGGCGAGAACACGCGGCGGGGTGTGAAGCGTTCCCCCAGCTCGGTAAGGCGTTCTCTGGCCATTCTCTCGCACATGTTGAACGTTGCGGTGGTGGAGTGGGAGCTTATACCCGCCAACCCCGTCAACCGCATCAAGAAGCCCAAGGCGGCGGCCGGTCGAATGCGGTTCCTCAGTCCGGACGAGTTGGAAAAGCTTTTGTATGCCTGCCAAAAGAGCGCGTGTGAGCATCTTTTGCCGCTGGTGGTGCTGGCGGTTTCTACGGGAGCCCGTCGCGGTGAATTGATGAACCTGCGGTGGGCCGACATCGACTGGGAGCAAGGGATGATACGCCTGCTGAAAACCAAGAATGGACACCCGCGTTCGATACCCTTGGCCGGTAAGGCCCATGCCATGCTGCATGAAAAATACTTGCGGGAGTCTGGCCAAAGCGCCTTCGTGTTTGCCCGTGTGGACGGCGAAGAACCCATGGAGCTGGAAAAGCACTGGCAACGGGCGATGAAGCAGGCGGGTTTGAAGGATTTCCGGTTTCACGATCTGCGTCACACCGCCGCCAGCTACCTTGCCATGAACAAGGCCACGCTGATGGAGATTGCCGCCGTACTTGGCCACCGCACCCTGCAAATGGTACAACGGTATAGCCACCTGACCGAACAGCATACGGCCGAGGTGGTGCGGAAGATGAACGAACGGATGTTTGAGAATGGTGGAGCTTCCCTCTTACTTGAAAGCGGCAGCCGCAACGTGGGAAGCGTTGGAGGCAGACTTCCGGCAGACGTGCATGGTGCTTGAGGGAATGGCTGAACCGGACAAGGCGTGGACGATGAACATTCAAGGCTCGCGTGATGAAGATATGCTGCATGTTGGCCGTTTGGTGTTTCGGAAAACACAGGATAATGAGGCTTTGGTTCAAGCGTTAAAGGATTTTCAGAAATTATTGCCTGTCCTTGAGCAGCGTTTCCTGTCCAAAGAAGCAGATTTTGAAATGGTCTACCTCTGGGGGCGTTTTCAGTACTGCAGCGGCATACTGATGGCGAGCCTTATGGGAGAAGGTGATGACCTGGGTGCGAGTCGTGGAGGTTCCAAATCTGGCCAGATGCCACGTGATAGTGCGGTAGAAGTACGGCAACTTATAGCTGCCCACCTCAAAAATATGAATAAACCTAAGTTATCTATTCGGAGCGCAGCTCCCTACGTTGTGAAAGCTCTTAGGGACGATGGTTTTGATATTGGAGAAGAAGCCGTCCGGAAGCATATTTCCGCCCTCCGGAAACAAAATGGGTAGCTAAACTCTCTCTTACCCACGTCATTTGATTGATTGAAATCTCCTAATTAACAAAGGAGATATACATGACATCATCAAGACTCATACCCCTCACCAAATGGCACGAGTATCACCCGTGGCCATCAACCAGCCAGTTGCGACACCTTGTCTTTGAAGCTGAGCTTAATGGCTTTGACCGATGCTTGCGTCGTGTCGGTAGAAAGATCCTCATCATTGAGAGTGAATTCTTTGCTTGGGTTGAAGAGGTGAATCAGCGCGGAGGGTGCCTCAATGAACGCTAGTGTTTATGGATTTTACGCGCCGCAGTACCGTGAGCGTGGACTTTCAGCCGTACCGATTGAAGTGGGCGGTAAGCGTCCAATCGGAATTAACGGTTTTAACCAATATAGCCGCGAAATCATTGCCGAAGACAGATTGAAGCAGCTGTGCAAGAAGTATAGCAATAATGGCCTAGGTGTCGTTATGGGCGTGGAGGTAAAGCCCGGTTATAAGCTGATGGCGGTGGACGTGGACGATGACCGCTTTGTCCGTTTCGTGGCGGCGGTCATTGGGGGTTTCCCCTGCGCCAAACGCGGCAAGAAGGGCTTGACGGGGTTCGTTTTGGCTTCGGCGACACAGAAGAATTTCAAGCTGTATGGCCATGATAAAGGGAAGCCGGTTGTCGAACTGTTAGGCGAGGGATTGCAGACGGTTTTGCCGCCCACCGTACATCCTGAAACTCAGCAACCTTACGAATGGGTTGGGCAGAGCCTGCTGGAGGTCAATTTTGACGACCTGCCGATACTGACGGATAGCCACATTCAGTTGATCCAAAAGGTAGTGGCCAGCCAGCATGTCGAGGGGGTTCTGAGTGGTGAGGGTACGCATGCGCCGATGCGGGATCTGTGTGCCCAAGGACTGACGCAACTAGAGGAGAGCGACGAGCGGCTGGAAGAAGTGCTGTTTGCGCTGCTACCCGAGGGGTATAGAGGCGACACCAACGAAGAGCTGCTGGGGCTGATTAAAAGTGCTCGTGAGAAGCGCTTAGGGTGGCGGCGGGACGGGTATGACCCCGGCAAGCTGGGGCCGCAGCCGATGGGGTACACCGACGATAGCCGCTATGTGTTCCTTGATGTGCGGCGGCAATTAAAAGTGATGAGCTCGACCTTGCTGACTAACCGAAATGGGCTGATGGACATGGCGCCGCGCACGTTTTGGATGGAACAGTTTCCGAGGTGCTCTAAAGAAGGGGTTGTGCTCGACTTTGAGCCTGTTGTAGCGGGCGACAAGTTAATGGAGCTGTGCCGTGAGATGGGGCCTTTTGTTCTCAGTCGCGTCCGGGGGCGTGGGGTCTGGCGTGAAGGTGACAAGACTGTTGTGAATGTCGGTGACACTATTCCGCAGTCGGATGCTTATACGTACGTTTGCTTTGAGCCTCTGAAACTCGTGAACGCTGACAGTGAGCCTGAGCCCATCAAAGTTCTGGAGCTGTTGCGCAAGTTCTGCTGGCGGAACCCTCAAAACGCCGATCTGCTGTTCGGGTGGCTTGTTCTGGCGCCTGCCTGCGGTGCGCTTGAGTGGCGGCCGCACATGTTCTTGCACGGGCCTAAAAACAGCGGCAAGACCACGCTTCTGCACATGGTGTCGCATCTGCTCGATCCGATGGTTATCAAGCTGGACGGCCAAAGCAGCGAGGCGGGTATTCGTCAGAAACTCAAGGCCGACAGTCTGCCGGTGGTACTGGACGAGTTTGAGTCGGACGGGAGTGCCAGCCGCATGGCGAGTATCATCCGTTTGGCGCGGAGCGCGTCGTCAGGGCATGATGCCGTGGCACGCGGTACGCCGGAGGGGCGGGCGCTGGAGTTCCTGATTCGGGCGACGTTCCTGTTCGGGGCCATCAATCCGCGTATTACCACTGCGGCGGATGCTTCTCGTATCGTCTGTGTGGAGCTGGTGCCGCATGAAAACTCCCGCGAGACCAAGCAACAGATTGAGGCGTTGGTGCGTGAAGTGCGGAACTTTAGCCCCGGATGGTGCCATCAGGCCATGCGGTTTGTGCCGTATGTTGCCCCGACCATTGCGGCGTTGAAGAGTGCTTTTCCGCCGATGGACAGCCGCCACGAGCTTAACATGGCAACGCTACTGGCGGGCGTGTGGCTGGGCCGAGAAGGGGGGAGGGTACCAGATGAAACCGAAGCCGCCGCCTTTGCTGCTGAGTATGAGACCCTACTGCTCGAACATGCCGAAGCGCACGAGGAGGACGACTCGCAGATGTGCCTGAATCATCTGCTGAGCTACATGATCGAAGGTCAGCCTATTGCTCTCAGCTTAAGCGCTTGGCGAGAAACGTCAGATGCTAGCGAATCGGCGATGCGTGCTTTACGAGCTCACGGTTTGAGGGTGACTAAAGACGGACTTTATGTTGCCAACAAGAGCCCTGGTCTTGATAAAATCTTTGCTAACACGCGCTGGGCTGATGGTGCTTGGGTTGCCGCTTTACGGCGCTTGCCGGGTGCCGAGGCTCGTGACGCCATGTATTTTACGAACAAAAAGTCGCGAGCAACGTTCATCCCGCTGCATAACTTCAATACCGAAGATAGGCCGCGTGAGTGGCAACCCATGGACAGTATGTAGGGCAACGCGGCAACGGTTACGCAAAGCCTAGAATAGCCAGAAAGGGAGGGGGGATTCCCTCCCTCTTTTTAATGAATTAAGCCTCAAGGGTGGTGGTGTGTGAGGGGAAAAGGAAAGTAATACACATATAGAGGAGAAGTGGCTAGGAGCCGCTGTGGTGGCCGTTCAGAGGCGTGCTATACTAGTTGTACACACCCCCCAACACGGGTATGCACGCTGAATCTGCCTATTAAACTAGTGGCAGTGAGCTTCGCCAAGCTTTTTCCACGTGTCTTTCCGGAGAATGCTGGCCATATCGATGACCTGTACCCATACCCCTCTCCCCTTGAACCCACGCTCGTACAGCACTTCGCAGACGTAGCTAGCGTAGCCACTGCGGTTGGTGCCATCGCTAAACACGCCTACTTTGAACGTTGTCGGGTCTGTCCACATCGCGTCTTTGGCGGTCGGCTCGGCCTCGCTTTGGAAGTGTTTAACCACCGCATCGTGTTCAGGGGTTAGAGCTTCGGGGCTTCCGCAGGCTGTGACGAGTAGGCCAAGAACGAAGGTTAGGCGCGGGTTCATTTGCAGCGCCCTTCGTAAATGATGGCCTTGGCGCCGATGGTGTTGTCGATGCGTTTCTCAAGATCGTAACCGTTTGGGCATGCATTCTGGTTGCCCAGCCAGCGGCCGAGGGCTTCCATGCGTAGGGTTTCAGGGTCTCCTTGTACGATGCCTTTATGGGCGTCGGTCGAGATGACGTAGCGGAAGGCTTGAGTACCATCAGGACGCTGGATCATGGTGCCCGTGCCGTTCATGAGCTGGAAGGTACTATCGAAGTCGCCTCCGTAAAGGGCCATTTGGCTCGGTGTGCAACCGGCTGCGGCGAGTGCGATTAGGGCGAGGGGGATGTGTTTCATGGCGGAACTCCTGCTGTTTCATAGGAAACGGCCACCTTTTAGTGGTGGCCGGGGAGTAGTAACCGTACATAAGAACGGCGCGGCTATTCAGCCTCGCAGCTTGTTTTATTCGCCGCCTCCCCAACCGTGGTTGAGAGGCAGCACAATGGTGACGGCTGGTGCTTTCAGCCGCTTATGTAGGGGTTACTAGGCCCCACGTTCGTTTTCCGAACGCAGGATTATTAAAGCATAGCGTGGCGGTTTCGGCAATTTCTCCATGGGTAGCCGAAGGGTTTCCTTGTCCCGAAAATGTCCCTCGAAGGGTTGTTTCGATGTTTGGAGATAGTTAAAGCCCGCCGTGGTGGCGGGCTTTTGATTGTTCGACCTACGCATTGCTAGGGCATAAGCATTCTTAAAAACGCCCTAGCCGTTTATTTACGTCGGCTCGGGTATCTTGTTCTGTGGCTTCACGTTGATAGCCATCGGCTAAGTGCCTCATGACTTTAGCCATGCGGGGATGGGTGAATTCGAGAGCTTCTGCCCATCCCGTATAATGCGCGACAAGTTCACGTTCTTGATCGCCGCCTTCACCTCTCCAGTGTACTCCTCGCAAATTATAGAATTCTGTGCGGGCCCCCCGTGCGGCGTGTTCATTTAAGGCCCATTCAATGCAATCCCGAGTTTCTTCTAATGCCCAAACGCCATCCTTGCCTTTAGGGGCATTAGCAAACAGTTTGCCGATTTCAACATCGGCAACGTCTGAGCGACTAAGCTCCTTGCAGGCATTCCGCACATGAGTAATCCAGTTTTTGAAGGCCTCAGAAGAAAAAGTGCCGTTTGGCTGCATTCCTGGCAACTTCGTAAGCTTGTCTAAAAGCTTGTAAGCGCCAGTGGCAAGTCCGTGAACGAGTTCGGGGTCATTTGGTTGCAAGGCTTCTGGGTCTTTACCACCGTCCTGACGCTTATAAAGGAATGCAATGGCCTGTACAAAGAGATCGGGGTTAGAAAGGACTTGGCTTTCAAGGTTGGGGATTTTCCCGTCATGAGACAGAACGCCAAGGTACTTAAATTCAAGGACAGCCATATCATCCTGTGGAATTTCGCCACTTTCTTGAAGCGCAGTTATCGCTTCTACAACCCTGTAACTATCTAGTTGATATGTGCCTTCCTGCTCTTGAGAGTCGGTGGCGATGGCTATCATCAGGCGGTAAAGTTCCTGTGGCTGGAGTTGTTTAAGTGAGAATTGAGTTGTCCAGAATGCAGCCCGAGGTCGCTTTGCCTCGATAAGATTTTTTACAATGGTAGACAGCTCTTCGTCGTGTAAACCATAACGTTGGGGATTTACTTGCTTCCAATATTGAGATTGAATTTCTGGGCTGAAAGAGGCTAAAGCGTCCAGAGTGGGTTGGCTACAAGGAGCCGTGGTAAGTAAATTGATGATTTTGGGTGTGCTGAGAGTTTTTCCAATAGTGATAATAAGTTGTTTTAGATCTTCGCCTTCAACTGACGCGAGCATTCCGTAGAGAAGTTGCTCCTTGTGGTAAGGGTGGAGGCTATCGTCGATAGCAATCGCAGATTTAACGAGATCAATTCGCATCTCTGTGTCGATGACGATTTTCGACATGATCCAGCCAATAGTGCGTGCTGCATCGCCACGAACGGTTAAGCTCCAAACACCTTCAATCCCGTTCTGGCTCCAAATTCTCCGAAGTACATTCGTCCTAAGCTCCTCAATCCGCTTGTCGCGCTTGGTGTAATCTAGGTCTTCATCTTCAAGCTCGTCCTCGGTTTCCTCGATCCATCCCGCTTTGAAAAGCCATTCGTTTTGGAGGATGAAATCTTTTGGCTCAAGTAAGTCGTAGATTTTGCGGGCTGTATCTCGTTCTTTGGTATTATCACCGGCCCATTTACGGGCGCGACGGGTTCGCGTTTGTATCCGCACTTTCTCCCTCAGCGATGCCCGGTCTTCATCAGTAGCGGTCTTATTCCATTCTTCGATAAGCGCCCAAATTTGGGGAGCTTTTGCCGGAAACTCATTTTTTATAGCGATAAAGCTGCTAACTAGATCTCCAAGGGTTTCTTTGGTATGCTTTTCCCAAGCCAAAGCCTTATCAATTGCATATTCAAGGAATTTGTATCCCTCCCCTTCAGTAACTGGTTCGCCGAACCCCCTGCCGTCCGAACGCCAGTGCGGCTTATGGCTGTAGTGTCCTACTCTTGAGTGTCCATTGAACTGCTGAACAAGAATGGGCCAAATGATCTGTGGGTAGCGTTTAGCAAGATAGTCCATAACTCTAATGCGCTCTTCTAGTGGGGCTGAAGTTTGAGGCATCCACCAAAGGAAAATATATCCCAAGGTCAGGCTGGGCTTATGCGACCAGTTATCGTTAATCACAGGTTCGGCCAAATGGGCGAGAATATCGCATGTTCGACGCAAGAGACCTGGGACCCAAGCAGTATTCTCAAGTGCCCATAAGATGCCTGTACGTGGGCAACTACCGAAAATTCCTGAATCTGCCGGACGCATGAGCTTCATGGTCTCAGATTCTGGCGAGTCAAGGTCTGCTTCCAGCAATTCCAAAAATCGTTCTGGGGATGCCTCGGCATACATTGGCAGGTCGCTTGAGTGTGCCTCAAGTTTCCGAGCAGTAAGGGGGCTCAAGAGCTTTTCAATCAGATGCTCAACAGCCAATGCAGGGTCAAAGCCAAGCTTCTTTTGGAATAAGTCGGGCCCGTACAGTGACAGAAGAACGAGTGTTTCACTGATGCTATCCCGTAGGGGACGGCTTATCTCGCGTTTTTTACCGTACATTCCCGCTGTCCAGCGGTCGGCTTCGGGCATGTCTAAGGAAGGATCGTCTTCGGATAGAACCTCTTCGGCAATTTCAAAAAAACGTTGCAGGTGGGTTTTTGAAATATGCAAGTTTGCAGCAAAGAGAGCATCAATCTTAGAAGCAATTCCTTGGTAAGTTCCTGCTGACCAAACGGGGGAATCATGGAGCCTCAAGAGCTTAAGAAAATCTTTTTCAAGTTCTTCGAAGGGCTTACCCGCTAGTTTTGCCAGTATGTTCTGATCGGCTTTGTTATTGGTGTTCCATGCCCCTGCCATAAGAAATGGGATAAATAGATCTACGATATCGGTAGTTGACGCCCATTCTGGCAATTGCACAGCTTCCAATGTGGCAAGGCGCCGCCGCAATACGGTTAGGGATTGTCCTGACTCTCGTTTGTAACGTTCAATGTCGCTGTCCTTAAAGCCCATTGCTTTGAGCGCATTGCTAAACCCTGTGCTGGAGAGTTGCTCAAGCTGAATGTGGGCTTTGGCGTTAGTGTCATTTCGGGGATAGATGATGATTGCGCTGACGGATTCTTTGTATGGTGCAAATTCCTTCTCAACTTCCCTGTTCGTAATGATAGGGATGAAGTTGGTGGATTTGGAAATAAGGCGGGGTAGAACTCCGGGCTTTTTGAAAACAACCAAGCGATCCTTCAATTTTGCGCCGTTATCGTCAATGGATAAAGCTGAGTGAAGGAAAGCCAGTGCTTCTTCGATAGAGTCTGCTGTGACCACGACTGTTTCGGGAGGGGTTGCGTTGAGTTTTTCCACCAACTGCGAGCTGTGCAAGGAAACAGGCTCTGCGAAAAGTGCCTCTGACAATGGTGGATTTGCGGCATCGGCCCAAGTGTTCCAACAAGAGGCTATGGAATAAACATCCTCGGTAGGAAGGTGGAGTTCCTTCGCAAGCCAAGTTTGGGCCGGGATGGATTGTTCTAACCATTGCTCTAGATCACTTGAATCATATGCCCGGACATCCAGCCATTGCTTCTTAGCCTTCTTTTCGGCGATCCAGGCTGCTTTTCCCGGCCAGCGGCGTGGGGTAACGAAAATGAAAGTAGTTTCGGAAAGTTCTTGTGGGGTAGCTTGCGCTACGCTTTTCTGATAGTCGCCGTCCGCCTTGGTTTTGGGGTTTTTATTAACACCGAATTCCCATCCGCTTTTACCGTGTGGGATCCAAGGGGATGGTTGGTTGCTTTCTACCTGTCCATCCCATCCAGGACGTTCGCTGTCATCGTTACCCGGAAAATCAACCTTGGATAGTTGGTTGCCAGTGGAGTTGACGAGGGTTCGTAGGAATACGGCAAGGCGGTTACGAGTGGAAAGATTGCCGTTAGCCCATTCTTCAATCTGATTGGCTTTCAGTTGGAGGAATGGTGGGACGTAGCTCTTGGTTGTAGCCAATACGGTCGTGTTGCTTTTAACGGAAAGGGCATTTTGTGAAGCCTGTATTGCCAAAAGGTCGCTTGCCTTCACTTTGAAAGCCCGTTCAATTTTGCTGGCCATTTCTGGAGACAAGGCGGCCTTGCCATTTAGCATGTTCGAAAGAGCAGGGCGCCCAATGCCTAGGGTGCTGGCAGCCTCGGTTACGCTCAGGCCTGCTGGGAAAACTTTTTGCCGGATGTATTCGCCAAGTGGCAGGTCGGTTGGTGTCATGGAATCTCTCCTCGTCATGAGAAAGATATATCGTATTGTGTATCGTTACACAATACGCTTAACGTGGTAAAATTCCATTTATCCCCTCTATATATTATAAGTTATTGTTTAATATTGATATAAATTTTTGCTTTAAAACATCTATGTCCCACGAGTGTCCCATGGTGGTGTTTTGGAACTGTGGTGGGGAATGAGAAGCGGGCCGGAAGGCCCGACCCGCTTGAAGCTTTATGGTGCTGGAGAAGTGACTCGAACACTCGACCTACGCATTACGAATGCGCCGCTCTACCAACTGAGCTACACCAGCACTGGTTGGGGTTTTAGGCGAGGGGCGGGGTTTCGTCAACCCGGATGCTGCGGCGATGGCCGTTTATGACACAATGCCCCGTTTTGCCTGTTGTGTATGCAGATGTAAGTAAACCTTTATTTAAATGTGCCCAAAAAGTGACAGGGGGGTGCTGAAAGCAGGTGTAAAGGTGGGGCCCCATGCCCGCAGGCATGGCCATAGGGGCTGCGGTTACGCCATAGTAGGTATGATGGATTCGGCCCCGGCCCCGTGGCTTGCCGCCGCCGCACGAGAGGCCGTTGCCACACCCCCAAGCGCCCCCCGCGCCCCAGGGTGAGCACCGGATGAGAGAGAAGGAGATTTTGCCCATGGCCCAACCCAGCAGCCGCAGCCGCCCGAGCAACGCCCTGGCGCGGGGGAGCGTGCGCGCCCCCGCGAGTGCCCGCCAAGCGGTGCGCCGCAGCCTGATTGCCGACCGCTTTGCGGAAGGGGTGGGTGTGCTGCTGGTGGTGAGTGCCGCCTATTTGCTGCTGGCGCTGGTGACGTATGCGCCGACGGACCCGAGTTTCAGTTACTCCGGCCCCGCAGGCGGCGTGCTGAACTGGGGCGGGCGCGTGGGGGCGTATCTCTCGGACGTGTTGCTGACGACCTTTGGGTTGGGCGCGTTTGTGTGGGTGGGGTGGTTGGTGTTCCATGCGTTTACGCTGCTGACGCACCGCGAGGATTCTCCGAGCTTGAGCTTGCAGATTGTCACCTTGCCGATGCTGCTGCTGAGCCTGGGTGTGCTGCTGTATGTGTTTGACCCCCTGCCGGGTTGGCCGCGCACGCTGGCCGGCATGGTGGAAGTGACCGAAGCCGGTGCGGTGGCCACCGGCATTGGTGGCGGCGGCCTGCTGGGCAAGCTGGTGGCCAGCATGGTGCTGCCGCTGCTGGGTGTGGTGGGTGGCACCATGCTGATGAGTGCTGTGCTGGCGCTGAGCCTGTTGTGGTTTACCGGCTGGAGCCTGGCCGACGTGCGCGCCACCTGCGTGTGGCTGTATAAGGTGGGCTGCATTATGGGCACGCAGATGATGCGCTGGGTGGCGCGCATCCGCGCCGCCGTGCCTGAACAATTTGACCTGCCGCTGAGCCACCCGGTGCCCAAGCGCCCGCGCCCGGTGGTGGTGCGCGATGACGAAGCCCCCCGCCCGGCCCGGCGTGAGCACGCGGTGCAGGCCGCTTTGCCGCTGGCGGATGAGGGGGAGTTCAGTTTACCTCCGCTGGACCTGCTGAACGAGCCCAAGCCCCGCAAAGGCGGCGAGAGCGAGCAGGCGCTGGAGCAGAATGCGCGGCGGATTGAAGCGGAGCTGCGGAACTTTAATGTGGAAGGCACGGTGACGAATATTCGCCCCGGGCCGGTGATTACCATTTATGAGCTGGAGCCCGCCGCCGGGGTGAAGACCAGCCAGATTTTGAATTTGCAGGACGATTTGGCGCGGGCAATGAGTGCGCTGAGTATCCGCATTACGACCATACCCGGCAAGAACGTGCTGGGGATTGAAGTGCCGAACCGCGAGCGCCAGTTTTTGGGGCTAAAGGAGCTGCTGGACACCGATGAATTTGAGCACGATGCCGGTGGGCTGGTAGTGGCGCTGGGGGTGGATACCACCGGCCAGCCCGCCTACACCGACATTGCCAAGATGCCGCATGCGCTGATTGCCGGGACGACGGGGTCGGGGAAGTCGGTGGCCATCAACGCCTTTATTCTCAGCCTGCTGTACCGCATGACGCCCGAGCAACTGCGGCTGGTGATGATTGACCCCAAAATGCTGGAGTTGAGCATTTATAATGATATTCCGCATTTGCTTACCCCGGTGATTACCGACCCCGGCAAAGCCGCCGCCGCGCTGAACTGGGTGGTGAAGGAAATGGAAAACCGCTACCGCCTGATGAGCGAGCTGGGGGTGAAGAATATTTTGGGTTTCAATGAAAAATTTGCCGCATTGCAGGCGGAAGGCCGCGTGCCGACCAAGCTGGTGCAGGTGGGGTTTGATATTCATACGGGACAGCCCCAGCACGAGGAGCAGCCGCTGGCCACCAAGCCCATGCCCTACATTGTGGTGGTGATTGACGAGCTGGCCGACCTGATGATGGTGGCGGGCAAAGCAGTGGAATTCAGCATTGCACGCCTGACGCAGATGGCGCGGGCGAGTGGGATACACCTGCTGGTGGCCACCCAGCGGCCGAGTGTGGACGTGGTGACGGGGTTGATTAAAGCGAACATTCCGACGCGTATCAGCTTTAGTGTGGCTAGCAAGATTGACAGCCGCACCGTGCTGGACAGCATGGGCGCCGAAGCGCTGCTGGGCAAAGGCGACATGCTGCACCTGGCCAACGGCAGCAACGGCCTGCAACGCCTGCACGGCGCCTTTGTGAGCGAAGATGAATGCACCAAGGTGGCGCAGTACCTGAAAAGCCAGAGCCAGCCGAATTATATTGAGGATGTGTTCAAGGCCGGGGTGGCGGTGGTGCCGGGCAGCAAAGAAGCCAAAGCCATGGGCAATGGTGGTGAAGAGGGTGAGGACGGCGAAGGCGGCGAGGGGCTGTATGAGCAGGCGGTGGATATCATCTCCCGCGAGGGTAAGGCCAGCACCAGCTTTTTGCAGCGCAGCTTGAAGATTGGGTATAACCGGGCGGCGGATTTGATTGATCGGATGGAGGGGGAGGGGATTATTAGTCCACCCAACCATGTTGGGAAGAGGGAAGTTTTAGCCCGCCGCTAGCGCGGCTTTGGCTCAAACCCAAGGCGCGGACGGGAACGGCCCCCGGATAATTTTTGGCGCGGCTTATGTACCCTTTGGCCTGTACACCGCGCCCCGCCAAAAATCACCCGGATGACCGTTTCCGCCTCGCGCGCGGGGGCGACGGCGCTGCGCGCCGGACTTATGTACTTTTCATGGAGCCAAGGGGGAAAAGCACCAGATCATCCCGCCGGGTGCGGCCGAGGTGCGGCTCCTCAAAATTGCGTTTGCCCCGTATCCGGTGAGGGATACGGGGCAAACAAGGTGGTGCGTTGCAAGGTCAGGCAGCTTTGCTGAAAGTCCTCAGAACGATGCCGTCGCCAGTGGCCGTGCGGCTGATACGCGGCAGTCGGCAGTGGCCGCGGGCGTGGAGGGCTGCCGTCTTGAGGAGATGGAACTCGCCGGGATGCAGGAAGTCGTCTTCGACGACAGCCTTCTTGTCGGTGATACGCGTGAGCGAAGTCGGCCCGACGGGTTCCTTGTTCGCGGTGAACTGGAGCGAGGCCACGCTCTCATCGAGCGTCAGCACCACAGGCCGGACGCTCACGAGGATGAGGTTGTTGAGAGCGCCGACGAAGAATCCGGAATCGTAGAGGGTTTCTTCCGGTACGCAGGACGCATTCACGAATGCGAGTCCATAGTCCGTCTGGCAGACGGAAATTCTTTCCAACTCATCCCCGGAGCGGAAGATGAGTCCGATGCCGGTTTCGTCGGACGTGAGCAAGTGTTTATGCGAAATGTTCATAGTGTTTCGCCCCTTGTTGGGGCCCTCTGGTTGAAGACGCTGGAGATTAGCTGTTAATGGTATACATGGCAAGGGGTTAGGAGGTGGGAACCCAGAGGTTTTGGAGGAAGAGGCTGATGTGGGCCAGTGTCCGGGCGTCGATGCCGTGGCCGAGGCCGGGGAGGAGGTGGTACTCGGCGGGGACGCCGAGGGCCTGCAGGCCGGTGGCGGCGGCGACGGTGCTGTCGGCGGGGAGGACGTCGTCGTCGGTGCCGTGGAGCAGCAGCGTGGGGATTTTATGGCAGGTGGCGGGGTTGAGATCTTCTTGCCACATGGCGGCGCCGGAGCAGCTGATGACGGCGCCGACGGGGTGGCTCCAGCGCGGGGCGGCGTAGAGGGAGGTCATCGCGCCCTGCGAAAAGCCCAAAAGCGCGATGTTGGCCATGGGGATGGCGTGGTGCTGGCTGAGGCTTTGGGTGAAGGCTTCCAGCTGGCGGCTGGCGGCTTCGATGCCGTCGCGGTCGCGGAAGGTCCAGGAGGCGTCGGAGAACCATTGCAGGCCCTCGTTCATCCGCGTGGGAGTGGGGGCGTGGGGGGAATAGACGGCCAAGGTTTCGGCGAGGTTACCGAGTGAGGCTTTGAGGGGGGGTGCGAGCTGGATAAGGTCGTTCCCGGAGGAACCGAAACCGTGTAAACAGATTAGTGCATGGGTGACCGCAGGGGGAACCAGCGCCGGGCCGTTAAGGACACCAGCAAACGAGGACAAGGAGACTGACATGCGCGGATATTATGGGACAACGGGGCTTTTGGCGATGGTTTTTGTGGCCGGAGGTGCGCTGGCGGTGGATACCCCGGCGAAAGGCAGCCACCTGGCACAGGTGCGCACCGCCAGCGTGACCACCGTGGCGCAGACCGCCCAGCCCGGGTTGAGTGCCACCGTGCAGCAGGTGGAGCGTTATTTTAACGATGTGAAAACCCTGCAAGCGGATTTTAAGCAGACGGTAACCGGCGAGGCGCGCGCCAGCACGGGCACCTTTTATTGGCAGAAGCCGGGGAAATTTTTATGGTTGTATAAGCAGCCGGTAGCGCAAAAGCTGGTGAGCACCGGCAGCGCGATTTATTTTATCGATGACCGCCAGCAGGCAACCCAGGTGCCGACCAACGCCGGGGTGGCGCGGTTGTTCAATGCCAAAACCCTGAACTTTAGCAAACAGGGACTGCGCGCGACGCATGTGGCGCAGACTGGGCGCGAGCTGGCGGTGACCTTTGCAGTGGAGAAGGATATGGCTGATGGCGACGGTGCGGGGTTGAAGCAACTGACGCTGGTGTTTATGCGCCTGCCCGGCAACCGGATTGAGCTGGCCCGCATTGACGCGCTGGACACCCTGAACACCACCACTAGGGTGGAACTGAGCAACGTGCGACGTAACCTGATGCTGACGCGCAGCCTGTTTGACTATACGCCCGGTGTGTATCAGCAGCGGAACTAAGAGCGTAATTTAAAGGCGTAATCGGTTCGGTGCGCTGGAGGTTCATCGGACAGCGCGGGGACAGCGCAGGGACAGGGGGAGGCTGCTGCCGCCGGAAAAGGTCACAGGGGGGTGGGGCAAAGCAGGGCCTGCAACCTGCTAGAGCATTGGTTGTGGCGGTGGGGTCTGCTAGGCTTGCGCCATGCTGTTTTTGATTGGTCTTGTTGTTTGCCTGGGCTCGGTGGTGGGCGGTTACCTGATGCACCACGGGAAACTGGCGGTGCTGTGGCAGCCGAGCGAGTTTATCATTATTGGAGGTGCGGCGATCGGGGCGTTTTTGATCTCGAACCCTCCGCACGTGCTGAAGGCGTTTGGCGGCGGTATGAAGGTGCTGCTGACGGGGCTGCCCTATTGGAAAAAAGAACCTTATATGGAGCTGCTGGGGTTCTTTTTTGAGCTTTCCAAGATGATGCGCACCAAGGGCATTAAGGAAGTGGAACAGCATATTGACCACCCGCATGAGAGCAGCCTGTTCCAGAAATACCCCAGCCTGACCCGCGACCACCATGTGGAAGCCTTTATATGTGACAATGTGCGCCTGATTGTGATGGGCAGCGGGATGCCCCACCAGCTGGAAGAGCTGATGGATGAGGAGATTCATATTCATCATACTCAGCGCAGTGCGGTGGTGAACGCCATTGCGAATATGGGCGACGGCATGCCTGCGCTGGGGATTGTGGCTGCGGTGCTGGGAGTGATTGTGACCATGGGCAGCATTACCGAGCCGCCGGAAATTTTGGGTAAGCTGATTGGTGCGGCGCTGGTGGGAACCTTTTTTGGTGTGCTGATGGCCTATGGTGTTGTGGGGCCGATGGGTAAAAACATTGAGGCCCAGTATACCGGCGAGCATGCTTTTTATCTGTGCATTAAGGTGGCGATACTGAATTTTTCGCGTCAATTAAGCCCGCAGATTATTGTGGAGTTCACCCGCAAGAACATGCCGGATACGGTGCGGCCGAGTTTCCAGGAATCGGAAGAATATTTGAACAGCCTTGGTAGCGGCGGAGACAAATAAGATGGCCGATGACCCAAACGGCGGCAGCAGTGGCAGCAACGGCCCAACCGTTATCGTTGTTAAGAAAAAAGCGCGTGGCGGCCATGGAGGCCACCATGGCGGGGCCTGGAAGGTGGCGTATGCCGATTTTGTGACCGCGATGATGGCGTTCTTTTTGCTGCTGTGGCTGCTGGCCAGCACCACCGAAGAGCAAAAAGCCGGGATAGCCTATTACTTTAACCCCCCCAGCAATGCCAGCCAGTATGGCGGCGGCACCGGCATTATGCGCGGCAGCAGCGCCATTGCCGCCGACGAAAGTGCGCCGGAAGAAGCGCCGATGATGCCCCCCGCCCAGGCCAACATGAATGACGATATGGCGGTGCAGGCGAAGGAAGATGCGGTGTTCCGGCAAGTGGCCGAGCAGATTAAGCGTGCGGTGATGAACGTGCCGGAGCTGAAGACGCTGATGGACAACATGATTATTGACCTGACGCCGGAAGGGCTGCGGATAACGCTGACCGACAGCGCCGACCGCCCGTTGTTTGACAACGGCAATGCCGAGATGTTCGATTATACCTACAGCATGCTGGGGGTAGTAACCCATGTGTTGCAGCCCCTGCCCAACAACCTGGCCTTGGGTGGGCACACCGATGCGGTGCCTTACCGCGGGGCTAACCTGGCTTATACTAATTGGGAACTTTCGGCCGACCGGGCGCAGGCCACCCGCCGGGCAATGATGCAAGAGGGCCTGCCGGAGCGCCGTATGGCGCGCATAGCCGGATATGCCAGCCAGCAGCTGTTGCTGGTGGACCAGCCGGAGGCGGTGAAGAACCGGCGGATTACGATTATTATTCTGCGCAGCAAGCAGGGCACGGTGGCGCGCTTTAGCGACCAGGGGCTGCTGGCCCCGCAGGGGGCGACGGAGATACCGTTTTAGGGACGGGCAATGAGTGCCCGTTTTACTCTTTGGGTTGGCCGTAGGCGGGAATGAAGGTGTTGGCGCGGGCGGGTTCTCCGGCCAGCAGGTTGAGGATGCGGGCGGTGGCGAGGCCGTCTCCGTAAGGGTTGACGGCGCGGGACATGGAGGTGTGGATGCTGGTGTTTTCCAGTAATTCGGTGACGTTGTCGACAATGCTTTGCTCGGTGGTGCCGATCAGGCGGCAGGTGCCGGCCATGATGCCTTCCGGGCGCTCGGTGAGGTCGCGCATCACCAGCACGGGCTTGGCGAGGGCGGGGCCTTCTTCCTGCAGGCCGCCGCTGTCGGTGAGGATGAGATGGGCGCCGCGCATGACCTGCACGAAGGCGGGATAGTCGAGCGGTTGGGTGAGAATGACATTGGGCAGGTGGCCGAGCAAGGTGCGCACCGGCTGCTGCACGTGCTGGTTGAGGTGCACCGGGTAGATGAAGTTGTGGCCGGGGAAGCGCCGGGACAAGGTGGCGATGGCGGCACAGATGTGGGCAAAGCCTTCGCCGTAGCTTTCTCTCCGGTGGCCGGTGATGAGGATGTAGGGGCGGGCGAGCACGGCATCGGTGAGCTCGGCGGGCAGGGCGGGTGGGGTGGTGTCGCCGAGGCGTTCTACGGTGAGGTGCAGGGCGTCGATGACCGGGTTGCCGGTGATGAAGACGTTGTGGCTGAGGCCTTCCTGGAACAGGGCCTCGGCCGCCGTGGCGGTGGGGGCGAAGTGCCAGCTGGCAATGGGGCCGATGAGGCGGCGATTCACTTCTTCCGGGAAGGGGGCGTAGTTGTTGTAGGTGCGGAGGCCCGCCTCGACATGGGCGACCTGGATGTGGTGGCGTTCGCGGCCTTCGTTGCGGACGAAGTAGTCGTAGCCGTAGTAGGCGGCCAGCGCGGCCATGAAGGCGGTGGTGGTGTCGCCTTGCACCATGACGATGTCGGGCTGTTCGGCCTCCATGAGCGTGTGCAGCCCCGCCAGCAATTTGCCGGACAGATAGGCCAGGGGCTGGCCGGGAGTCATGACGTCGAGGGTGTGGTCGGGCGTGATGTTGAACCAGGTGAGGATGGGCCAGAGCATCTCGCGGTGCTGGCCGGTGGAGACGGTGCAGAGGGTGAAGCGGGGGTCGGCCCGCAGGGCTAGAATGAGAGGGGCGAGTTTGATGGCCTCGGGCCGGGTGCCGAACACGACCATGACTTTTTGCGGTGTGATGCTCATGGGTTTGTGCATACGCTGTTGCGACGCCCAGGGCAAGATGCAGGCGTGCAAGTGTGCCTGCAGAGGGAGCGCCCGCTTGTGGCGGTGGGGCCATAGCGGGTGCCGCTGTTTGGCGCCTTGGCCGCGCCAGGCATTGTTGAATGCGGCGGGGTTTGCCAGAGTGGTGTCAGTGATATTTGTTGGAAAGACCAGAAGTTAAGTACGAGTGACCCGCTTATGTGCCCGTAACGCCCGCTGGTGCCATGCGCTTATGGCAGCTTTGCTGTTGTTGGTAGGGTTTGCCACCCTACCGCTGGCAAAGCTGAATGCCCAAGAACAGTTTTTTACCCAAAGCGGCGGGCGCGGCCTGCAAAACGCCAAAACCAACGCCCGCCTGAGCAAGGTGGAAGGCGATGTGGATGTGCTGAACATTGAAATGGCCAAAGTGCAGCCCCACGCCAAGGCCCAGCTGGGCAGCTGCCCGGATGTGGGCGACAAGTTGCGCTATACCGGCACCAACTGGGTGTGTGAACGCGAAACCGACCCGACCGTGCAGGGCTTTGCCAAAAAAGCGCTGCCGAGTTGTACGGGGGGGAGTATTTTAGGGGTTTCGGGGGGTGAATTTTCGTGTGTGCAAAGTGGTTTTGTGAGTAATGAAACCGACCCGACGGTGCAAGCCTTTGCTAAAAGTGCCCTGCCGAGCTGCGGCACCGAACAAGTGTTGAGCGTGAGCAATAACACCCTGACCTGCCTGACTGACCAAAAAGGCCTGACCCGCGAAACCGACCCGATGGTGCACAGTTTTGCCCGTAACGATACCAACCCGGCCTTGCCCAACTGCGGCGTGACCGAAACCCTGACGATGATGAACGGCAACCTGTTGTGTAAAGCCGACAGTGTGGGGATTACGCAGGAAGTTGACCCGCTGACGGCGCACTTTGCGCGCACCGATGTGAGCGGGTATACGCTGGCGGCGTGCGGCACGGGTGAGCTGTTGCGCTCGGTAACGCTGGACGGGAAAGTGATTTTGCAATGTGAAGCGGCCAGCACTGCGCTGAGCGACGCCCTGGCGCTGAATGACCTGAACGACGTGGACACCGCCGCCCAAGCCAGCGGCACGGTGCTGATGTATAACGGCACTGGCTGGGTGGCGGCCGCCGAACTTGACCCGACCGTGCCAAGCTGGGCCAAAGAAAGCCTGAGTGCGTGTGGTGCCGGGCAGGTGTTGACCTATGACGGCACCCGCCTGGTGTGCGCCAATGACGCCGGTGGTGCCGCCGAACCCCTGAGCTTTGCCGGGCTGGCCGACGTGAATGTGACCGGTGTGAGCGATGGCCAATTTGTGAAATATGACCTTACCAGCCAGAAATGGGTGCCGGGCACGGTGGAAGACTTTGCCCAGACCACCCTGCCGACCTGCGGCACCGGCCAGGTGTTGACCGGCGATGGCAGCAATTTAAGCTGTGTGGGTGATGCCGGGGGTGCCGCCGACCCCCTGGACCTGGTGGAGCTGGCCGACGTGCGCACTGGGCCGAGCACGGTGCTGAGCCCCAACGACAATGACTTTTTGCGCTACGACAGTGCCACCAGCAAGTGGGAGGCGGTGCATGATAAGCTTTCCGGCACGCTGACCAATGACAAATGGTGTTATTACAACGGCACCGATGTGGTGTGTGACCGGGGTGAGCCGTTGCAATGTTCGGCCGGGAATACCCTGTATTGGAACAGCAGCACCAGCGCGTTTGAATGTGTGGATGCGCGCGCGGCCCTTGGGTTGGGCGACATGGCGCTGCAGAACAGCAATACGGTGGTGATTCATGGTGGTTTGATTAATGGCGTGACTATTGGCACTACCAACCCGGGAGCGGGTACGTTCACCAACCTGCTGGTGACCGGGAATTTTTATGTGAGCGGCACCCAAACCATTGACGGTGTGAGCTTTATGAACGGCGGCGTGCAGGCGGTGGGCACGATTACGGCGACAGCGTTTGTGGGAGATGGCTCGCAGTTGACAGGATTGAACGCGAGCAATTTGGCGGCTTCGGGGGTATCTGGGAGTATTCAGTTCCGGGATGCCGCCACGGGGGCGATTGCCGGGAATGCCGACCTGCTGTGGGATGACGCCACCAAGAATGTGGCCGTGGCCGGCACGTTGCAAGTGGCCGGTACCGGCAGCGAGGGGTGCACGGCCAGCGAGCGCGGCCAATTGCGGTATGTGGACGTAGGCGGCAACGATTACCGCTTGCAGGTATGTAAACCGTAAGATTGCGGCGCGGCCCTAAGTGAGGCGGGCGGGGGGTGCGGTGAACCGGCGTGAGGCCGGAACTTTTTTGGGAGCCACGGGTTGATTGACAGAGCGAAGCGGTTGGTGTGGAGTAGGCGCACGCTCCTGAACGTATAACTAAAAAGGATTCGACTTATGATTCACAAAATGATGATGACGACTGCCCTGGTAACCGCATTGGGTCTGGGTGCCTGCGCCCAAGGCGGCGGCTTTAGCAGTGCCGATGTGGGTACTGGGATTGGTGCCGTGAGCGGTGCGGTTATCGGTAGCCAATTTGGCGGCGGCAGCGGCCAGACCGTAGCCGCCGTGGTGGGCGCCCTGGCCGGTGCCTGGGTGGGTAACCAAGTGGCCCAGAATATGACCGCCCAAGACCGTGGGTATTATGAAACCGCAGCCACCCGCGCCGTGGCCGCGCCGGTAGGCCAGCAAATTACCTGGTACAACCCGCAAAGCGGCAACCAAGGTACCATTGTGCCGGTGCGCGAAGGCCGCGACACCACCGGCAACGCCTGCCGTGAATACCAGCAGACGGTGACTATTGGCGGCAAGACCGAGCGCGCCTATGGCACCGCGTGCAAACAGGCCGACGGTAGCTGGAAGATCATCAACTAATCAGTTGCTTACTTTGAATACTCCAAGGCGCCGATAGGCGCCTTGTGTGTTGCTGATGTCTCGGAGGGTTGAGATGTTGTGCCTTTTTTGAAGGCCCTGGACTGGCCGAGACGAAGGAAGTGACGTATTGTAGGACCAATAATAAAAAAGATAGTTTCATGTCTCTCACATTCAAGCAGCGTATTATGGTAACGGTGGTTTGTGCCGCGTTGATTCCGATGGTCGTCGTCGGTGGGACAACCGCTTACATGGGTTTTAAGGAAGCCCGCCACATAAGTGAGGCCGGTGTGGCCAGCGTCGAAGATGCCATTGTCTCGCGAATCGAGAGTTATCTTAATGTCTTTATGAAAGAAGTGCGGCAGAAGGCGCATGAAACTTATGTTGAGGATGCTTTGCGTGACTTCAGTGAAGCGTCCGATGCCTTTGATCCGGCGTCTGTTGCCGTGGATATGGGCAAGTTGAGCGAGCGCTATGCCTACCAGCAGCAGAATACCGCAGGCGCACAGGAAGGTGATGCACAAGCTTGGCTGCCCAAAGACCCGCTGACTCTGGCAATGCAGCACTTGTATATCGGTGCCAATACCCACCCGATAGGCGAGAAACAGAAGTTGAATAACGCCGGCGACGATAGTGCCTATGCGCGTATTCATGCCAAATACCATCCGGCTTTCCGTGAATTTGTGGAAACCCTAGGGCTTTACGATGTGTTCTTGATCGATAAAAAAGGACGCATTGTTTACTCCAATTTCAAGGAAATCGACTTTATGGGTAATATCGGCCAAGGTTTCTTGGCCGACAGCCAACTGAGCCACGTAGTGGGCCAGGCCTTGGCCAGCAATGAGGATGAGGCTGTTTTTATGAGTGATTTGCGCCCGTATATGCCGAGTTATAATGATGGGGCTATTTTTATGGCAGCGCCGATACGCATGGACGGTGCAACGGTAGGGGCTTATGCCGTGCAATTGCCCACAGCGGATATTTTTGCGATGTTTGACCCCTTGAAAAAACTGGGTAAGACAGTGGATGGTTTTATTGTAGGGCCGGATGGAAACCTGCGAACACCGCAAACGGCTGAAGAGGGCAAGGTGGGAGAAAAGGTGAACGTTGAGTTGTATGAGATTGTGCGGGAGATATTTGCTGAGAAAAAAGAAGGAGTCTATGCCTATCTCGGAACAGATGGGTTGCCGATGACGGGGGCGTTCCAGTTGATGAACTTGTTCGGTGTGGAGTGGCTGGTTGTGGTGGGCCAAGATGATTACGAAATGCTTGCCCCTACTTATCGGCAGATATGGATAAACATGTCGATTATGGGTGTGGCGGTATTGGTGATGTTGCTGGTGGGGTGGTGGCTGGGCGAGCGTTTGAGCGCACCGGTGGTGCGTATGGGCCGTAATTTTAACAGTAGCACCGAAAAAGTGGGCCAAAGCACCGGCATGGTGAGCGACGCCGTGGCCAGCATGATTGCTGCCAGCGAAGAAACCAGTGCGCAGAGTACGGTGGTGCGGCGGAACTCGAGTGAAGCGGCGCAGTATGTGAACTCGGTCAGCAGTGCGGTGGAAGAGCTGAATACGTCGATCCATGACATTTCGGAGAGTATCCACGAAACGAACCAGTTGGTTGACGATGCCGTGGCCAAAGCCCGCCACACCGACGAAGTGGTGCGGAAACTGGGTGAAGCCGGAGTGCGCATTAGTGAAGTGGTGGGCCTGATTAACGACCTGGCCGCCCAAACCAACCTGCTGGCGCTGAACGCCGCGATTGAAGCCGCGCGCGCAGGCGACGCCGGACGCGGCTTTGCCGTAGTGGCCGACGAAGTGAAGAAGCTGGCCGGGCACACCACCCAGGCGACGATTGATATCAGTGAGCAGGTGCAGGATATTCAGAGCGTGACCAAGGAGAGTGTGACGGCGTTGCAGACGGTGGTGGAGGCGATTCACCGCATACGTGACAACGCCACCGCCGTGAGCGCCGCCGTGGAAGAGCAAAGCGGTGTGGCCAAGCACATTGCCGGCAGCGTGAACGACGCCAGCCAGCGCGTGCGCGAGGTGGATGAAAACATGACCGGCATTGAGCAAGCCGCCAACGACACCGGGGTGGCCGCCGACCAGGTGAACCTGGCGGTTGCGGAAGTGCAGAGTGCCTTTGGCGACATGAAGAGCCAGATGCAGACGGTGCTGACGGAAATGGGTGTGAAGGTTTAACCATCACTTTACCCCTTGCCCAACCGCCAGCCCTTTGGAAACGCATGGGGCTGGCGGTTTGCTTTTGGCATGGTGAGACTGCCGAAAATAGGCTAGCCTGAGCGCATGAATGCTTTGCACCGATGCCTGCGCCTGGCCCGCACGTTGCGCCATGTGCCGCTGGAAGCGCTGCGCTGGCGGCTGCTGGCGCGGGCGAAGACGTTGTATTATCGGTCTCCGTTATTTGGGTTGAGCGATATTGTGCCGGAAGGGCTGCCTGCGCCGCGCTGGGTGGGGGTGGAATTGTTTGCGGGCGACCCGGCCCAGGGGCAGGCGCTGGCGAAGGGGCAATTTGGCTTTGTGGGGCAAACCCTGCCGCTTGACCTGCCGCCCCGCAGCTGGCGCCCGGCCCAGGCCAGTGCGCTGTGGGTGTTTAACCTGCATTACCACGAATGGCTGGCTGATTTACGTGCGGCCGGTCAGCGCGATGTGGCAAGGCAATTGGTGGCTGACTGGCTGCTGGTGTGCGGGAGTTATCATCCGGTGGTATGGCACCCCTACCCCACCAGTTTACGGCTGGTGGCGTGGTTGACTCACGGCGGCTGGGTGCTGGAAGGGGCCGATGAGGACCTGAAGCAGGCGTTTTATGCCAGTGTGCGGCGGCAGGCCATGTATTTGGCGGCGAACCCGGAATTGGACCTGGGCGGCAACCATTACCTGAAAAACCTGAAAGCGTTGATATATGCCGGGTTGGCGCTGGAGATGCCGGAGCTGACCACCCAAGGCATGGCCGGACTGCTGCGCCAGCTGGAGGTGCAGATTTTGCCCGACGGCATGCATTATGAATTAAGCCCGATGTATGCCGCCCAGGTGCTGCGCGACCTGCTGGAAGTGCGTGCGGTGCTGCGGAATGCAGGTGGTGCCCCTAAACCGCTGGAAGATGCCGTGCGCAAGCTGGGAACGGCGCTGGGCATGCTGGTGCACAATGACGGGGCGTTGGCGTTGTTTAACGATGCCGCCGAGCTGGAGCCGCTGTATGTGGCCCAGCTGCTGCGCCAGAGCGGGGCGGATGATGTTCCGGAGCACTTGCCGGATGCCGGTTATGCCCGCCTGGAGCGCGGCCCGATGGCCTTGTGGTTTGATGCCGGGCGCGTGGGGCCCGACGCCAACCCCGGCCATGCCCATGCCGATATGCTGAGCTTGGAGCTGGATGTGGGCCGCGAGCGTGTGATTGTGAATTGCGGCACCTATGCTTACCAGCACCCGCTGCGGAATGTGTTCCGGGCCACGGCGGCCCACAGCACGGTGAGCCTGGAAGGGGTGGAAAGTGCGGAAGTGTGGGGGGGCTTTCGGGTAGGGCGGCGGCCGCGCCATGTGGAGATGCTGCTGCAAGGCGGCGCCCAGCCCCTGCCGGGTGGCGATGTGTGGGTGGAAGGGCGCCATGACGGGTTTGCCCATGTGGGGGCCACGCACCGCCGCAAACTGCTGCTGGCCGGGGACGGCAGCCGCCTGCGCGGCGAGGACGAGGTGACGTTTGGCAAGGATGTGCGGCGGGTGCGGGGGCATTTTCATCTTCACCCCAGTGTGCAGGTGCGGTTGCTGAGCGATGCCGAGGCCGAACTGGAGACCGCTGCCGGGGTGCGCCTGCGGCTGAAGGTGGACGGCGGCCGCCTGGATGTGAAAGACAGCCGTTATGCGCCGCATTTTGGGGCCATGCGCCCCAGCCGCCAGTTGGTGCTGCATGGGCGGGCCAGCCAGGGCGTGTGCCAATTGCACTGGGAGCTGGTGCGGGTGGAATAGTATTTTAGGCTGAGCTTTGGGGTAACTTTGAAGCTAATGCCTGCAAGGTGTACACAGATGCTTGCCGAGTGCATGCAGTATGCAGTATGGTGCCGCCGAGAGAGAACCCAGCGGCCCCAACCCGGCTGCGGAAGGAGAGAGATTTATGGCTGCCAAACGTATGACCACACCCACCCCTCAACCTGCGGGGATGCCCACCCAGAGCGCCGACGGCGTGATTCGGCGTGGGCCGGGGGGGCGGTTTGTCTCGAAAAAGGCCATGCATGAGGCGGCGCGCGCCGCTGCGGTGGAAGCCCGCGCCGGTGACGATGCTGTGGTGGTACGCACCACTGTGGCCACCGGCAAAGGGAGTGCGCGGGTGCCCGCTGAGGCCCAAACCCGCCCAAGTGCCACCGATGTTGCCGCACTGGTGCCGCCGGTGCAGCCCAGCCTGTGGCAACGCCTGCTGGGCCGCTGGCGCCACCGCGAAGAGCCCACCGCCATGGCCGCCCATATGGCCGCCGTGAAGGCCGGAGTGTTGCAGGAGCTGGAGACTATCGGTGCCAAAAAAGGCGTGGCGTTGAAAGGCAGCCCCTTTGCCACGGTGCTGCTGCCGGTGCGGAAACCGAAGTATCGGTGGGGGCGCTGGCTGGGTGGTGGTGCCGCCCTGCTGCTGGTGGTGCTGCTGATGCTGTGGGTGGCCCAGCGCGGTGACGGCCCGCAAGCCGCGTTGCAAGACCTGGGGCAGGCGGTGGCCCGGCAGGATGCCGAAGCCTTTGGCCGCCTGGTGGATGTGCCTGCCGTAGCGACGGGGGTGATGAACCAGATGTTCAGTTTACCGCCGCAAGATGTGCTGGCCGTGCATGCGGCGCTGCTGGCGCGGCCCGGCATGGTGACCGCGTTGCAGCGGGATATTTTAGCTGCCGTGGCGGGGGAGGCTGATGCGCAGGCTCTGCCGCTGCGGTTGTATGCGCTGATGGGGGGCGACAACTTGCGCCTGGGCCGCAGCCATGTGGCTATGCAGGACGAGCAGGGTGCGGTGGCCGAAGTGCCGCTGATTAGGGATGACCTGGGGCTGACCCTGCCGTTGCAGGTGGTGCTGGAGCGGCGAGAAGCGGCGTGGGTGGTGGTGAATGTGCCGAACCTGGCCCAGGTGATGAGCGCGTTGTTGCAGGCCCAGCAAGCCCAGCAGGCTCAGGGAGCCCAAGGGGTGATGCCGGTGGCACTGGCCGACGAGGGTGTGCAGGTGGAAGCCTTGGCCAAGCCCCTGAACAGCCACACGACCCTGCTGCTGCGGGCGCGGGTGGCCAACCGCAGTGCCCAGCCCCTGGCGGACGCGAAGTTGGAGGTGCAGTTTGGCGATGCGGCGCAACGCCCGCTGTATGCGCTGAGCCTGCCGCTGGAAGGGGGCTTGAAAGCCTATGAAGTGCGCGACCAAGTGTGGCGTGTGCCGGTGGATACGCGCCAGCGCCATGCCGCCACGGTGGCCCGCCTGCCGCTGGGGGCGATGCATGTGACCGCGACGGTGGTTTATGAATAAAGTGCCTGTTTTTAAGGCAGCATGTGCAGGGCCAGAAGGGCCCTGTTTGCTTGTGTTTTGGCGGGTTTTGGGGTAGTTTGGCGGGGTAAACATAAGGACCCCCACCCGATGAGCGAAGAGAACGCCGTAGCCGCCGTACGCACTGCCAGTGACCCGATGGTGCAAGATGACAAGATTACCGCCGCCCAGGCGGCCTATGGGGCCGACAGCATTAAAATTCTGCGCGGGCTTGATGCCGTGCGGAAGCGCCCGGGGATGTATATTGGCGACACCGACGACGGCACCGGGCTGCACCACATGGTGTATGAAGTGCTGGACAACGCCATTGACGAAAGCCTGGCGGGGTATTGCGACCGCGTGACCGTGACGCTGCATGCCGATGGCTCGGCCAGCGTGCGCGACAACGGGCGCGGGATACCGACTGATATTCACCCGGAAGAAGGTGTGAGTGCGGCTGAGGTGATTATGACGAAACTGCACGCAGGCGGGAAGTTCGACCAGAACAGCTATAAGGTTTCTGGTGGGCTGCACGGCGTGGGCGTGAGTGTGGTGAACGCGCTGAGCAGCTTGCTGGTGCTGAATATCTGGCGCAGCGGCAAGGCCTATACGATGGAATTTGCCCATGGGGAGCCGAAGTTCCCGCTGAAGGACGTGGGGCCGACGGAGTCTCGGGGCACGGAAGTGCGCTTTTACCCGAGTGCGGAGACGTTTACGCAGACGGTGTTCAGCTTTGAAACCCTGCAGAACCGCCTGCGCGAACTGGCGTTTTTGAACAGCGGCGTGCACATTACGCTGCGCGACGAGCGCGAGCTGGACGAAGCCGGCAAGGCCAAGGAAGTGGTGCTGTTTTATGAAGGTGGCGTGAAGGCCTTTGTGAAGCACCTGGACCGCAACCGCACGCCGGTGATGTCGCAGACGGTGTCATTCAGCGGCGCTAAAGACAACATTACGGTGGAAGTGGCGCTGCAATGGAACGATGGCTATACTGAGAATGTGTTCCCGTTCACGAATAACATTCCGCAGCGCGATGGCGGAACGCACGTGGTGGGCTTTAGGGCAGCATTGACGCGGATTATTAACAGCTATGCCGGGGAGAGCGGCCTGCTGAAAAAGAGCAAGATGGACGCCGGGCTGACGGGTGACGACGCCCGCGAAGGCCTGACCTGCGTGCTGAGCGTGAAGGTGCCTGACCCGAAGTTTAGCAGCCAGACCAAGGACAAGCTGGTGAGCAGCGAAGTGCGCCCGGTGGTGGAAAGCATTGTAGCCGAGAAGTTGGGAGCCTTTTTTGAGGAAAACCCCGCCGACGCCAAGGCGATTGTGCAGAAGGTGATTGAAAGCGCCGCCGCGCGCGACGCCGCCCGCAAAGCACGTGAACTGGCCCGCCGCAAGAGCCCGCTGGACATTGCCAGCCTGCCCGGCAAGTTGGCCGATTGCAGCGAAAAAGACCCGAGCAAGTGCGAGCTGTTTATTGTTGAGGGAGACTCGGCGGGTGGTAGTGCCAAGCAGGGGCGCGACCGGAAGATTCAGGCGATTTTGCCGCTGAAAGGCAAGATTTTGAACGTGGAGCGCGTGCGCTTTGACCGCATGCTGGCCTCTCAAGAGGTGGGCACGCTGATTAAAGCGTTGGGCACCGGCATTGGCCGCGACGACTTTAACCTGGAGAAGCTGCGCTACCACAAGATTGTGCTGATGACCGACGCCGATGTGGACGGCAGCCATATTCGGACGCTGTTGCTGACCTTCTTTTACCGCAACATGCCGGAGCTGATTGCCAAGGGTCACCTGTATATTGCCCAGCCGCCGCTGTACCGCGTGGCCAAGGGCAAGAGCGAGGTGTACCTGAAGGATGACGCCGCGCTGGAAGAGTATTTGAGCCGCAGTGCGTTGGATGGCGCCACCCTGGAATTGCCCAACGGCGAAAAGCGCACCGGTGCCGACGCCGCCGCGACCTTCAAGCTGGGTGGCCGCGCCAAGGGGTTGGTGGAGGCGCTGGGCAAGCAGCAATACCTGCCGGAGTTTTTGGCCTGGACGCTGGTGCAAGTGGGTGCCGGTGTGGACGCGCTGGACAGCCAAGAGCAGGCCGCCAGCCTGCGCGAGACCTTGCAAACGGCGTTGAACGCCAGCCTGCAGGCCGAGAGCACCCCCTGGACGGTGGAGCTGGTGGAAGGCCTGGAAGGCCAGCCGCGCCTGGTGCTGCAACGCAAACTGCACGGCATACCGGAGCGCCGCACGCTGGACCGGGCGATGCTGCACGCGATATCGTACCGCCAACTGCTGGGCCTGCGCACCGACCTGCAACCGCTGCTGGCCGGAGGCGCCTATGTGGCCCGCGAAGGCAAAGACGCCACCGCCTGGCGCAACCCCGCCGCGATGGTGGATGCGGTGCTGGCGGAAGGGCGCCGTGGCCTGAGCATTCAGCGCTATAAAGGGCTGGGTGAGATGAACGCCGAGCAGCTGTGGGACACCACCCTGAACAGTGACAACCGCATCTTGTTGCAGGTGAATGTGAACGATGCCGCCGTGGCGGATGACATCTTCTCGACCCTGATGGGGGATGTGGTGGAGCCGCGGAAGGATTTTATTGTTTCCAATGCGCTGACGGTGCAGAACCTGGACGTTTAGGGTTGTTTCATCCAAATCGGACGGGCGATCTGGCACTTTACCGCTTGGCTTATGTACCCCATTCCGTACACGGCGCCAAGCGGAAAAGCACCAGCTCATCCCGCCGAGTTTGGCC
Source organism: Proteobacteria bacterium UBA6156 (assembly GCA_002422365.1). Lineage (GTDB taxonomy): Bacteria > Pseudomonadota > Alphaproteobacteria > UBA2136 > UBA6156 > UBA6156. The sequence continues at coordinate 34,676 of DIUO01000044.1, forward strand.
GAGGTGCGGCCGCCCAGAATAGAGGGTGTGCAAAAAACCGGCTATGTGGCCGGTTTTCTTTTTATTTTTTAGGGTAAGATATTTCCCATATCTGGCGGATGTAGGGGAGGCTGAGGGTGGAGAGGGTGTAACCGGCTACCGGCATGAGGGCACCGAAGTACCAATCCGGCACCAGCAGCACATAGAGCAGGCTGCTGGCGGTGGCGTAGGTGATGACGACGATGCTGAGGCGGCGGGTGAGGGAGGTTTCCCAGGCTTTGTTGGTGTCGACCTTGGTGTTGCGGGCTTCCAGGGCGGCGAGGCGGGCTTCGAGAGACATGGGGGGATATCCTTATAATGTGGCTTACAAAGTTATGAGTTGCCAGCCGGTGGCGGTGGGTTGGAAGTGGTAGGGGGTGGCGTTGTGGGCATGGGTTGAGGGGCCTCCCAAAGTTTGGTAGAGGGCGCGGAAGAAGGCGCCGTGGCCGACAAAGAGGAGAGTGTCGCTAGGGTAGGTGTTCAGCCAATGAGTGATGGCGGTTTGGCTGCGCTGCATGGTTTGGGGCCAGAACTCGGCGTTTGTTGGCAAGGCGTGGTCGAAGGTTTGATTTTCGGCAATATTGTGGAGGGCGGCAAACTCGTGCCACAGCTGGCCTTCGACGCTGCCGAAGGTGCGTTCTTTGAGCTGGTCGCAGAATTCTAAGGGGGTGTTGTGGGCGGTGGCGATGATTTGGGCGGTGTGCTTGGCCCGTTGCAGGGGGCTGGCGATGATGCGGGTGAAGGTGTGGCCGCGCAGAGTCTCGGCGGCGGCGTGGGCTTGCGCAATGCCGGTGGCATTGAGGGGGATATCGGTATGGCCTTGCATGCGGCCTTCGACGTTCCAGTCGGTTTGGCCGTGGCGGAGGAAGAGGAAGGGGCGGGTAGGTAAGGAAGTGTTCATCACGCTCTTATCTTTATCTTGATTTTCGTTTCACGGTCATCTCGCTGCGCTCATTCCCCGAAAACCAAGAAGGAACGCTGCGCTGGCTGGAGTTGGCCTGCGGCGCTGCACTGTTTTAGACTTTCTGGTTGCCGAAGCGTTGCTCCCATTCCGCGATATGGTCGTCGGTGATTTTGGGGAAGAGCACGCCTTGGGGCAGGGTGAAGGTGGTGAGGGTGGGCAGGGTGGCGAGGAAGTCTTCTACACTGCGCGGCCAAGGCCAGGGGGCGGTAAGCTGTGCGGGCAGCCCGGCCACCGGCGGCAGGGGCGAGGCCGGAGGTTGCACCTGCGGGAACAGCGCGAGGATTTGCGCGGCGGAGAAGGGGCAGATGGGGGCCATGGCGTGGGCGTAGAGCACCAGCGTGCGGATGGCGATGTGGAGGATGCTGCCAGCGCGGTCTTTGTCGGTTTTGATGATTTTCCAGGGTTCCTGCTCGGCGAGGTATTCGTTGCCCGCGACCCAGAGTTCGCGCAGGGCTTCGACTGATTTGCGCATGTCGGCGTTCTCCATGTGCCGGGTGGTGCGGGCGAGGATGTCGTTGAGGCGGGCAGAGAAGGCGGTGTCGGCCTCGGTTTCTGGGCCTGCGGCCGGAATGGTGTTGCCGTAGTGCTTGTGGGTGAACTGGAGCGTGCGGTTGAGGAAGTTGCCGAGGACGTCGGCGAGGTCTTTGTTCACCACGGCTTGGAAGTCGGGCCACATGAAGGCGCTGTCGTCGCTCTCGGGGGCGCGGGCGATGAGGTAGTAGCGCCAGTAATCGGGAGTATTGGGGGCGCCGTTGAGGGTGTCGTGCAGAATGTCCAGCGCGGTGTCGGTAAAGATGCCCACACCCATGGAGGTGCTGAACTTGCCGCCGTAATAGGTGAGCCAGTTGAAGGATTTGAGGCTGTCGACCTTCTTCCAGGGCTCGCCGCTGCCGATGAGGGTGGCGGGGAAGCTGAGGGTGTGGAAGTAGACGTTATCCTTCCCCATGAACTCGGTGTAGGTGACTTTGTCGTTGCCGTACCACCAGTCGGATTTCCAGGCGGATTCGGGGAGATTATGTTTGTCTGCCCACTCTTGTGTGGCGGCGATGTAGGCGATGGGGGCGTCGAACCAGACGTAGAAGACTTTACCGGCAAAGGCTTCGCCGAAGACCTCCGGCGGGACTGGTACGCCCCATTGGATGTCCCGCGTGATGCCCCGGTCTTCCAGGCCTTCGTCGAGCCATTTGTAGGCGATGGATTTGGACAGATGCGGCCAGGTCTGGGCGTCGATCCAGGCGCGCAGCTGCGGCACCAGCTGCGATTGCTTCAGATACAGGTGCTGGCTGTCGCGCAGTTCGAGGTCTTTGCTGCCGGAGATGGAGGAATAGGGCTCGATGAGGTCGGTGGGGTCGAGCACGCTGCCGCAGTTGTCGCATTGGTCGCCGCGCGCTTTGCCGAAGCCGCACTTGGGGCAGGTGCCTTCCACATACCTATCTGGCAGGAAGCGGCCATCGGCCTTGCTGTAGAGCATGGTTTGGGTGCGGACGTCGATGAGGCCGTTTTCTTTGAGCTTGGCGGCAAAATGCTGGGTGAGGGCGCGGTTTTGCGGGCTGGAGGAGGAGCCGAAGTGGTCGAAACTGAGGCCGAAGCGGGTGTAGATATCTTCTTGGAAGTCGTGCCATTTTTTCACAAATTCCGCTACCGGGGTGTTTTCCTTGCCGGCGGCGATTTCCACCGGTGTGCCGTGGTCGTCGGTGCCGCAGATGAACAGGGTTTGCGAGCCATCGAGTTGGCCCAACTGGCGGCGGAAGCGGGCGTAGACGTCGGCGGGGAGCATGGAGCCTACTAAATTACCTAAGTGCTTGACTCCATTAACGTAGGGAATGGCGGAGGTGATTAAGTGTTTTTTCATAAGGGATAGGTATACGGGAGGTTGGCGGCTGTGGCTAGGGGGTTTGGTTGGTTACGCTTCGCGTTATCGTGGCTTCGCTACGGGGCTAATTCTGCATAATTACGCTTCGCGTTCTCGCGCCTTCGCTTTGGCCTTCGGCCTCGCTCTCGGCGGC
>DIUO01000009.1:0-20380 GCA_002422365.1 Proteobacteria bacterium UBA6156
AAGCGGCCGTTTGATGTGCTTGGGCGGCAAGGGCGGACGGCGGGTGACTTGCGCGATGAGGGTGACGGTTTCTCCGGTTGGTGCGGCGGCTATGGTGGGGGTGGCGGAACGATCGAGCATTTTGGAGGGGAGGTGGAAGAGGAGGTCTATCCAGCGCGGGCCGCAGAGGGTTTGCAGCTTGGTGTATTGGGTGGGGGTGAGGCCGGGGAGTTTGGGGTAGGGGTCTAGCAGGGATTGGGGATTAGGGATTGGGGATTGGGCAGCGCTGCGCGCCTTGAGTTTGTTGGTGGTTTGTGGTTGAGTGCCGCCGGACATAAAAGGGTTATAGCATATGCAACGTGAATTGCTGCTGAAGGAAGTGAAATATCGCGCCAGTTACAGAGGCACTTTGGAGCTGGATAATGTGTGCCGCAGCCTGCTGCCGCACCTGGATGAGCTGGATGATGCGGAATTGGCGGCGGTGGCGGAGTTGCTCCAGCAAGGGGAGAATGATTTGATGAGCTGGTTGGTGGAAGGGAAAGAGGTGCCTGCCGAATGGCAGTTGCAGGTGGGGCTTGTGCGGCATTTTTTTAAAGGGTCTCAGGCTCTCAGGATGTCAAGGTCTCAGGATTAGGGGATGAAGGGGGTATTTGCCGCTTTAAAGACGGAACGCTTGGCCCGGGTGGCCGGGTTGCCTGTGGCTGGGTGGCCATGGGTGGCCAGCCAGTTGGCGGGCAAGCATGGCGTGGTGGTTGTGGTGGCGCCGGAAGCGGCCAGTGTGGGTGCGTTGGCGGCCGGGTTGCGGGCGCTGGTGAAGGAGAGGGAGGTGTGTGTTTATCCGGCATGGGATGTGCAGCCCTATGACCGCCTGGGGCCCAGTGCCGAGGTGAGTGGTGAGCGGCAGGAGACGCTGGCGAAGGTAAGGAGCGGCGAGCCGTTGGTGGTGGTGACCAGTGTGGCGGCGCTTGGCGTGATGGAGGCCCCGGCAGAAGGCGATTTGTGGCGCGTGGGTGTGGGCGGCGAGGTTGAGATTGCGGAGCTGGCGGCGAAGCTGGTGGACCTGGGTTACAAGCGGGAAGAGGTGGTGCAGGAGGCGGGGAGTTTTGCGGTGCGGGGGGGAATTGTGGATATATGGCCTGCGGCGGGGGAGCCCGTGCGCATGGAGCTTTTTGGGGACGAAGTGGAGCGGTTGCGTACCTTTGACCCCGCCAGCCAGAGAAGCCTGGATGACATTGACGAAATGGTGATTGGGGTGGCGGGCAGTGTGGTGCTGACCGATGAGCGGATGGGGGTGTTTAGAACCCGTTACCGCGAGCTTTACCCCGAAGGCACGGATGATGATGTGTATGTGGCGGTGAGTAATGGGGTTGTGCCGCCTGAGGCGGGGCAGTATCTGCCGTTGTTTTTTAACGAGCCGTTGGTGGGGTTGCTGGATGTTCTGCCCAGGGATGCGGTGCTGCTGGTGCCGGATAACCTGGATGGGCAGGCTGATGGTTGGGATGAGTTGATTGGGCAGGCTTATGCTGCGCGGCAGGCCGTGCAGAAGGATAAAGGCAGTGTGAAGGCTGTTCCGCCGGAGTTGCTGTATGTGAGTGGGGCGAAATTGCAGGGTGCGGTGGGAGGATTTAAGCGGGTAGAAGCCGGGATTTTTGATGACGGGCAGGGGGAGAATTTGGGTGTGCGCGGCCATGCCTACCACACCGGCAACCGCCACGGGGCGGCGGTGGCGGCCGCCAAGGATGTGGCCCAGCGCGCGGCGGATGGTTGGAGCGTGGTGCTGACGGCGCAAAATGCGCCTGCGCTGGCGCAGTTTTTGCGGGTGCTGGAGAGTGAAGGCGGCGTTGGGGCGCGGATTATTGAGACGTTTGGTGTAGTGAGTGGCCAAGTGGTAGCGGCGGTGAGCGGGGTTGCGCAGGGTTGGGTGGATGGGCCGGGGAAAGTGTTTGTGCTGGCCGACAGCGATGTGTTTGGGGCGCGGATGGGCGGGCAGGTGAAGAAGCGGAGGCGCAGTGCGGAGGAGGTGATTGCGCACTTTAGCGAGCTGAAAGACGGCGATTATGTGGTGCATGAGAACCACGGGATTGGCAAGTTTGCAGGATTGCTGACCATGCAAACTGGAGCAGGTGGGGGTGGGGTGGCGCAGGACTTTTTGAAGCTGCTGTATGCGGGTGATGACCGGTTGTTTGTGCCGGTGGAAAACCTGGATTTGCTGAGCCGCTATAAGGGTGCCGACGCCGGGAACGTGACCCTGGACAAGCTGGGCACCGGTGGCTGGGAAGTGCGCAAAGCCAAGGTGAAAGCCGACCTGATGGAAATGGCCGGAGAGCTGCTGGCCACGGCGGCGGCGCGGCAGGTGGCGCAGCGGGCCCCGCTGGAGCGGGCACCGGGGCTTTATGATGAGTTCTGTGCCGGGTTTGCCTACCCGTTGACCGAAGACCAGCAGCGTGTGATGGACGAAGTGGAAGACGACTTTGCCACCGGCACACCGATGGACAGGCTGGTGGTGGGCGATGTGGGATTTGGGAAGACGGAGGTTGCCCTGCGGGCGGCGTTTTTGATGGCCAGTGCCGGGCGGCAGGTGGCGGTGGTGGCGCCCACCACCCTGCTGGCGCGGCAGCATTATGAGTTGTTCCGGGAGCGGTTTGAGGGATTCCCCGTTAAAGTAGGGCGCTTGAGCCGCCTGGTGCCTGCCAAGGAAGTGAAAGACACCAAGCAAGGGCTGGCGGCGGGGACGGTGGATATTGTGATTGGCACCCATGCGCTGTTGAGCAAGGATATTGCGTTTACGCGGTTGGGGCTGGTGATTGTGGATGAAGAGCAGCGATTTGGTGTGGCGCATAAGGAAAAGCTGAAAACCCTGCGCGACGAAGTGGATGTGCTGACCCTGACGGCGACACCCATACCCCGCACGTTGCAGATGGCGGTGGGTGGGGTGCGGCAGTTGAGCCTGATAACGACTCCTCCCGTAGACAGGCAGGCAGTGAGCACCATGGTGCTGCGCTGGGACAACGTGACCCTGAAGGGGGCGATAACGCGGGAGCTGGTGCGTGGTGGGCAGGTGTATGTGGTGGCGCCGCACGTGGAAGACTTGCCGAGGCTGGAAGACAGCCTGCGCGAGCTGGTGCCCGAAGCGCGCATGGGCGTGGCCCACGGGCAGATGGCCGAAGGGGCGCTGGAGCCGGTGATGGAGGCGTTTTATGAAGGCCGCATTGATATTTTGCTGGCCACGACGATTATTGAAAGCGGGCTGGATGTGCCGCGCGCCAACACGATGATTGTTTACCGTGCTGATCGGTTTGGGTTGGCTCAGCTTTATCAGCTGCGCGGGCGGGTGGGGCGGAGCACGGCCAAGGCGTTTGCGTATTTTTTGTTGCCGGAAAGCGGGATTTTGAGTGGCGACAGCGCCAAGCGCTTGCAGATTTTGCAGAAGCTGGACGGGCTGGGGGCGGGGTTTACGCTGGCGAGCTACGACATGGATTTGCGCGGGTTTGGGAACTTGTTGGGCAAGCAGCAGAGCGGGCATATACGCGACATTGGGTTTGAGCTTTATGCGAAGATGCTGAAGGAGGCGGTGGAGACGCGGCAAAAGCGTGTGAGGAACCAGGAAGCAGGTGCCAGGAACCAGGTAGAGACTGGGGAATTGCGGGCATCGAGTGTGAATTTGAAGTTGGGGATTAGTTATTTGATACCTGAGGGGTATGTTGCGGACGTAGCGACGCGGTTGCAGCTTTACCGGCGGCTGGCCAATTTGCAGGATGAGGCGATGATGGAGGAATTCCGCAGCGAAATGGAAGACCGCTTTGGCGCGCTGCCGGATGAGGTGCAGGCGCTGCTGGCGGTGGTGGGGCTGAAGAATCGGGCCTCGGCGTTGAACGTAGCCAAGGTAGAGGTGGGTGACAAAGGCGTGGTGGTGGGCTTTGAAGGGGGGCGCTTTAAGAACCCCGAAGGCCTGGTGGGACTGGTGCAGAAGCAAGCCGGAGTGGTGAGCATACGCCCCGCCGGGCGCGGGCAGGAGCTGATATGGCACCGCCGGGTGGGGGCGGATGTTTTGCGGGGGGTTGGCGTGATTTTGGCGGAACTTGAGAGCGCTGTGTAGGTAGACTTAGCGAAGGGGCTGCTGCGGCGGATTTTTTTTCTGGAATGTTTCTTGCAAGGGTTGTAGGGAAGTAGTTTATATAGTATACAAAAAATAACAACAGGGGGGACGGGATATGCAAACCAAGCGCGAGATGAGCACGGACATGAGCCTTATGAGCAGCCAAGTGGCTGATTTGCGGCTGAAATGGCGCGCGATAGCCGCATTTATGAAACCCGAAACCCTGCTTTTTGCGGCCATGGGGATGCTGGTGGCTGGGAATATAACCTCGACCACCCTTAACTTTGGTTTGTTTGGCGCCTTTGTGGCCCTGCTGGGGATTGTGGCGCTGGTGGCCGGGTTGGTGCTGATGGGTGACCCGACGCGGGACGATTTTGAATAAAGGGAATTAGATAAAAATGGCGGCTATGCCGCCTTTTTTGTTGCGTGCCTATCGCTGGTTTGGTTGAATGGCGTATACGGCTTTAGCCGAGACCTTTTGATAATGGGGAACAGCATGATTACCAACTACGATGATCTAGAACGACTGTCGAACCGGGCTCCTCACTATTCTTTTCTGATGTCGCTGTTTGGCGATTGGGAGCACCGGGACCACTGGGATGCATGTCGTCAGGCGCGGTTTTTGCGAGTGAAAGAACTGCTGCTGAACTGCTGGCAGCGAGTTGAGGCCATGGCGCGCCAAATGGCTGGTAATGACCTGTTCGATTCGCTTTATGCGGCACTGCGTAGGGCTGTAAAGATGCTGGAAATGGTAGAAAAGGAGTTGCATAGCTTGCCGGAACGCCTGCAAATGCGGGTTTGGCTTGCTACATGGGACCCCACAAGTGAGGGGCAGCCAGTGTGCTGATTACAGGAACGAGGGCGCTGGTATGTACCGGCGCCCGTTTTTTTGGTACAAGCATGGATTATTATGGCCAAAGAACGTAACGACAGTGTGATTTGTGAGAACCGGCGGGCGCGGTTTAACTATGAATTGCTGGACTTTTATGAGGGTGGGCTTGTGCTGACCGGGCCGGAAGTGAAAAGCCTGAGGGCTGGGGGCGGGCATATTAATGAGGCTTATGCGAGTTTTTCTCGGGGCGAGCTTTGGCTGATTGGCAGCCACATTGCCCCCTACGGCAACGCAGGGTATGCGGTGCAGGAGGACAGGCGGACGCGGAAGATTTTGCTGAAGGGCTCGGAATTGGAGAAAATACAGAAAGCGCTGGAGCGCGATGGGATGACGCTGGTGCCGCTGCGGATGTTCTGGGCCCGGGGCAAAGCCAAGGTGGCGTTGGCGGTGGCGAAGGGGAAGAACACCGTGGACAAGCGCGAGACGATTAAGAAGCGGGATGCGGAGCGGGAGACGAGGCGGATATTCAAGGGTCGCCGATAAGTGAACAGTGAACAGGTTACAGTGAACAGGGGGTTGCGTGGCTGACGTGGCTGTTGTTGTTCGGACGCGGGCGGAGCTGGCGGCGCGGCTGGCGGAGTGGCCCGGGAATGAGGGGGATGAAAGCTGGGGGCTGGTGTTTTGCGGGGGGGTGCCGACGGCGGGAGAGCTGGGGGCGATGCGGCAGGCTTCTAAAATGGTTGACCGCCTGGTGTGTGTGCGGATGTTTGACCGCGAACGCCCTGTGGCGCCCGGATTTGATGAATTGCTGCGGGGTGCGGGGGTAGACCTTGTGTGGGTGCCTGCACATGTGGATGGCCCGCTGAGGGCCGATGTAGGTGTGGCCGAACTGGGTGAAGAGGGGGCCACGCTGCTGTTGCAGGCCGTGACCACGGTGATGCCGCTGCTGGTGATGGTGCCGCGCGGTGCGCTGCCGATGGTGAGGGCTTGCCGGAATGTGATGGCGGGGTTGGGGGAGATGTTTAGCCTGCGGGTTGTTGAATGATATATTGGTTTAAGAATATACTATATTCTTTTGTATATATTATATAAATGCAGTTTTTTGTTGACTTGTGGATGGGCAGGGCCCTATGTGAATGTATTGAAAACAAACCAAGAGGAGCGCCCCCATGGCCCGAGTGACTGTTGAAGATTGCGTGCAAGTGATTCCGAACCGCTACGAACTGGTGCTGGTAGCCGCCCAGCGCGCGCGCGACATTGCCGCCGGAGCGCCGATTACGATTGACCGAGACAACGACAAGAACCCGGTTGTGGCCCTGCGCGAAGTGGCCGGACAAACCATTGATATGGACGTGGTGCGCACCCACATTGTGAGCGGCGTAAACCGCATGGCCGACCTGAACGTGGAAGACGAATTGCTGCTGAGCCTTGCCGGAAGCGGCATGGAAGGTGGAAACGCCACCGCCGCGATGATTGATGAAGTGGTGTTTGACGGCACCGCCACCCTGAGCGCCGCCGAAGAAGAAGTGGGCGACGACTTTGTGGGTGAAGGTGGTGATGATGAGATTGATTTTAACGCCGGGGCGGATTTGGTGGGTGGTGAGGAGCTGCCTGAGTAGGGGAGTTGAGGTTGGGCTATAGCCTCTTATTAAAGGCCCCTGCGGGGGCTTTTTTCAGATGTATTTTCAGGAAGTGCGGCGGATGGGTAGGGGTGGTGCCTGGTGGGAGGTTTGCACCAAGAAACGGGGCCCCTACCCCGTTTGCTTGGGCAAACCTGACCCCAAGGCACGGTTTCCCGTGAGGTCTGAGGGGCCGGTTTGATGGTGGTTTTTTAGAATGGGTTTTCGTGAGGTCCGGCCTTCGCCGGAATGGAGGCAGAGCCTCTTTAAGGGGGCTTAGGCCCCCTTAACCCCCGGTGTTGTGAGGCTTTGTTGGTTTGAGGCCCAGTTAGTGGTGGGCTGTGCTTGTATTTTCCAGATCCCGGATACGGGCGGGGGCCCGCGAGTTGTTCCAAATCGCACCCCGCCGCGTTCCGGGAAGCGGTGAGGGGGAGGTTTAGATAGTATTTATAGGAAGTGCTTGGGATGGGTGGGGGTGTTTATGAACTGAATGTGGCTATGGTTTGGAGAGGTGCCGGATTTGGGTTTGGTCATACGTGGGTTCCGGCCTTCGCCGGAATGGAGGCAAAGCCTCTTTAAGGGGGCTAAGGCCCCCTTAACCCCCGGTGCGGTGCTGGAAATGGCTAGTGTTCGGTGCTGCCGGTGCCGCGTTCGGTTTGGGTGATTTGCCAGCTTTGGTTTTCGTCGCCGTCTCCCAGGCGGGTGGTGCGTTGGGTGGTGTGGAAGGTGTCTCCGTTTAAAGTGGACTGGCTGGGGTGGGTTGAATCCTCCTCTTGCTCTTCGTCCTCGAGTTCTGTGAAGCTGAGGCTGGCTTCGGGCGTGGTGGCGTTTTCGGTTTCGTCGGCGCCGGCGAGGGAGGTGCCGGTGTTGACGTGGAGAGGGGTGGATTCGTCGAGCGGATTAGGCTTGGGTGGCAGCACGCCATTGGTGACGGGATTTTTGAGTGGGTTGGGCATGGGTTCCTCTTTCGTTGGCTCTGTGTGGGGATTCAACGTGCGGGAAGGGGGGTGGTTCCGTGGGGATTATCTTGACATATGCCACAACTTAGGGTAGTATTTATCAGCATGAAGATGAAGTGGGCGGTGTGGGTTTTGTTTGCTGGTGTGAGCGTTTTGTTCAGCCTGATATGGATGTATGTGTTTAGGGGCTGTACGCCTGATTTGTGCTAGAAACTTGTGACCGGCTGAGCCGGTTTTTTTATGGGTTGAGATGGGGGATAAATAATGGATAAATCGAGATTTACTTGGAGCTGGAATACAAGTTTGCTTGCTAAGGACGCTGAGAAAATTGCGAGAGAACAAGGAGTGAGTGGGGCGTCTGATTTAGATTCTTTCCGACATGCCTATGTATCTGCAAAAGCATCAGAAAAATTTGGACCGGATACTGCTGCAGCATTAGGTATTGCAAACGAAATTCTTAGTCCTACTAAAGACAATTGGCGCGAGCATATTATAGATTTAAGGAACAATGAATCGGGCATCAATATTTATGATGTGGTGAGAGCTGAAGCGGCTAAGAAGGCTGAAGAAAAGAAATTAAGTGAAGCCCAAGCTGCACAGTTACAAGAAGAGATGTTACGAACACGTTTGACGGATGCTGTACGATCAGGTCAGTTAAGCCTGCATACATTGGATGATGTAGGTTTAAAAGATGTGCTCAAAGGTATTCTTAACTTTTTTTAAAATCATCATAACAAAGGCGGGGTGACCCGCCTTTGTTATTTTTTAGGTGCGCGTTTGGCGGGGGGTTTTTTGGGGGTTGAGGTGGCCTTTTTTGCGGGTGCTTTGGCTTTGGTGGTTGCTTTAGTGGTTGCCTTGGCAGCGGGCTTTTTGGCGGCTTTGGCGGCGGCTTTTTTGGCGGCTGCGGCGTCTTTACCTTTTGTGAACCTTGCGCGGAAGGCGGCGGTGGCGTCGGCGGCCTCCTGGTTGTCGTTCCAGTCGCACTCCGGCTGCGGGCAGCGGTGCCATTCGCCGTATTTTTTGCTCACCTTTTTGCCGACCAGGGGCCAGTGGCATTTGGGGCAGGGTTGTTGCACGGGTTCATCCCACATAGCCCCCGTGCACTGCGGGTAGCGCGAGCAGCCGTAGAAGGTTTTGCCCATGCGGGAGGTGCGCTTGAGCAGCGTGCCGCCCTCTTTGGTACCGCAGACGGGGCAGGGGATGCCGGTATCTTCGGCGGCGGAGGGGCCGGTTTCGGACTTTTCGATATACTTACATTCCGGGTAGCCGGAGCAGGCCTTGAATTTGCCGTATTTGCCGAGGCGCCAGACGAGCTCGTGCTTGTTGCATTCTGGGCAGGTTTCGCCAGTGGCTTCGGTGGTGACGTCGGACCGTTTGACGGACTCGGTTTTTTCTTCCGCCAGGGCTTTGAAGGGGCCCCAGAAGGCGCGTAGGGTGGGCTTCCAGTCGTGCTCGCCGCGGGCGATGGCGTCGAGGTCGTCTTCCAGATTCGCCGTAAAGTTATAATCCACGTACTTCTCGAAGTGTTGGGTGAGGAATTTGTTGACGACGCGGCCGACGTCTTCCGGGAAGAAGCGCTTTTGCTCCAGCCGGACGTAGCCACGGTCTTGCAGCGTGCTGATGATGCTGGCGTAGGTGGAAGGGCGGCCGATGCCGTATTCTTCCAATGCCTTCACCAGTGTGGCTTCGGTAAAGCGGGGCGGGGGCTGGGTGAAGTGTTGCTCGGTATCGATACTGCGGGTGGTGAGGGTGTCGCCTTCGGTTACTTGGGGGAGGATGTTCTCGTCGTCGTCGCTGGCGTTGTCGTCTTTGCCCTCTTGGTACACGCTGAGGAAGCCCGGGAAGATGATGACGGAGCCGGTGGCGCGGAAGGTGTTTTTACGGTCGGGGGACTCGATGGTGATGGTGGTTTGTTCAAGCCGCGCAGGAGTCATTTGGCTGGCGACGGTGCGCTGCCAGATGAGGTTGTAGAGGCGGGCCTGGTCGTCTTCTAAATGCAATTTACCCGGAATGTTGGCGGGGGAGGTGGGGCGGATGGCTTCGTGGGCCTCTTGCGCATTTTTCGACTTGGATTTGTAGGTGTTGGGGGCGCCAGGCAGGTAGTTGGCGCCGTATTTGCTGTGGATGAGGTCGCGCAGGTTGGCCACCGCTTCGTTTGCCAAATTCACGCTGTCGGTACGCATGTAGGTGATGTGACCGGCCTCGTACAGGCGTTGGGCGGTTTGCATGGTGCGGCGGGCGGCGAAGCCGAGCTTGCGCGCGGCCTCTTGCTGCAAAGTGCTGGTGATGAAGGGCGGGGCGGGGTAACGGCGTTTGTCGGCTTTTTCTAATGCCGCGACCTTGTAGGACAGCGGCTGGAGGGTGGTTTGGGCCGAGGTGGCTTGGGCTTCGGTGACGAAGCTGAATTTTTCGACTTTGTCGCCGAGGTAGGCGACAAGGTTGCTGGGCAGGGGCTTGCCGTCCTTCGTGCTGAAGTTGCCGTGGATGGTCCAGTACTCTTCGGCTTTGAAGGCTTCGATGGCGTCTTCCCTCTCGGCAATAAGGCGCAGCGCCACCGACTGCACGCGGCCTGCGGAGAGGCCGCCTTTCACCTTGCGCCAGAGGACGGGGCTAAGGGTGAAGCCCACGAGATAATCCAGCGCGCGGCGTGCCTGCTGGGCGTTGATGAGGTTGAGCGCCAACGCCTTGGGGTGGGCCATGGCGTGTTGGACGGCGGATTTGGTGATTTCGGTATATGTAACCCGATGGACGTGGAGGGCGGCGGCTTTTTTGGGGTCGCGGCGTTTGATTTCTTCCCACACGTGCCAGGCGATGGCTTCCCCTTCGCGGTCGGGGTCGGTTGCCAGATAGAGGGTGTCGGCTTCTTTCAGCGCTTGCATGATGCCCTTCAAGGTTTTCTCGGAGGCGGCATCGCTGACTTTATAGTGCATGGCGAAGTCGTTATCGGGTTCGACTGCTTTTTCTTTACTGGGGAGGTCCCTCACGTGGCCATAAGAAGCCAGCACTTTGTAACCTTTGCCCAAATACCCTTCTATGGTTTTGGCTTTTGCGGGGGACTCGACGATAATCAGGGCGCTCATGGCTATAGGTGGTGCTGCATATTTGGCGTTGTGTCAACGGGGTTTACCTGCGCGTAGGTGCGTGCGTGGGCAGGGGCGTGCGTGAGGGGGGAGTGTTTTAGGATATGCGGGCCTGAGCCTGCATGGTTTGCACGGCTTGGTAAAGGCGCGGAAGGTGATCGGTAATGACGGCCCAGATGATGGGGTCGGCAATTTTGTGATATTCGTGACGAAGGATGTTACCGATGCCACGGATTTGAGCCCATGGAATTTCCGGCTGGGTGGCGATCAGGTCGTCTGGCAGGTGCCGTGAGGCTTCGGAAATGATTTCCAGCGCGCGTTGGCTGGCGAGACGCAGGAGCCAGTCGTTACGATATTCAGTGAGTGTTTTACCATGTGTGGCTGCCAGAATGTGGGTGAGAGCCTCGTGCATTTCGGCCAATACGGGTGCTGCGCTGCGCCCCATGGCTAGAACACTTGTACTGCGGACTGTTCGATATCCGCCTTGAGCAGTGGGTGCAGGCTGTCGCGCGTGGTGATATCGACAGGTTGGCTGAAGAGTGATTCCAGCTGTTGTTTGATGCCGACGAGTTCGATGAGGGAAAAGCCACTTTGGGGATCGTAATCGAGGAAGAGATCGATATCGCTGCCCGCATGGGCCTTGTTGTGTGCGACGGAGCCAAACAAGTAGAGTGCCGTGACGCCCATGGCCCGCAGGGATGCTGCGGTTTTACGGAGTTCGGCCAGTGTTGTCGCTTGATTCATGCTTTTACCTTATGAAAGACTGCACAAATAATCCAGCAGGTTGTGGTGAGTTACTGGGCGAGGGACTCGGAGCCGCCGGAGCCTTTGGCGCTGATGAGATAATAGACATCGTCGGTGGGGCCGGGCACGAACTCGATACGGTAGGTGCCGCTGTTGGCGGTGCTGGTGCTGTCGAGAGTTTTGTCGACCTCGGCTGCGATGCTGTCTTTTACCTTAGTGAGTTTGAGCCAGGTGGCGCAGATGCCGCCGCCGGAGCATTCGACCGGAGGGACGCCGGCGACGTCTTGCCGGCCTTCGACAAAGCTATAGGTGCCGTATTGGCGGGATTTGTCGGTGAGCATGCCATCGAGATAGGGGCCACCCCAGCCGGAAAAGCCGGTGTCGTTGTCGATGAGGTCCATGAAGCGGGTGGTGTGCTCGCCGGTGCCTAAGTGGAACTCGGTATAGGCTTTTTTGATGTTGGTGAACTCGGTGACCATAGCCGTGGTGCCCGCCTGGCTGAAGACGTTGATGGCCGAGACGCCCGCCACCACCGAGAGGATGCCGAAGATGGCGAGGGCGATGCGGGCATCTAGCCCGAACATGGCGCCGGATTGGGAGGTGAGGGAGGTGAGGAGAGGGGAGAAATGTTTTTGCATGGGGGCAGTGTAGGGGATGGGGGGGCAGATGGGAATTGTATGGCGTTATGTTTGGGGGTAAGGTGTGGGGTATCTGCAACGGAACACTTGGGGTAAAATCATGTTTACTAAATTAAAACCTTTGATGGCGCCAATGCCGCTTGCCTTGGTGGTTGCTTCAATGATCGAGATGCTGGAGAACCTTGCTAGCGGCAGATATTGGATTGCTGTCGGGCTGATGTCGTTCGTGGCGACTATCGTGCTGACCTTGACGGAATGGGAAGAGCACTGGTGGGACGACTTCTCGGTTTCCGGTATAGCGGCCATGAGTGTTTTGGCTCTTTTGCTAGGGGAAGGGTGGAGCTACAATTTATTCATCGGCCTCTCTGCCTTTCTGGCGGTGTTTACGTGCCTGACAGGTATTGAAAAATATTTGAAAGTTGGGCGTCAACGCATAAATTCCGAATAAGTAGGCGGCCCGGTGGGCCGCCTACGGGCGTTTTGGGGGGTTATTTGAGGGTTTCGAGGTAGGCCAGGAGGTCGGCGCGTTCGGCGGGTTTTTTGATGCCGTTGAACTGCATTTTGGTGCCGGGGACGTATTCTTTCGGGCTTTCTAAGTACGCGTTCAGGTGCTCTTTGTCCCAGGTGCCGAACTCGGCCTTTTTGGCGACCATGGCGCTGGAGTAGGCGAAGCCGTTGATATGCGCCACCGAGGCGCCGACGATGCCCCAGAGGTTGGGGCCGGTGCGGTTGGCGCCGCCGTTCTCGAACGTGTGGCAGGCTTTGCACTTGGCGGCAACTTTCATGCCGTTTTCGACATTGGCGATGTAGGTTGTGGAGTCGAAGGCGGGTTCGGCGGCCTTTGGCGTGCTGGCGGCGGTGGAGGAGGCGTCTTCGGCGCCGGCGACGATGATGTGGGGGGCCTCGGCATGCGGCAGCATGCTGCCGGTGAGGATATAGGTGCCGCCGAAATAGACGACCGCGAGGAGGTCGGCGGCAATGACCGTGCTGATGAAACCACGGGTGAGAAGGTTCATGGGGGGTGCCCTTTTATTGCTATGCCTGCGTGCGCCGGGGCACGCCGATGAGGGCAACCTAAGCGTGCGGGGGGGAGGGAGTCAAGCCGCAAACGCAATTTTGGGGTTGACGCCGGGGTGGCAATGTGGCAAACGCGCCCTGAGATGGGCCAACATGCCTGCACCCCGTGCAAGCACCCCCTGGCCAACACAACGGAATTAACAGACGGAACGCGAAGGAGCCGACATGGCCACGAAACGTACTTATCAGCCCAGCAATGTGGTGAAAAAGCGCAGCTGCGGCTTTAGAGCCCGCATGAAGACCAGTGACGGCCAAAAGGTGCTGAAACGCCGCCGTGCCGCTGGCCGCAAGCGCCTGACCACCGCGCCGTTTGCGCAGTATCAGCGCTAGGCTGAGGCTTGATATGGCGGTGCAGGTGCGTCGCCTGATGAAGCGGCAGGATTTTGTCGATTGTAAACTGGGTCGGAGGGTTCCGACCCAGTCTTTTGTTATACAGGTGCTGGAAAAGCCTGAAGAAGCCGGGCTGGGTGTGGGGTTTACCACCAGCAGCGCCGCCGTGGGCAACGCCGTGGCCCGCAACCGGGCGCGGCGCAGGCTGAAGGCCGTGTTTGATGAGGTGTGCCGCCTTAACCCTGCCGCCGCCGGGCAGGGGCTGTGGCTGGTGATTGTGGCGAAGGCTCCGATATTAAAAATTGAGCATGCGTATTTGCTGAAAGATATGCGCAAAGCGTTGGCTGAAGCCGGAGTGAGCTGCTGATGCGCCGGGTGGTGTGGTGGCTGCTGCGGGGTTACCAGCTGACCCTGAGCGCCCTGGTGGGCCGCCACTGCCGCTTTGAGCCCACATGCAGCCACTATGCCCAGGAAGCCGTGATGCGCCACGGTGTGCTGCGCGGCGGCTGGTTGGCCCTTAAGCGGATTGCCCGCTGCGGGCCGTTGGGTGGGCATGGGTATGACCCCGTGCCTCCTGCATCCTCTCAAAGAGCGGAACAAAGCGGGCGCAGCGGGCGTTGCAGTTGCCATGGACATGAAGGACATAAATAACACCCAAGTGTTGCTGGGCGGCTTGGCCGCCCTGATGGCGGCGCACATAGCCTTGCTGCTGCTGATGAATGTGTCTGTGATGTGTGCGTGCGGGGAGTTGCGGGTGTGGGCGGCGGCGGGGGAGTCGTCTCGGCAACTTGCGGATTGGTATAGTATTTCTCATGCGCTGCATGGAGTGCTGTTTTATTGGCTGCTGGTGGGGCTGCGGCCCCAATGGCCTGTGCAAGCCCACCTGCTGGCGGCCACCGCGCTGGAAGTGGCTTGGGAAGTGCTGGAGAATACGCCTTGGGTGATACACCGTTACCGCACGGCCACGGCGGCGACGGAGTATAGTGGGGATACGCTGGTGAACTCGGTTGCTGATGTGGGGTTTATGCTGCTGGGGTTTTATGTGGCCCTGAAATTGCCCTGGAAGCTGGTGTTGGCCTTGCTGGTGGCGGGGGAGCTGGTGGCGCTGTATGTGATAAGGGATAATTTGACGCTTCAGATTGTGACGTTTTTATGGCCGATTGATGCGCTGGTTGACTGGCAGAGCCGGGGTTAAGGTGATATAAGCGCCTCACTTTAGAGCTGAGGGAGAGAATGGCCATGATGAACAAGCGCGACAACGGCATGAACATGCGCATGGTGTGGGCTTTGGTAGTGACCATGGCGGTGCTGCTGCTGAGTGATTGGGTGGCATTGCGGTTTTTTGGGGTGAACCTGGCAGGGCAGCCCGCCAAGCCTGCCGTGGTGGCCGAAGCTGCCCCGGCCCAAGTGGCAGATGTGGCCGCTGCGGAAGGCTTGCCTGCCGCTGGCCAGGCTGTGGCCAATGTAGCCACTCCGCCAGCCGTGGCCACGCGCGTGGCGCTGGAAAATGCCCGGGTGGATGCCCGCGTGAATACGCTGGGCGGGCGGTTGGATATGCTCACGTTAAAAAGTTACAAGGGCGAGATTAGCGACCCCGATGGATTTGTGTTTTTGAAGCCCGGTGGGGCCCATGCGGAATATATTGCCGCAGGCTGGGCCGGTGCGGGCATTGAAGGCCCTGGTGAAAACGCCGTGTGGACGCTGGACACCGCCAACGCCCAGGCCGGGCAGGTGGCGATGGTGTGGCAGAATGCGAGCGGGCAGGCTTTCCGGCGAGTGATGGAGTTGAAGCCGGACAGCTATGTGGTGACCGTAACCGAACAGGTGCACAACAGTGCCGAGCTACCTGTGAGCCTGACGCCCTTTGTGCAGGTGCACCGTGCCGACGGGTATTGGCCCAACGAGCGCAGCAGCTTTGTGAATTATTTTGGCCCGATGGGCGTGACGAGCGATGCCGACAACGCCTTTAAGCTGCACGAAACCGCCTTTGGCGACCTGAAAGACGATGGCAAGAGTGCCCCGATTGAAGGTGTGGGCGGCTGGTGGGGCATAACCAACCAGTATTTTATGGCGGCTGTGATGCCGGGCACCGTGGATGGGGTGGAAGTGCCGAGCCAGCGGCAATTTCGATACTCGAGTGTAGGCACGGCCGCCAGTGCGGGCGGTGTGCAGGATGTTTATACCGCCAGTGTGAGCTGGCCGAACGTGGTGGTGGCGCCCAACCAGACCCGCAGCGTGAGCTATGAGATGTATGTGGGGCCCAAGCACTACGGCCAGCTGAAAGAAGCTGGCCACACGCTGGAGCAGGCCATTAGCTGGGGGTGGTTTGGCCCGCTGGTGAAAGCCTTGTATTACGTGATGGCCTGGATACACAGTTACACAGGCGACTGGGCGCTGGCCGTGATTGGGCTGACCTTTTTGCTGAAACTGGTGACCTTTCCGCTGGCCAACAAAAGCTACCATGCGATGGCGAAAATGCGCCGCCTACAGCCCAAAATGGAAGAGCTGAAAGCCAAGCACAAAGACAACCAGCAAGCGCTGGCGACCGAAATGATGGCGATGTATAAGCGCGAAAAAGTGAACCCGATGAGCGGGTGCTGGCCTATGCTGATACAGATTCCGATATTCTTTGCGATGTATAAGGTGGTGCTGGTGATGTTTGAATTCCGGCATGCGCCGCTGGGGCTTTGGCCGTTTTCCGAATGGATTGTGGACATGAGCGTTTATGACCCGCTGTATGTGCTGCCGGTGCTGATGGGTGCGAGCATGTGGGTGCAATTTAAGCTGAACCCCGCGCCCGCCGACCCCACACAGGCGATGATGTTTAAGTGGATGCCTGCGTTTATGACGGTGATGTTCCTGTGGTTCCCCGCCGGGTTGGTGCTGTATTGGTTGACGAACAATGTACTTTCGGTTGCTCAGCAGTATTATATTATGAAGAAGGATAAGGCTATATAACGTTCGTAGCGAGGTGTCTCTACTTTGGCGCTGAGTGCTTAACATAGCGAAAGCCCGGGCACGTTTAAATGTGGCCGGGCTTTTGCTTTCACTGAATAGTACACTCAGTTTCTGAGTTTCTGGAGAGCCTTGAGGGGACCTTGCTGGTAGCGCTTGAGGAAGGCCTTGTTGTCCAGCCTGCTGGCGCGCCAGTTGCGGTAGGCCTTCTGGAGGGACTTCCAGAACTTCAGCTCTTGGTGTGCTTCTCCCAGCACGTGTTCTAGATAGGAGATCCCGGCGCCGTAAGTCATCACCTGAATACTCTCGCGGAACGGGTTGCGCCTTTCTTTATCGATGCGGAAGGGAATGTCTTCGCGGTAGGGCGCCATTGAGCTGAGCTTGATGGCGCGGAAGGTGCGGTTCGTGGTGTTTACTGCCTCGATGATGAAGGCCGAGTTGGCTTTGCCATCGTTTGCCGTGAAGAAACCTCCGACATGGATGTTATATTCCGGCAGATTGTTGGGCGGTACGAGATTGGTGAGGTCGTTGGGCATGGTCTTGCCTTTTCGTTAGAGTAACAGGAGATGCGGCATAAATTCCAATTGATTTAATTGCATACGATTAGAGTGAGGTCAAGGCAGTTGCGGAGTGCGGTGATTTGAGGTAAGCAGGTGTTTACCAAAAAGATAGCAAGGATTACCCATTTATGAGCCGTTCGACTTCGGATTTGACCGCCGGGCAGTTACGCATTTTGAAGGCGGTGGCGACACTGCTGGAAAACCCATCTAACAAATTGACGGTGCAGCGGATTGCGACGGAGATCCATGTGACCGACGGGGCGATTTACCGGCACTATAAGAGCAAAGACGAGATTTTTGAGGCGATTGCAGGCTATATGGAAAGCAACCTGCTGGGGCCGCTGAACGCCGCCCCCAAGCAGACCGAGCACACCCCCAAGCGGTTGGAGCTGGTGTTTGAACAGCATATGGCGTTTTTGGAGGGTCACCCCGGGTTGGCGCGGCTGATGCTGGGCGGTGGCAGCACCGAAAGTGAGCCGCTGGCCGAGCGCTTGAAGCTGCTGAATGCCAAAGTGCGCGCGCAACTGGTGCAGCTGATGAAATTTGGTGAGGCCCAGGGCGTGATGGAGCGCGGTGTGACCCCGGAGCAGGCCACCGAGATGCTGTTTGGCCTGCTGGTGGGCACGGCGGTTTGCTATAGCTTTGGGTTGCCGCAGATTTCGGCGTCTCAGAAGTGGAAGCTTTTTGCTGTGGCGTGTTTGAAGGGTGGTTTGGAGGCGACGCAAAGCCCCAGCGTGGCTAGCCCGGCGGTATATGGGTGATCGGGTTAACGGGTTCAGTCGGGTTAACGGATTAACGGGATTGGACTATGGCATTTTTGAAGTATGAAAACCTGGATGCTTATAAACTAGCTTATGAGCTTGCTTTGGATATTCATAAATTGTCGTTAGGGTTCCCAAAATATGAACAATTTGGCGGTATTGCTGACCAACTAAGACGAGCCAGTAAAAGTGTTTGTGCCAATATGGCTGAGGGAATGAGTAAAACGGGGAGTTCGGTTGAGGAAAACCGTTTTTTGCGAATTGCACGAGGCAGCGCCGAAGAATGCAGAGTGTGGTTACAGTTTTGCAAAGATTTAAATTATATTGACCAGGAAAAGGCTGAAAAATGGCGTAACGACTATGTGCGAATGAGCCAGATGTTATTGGGATTGATTGAAAAGAGGAATAAGGCGGCATGAGATTTTTGGGGTTTATTCTGGTTGTGCTGCTGGCGGGGTGCGGGGAGGGAGATAAGCCCAGCGCGGTGGCGCGGGGGTATGAGGCGTGGATTGGGCGCGATGTGAGCGGGCTGGTGGTGCGGACGCTGGATGGGGAAACCCAGCCACTGCGGGATGTGGTGGTGGATGGCAAGCCCGTGGTGCTGAACGTGTGGGCCACCTGGTGCCCGCCGTGCCTGAGGGAAATGCCGACGCTGGACGCGCTGGGCAAGCAAGGGAACTATACGGTCGTGGCGATTGCGACGGATGCGGAGGCTGAGACGGTGAAAGAATTTCTCAAGCGGCAGGAGTGGGGGGCGGGGGTGCGCATATGGTTTGATGCCCACGGTGCAACGACCCGCGAGGCGCTGGGGGCGGGGGCGATACCGGTGACCTATGTGCTGGATAAGGACTTGAAAGTGGTGGATGTTCAGGCGGGGGCGCATGATTGGGTGGCGAAGTTAGGGATTAGGGATTAGGTGTTGGGGATTAGGATGTGCGAAAGGCCCGGGGTTAACCGGGCCTTTCGTTCTTGAGGGCGACGCCCGCGTCAGCGTCAGCTGAGCGGCGGGGCGATGTCGAGGGCGGTCTGGCCTTCCGTGCCGCCACCGGGGGCGAGCGCCGCGATGGCTTCCTTCGGGCCGCCAGCGGTGCCGGCGTCGCCGATGTCCGGCAGCGGGATCGAGGCGCCCGCGAGCTTGACGGTGGAGTCGACCTGGCCGAGAGCCATGTCCGTCGGAACGGCCATGAAGGGCGCGATGGCGCCGTCGGTGGAGACGTCGACGACGATCATGTCGTGCGGCCCGCGCGGATCCTGGATCACGGCGATCAGCATGCCGGACGGATTCTCGGAGCGCTGTTCGGCCGCGGTCGGCGCGACGATGTTCTTCGACAGGATCACTTCGGCGCCGGTGAGCGGGCCGTTCTGGTCGGCGACGGTCTTGAAGGCCGACGAACCGACGCAGTCGGAGGCGGCGAAAGCGACCGGGGCGGCCAGCATCGTGATGCTGGCGGCGATGCCGATCAAGAGGGACTTGAGAATGCGCATGCTCGTTTTCCTCATTTCTGGAGGTTGAGTTGTGTCGCGGCAGGGCCAGCGAGGGGAAACGGCGATGTGGTGGCCGGTTCCTGTTGCTGGTCCAGCCGTAACTCTTTGAGCTTATGGGGGAGCGAAGCGGCTGGCAAGCGTTTTTTTGGATATGATTTAAAATTGTGCACATTGTGGGGTTTTGGGACTGTGCTTGTATATTCGAGATCCCGGGTCGGGGCAGTGTTACCAAAAATGGGATTTTTGGACACTGCCACCGCCCGGGAAACGGTGCTAGAAGGATTAGTTGGTAGCCTGGCGGGCTTGTTGGGCGGCTTCCTTCCGGTGGCCTTTGCGGGCGGTGCCGTGGGGGGCGGTGGGGCCGCCTGAGCCGTTGGGGCTGCGGCCCTGCTTGCGCTGCTGCTTGTTGGCCGAGGCGATGATGGTGCTGTTTTGGGCTTCTACCTCGGACTCGGACTTGCGGCCGGAGCGGCTGGTGAATTTGCCGGGGGTGGCGCCCGCGCTGCCTGCGCCCAAGCCACCGCCCAAGCCGACGGAGGCGCCTTCGGTTTTGCCGGGGCCGCGTTCGGTTTGGTCTTCCTCGAATGGGCGGGGGCTGCGTTGGGTGTCGGTGGTCATGTGGGTTCCTCCTGTTTGGTTATAAGGAGAATGGTTTGGGGGGTGGGGGGTTCCGAAATGCACAAAACCCCCCTGGTAGGGGGGCCTTGCGGAGCGGGTTGGTGTGGGTTGGAACCAGGCTGGTGCTCTGTCAGCTGGTTCGGTGGAGGCGCGTTCGCCGGCCTGGATCTCCTACGCGCGGATCGGCTCGCGGCCGACGTCGTAGGCCGAGCCGCGGATCGCCGCGTGGGCGTTGCCGCCGCCGCCGCGGGCGCCGCGGATCGCCGCGTGCGCGCCGCTGGTCGAATTGGTGAAGTTCGACATGGTGAAGGGGAAG
Source organism: Proteobacteria bacterium UBA6156 (assembly GCA_002422365.1). Lineage (GTDB taxonomy): Bacteria > Pseudomonadota > Alphaproteobacteria > UBA2136 > UBA6156 > UBA6156. The sequence goes on from DIUO01000009.1 coordinate 20,050, forward strand.
GCGATCGTACTGAGACGGGACATGGCAGCTCTCCTTTTGTTCTGCCGATGAGGGGTCCGAGTCGCCTCGTGGGAAATGGGGGAAGATTGTGCGCCCCCTGTGTTTTCACCCAGCGAAGCCTCGGTACTGAGGATGATATGAGTGTGTACAGAATTTTGCAAGGGGTAAGTTGAAAAATTTTGCACTTTTTTAGGTTTTTGGCTGTGGGGTTGGGAAAAAAGTGGGGTGGTATTGTAATTGAGGGTGGGGTGGCCTACATGGGTGGGACTTCCTGACCTTTTTTAACATTAAACTTGCCCCCTGCCGGGAAGTGCCTTTGGGCTTGCAGGGT
>DIUO01000009.1:20455-22044 GCA_002422365.1 Proteobacteria bacterium UBA6156
GGTGCCTGCCGCCCACACGGCGTGGGTGGAGGTGCCGCTGATTGCGGTAAAGCCGGCCATGACCAACAAGGCCCTGCAGGCGGCGATTCGGTTTGCTGCGACGCCTGAGGGGCAGCACCTCAATGCCGCTTGCGGCATGATGACGGCTGAGGAGCTGGAAGCTTTCATGCGGAAGGTCTTCGGCTGAGAGCGTAATGCCCTTTGGGGCGGCCGCGGGGAAACCTGCGGCTTTTTTGTTTTTGTGGTTAGGAAGAGTTGGTGGGTTTGGTGCTTATATTTTCGAGATCCCGGGTTCCGGCCTCCGCCGGAATGGTGGGGGCGGGGGCCCCCCATTTGTTCCAAATGTGACCCCGCCGCCGCCCAGGAAACGGTGCTTGAATTATGCCTGCCGCCGCATGGTGATTCTAAGACCAAGCCCCGCCTGATTCCGTTTTTGCAAAGGAATCAGCCGGGGCTTGGTAGCGTTTAGCCCGGCCATTGCGGGGGGGCTTCGAAGGTGATGGACAGCAGTTCCCAGATGACCTGTTCCGGGATACCGATGGCCCAGTTGTACATGATGGCGGCGTTGCCTGCGAGGGCGACGGAGGCGTCGGTGCGGGATATGCCGAAGACGTTTTCCAGCACAGAATAGACATGTTCTTCCGTCGGGCCTTCGATTTCGAAGTATCCCGGCATGCCGGGCCATTCGGAATAGGAGACTTCGGTGCCCGCATCGTTCTTCCAGCGGGTGCAGTAGTTCTCCTGAAAGCCGCGTGGTTGCAGGCCCAGGGCCGTGAGGAAGGCGACGCCATCATCGAAACTCTCGATGATGACTTCGGCTTCTTGGGTGCCGTCGATGCCGTCGTGGTCGACCCGCTTGGTTGTCATGGTCACCCTGGTGCCTTCGTCGCGGACGCGAGCCCGTTGTAGGGAATTCGCGACATTGGGCAAGGTGAACATCTGCCGCCGCATCAGGGTTCGTGGCAAGGTGGGCTTGAACCCGGCTTGGAGCAGGCTTGCGAGATCCTCGGCAAACAGTGCACGCGGGAAGAACTGTACTTCGATTTCGGGTTGCATGCTCATAGATCCTCTCTGAGCTGATGAAACGTGTTAAGTCTTCTTCCGCTTATAACTGAATACATTTTGTGTGTAAAGATATATAAAATCAGTTATATAGATTGGTAGAACTTGCGGAGGTGGGCGGAGAGGTCGGCGATTTGGATGCGCTGTTGCTGCATGGTGTCGCGGTTGCGGACGGTGACGGCGTTGTCCTCGAGGCTGTCGAAGTCGACCGTGATGCAGAGCGGGGTACCGACTTCGTCGTGCTTGCGGTAGGCTTTGCCGACGTTGCCGGAATCTTCGAACACCACGCGGCCGAGGCCCAGCTTTTGGAGGTCGGCCTTGATGCCGCGGGCCAGATTAACAAGCTCTGGCTTGTTTTTAGCCAGCGGAATGACGGCCGCCTTAATGGGGGCGAGGTGCGGCTTGAACTTGAGGACGAGGCGGGTTTCGGCGGTCTCCTGGCCTTCTTTCAGCGGCAGGGTTTCTTCGGTGTAGGCCTCGTTCAGGATGGCTAAGAAGGCGCGTTCGACCCCGGCGGCGGGTTCGAT
>DIUO01000021.1 GCA_002422365.1 Proteobacteria bacterium UBA6156
CCAATAATTATGCAAATGGCTTTAAGTCTTAAATCACAACCCCATCCTCACCCATATCCGGCCCAAACGGGCCTTCATCGTCGGGCAGGGGGGCTTCCATGTCGCCGGGCTGGGGCACAAAATCATCCATCCGTCGGCCATCGGGCTCGGGCATTTCCAACCAGATAACCGGTTCAGCCTCCGCCGGGGCACTGGGCACCACCAGCGGCGCATTCACCGGCGGCAGCGCGTCGGCATTGGGCGTGGTGCTCACGCGGTCTATGTGTATCGGGTTCAGCTGGGTGGGTATGCCATACGGGGCAGGGGCCTTCCAATGGCGGGCATCGCGCTGGCGTATATCCCAGCCAATATCCTGCGCGGCATCGCGTAAGGTCGCTTCCACCAGGTCATACATCCGCGCGCGGTCGCGCTCTTTGGTGGGGCCACGGCCATTGTAATCCTGTCGGGGTTGGGTGGGGTCATAGCGGTAGGTGCGCACAAACACAACCTCACTGTTGGGGCGGCGCACGGTGGCCTGCAGCTCCATGTCCACACTGTAGCGGCCCCAGCTGCCACTCCAGAATGTCCCGGTCTTAATCACCGTCTCCAGCCGCTTCAGCTCAAGCTCCACCATATAATGTTTCGGCTGCTTGGGTTTAAAACTTAAAAACTTACCCAGTATGGCAGGCACTTGGTAGCTGGTGCCACCCAGCAGGGTGTCGGGGTCGTATTGGTAAATCAGCTGGTCGCTGCTGTGCAGCTCCATGCTGCGCGGGCGGCGCACGTCGGTAAAGCGCACAATTTCGGTGCTAAAGTCGCCTTTGGCAATCAGGCGCTCTTTTTCGGTTACCGGCTCGCGCGTCCAGGGGCCGGTTTCATCGCGCGGCAGGCGGTTGTCGCGGTCATCAAAGGCTTGCAGCGGGTTGGGCACCTCCATCACACACCCGGCGGCCATGGCCGCCAGCATAATGCACCCTAGCGCAGCGCTTGCGCGGCCAGCACGTTTCCAAATTCGGTCGCCAAGTCTTTTACGCATGCATTCATCACTTTCTGCCACATGGTCGCGTCCCGCACGCCTAAGGTCAAGGGTGCGGCGCCGCGTTGGTCGGCGGGCTGTTGCCAAAAATCCCCCCACATCGTTGCCCAGCTGTCTATATCGCGGCGCAAAACCGCGTTGCACGTGCTGCTGGTGGCGGCAATCAGGCGTCCATGGGCATCGTGGCCGCGCAGGCTCACGTTCATGGTCAGGGCATAGCTTTGGGCATTGCGTGTGGCTTCATAGCTGTGCAGCATCACATCCAGCGTGGCGGGCTGGCTGGCAAACAGGCTGCGCGCCATATTGGCATGCCAGCCCTGCATAAAGGTTTCTATCCGGAACGGCTTCTCCGCCATTAGCATCGTATCATCATGGGGGCGGCGGTCTTCAAAGGCATTAAGCCGAAAATCATAAGCCCAGGTGCCCAAAGGCGCCACAGGTGTGGTGCTGCATGCAGCCACCACAAGCGCTAACAGCTGGGCTAGCGCCGCTGTGCGCACACCACGCGTCCCCGCCCGGCCAAATCCAACCCAATCTCCACTGTGTGCCATAATGCGGTGCCTGCGCTGTCCTTATGTTCTTGCAGCAAGTTTTGCACGGCTGATGCCTGTTGCCAACCGGTTTCAAGGCACAACCAGCCGCCGCTGCGCAGCAACCGCGCACCCCAATGGCCCAGTTTCCGGTAAAACAGCAACCCATCCGGGTTGGCGTGCTGCCCGGTCAGCGCCACCTTGGGCTCATAATCCCGCACATCGCTTTCCAGTTCGGCCCACTCGGCCTCGGTTATATAGGGCGGGTTGCTCACCAGCAGGTCATAGGGCCCGTCCGCCACGGCATCCAGTCCATCGGCCACCCGCACCTCCCACCGCGCGGGGTTCGCATAATGCAAAATATTACACCGAGCCACCTCCGCAGCCGCCGCCTCCACCTCCACGCCCACATAGGCCACCCCCGCCCGCTCAGCCAGCAGGGTCGCACCAATACAACCGCTGCCCACGCCCAGCTCCAGCACGCGGGCAGGGGCCTCGGCTGCGGCATCTTGCAACCGTTGCAAGCAGGCTTCCACCAGCACTTCGGTGTCGGGGCGGGGTATCAGCACGGCAGGGGTAACCTCAAATTTCCGCCCATAAAACCAGGCATAGCCCACAATATATTGCAAGGGCTCGCCCGCCAGCCGCCGCGCCACCGCCTGCTCTAAAATATCGGCCTTACTCGTATTAAATTCTACATTATTTAAATGTATTGAAGAATCATCTTCAAGCTCCATCGCATGCAGCACCAGCTCGCGCCCTTCACGCGGTGCCACATCTTTGGTGGCCTCCAACCGCCGCTGAACCTCACGCGCGACCTCTGCCAAGGTTGCCATCGGGCAGGGGCCTTATTCGGCCAACGCGGCCAGCCGCTCGGCCTCATCGGCGCGTTGCAGGGCATTCAGTATCTCAAACAGGTTTTTCCCCCCCACCATCACATCCGGCAGGTTATGCACAGTCATTTCAATGCGGTGGTCGCTCACGCGGTTTTGGGGGTAGTTATAGGTGCGAATCTTCTCACTCCTATCCCCACTGCCCACCATGGCGCTGCGCTGGGCGCCGCGTGCGGCGGCGGCTTCTTCCCGCTTGGCGGCCAGCATGCGGCTGCGTAAAATTTTCATGGCTTTATCTTTGTTTTTCAACTGGCTTTTTTCATCCTGGCACGCCACCGAAAGCCCGGTCGGAATATGCGTAATCCGCACCGCGCTGTCGGTGGTGTTCACGCTTTGGCCGCCGGGGCCGCTGCTTCGAAACACATCAATCCGCAAATCTTTGTCTTCAATTTTCACATCAATTTCTTCGGCTTCCGGCAACACGGCCACCGTGGCGGCGCTGGTGTGCACGCGGCCTTGGGTTTCGGTGGCGGGCACGCGCTGCACGCGGTGCACGCCGCTTTCAAATTTCAGCTGCCGGAACACATTATGCCCCGCAATCCGGGCAATAACCTCGCGGTAGCCGCCTTTTTCGGTCTCGCTGGCATCCTGTATTTCCACCCGCCAACCCAAAACGGCGGCCAGGGCGCTGTACATTCGAAACAAATCCCCCGCAAAAATCGCCGCCTCATCGCCACCCGTCCCGGCCCGGATTTCCAGCATCACGTTGCGGCTGTCATCTTCATCTTTGGGCAGCAGCATCAGTTTCAATTCGTCTTCCATGGCCGGAATTTTCTCAATCGCTTCCTCATAATCCAGCTGGGCCAGGTTCTTAAAATCATTATCCTGCTTGGGGTCGGCCATCACCTGTTGGGCTTCTTCCTTAGAATCCAACATCTTAATGTACGCCTTAAACGCCGTAACAACCTCTTTCAGGTCGGCATATTCGCGGTTCAGCGCGGTCATGCGGCTAATGTCGCGCACCACGTCGGGGTTCTGTAAATCGCGTTCCACGGCGGCAAACCGGGATAATATCTTGGTGCCTTGTTCTCTCAAATCCATAGCCTGCTTCTATCCCAACCCACCCCCGCACGCAACAACACTTGTAAAATAACCCTTTCCACCCCATATCAACCCTCAAGATACCTCCTCACCATCCGGGTGTGGGGGATCAGGACCATCAAGCCGTTTAGAGCGGGGCAGAAGCCCCGATACGGCTATTCAGAGGGAACATGAAAATGCTCGACTTCTTTATCGACATGCGCGGCGATACCGCCGCTATCGCCGCCGGCTGGAACACCTCCGTGTGGGTGTTCTTCCTCGTTTTCACGCTGTTCGTGGTACTCGCCACGATCATCGTCACCCGGCTCTTCACGCGCGGGAAGAAGCAGCTCCGCAAGGAGCTGGCTGACGCCGAGGCACAGATGGCAAAGGCGAAGAAAACAATCGATGCCTTCAATGGCGGCCGGGATACCAAGTCTCTCTCCGAAGCGCTTGCGCGGCTCGAAACCAATGCGGCTTCTATCGTGGCCGAAATCGATCGCGCCCGCACGATCCGTTCCTTTGCGCTCGGCTGGGATACACTCCAGCCGCACGAACAGGTCGGCGCCAACGGGGTCCGCGTGGCCATCGCTATGGTCGCCGGCGCCGACCACTGGAAGGAGGAAGCCCAGCGCGAGCGCGACGAATTTCAGCGGCAGCTCACGGCTGCCAACCGGAAGATCGTCGAGTTCGAGAATGACAACGGCGAGGCTGTTTCTATTCGGAAGCTCAACAAGCTCATCAAGGAGAATGGCGAGCTAAGGAACGCCAACGCGGAACTCAAGGCCGAACTGAAGGCCCAGGAGAAAATCGAAAATCTCCAAACCACCCACAGCGGCCAATTCGCCGACATCGCCAAAACCTCAGTCACAGGCAGGCTGGGCAACGGCGGCGGCAACAAGAAGGGCGGCAACACTCAACAGGCCAACCCGTAAGGGCCATCCGACTCACGAAACGAAGAAACCCCCGGTCTCCGGGGGTTTCGCCATTTCTAACTACATCTCGTAATTACGCTTGCTGTCGTTCTTTTTCGAGCGACGCACGCCTTCGCGGTTCAGGCGGGCGCGTTTTTCAAACGGCTTTTCGTGGTAGCGGCGTTGGCGCAGTTCGCGGAACAAACCTTCGCGGTTCATCAGCTTCTTCAAGCGGCGCAGGGCCTGCTCAACGTCGTTATGGAAAACATCCACACGTACCATAATATTCACCAGCCTTTCAAAATCTTAGCACATGCCGCGGGCCCCATGCCACACGCGGCTATGGCGCTTGTGTGCCCCATTTACCCTAACATTGCAAGCGTTTTTTCATAAAATACAGCCCAAACACTAGACACTCAACACGAAACACTAAACACTAAATACCCATGGCCCGTAAAAAACTCGTGCACACGCTTTCTATCGCCCAAATATCGGCGGCGTTGCGGCACCCGCGTGCCCGGAAGGATATCTACCACGACTACAACCTCCTCCGGCAACGCTATGTGCTGGAGCAAGCCGCGCGGCATTTTAACCTTCGCGACGACGACCCCGCGCCCCTGTTCGGCAAAACGTTGCTGGATGTCGGCTGCGGCGAATCCCCCATCGGCCAGTTTTTGGCCCTGTCCGGCGCCGATATCACCGCGATCGACGACAACCCCACCGTGCTGGCCCAGGCCGAAGCCGCCGCCGTCTCCTTCGGCGCGCCCATCACTTTCCATGCGGTCGGGCCGCAAAAGCTGCTGAATACCCGTAAGTTCGATATCATTCTGGCGCTGGATGTGCTGGAAGACACACCCGACCCCGCCAAAATGGTCTGGATGCTCAAGCAAATCCTCGCCCCCGGCGGCATCATCATTTTTTCGCACATCAACCACACCTTCCGCGCGTGGCTCTATCACATTGTGCTCTCCAGCTACATTTACGGCCGCACGCCGCGGGGCAGCCGCAGCTTCCGGCGCTTTCACCGCCCTCAGCAACTGGCTACCTTGTGCCACAAGGTGGGGCTGCAACTCACGCATGTGCAGGGGCTCAAGTTCAGCCTCAAGCGCCAAACCTGGAAAATCTCCGCCAACATGCGCACCCGCTACCTCGCCGTCGCCACCCAGGCACCCGCCAAACCGAACGAACTCCGCAAACGCGCCTAACCGCAAAAATCATTTAACAGTTTAATCCAGCTTGGCCAGCATTGGCTTTAACTTGCCATTGTCGTGCAGGTCATACAAATCATCGCAACCCCCAATGCCCAGGTTGTTAATGAATATCTGCGGCACCGTGCGCGCACCCGGGCGGCGCACCATCAGTTCATCCATTTTGGCGGGCTCGGCGTTAAGGTCGTGCTCGGTGTAGTCCACGCCCAGCTGGTCCAGCAGCAACTTGGCTTTGTCGCAATAGGGGCAGTAATCTTTGGTGTAAATCTCTACAAATGCCATGGCAAACGTCCTTTCTCGGCTTAAAAAATGAAACACATGGCCACATTGTTCCGTAAACCCGGTATGGCGTCAAACATGCATTTCTGCCTCTGCCTTGGGCGCGGCCTCTGGCCCTTGCCTGCACATGCACCTAAGGTTGAGGGCATGAAATCGCCCCGCCCCACCGAAACCGAACTCCTCACCCGCCTCCAAACCGAGTTCCCGTTCCCCAACTACTTCTACCTCGGCTTCGGGGCGCAGCTCACTTTGCTGCAAACCGTGCGCAAGTGGCTGCCCGGCGGCGGTACAGTGCTGGATATCGGCTGCGGCCCGCTCGACAAAACCGCCCTGCTGGCGTGGGATGGCTACGAATGCCACGCCGTCGACGACCTCGCCGACCCCTGGCACCGGGAAGGGGACAACCTGAAAAAAATCAAAAAATTCGCAAAAGACACCGGCATCACGCTGACAGTCTCCGAAGGCGAAACTCTGCCCGCCGAGCCGAAAAAGGCCGACGCCGTCCTGCTGCTCGATATCCTCGAGCACCTGCATTCCAGCCCCAAACCGCTCATGCAGGCCGCGCTGAACCGCCTCAATTCGGGCGGCATCATCGTCATCACCGTGCCCAGTGCCGTCAACATCCGCAAGCGAATCGACGTGCTGATGGGCCGCACCAACATGCCGCCCTACCAGCAGTTTTTCCAGGCCGAAACCTGGCGCGGCCACGTGCGGGAATACTGCAAAGACGACCTCGTCCAACTCGCCGCCCTCATGCAGCTGCCGGTGCTGGAGCTCCGGGGCATCGACCAAATGCTCGGCGTGCTTCCGCCCATGCTGCACAAGCCGTATTTGTTTGTAACAAAATATCTTCCGGGGCTGAAGGACAGCTGGCTGCTCGTGGTACGCAAGCCATAGCGGGTTGCGGCAATCGCGCCGGGGCCCTTGCGGAAGGGGCATATTTTGGCCAAAATGGGCCAAAATAACAATGTCTGGTAATCCGTGACCGCCGAACTCATCCTCAGCCCCGCCGAGAAAAAGCTCGCCGAGCCGTTTCTCAAGTGGCTCGACCCCGAGAAAATCGCCGGGAAGAAAGAGCTCGTCATCAACCGCCCCGGGCAGATTGGGTTCGAGGCCTACGACGGCAGCTGGACATTCTACGAAGACGACACGCTGGACATGAACAACTTGTTTGCGTTCATGAACCTGCTGGCCGAACGTACCGGCCAAACCTTCAACATGGGCAACCCCATTTTGTCGGTCAAGCTGCCCGGCGGCCACCGCGCGCAGTTTGTGGCGGGGCAGCAAAACGCGCGCGGCTTCACCCTGGGCGTGCGGCTTGCCAATGTGAGAGAGTTCGACCTCGAAAGCTACGACATGCCCGACGCCGAGCGCCAGGCGCTGATAGACACCATTCGCGGCCAGCAAACCATCCTCATCTCCGGCGGTACCGGCACGGGTAAAACCAGCTTCATGAACGCCTGCCTCAAGCACGTGCCCCTGCACGAGCGCCTGGTGGTGCTGGAAGACGTACCCGAGCTGAAACTGGCCCACGACAACCTCGTCCACTTCCTCTTCGCCAACTTCTCCAAGGGGCAAGAGGGCGGGCGCCAGGCGGCGGTGAACGACCTCCTCAACGCCACGCTCCGCCTGCGGCCGGACCGTATTATTATGGGAGAAATCCGCAAAGAAAACGCCTTCACCTTCTGCTCGGCCATCAACACCGGGCACGCGGGCTCCATGGCCACCATTCACGCCAACAGCCCTGCGGGCGCCATAGACGCCGTCATCAACCGCGTCATGCTCAATGGCGACGTCACCGAATCCGCCATGCAAATCCTCCGTAGGCAGCTGGAAGGCGACATCTTCGGTGTCGCGCAACTGGAGCGTCTGCCCGGCCGCAACGGCGCCCGCTTCGTCCGGCTTAAAGCATAGTGCTTGCCGTAAGGCACCTTCACAAAACCCTTGCACATCCGCCCCAATCTGCTATCCCGCACCTAACACAATCGTTTCCCATCCCACTCTCGAGAAAGGAGCCGGCGGATGAATCTTCTCAACGGCGGCATCGTGCCGCAAGAAATCTCGGTTTTTGGGATTATCACCCATGGCAAAGACACGCTCGTCGGCTTCAGCCCAGACCGCAAACTCTACGCCGTACCCGGCGGAGGCCTGAAGGAGGAAGACTACAACCTCGAGGCTATTCTCTGGCGAGAACTGGAAGAGGAAGTGGGTGATATAGCCAATTATGAGTTGGCGTGCCCAACCCCGCTGCTCTTCTACTTCGACCGGGACGAACAGCGCGTAATCTCCCCCAAACGGGCAGTCTTTGCCGAAACTCTGAAGCTCCATGCTTATTTTCTTATGGGAGCAAAGGAGAAGAACAAAATCCGGCAGAAGGATAAAAACTTCAAGAAACCCGGTTTTAAACCGCCCGCGTTTTTCGACAACAAAATTCTGCTCCGGCCTTCTTTGGCTTATGCCGTCAAAAAATTTAATAAGAAAAAGCAATGGCCTAAAGTCAAAGATTTCTCACTCAAAGGCTTGCTGCCCAACCTCGATGCTATCCGGATGGATATGACCGACATGAACCTCCACCCCGACCTCATCGAGAGCCTCACCCGCGCCTGAAGCCATTCAAAGCGCGCCGAAACGATACCCAACCCCGCTTCGGCGGGGTTGCTTTTTTGTATGCAAATGTATGCAATCGGTTGCGCCCACCGCCATTAAAGGTTATGCAGGTTGTAATCTTCCCACTCGCGTTTCATAAGGAGAGTCAGTAATGACCCCCAACCTTGAATACGATACCGACTCAAACGATGTCGTCACAGTTCGCACTGGCGCATTTCTCGTTGCATCAGACATGGACGGCAACGTGCACATGGGCTTCGACGCCTTCCGCGAAGGTAAAGTTCTCACTCTCCCCGGAGGGAATATCGAGCCCTCCGACCGCAATCTCTTTGCGGCCGCCATGAGGGAAACGAAGCAGGAATTCGGCCGACACATGAGGTATCACCTCATCGACGCCAAACCTTTTGTCTTCCTGTGCCACAGCAATGACGACAGCTGCGTCACCGATCCCTACCCGGGCCAGCACGTGAAGTTGCGTGTGGCATGGTTCGTGATGGACATCGACCAACACCTGCCGGTCGAGCAGAAGCGGCCGGAGGTCCTCAGCCCCATGGCCTACCGTATTACGGCCGATATGCTGGAGACTTTGTCCATGCGCGAATCCTCCCGAATCGCGCTTCGCGAGGCCTTCCTACGTGGGCATCTGCCCCAACCGAAATACATGCCGGGCCTCAAACCCGACATGGAGTCGCTGCGTCAGCAGATGCTCGATCTGAAGGTGCCGGAACGTATCGCCGATTACCATGGTCTGCGACGCGTCAACCGCAGGGCCACTCCGTTCGATGACTACCTTCGCCGCCTTGAAAAAGCTGAAGATTTCAAAAAACAAAAAGAGCTTCAGGAGTTGCGTGCCGCCCGCACCAGCGAACTCTCGTGGCAGAATCTCACACAGATCATGCCGGAACTACGCGAGATGTTCATCCCGAATAGCGCCAGCAACGAGGCCTATGTCGCGGCATCAGAAGCCCTTCTTGATCAGTTGGCAGAAGAATTCAGCAAACGCGCGGCCTGATTATCGAAAAAGACCAGCCGCCGGAGAAATCCGGCGGCTGCACCTTTATCCCAACCCCCAACACCCAAAACCCATCACCCCTTAACCACCTCATACCCCGCCAGCGCCGCCGCTCGCGCCGCCTCATGGTTCACAATCGGCTTGGGGTAGGCTGCCGTGCCATATTCCGGCACCCATGTTTTGATATATTCGGCCTGCGCATCAAACTTTTCGGCCTGGGTGGCGGGGTTAAAAATGCGGAAGTACGGCGCCGCATCCGCCCCGCACCCCGCCACCCACTGCCAGCCGCAGGCGTTGTTGGCGGCGTCGGCGTCCACCAGCGTGTCCCAAAACCAGCGCTCGCCTTCTTTCCAGTGTATCTGCAAGTGCTTAATTAAAAAGCTCGCCGTCACCATCCTCACCCGGTTGTGCATCCAGCCGGTGTGCCACAGCTCGCGCATACCTGCATCCACCAGCGGGTAGCCTGTCTTCCCTTGCGTCCAGGCCTTTAAATCTGCGGCAGCTTTCCCCTCCAGCTCGCGCCAGGGGTAGGCATCAAAGGCACCCTTCCAGTTTTGCTCCAGCATGGTGGGGTAGTGGTACAGCAAGTGGTGGCAAAACTCCCGCCAACCCACCTCACTTAAAAATTTGGCGCACCCCGGCCCACCGTGGGCTTGTGCCACCGCCCACACCTGCCGGGGGCTAATCTCGCCAAAGTGCAAATGCGGGCTCAATTTGCTCGTAAAAGCCTTGGCGGGCAAATCGCGCCCTTCGGCATAGTGCGCCATGCGGTTCGTCACAAACTCCTGCAGCACCGCCATGGCCCCGGCCTCACCCACCGGCCAGCGCTTCTCCCACCCGGCGGCCCAATCCGGCTCATTCCGGCTGGGGTAAAACCGCACGTCGTCACTCTTAATTCCCTCACGCCACGCCACCTCCGGCGCAGGGCAGGGGGCCATGTCGCGCGCCGCAAGCAGCCCCAGGCAGGCCTTCCAAAACGGCGTGAACACCTTAAACTCCGTTCCACTCCCATTCTTCACCTCCCACGGCTCCAGCAGCAGGTGCCCGGCAAAACTGTGGGCTTCCACCCCCACCGCTTCCCGCAGCGTGGTCTTAATGTCTTTGTCACCTTCCACCGCCCAGGGTTCGTAGCATCGGTTCCAGCACACCGCTGTCGCACCTGTTTCCGCCACCAGGTCGGCCAGCACCTTGTCAGTCGGGCCGTGGCGCACCACCAGGGGTATCCGCCCCCCTAAATCCCTCAAACTCTGCTGCAACCACCACAAGCTGGCCCCCCCGGGGCGGCGGCCGCGCTGGCGGTCATTTATATAAACCGGAACAACCTCCCCCCGCTCCGCCGCCCACCGCAGCGCAGGGTTATCGGCCAACCGCAGGTCGTGCCGCAGCCACCATATGGTCAGGGGTTTGCTCATACCCGCACTATCCGGCACGTTCGGTTAAGCTGTCAAACATCCTAAAAACAAAAAAAACGGGCCGGGGGAATTCCTCCCCCGGCCCGGCCATCGCTCATAGTAACCCCTAGTCGATACGCACTCCCATCTCTCGGAGCACGTCTCGCACCCACTTCTCGGCAAACGTGTTTAGAAGCCGAAGTTTCAGATGCACGAGCGGAGTCTCCGAAACTTGCTCAAGATTCCAAACCAGCTCCGAGATGTCTCCCCACATATCCATCAAATACTGCCGGAGATGCGCCGGATTCATCATGCACTCACTCCGTGTGGGCCATACTTGCACCGCCGTTTTGTAGTGGGCTGCCACCTGGGGCGCATAAAGATAATCCGGGCGCGGTATCATCTGCACTGGGTTCCCCCGGGCTTCAAAAATACCGTTCCTGTCTTCTATGTCCGCAAACATAGCAGCAACATAGCCGCGCACCTGTTCAGTCGGGTTGGGCCCCAGCCGCATCTGCTCATAATCGCGCGGCACCGAGACGATAAGAACCGCCTCAATCGCCAAAACGCACATCGCATAAGGCGCATCTTTCAAGGTGGTGCCGCCCGGCAAATTGTCGTTGTCGTTTGGAGTCTGTTCCAAGAGCCTCTGCTCCATCATGATATCCTATAGAAAATGAGAAAAAGATAACGCAAACTCGGACGCGCAACCTATCCGTGCACCCGCACCAAGTCAAGTATCAAAACTTCAATATCTTAACGCAAAGCGTCAAGCACACCCTGCAAAATCACCGCCGCCGCTCCGGCATCCACATGCCCCACGCTGTCGCGCTTGCTGCCGCGCGTTTGGCGGCCTTCACGCTGCTCAAAATAGGCATGTTCCACTTGGCGGCTGGTCAGGCGTTCGTCCCACAGCAGCACGGGCAGGCCAAGTTCCTTCTCAATCAGGTCGGCCACACTGCTGGCGGCGGTGGCGGTGGGGCCCACGCTGCCGTCCATGTTCAGGGCGTAACCCAGCACCACGCCCACGCACCCGGCGGTTTTTTCGGCGGCAATCCGGGCTTTCAGCTCGGCCCAGGGGCGGGGCCACACACCGCGCACGGTGGCCAGGCGGCGGTTGCTGTCGCATAGGGCCACGCCCACACGCTTTTCGCCAAGGTCTAGCCCCACCAGCTTACCGCTGGCGGGCAGGGCGGATAAAAACTCTTGGGGGTTGCGCAAAACCATGCTCTGGGGGTAAGGTGCATACCGCTTGTTGTCAAGTTATTACGTGGTTTTTGAATAAAGAGGGGATACGTCCATGTCGTTGGAAACGAAAGATATTGAGAAGCTGGCCACCCTCTCGCGGCTTAAATTTACGCCAGAGCAAATCCCCGCCTTCGCCGCCGAATTCGAAAATATCCTCCAGTTCGTCGGCCAAATCCAGTCGCTGGATACCGCAGGCGTACCCCCATTAACGACCACCGCGAACATAGAATCCAGCCCGGAACGCCCCGACACCCCCATCATCCCCGCCGACCCCATCGCCCGCCGCACGCAACTGATGTCCAACGCCCCGGCGCAAGAAATGGGCTTCTTCGTCGTCCCCAAAATCGTCGAATAGTGGCTTTAAGCGCCCTTAACTCCACTAAACACCAAACACAAAACACCAAACACCGAGCCCCATGTCCGACCTCCTCACCCTCTCCGCCACCGAAGCCCTGAAAAAACTCCACAGCAAGGAGGTTTCGTCGGTCGAATTAACCCAAGCCCACCTTGCGCGGATAGAAGCCCGCAAGCACCTCAACACCTATCTTACGGTCAACACCGAAGGCGCGCTGAAAGCCGCCCAAACCGCCGACTCCGCCATCGCCAACGGAGAAATCGCCCCCCTCACAGGCCTGCCGCTGGGTATCAAAGACCTCTTCTGCACCACCGGCATCCGCACCACCGCCGCAAGCCGGTTCCTCGATAATTTTGTGCCAGCCTACGAAAGTACGGTCACCCAAAACCTCTGGAACGCAGGCGCCGTCAACCTCGGCAAACTGAACATGGACGAATTCGCTATGGGCGGCAGCGGAGAAAACTCCGGCTACGGCCCCGCCCGCAACCCGTGGGACGATTCTCGCGTGCCCGGCGGCAGCAGCTCCGGCTCTGCCGCTGCGGTGGCCGACTACCAATGCTACGCCGCAACGGGCTCCGACACCGGCGGCTCCATCCGCCAACCCGCCAGCTTCACCGGGCTGGTCGGCATCAAGCCCACTTATGGCCGCTGCTCCCGCTGGGGCATGGTGGCGTTTGCCAGCAGCCTAGACCAAGCCGGGATGCTCACCCGCACCGTAGAAGACGCCGCCCTGCTGATGGAAGTGATAGCGGGCCACGACCCCAAAGACAGCACCAGCAGCCCCCAAGCCGTACCCGCCTGGAAGGAATCGCTCGGCAAACTCAGCCTGAAAGGCCTGCGCATCGGTTTACCGCAAGAATACTTCATCGAAGGCCTCAACCCCACCATCCGCAGCATGATCGAAAACGCCGCCCGGCAATTCGAAGGGGAGGGCGCCATCGTCAAGCCCATCAGCCTGCCGCACACCCAATACGCCCCCGCCGCCTACTATATTGTCGCCCCCGCCGAGGCCGCCAGCAACTTGGCGCGCTACGACGGCATCCGCTACGGCGTGCGGAAAGAAGGCAAGAACCTGATCGAAACCTACCAGAACAGCCGCACCGCAGGCTTCGGGGCGGAGGTTAAGCGGCGTATCATGATCGGCAACTACGCCCTCTCCAGCGGCTATTACGACGCCTACTACACCAAAGCCATGCAAACCCGCACCCTCATCGCGCAAGACTTCGACAAAGCGTTCGAGCAGGTCGACGTCATCTTCGCCCCCACCGCCCCCACAGCGGCCTACAAAATCGGCACCAACAGTGCCGACCCCATCGCCATGTATCTGGGCGATGCCTTCACCATCCCCACCAGCCTCGCCGGGCTGCCGGGCATCTCGGTGAATGCCGGAACGATTGAAGAAGACGGCACGCGCCTCCCCGTCGGCCTGCAAATCATCGGCCCACGCTGGAACGAGCAAGTCATCCTCCAGGTCGCCCACGCCTGGGAGCAACTCGCAGGCCTCACCCAACCCCCCTTCCAAAAATAAAACCAAATTCCAACCACTTAAAACTAAACACTAAACACTAAAAACCAAACACTGGAAAAACCATGCCCACCATCGTCATCGCCTACCACAGCAGCAACCATCACACCGAGGCCGTCGCGCTGGAAGTCGCCAAAGGCGCCGAATCCACCGGTGCCTCCGTCATCGTGCACAATATCGAAAATCCGGTCGAACGCCTCTGGAGCGACCTCTCCGCCGCCGACTGCATCATCTTCGGCAGCCCCACCTATATGGGAGACGTCTCCGCCGTCTTCAAAACCTTCGCCGAACAAACCTCCAAACCCTGGTTCGGGCAAGAGTGGAAGAACAAACTCGCCGCAGGCTTCACCAACTCCGGCACCCCGGCGGGCGACAAACTCACCACCCTCCAAAGCATGACCATCTTGGCCGCCCAGCACGGCATGGTGTGGGTCAACTGCGGGGTTATGCCGAGTGTTTATACGGGCGACGGCAAAAACCTCAACCGCTTCGGCCACTACCTGGGCCTGGCTACAATGTCCGACAATTCCCCCGTCTCGCCCACCAACCCGGCGGCAGAAGACCGCGAAACCGCCCGCCAGTTCGGCATCCACGTGGCCCAAGCCACCGCCCGCTGGGCAAGCGGGCAAAAAGCCGCCTAGGCCAAACCTTAAACCCGTAAACCCGTTAATCCGATTGAACCCGACCATGAAGTTCGCCCTCATCAGTGGCTCCCACCGCCCCACCGGCAACAGCGGCCGCATCGCCCAGCACATTGCCGGCCTGCTGGAAGGGCAGGGGCACAGCACCTCTGTGCTC
This sequence comes from Proteobacteria bacterium UBA6156, assembly GCA_002422365.1. Taxonomy (GTDB): domain Bacteria; phylum Pseudomonadota; class Alphaproteobacteria; order UBA2136; family UBA6156; genus UBA6156. Next base: position 14,796 of record DIUO01000021.1, read on the forward strand.
GACCTCGCCACGACCGAACTCCCCTTCTGGGACGAAGGCCTCTGGGGCGCCGAAGGCCTGAAAGATAAATGGCAAACCCAATGGGAGCCCGTCAAATCCGAGCTCGCCAGCGCCGACGCCTATATTATTGTCGCACCCGAGTACCACGGCATGGCCCCCTCCAAGCTCACCAACCTCTTCCTGCTGCTGGGCAATGGCGATGTGGTCGCCCACAAGCCCGTGCTCATCGTCACCGTCAGCGCAGGCCCGGTCAACGGGGCATATCCTGTGGCCGAGCTCCGCTCCTTCAGCACCAAAAACAACCGCATGGTCTATATCCCGGAGCACCTCATAGTCCGCAACGCCGGAGACATGTTCCTGCCAGAAACCAAGCCGGAGCACGAAGCCAGCAACGCCTACCTCACCGAGCGCCTCCACTGGCTGCTGGCCATGCTGACCGACTACGCCGAGGCCTTCCTAACCCTCCGCGCCAAAGGCCACACCCAGGTACCATCCCCCAAATTTGCAAATGGAATGTAATAAACCCAAACGATACGATAAGCAGCACAACCCCTCTTCTGCCTCCATGGCGGCGAAGGCCGCCATCCACGAAGGAAGAAAGGTCGGTCAGCACAACCCCGCCCATAGCCACCAAAACCATTATACCCATGCCCAAACTCATCACCCAAACCGAACCCCTCCGCCCTCCAAAAGGCAACCCCACCCTCCAAATCCCACCCCTCTCCTACACCCCGGAAGACCACACCGGCTGGGTCTACATCATCACCAACAAGCCCAACGGCGTCCTCTATATCGGCCAAACCACCAACCTTCCTTTTCGCATCCAACAACACAAAGACGGCAAAATTCCCGGCTTCTCCCAAAAATACGGCTGTAAAACACTGGTGTATTTCGAAGGCTACCCCCTCATAACCCAGTCTATCGAACGCGAAACCGCCCTTAAAAGCTGGAAACGCGACTGGAAAATCCGCCGCATCCTGCAAACCAACCCAAACTGGCGTGACCTCCACGCCGAAATATGCCAAATATAAGCTCATAAGCAATCAGGATCCCACCATGACACTCCCCCATAACTACGAAATGGTCATCGGCCTGGAAGTCCACGCCCAGGTCACCACCAAATCCAAGCTGTTTTCGGGCAGCAGCACCGCCTTTGGTGCCGAACCCAACACCCAAGCCAACGAGATCGACCTCGGCATGCCCGGCATGCTGCCGGTTTTGAACACAGGCGCGGTCGACTCCGGCATCAAGCTCGGCCTGGCCATCGGCGCCGCAATCAACCGCAGCAGCGTCTTCGCCCGTAAGAACTATTACTACCCAGACCTCCCCAAAGGCTACCAAATCAGCCAATACGACCAACCCATCGTGCTTGGCGGCAAGCTGGATATCGACCTCGAAGACGGAACAACCCGCACCATTAACGTAACGCGCATGCACCTGGAAGAAGACGCAGGCAAGTCTATCCACGATATGGGTTCCGGAAACGTAAGCTACGTCGACCTTAACCGCGCAGGCGTTCCACTTATGGAAATCGTCAGCGAGCCGGAACTCCGCACGCCGGAAGAAGCAGGCGCCTACATGAAGAAACTCCGCACCCTGCTGCGGTTCTTAGAAATCTGCGACGGCGACATGGAAAAAGGCAACCTGCGCTGCGACGCCAACGTCAGCGTCCGCAAAATCGGCTCCACCGAACTCAAAACCCGCTGCGAAATCAAGAACCTCAACAGCATTCGCCACGTCATGAACGCCATCCAGCACGAGGCCGAACGTCAGGTCGATGTCTGGGAATCCGGCAAAGCGGTCGACCAGGAAACCCGCCTGTGGGACCCCGACGCCCAAGAAACCCGCACCCTGCGCAGCAAAGAAGACGCCCACGATTATCGGTACTTCCCTTGCCCAGACCTCCTGCCGGTCAACCTCACCGAAGCCCGCATCGAAGCCATTAAAACCACACTGCCCGAGCTCCCGGACGCCCTCAAAGCCCGCTTCATCCAGCAATACGGCCTCAGCCCGTACGATGCCAGCCTGCTCACCAGCGAGAAAACCTACGCCGCCTATTATACCGAAATGGTCAGCGCAGGCGCCGACCCCAAACTCGCCGCCAACTGGATGGCCGTCGAACTCTTCGCCGCCCTCAACAAAAGCGGAAAAGACCTTGAGCAAAGCCCCATCAGCGCGGCCCATATGGGAGAACTCGTCAGCCTCATCACCTCCGGCAAAATCAGCGGTAAAATCGCCAAGCAGGTGTTTGCGCTTATGCAAGAGGCCGCCGAAAACGGCCAACCCGCCAGCCCCGCCACCATTGTTGAGCAACAAGGCCTCACCCAAATCTCCGACGAAGGCGCGCTCAAAGCCATCTGCGAACGCGCCGTGGCCGCCAACCCGGATGCCGTCGCCAAATTCAAAGCAGGCAACGAGCGCATCTTCGGCAGTTTCGTCGGCGCCGTGATGAAAGAAACGAAGGGCCAAGCCAACCCGGAACTTGTCAACAAACTCCTGCAAGAAGCCATCGCCGCACAGGCGAATTAGAACAGAGAAGGGGGCCGCACTTGGCCCCCCTTTCTTGGTCAAAGAATCTAAATTTTTGCGCTCAGAATCAGCATCAGAGCACAAAACGATCGAGCCGGAAACTCCCGGCAAAGCGTGGGTCGCCTCCCACCTGGCGGAACAATGCGTGCATGTGCTCCGCCCTCATATAAAGTGCCATGGCTTCAAGCTGGTGGGCCAACCCAATCCAGCTCGCGGCTTGGGTGCGGAACATAGTCTGCGGTTGGGCAAAATGCAGCGTATTGCCAACTTGCTCAACACTGTAGGTCATTGCGTTGGCTTTCCCGCGCTCGTTCAGCCTTAACTGAAGCGTACCGGGCGTGCTCCTTAAGTCGGTAGTAATGGTGCACGCAACCCCGTCAAGCTTCAGGTTAGTGAGCCGGAGAGCGCCAAAAGCAAAGTTAAAAACGGCGAAATGGTCACAAACCAGCATGCTGGCCTCCCTTTCAGATCTTAGTACAGCAAGGTATACATAATAGCTAATACTGTCAATTCATCACCCTTTGCCCAACATTCCCCCAACCCCCTTGCCACCAAAGGTCGGTTGGGCTATCAACAGCCAGTCCTCGCCGGATAGTTTCGGCGTACCGAAAAGACGAACAGGAAGCGACCGCCCATGAACAAAGCCAGCCAACTCATCCGCTTCGGGAAGGAAGTCCGCGCCGAAATGAGCCGCATCACCTGGCCCACCTGGCCGGATACCCAGCGCCTCACCCTCATGGTTATGGTGCTCGCCGTACTCATCGGCATTTATCTGGCCCTTGTCGACACCGCCATCGGCGCCGCCCTGGCCCTTGTTTTCGGTATCACATACTAAGCATATTCAGCAGAATTCCTAACAGAAAGCCCACCCCATGGCCACCAAAGCAGATAAAAACGTCGACATCATTGCCGAACGCAAAGCCCTAGCCGCCAAATCCGGCAAGCGCGCCGCCGAAAAAGCCCCTAAAGCCAAGCCGGAGCCCAAAAAAGCCCCCGCGAAGAAAACCACAGTCAAAAAAGCCTCCAAGGCCGCCAAGCCCAGCACCGGCAAGTCCGGCAAAGCGAAGGACGCCGACGTCCGCCTGGTCTGGGCCCCCCAGCCGGTCGAAAACGCCCGCTGGTATGTCGCCCAAACCGCCAGCAACTACGAAAAACGCGTCCAAACCCTCATCCGGGAGGCCGTGCTTCTCCAAGGCATGCAACGCTTTGTCGAAGACGTGATGATCCCCACCGAACCCGTGGTAGAAGTGAAGAAAGGCGTCAAAGTCAGCGCCGACCGCAAATTCTTCCCCGGCTACGTGCTCATCAAATGCAACCTGACCGACGACGTCTGGCACCTTATCCGCTACACCCCGCACGTCACCGGGTTTTTGGGGTCAGAGCGCGGCAAAAAACCGTTCCCCATTAGCGAAACCGAAGCCCAGCGCATCCTCAACGTCATCCAGCACGGCGCCGAAAAACCCCGCAGCCTCCTCACGTTCGAGGCCGGCGAGAACGTCCGCGTCACCGAGGGCCCCTTCGCCAACTTCCAAGGGGTTGTCGAGCTGGTCGACGAAGACAAAGAACGCCTCACCGTCTCTGTCTCCATCTTCGGCCGCGCCACCCCGATAGAACTCGACTTCAACCAAGTCGAAAAGGCGTAGCACACAGCCCAGCCCTCGCGGATGCGAAGGCCTCGTGCGCCAAAGGAACAAACCAACCCCTGACAACATTGACATAACGAGTGTGCCGCATTATAAAAGCCTCATCACTCCTTTAAAGCGTGATTAGGACAAAAAGGGAGCCGTTGCATCGGCTCCCTTTTTTGTCGCTATCGTGTTTGGAAGGAAATCACGAGCAGAACTCGGATTTTCCCCCAGAGGATAGCGAGTGTGCCGCACAGGTTCATGGGCTTCACTCCTTTTTACGTTATTAGGACGTAAGCGAGCCCATGCCTTGCGGCCAAATATATATATCAGAAATCCACACCCAACCAAGCATTTACCAGCGGCATGCCCCACACATGCACCACCGGCAGCGTCGCCAGCATGCACGCCAGCATCACGGCCAGCGCAAACCCAAACCACAGCGCAATCCATACGCCTTCGGGTATTATCTTAAAAATATCCGCCAGCGCCGCGCCATCGCCCACATCCTTGCCGTCAATCAGGTGCAGCGGCGCCCGCACCGCGTTCAGCATCACATAAATGCCTGCAAACTGAAGGAAGAGGGGCAAGAACACACTGGAAACCTGAAACGCCGCCAGCGCATACACCCCTGCAATCATCAGCAAAATCACCCACGTCGTCAGGTCGCGCGCCCATAGCACAAACACCAGCGCCAATATCAGCAGTTCAATTTTCAGCCACCAGGTCACGCCTTCGGCCCCCGCCAGCCACCCGGCCATATACAAAAAGCCGCCCCACAAACTGGCCCCCATATACCCCGCCAGCAGCGTGGGCACGCGCCAGCCGCCGCGCGTATAGCAGCAGCCCGCACCGTTCCATTCCAGCTCAATCCGCTCAATTTTGCCGCCGGTCAGCACGCAAGCCATGCCGTGGCTAAACTCGTGGTAAAACGTCTCCGCCCACTTCATCGGCCAGCCCAGGCGGCTTTTGCTTAAGCTCAGCGCCATCACCACCATACAGCCAAACACAAACTCCGCCCACCAACGCCCACCTACATTAATGTCAAAAAAGTCCATGGCTTATAATCCTACCCACCCCGCCGCGCAAACTTGCGCACGGGCTTACCGGCGGGGGCAGGGGCCCCGCGCTGCGGGCGTTTGTCGTCCATGTAAACATCCTCTTTGCCCGCCAACCCAAAGGTCAGCCGCCCGCCCAGCGGGTCAGCTTCCTTCAACACCACATCCACTTTGGTGCCCACGCGCAGGCTGCCTTTGCCACGGGTCTTCCGCCAGCAGTTCAGGCTGCCCACAAACACCCACTCGCGGCCAAGGTCCCATTTGGGCAGCAACCCTTCGGCCACGCCATCCACCGCCACAAAGCAGCCAAAGGGCACCACGCTAATCACCACTCCACTAAACGTCTTGCCCACCAGTTCAGTAAAATGCTGCGCCACCAGCCGGTCGCGGCTTTCCCATTCGGCTTGCTGGCTTTTACGCTCGGTGGCGTTAATCAATTCCGCCACCCGCGCCAGGCCCACCATGTCTTCGGGCTCGTCATCCGTTTTGGGCTTACCCGTCAACGCCTCCAGCAACGCCCTATGCACCACCAAATCCGCATACCGCCGTATCGGGCTGGTAAAGTGGCTATACAGCGGCAACGCCAGCCCGTAATGCCCAATGTTGCCGGGGTCGTATTTGGCCTGAGACTGACTCTGCAACACCGCCCGCATCAATGTTAAAGCCGCCGGGTGGCCGTTCAGCTGTGCCACCAGCTTGGCCCAGGCCTTGGGACCGCCGTTGGGCGCGGGCACCGTAAAGCCCAGGGGGCTTAAACTTGCGCGCAAATTCTCCAGCTTTTCCTTGGTCGGTTCAGGGTGAATCCGGTACAACCCGCCTCCCTTCCGGCTCAGCGTCTCGGCCGCAGCCACATTGGCCAAAATCATCAATTCTTCAATCAGGCGGTGGGCATCCAGGCGCTCGCGCACACCCACATGGCTAATTTTGCCGTCTTTCACCTCCAGCTTCACTTCGGGTATGTCCAGGTCCAGCGCACCGCGCTTCACCCGCGCCTCCAGCAGCACCTTATAGGCCGCAAACAACCGCCCTAAACCTTCCGCAACCTCTGCGCTAACCTTAGCGTTTTCGCCATCAAAATGATGTTGCACCTGCTCATAGGTCAGCCGCGCCGCACTAAAAATACACCCGCGTTTAAAGCTATGCCGCACCAGCCGCCCATTCCCGTCAATCCACATTTCCACACCCAGCACCGGGCGTTCTTCCTGCGGGCGCAGGCTGCACAGGTCATTGCTCAGCCGCTCGGGCAGCATGGGCAGAACCTTGTCCGGAAAGTACGTACTATTCCCCCGCAGCAGCGCCTCGCGCTCCAGCGCGCTGCCGGGCTGCACATAGTGCGCCACGTCGGCAATCGCTACAATTATATGGTAACCACGCTGCACCTTGCCTTCCACCCACGCTTCGGCCCACACCGCGTCATCAAAGTCCCTCGCGTCGGCACCATCAATCGTCACAATCGGCAGCTCGCGCCAGTCAGCACGCTTGTCGGCGGGGTTCCAGCGGTAGGCAGGCAGTTTTTCGGCCTCTTTCAGCACCTCAGCGGGCCATTCCACCCGCAGCGCGTGGTTGCAAATCGCCGCCCAGGTGGCGGCCTCGCTGGCGTTTACGGGCTTTATCGCCACCAAACGCTTGCCCACGTTGCTTTCCGGCTCCACTTCCACAAAGTCGCCGGTGTTTATCGCAAAATCGCCTTCAACCAGCTCAAAATCGATATTCACCAAATCCCGCTGCAACACCCGCGCGCGTATATACGCCCCCTCGCGCACGGCTTGGGCCACCATGCGGGTGGGGCGCTCGGCTTGGGGGCGGCCTTGGCCCGGGGCAGGGGGCTTGCCGCGCCCTTTGCGGCCAAATTTTTCATATTTTTCGGCATTTTTATGTGGGTTGCGGGGTTGGGGGCCGTATTTGCGCTTGCGGGTTTTCATGCCCCCATGCTCGCATACTCTTGACGCTTGCGCCACCATGTCACATTGTCCGCCCTATTCAACGTATCGGCATCAGCTCTTAAAGGAGAAACCCCATGTCCAACCTCACCCAACGCCTGGAAGGCGCCGTCACCTCCGTCAAGCACGAGTTCTCCGGCCTGCGCACCGGCCGCGCCAGCACCGAACTCCTCGCCCCCGTCATGGTCGACGCCTACGGCAGCAAAATGCCCATCGCCCAGGTCGGCACTGTCAGCGTGGCCGAAGCCCGTCTCCTCACCGTCAACGTCTGGGATAAATCCCTCGTCCAACCCACCGAAAAAGCCATCCGGGAAAGCGGCCTCGGCCTCAACCCCTCGGTCGACGGCCAGCTTATCCGTATTCCGTTGCCGGAGCTCAACGAGCAACGCCGCCAGGAACTCGTCAAACTCGCCCGTAAATATGCCGAAGAAGGCCGCATCGCCGTCCGCAACGTCCGCCGCGATGGTATGGACGCCATCAAAAAGCAGAAAGACGACGGCATGGGCGAAGACGACGCCAAACGCGAAATGGACAAGGTGGAAAAGGAAATTGAAGGCTTCATCGGCCAAATCGACGCCCTGTTGGCCGCCAAAGAAAAAGACATCATGACCATCTAAGTTGTCGTAGCCGCCAAAACTGTGTACAGACAAACAAGATCCTAAACACGAAAACACGAAACACGAAAAAACGAGTATGAAAGACCATCTCCCCACCCACGTCGCCTTTATTATGGACGGCAACGGCCGCTGGGCCCAAAAGCGCGGCCTGGCCCGCCTAAAGGGCCACGCCCAGGGCATAGAAACCGTGCGCCGCGTGTGCGAAGAACTGGCAACTCTGGGCGTGGAATACGCCACCTTCTACGCCTTCAGTACCGAAAACTGGAAACGCCCATGGGAAGAAGTCAGCGGCCTCTTCACCCTCATGCGCAGCTATTTCAAAAACGAACTCGATAAAATCATGGAGAAAAACCTGCGCGTCCGCTTTATTGGCGACCGCACCCCTACCTCCAAACTCCCCGCCGATATCTTGGAGCTGATGACCGAAGTGGAAACCAAAACCGCCGCCAACACCGGCCTCACCGCCGTGTTTGCGGTCAATTATAGCGGAAGGGATGAACTCCTCCGCGCCGCCACCCAGCTGGTGCAGCACAGCGCCACTACCGGAGAAGTCGTCACCCCGGAAATGATGGCCGCCGCACTCGACACCCACGGCATCCCGGACCCCGACCTCGTCATCCGCACCAGTGGCGAACAACGCCTGTCCAACTTCCTGCTCTGGCAGTTGGCCTATGCCGAACTCTACTTCAGCGATGTGGCCTGGCCCGACTTCTCCGCCACCCACCTCCAAGCGGCCCTCAGCAGCTACACCACCCGCAACCGCCGCTTCGGTGCCCTCCCGCAAACCTCCGCNNCATCTCGCCTACCATGCGCCCATGCAAAACACCGTTACCTCGCCCGACTTCCTCTCCCATATCGCCAACCTCGCCCAAAGCATCCCCGGTGGCGGCACTGCGTTTACGGTGGCCATGTTCATTCTGGTGCTGGGCCTGCTTATTTTTGTGCACGAGCTCGGGCATTATCTGGCCGCCCGCAGCGTCGGCATCCGTGTCGATGTCTTCAGCATCGGCTTCGGGAAGGAAATCTTCGGCTGGAACGACAAACACGGCACCCGCTGGAAAATCGCCTGGATACCCATGGGCGGCTACGTGCAAATGCACGGCCAGCAAGATGGAAAAGCCTATTCCGATGCCTCCGACCCCACCTCCTTCGCCGCCAAAACCGTGGGCCAGCGCGCCTGGGTGATTGTCGCCGGGCCCCTGTTCAACTTGCTGTTTGGCTTTGTGCTGCTGCTGGCCATCATGCTGGGTGGCGAGCATAAATTGCTGCCCCAAGTGGGCCAAACCCTGCCGGATATGCCCGCCGCCGCCGTCTTCCAACCCGGCGATACCATCCTCACCATGAACGGCGAAAATGTGGCCGACTGGACGCAACTGACCGACACCACCCAAGCCGCCATGGATGCCCCCATCGCCTTCACCTTCGATAGGGCAGGGGGGGTGATGTCCGCCACCGTCGCCCCGCAGGTCACCACCTTCACCGACTTCCTGGGCAACGAGCACACCGTCGGCCGCCTCGGCATCGCCCCCAGCTACAACACGTTTGTGGTGCAGCACCCGCCCATTCAGGCCATCACCCGCGCGGCAGAGCGCACATGGGAAATCACCAGCCTCACCGTCCAATCCCTCTATAAATTGCTGATTGGTGCGGTCTCACCAGAGAACCTCACCGGCCCGCTCGGCATCGCCAACCTCACCGGGCAAACCGCCAGCAGCGGCCTGTTCGCGCTCGGCATGTTCATGGTGGTCATCACCATCAACCTTTGCATCGTCAACCTTTTCCCGCTGCCGGTGCTCGATGGCGGCCACCTGGTGTTCCTGGCGTACGAAAAACTGCGCGGCAAACCGCTCGGAGACGTCGCGCAAGAGTGGGCCTTCCGCCTCGGCCTCGCCTGTATTCTCATGCTCGCAGGCTTCGCTACGTTTAACGATGTGAAGAACCTCGGCTGGGTAGGCAAAAAAGATACACCCGCCGCAACGCCAGCAAATCCGGCCCAATCCGCGCCCGCCTCGGCGGCCCCCTAAACCCACCGCGGCGGCAGCGGCGTGCGCCGTTGCACCTGCCGCAGGCAGTGGTGTGGCGCGGTGCTTGCCTTTGGGCCGCAGCAGCGATACTCTCTGTCCCAAAGTGTATCAAGAAAAGTACCCGCTATGACCCCCAAGCGCTTCGCCGCCCGCATAACCGCCACCACCGCCATTGCCACGGCCGCCGTTTTGGCGCCGGTGTGGGTGCGGGCCGCCCCGGTAACCGGCATCACTATTACGGGGAATGAGCGCGTCGAGAACGAAACCGTCCTCACCTACCTGCCGTTCAAGGTCGGAGACGACTTCGACGCCACCCAAAGCAGCTACCTCGTGCGCAGCCTCTACGCCACCGGCCTGTTCGCCAATGTGGAAATCGGCCAAGCCGAATCCGGCGCCGTCACCGTGAACGTGGTGGAAAATCCGCTGGTGAATAAAGTGGTGTTCGAAGGCAACGACGAAATCGACAGCAAACGCCTGGAAGAACTGGTCAGCCTCAAGTCCCGCAACATTTACTCCCCCGCCAAAGTGCAGGCCGATGTTCAAACCCTGCAAGCCGCCTACCGCAGCCGTGGGCGCTTTACCACGCAGGTCAAGGCGCAGCTCATCCAGCGCGACCAAAACCGCGTCGACGTGGTCTATAATATCGAAGAAGGCGAAAAAACCCGCATCGCCAGCATCAACTTTGTCGGCAACACCCGCTTCGATGATTCCGACCTCGCCCAGGTCATCGCCACCAAGCGCAGCACCTGGTGGCGCTTCCTTTCCAGTGCAGATAGCTACGACCCCAACCGCATGGATGTCGACAAAGACCTCCTCCGCCGCCATTACCTCAGCAACGGCTATGCCGATGTCCAAATCACCAGCGCCGTGGCCGAGCTCACGCGCGACCGCAAAGATTTCATCCTCACCTACACGGTGTTCGAGGGCCCGAAATACGACTTCGGCACCATCGGCGTGGCCCTGCGTGCCGAGGCTGAAGGCCTGAACATGGACGAACTGGCCAAAACCGTCACCCTTAAAAATGGCGAACTCTTCAACGCCCGCCGGGTCGATGAAAACACCGATAAACTGATCGACGAACTCGGCAGCAAAGGCTTTGCCTTCCTCGATATCAAGCCAGACTACGTCAAGCACGAAGCCGACCGTAAAGTGGATGTGGTGTTCAACGTCACTCCCGGCCCGCGCGTCTACGTCAACCGTATTAATGTAGAAGGCAACACCCGCACGCGCGACAACGTCGTGCGCCGCGAAATGCGCCTGGCCGAAGGCGATGCCTACTCGTCCGAGAAACTCAAACGCTCGCGCGACCGCTTAACCTACCTGGGCTTCTTCGAAAACGTCGCCGTCACCCAAACCGAAACCGAACAACCCGACCGCGTCGACCTGAACGTGAAGGTCAAGGAGCAATCCACCGGAGAATTCAACATCGGCGCCGGCTACTCCACCTACGATGGTATCCTCGCCACCGCCAACGTCACCGAGCGTAACTTCCTGGGCAAAGGCCAGCAAGCCACGGTCGACTTCGCCGTATCGCAGCGCCAGCAAAACTTCAACCTCGGCTTCACCGAGCCCTACTTCATGGGGCAAGAGCTCGCCGCAGGCTTCGATATCTACAACACCAAAACCGACTACCAAGACGAAGCCGGTTACGACACCGGCGTGCAAGGCGGCGCCCTCCGCCTGGGCTTCCCGGTGTCAGAGTTCGCCCGCGACGATATCCGCCTGGCCTACAAAAACACCAAAATCGACAACGTCGGCACCGCCGCCAACCAGTTTGCCCAGGCCCAGGCCGGAGAACGCAGCAACCTCTCGCTCACCAACACCTGGAGCTTCGACAATCGCGACAGCTCTCTCGCCCCCACCCGTGGCTACCGCGTGGGCGTGGGCACCGAGTACGCAGGCTTCGGGCTGGATACCACCTACGGCCGCCTCAACCTCACCGGCAGCTACCACTATCAGGTTGCCGACGACTGGGTCCTCAGCCTCGGCGGCCGCGCAGGCGTGGTCGAGCCGTTCTCCGACACACTCCCGCTGTACGAACACTACATGGGCGGCGGCCAAAACCTCCGTGGGTTCGAGTACGGCGGTATCGGCCCGCGCGACAGCGCCACTGGCGATGCCCTGGGCGGTAAGTACATGGTCGGCCACAGTATCGACCTCACCTTCCCGCTGGGTGCCACCTTCAGCGAAATGGGCGTCAAAGGCGTCATCTTCTCCGACGGCGGCATGGTCACCAACTTCGACAGCGACCCCGGCAGCGGCACCGTGCTGGATAGCAAGCTCTACCGCATCTCGGCTGGTACTGGTATCCACTGGCGCAGCCCCATCGGCCCGCTGCGGCTGGAGCTCGG
>DIUO01000027.1 GCA_002422365.1 Proteobacteria bacterium UBA6156
GGGTCTCCCCTCCCCCTAGTACTAAAGATGGGGGCGCCGGGGGAACACCCGGCCGCCGAGAGCGAGGCCAAAGCGAAGGCGCGATAACGCGAAGCGTAATCAATGCTATAACCATCTAAAAAAGAGCCCCACCGGGCTCTTAAAACTCACATCGACTTAGTTAATCCCCTTAGCCAAAGCCTTATCCGTCAAACTGGCTGCCACTTTGGCATCCACGCTGGCATCCAGCAGTTTTTCGGCCACCAGCACGGCAATCTCGGCCACATCCTTTTGCACGCTGCGTAGGGCTTCGTCACGGGCGGCTTCAATGCTCTTGCGGGCTTCGTCAGCTTTGCGGGCCAAATCGGCCTCCACTTGCCGGATACGCTCATTCGCCAACGCCTCGCTCTCGGCACGGGCTCGAGAAACGATCTCCGCCGCCTCTTTCTTCGCCTGCGCCAACTGGGCGGCATATTCCGCCAGGGTGCCTTCGGCCTGCACGCGGCTGCGTTCAGCCGCATCCAGGTCACCGGCAATCTGGGCGGCACGGGCATCCAGCACACCCAGCACGGCGGGCACCACAAAGCGCCACATCACACCCAGCAGAATGACAAACGCCAGCGTCGTCCAAAAGTATTGGCTGTGCAGGTAGTCGAGGACAAAAAGCTCCATCCGGCGTTATTCCTTAGCTTGCAGGGGTTTAGAGTACGAACAGAACCAGTGCGGCAATCGCAAAGGCAAACAGTGCAATGGCTTCAATCAAACCGGCGCCGATATAGAAGTAGCTGCTCAAACGCTCTTCAACCGAAGGCTGACGGCCAACAGCTTCAAAAAACTTACCGATCATCATGCCCAGGCCAATCCCCGAACCCAGCATCCCTACGGCGGCAATACCGGCGCCGATGGCTTTCAGCATGGTCAGGTCAGTGGTGGCGGCAACGGTCGCTACGGTGGGTTCCATGGTTATGTTCTCCTGTTTGTAATTGGTTTTCGTTAACTCTTAATTCTGCGGCCCTTATACCCAAAGCGCTCGCGGCAGGCAAGCCTAAACCCTGCGTTTGAATAAAAACTCTTACTCGCTCACAAAGCACCCGCCAAACCTCCCACAACGCCATCTCACGAAGCACCTGCCGAACCTACCTCCGCCCCCTCTCACGTAGCACCTGACGAATCCCCCTCCACGCCATCTCACGAAGCTCCTGTTCCAAAGCCCAAACTCTCTCTACGGAGGCAGGGGGATGGGGGTCTTAGGGGGAGGGGGTCTCCCCTCCCCCTAGTACTAAGATGGGGGTGCAGGGGGAACACCCTGCTGGCGAAAGCGAGGCCGTAGGCCGTAGCGAAGCCACGAGAACGCGAAGCGTAAATAAGCAAAAATGAGTGCCAGGGGAACAACCTACCGCCGAGAGCGGGGCCGAAGGCCCCAAGCGAGCAGGCGAGAACGCGAAGCGTAAAACAAATAATGAATTAATACTGTTAGTGCCCGTGGATCGATTGATTCAAATACACACACGTCAGAACCGTAAAAATATAAGCCTGCAACAGCGCCACAAACACTTCCAGCGCCGTAATCGCCGTCAGCAGCAGCAGCGGCACCACGGCGGTGGGAGCCAGCACGGGGCTCAGGCTGCCGCCACCATCCAGCGTAAAGCCCAGCAGCATAATGCAGAATGCCGCAAACACCTTCAGCAGCACGTGCCCGGCCACCATGTTGGCGGCCAAACGTACCGCCAGGGTGGCGGGGCGCACCAAAAACGAGATGATTTCCAGCGGCACCATCAGCGGCAGCAGCCACCAGGGCGTGCCATGGGGCACAAACATCGCAAAAAAGTGCAGGCCTTGCTTATACACGCCCACGGTCACCACTAAAATAAACACAAATATCCCCATAAACGCGGTGGTGGTAATCTGGCTGGTGGCCGTAAAGCTGGTGGGTATCATCCCAATCAAGTTCAGCGCGGCAATAAATAAAAACGTCGTCATAATCAGCGGGAAGAACACCATCGCCTCGCGCCCGGCGGTCTTTTCGGTCAGCTTCTGGATAAACTCGAACGTAATCTCCACAAACGCCTGCATGCGCCCCGGCACCATCGCCATGCGCAGGGTGCCCAGTATAAACAGCAGCAGCACGCTGGCGGTGGCAATGCCGGTCCACAGGGTCTGGTTGGTAATGGTAATGTCCAATCCACCCAGCATCAGCGGGTGAATGGCGGTTACTTCAAACTGGTGGAGAGGATTCAAAGCCATGCAGCCTTCTAGCAACCCGCATCGCTGCCGTCAACAGGTTGCACACACCTGCCGCAGGCTTATCACCGCCGCGCCACCGCCACCAGCCATCCGGCAAAGCCCAGCGCCCCGCCCAGCAGCATCAGCCCCGGCAGGGTGCCCAGCACTTTGTCCAGCGCAAAACCAAGCCCTCCGCCCAGCAACACTCCCACCACCAGCCTCAGGCCCACATCCAGCCCCGCCCAACCGCCTGCGCCGCCCTGGGGCGGCGCGGTGCGGGGTGCCTCGGGCGCAGCATTACTTGGCTTGCGTGGCGGCATATTGGGCTTCCAGCACTTGTTTCACCTCATCATAGCTGGCAAAACCGTCCACTTTCACGCCATTAATAAATGTGCTCGGCGTGCCGCGTATCCCCAGCACTTCCATGGCGGTTTTCTTGCTGGCTTCCACCTGGGCGTGCAGGTCGGCGTCTTTCACGCAGGCTTCCACCTTGGCGTCATCCATGCCAAAGGTCGCGGCCACGCGCTTAATTTCCTTCAAGGGGTCATTGTTGGTCACAATGTTCATCTGGTTGGCAAACAAAGCGTCCACCAGCGGGTAATATTGCTCAGCCGGGGCACAACGCGCCACTTTGGCCATGCCAACCGCCAGGTTGTCCCACGCCAGGTCGCGCAGCACATACTTTACCTTGCCGGTGTCCACCCAGTTCTTCTTCACTTCCGGCATGGTTTTGGTCGTAAAGTCGGCACAGTGGCTGCAGGTCATGCTGGCATATTCAATCATCGTCACTGGCGCCATCATGCTGCCCAGCACGCGGTCGGTGGGCATAATGTCCAGCGCATTGTCGGTTTCGGCTGGGGCTGCCGCAACTTGCGCCACAGGCGCCGCCGGGGTTTCCTTCTTGCCGCCAAACAACCCGCCCAGCCAGCCATCGGCCGCCCAGGCCGCGCCGCCAACCACCGCAATGCCAACCAGCATTGTCACCACCGTCATACGCTTCATCATGTCCATCCCCTTGTGTTTCATTTGCTTGCGTTGTTTTTTAAAACCTGAACCCCCAGCCCGGCCAACGCCGCGCGCAGGTCATCATCGCCCACACTTTTGCACAGACTGGCGGCCTTGTCACCCAAGGCATGGCTTGTCGCCGCTGTTGCAGCAGGCACCGCCAGGCGGGGCGGGGGTGCCTCGCGGCTTTTCAGGTCGTGGCGCGTTACCGCCCTCACCCTTGTAATTGCTTCATACCCCAGCAAGCGGCCCAGGCCTTCCACAATCTGCGGGGTCACATAGTGCAGCTCCTGCTTCACACCATCGCTGGCCACCGCCACGGTCAGCACATCACCTTTCACGCTTTCCGGGCAACTGTGGTCGGCCAGCAGCGGGCACAGCGCGCGCCAGTGGGGCACAATCTGCGCCAGCAATACCCCCTGCCGCGCCAGCGCGGGCTGCACCAGCGGCGCCAGCACATGGCCCAGCGCCACCTGGCGCTTGGTGCGCACACCCTTGGCCAGCACCGCACCCGTGGCGGGTTTTTTAACACCCGTTTGGCCCGCAGGCTTGCCCTTACCTTCAACTTCACTCATAAACTTACTCTAACAGACATGCAGCCCACCCACCACATCCCCGCGCAACAATTCCAGTCCGCCCTGCTGGCGTGGTATGCACGTGGCCACCGCAGCATGCCCTGGCGCGCGCCCACCGCCAC
>DIUO01000030.1 GCA_002422365.1 Proteobacteria bacterium UBA6156
CCTCCCCCTAGTACTAAGATGGGGGCGCCGGGGGAACACCCGGCCGCCGAGAGCGAGGCCGAAGGCCGTAGCAAAGGCGCGATAACGCGAAGCGTAATTATACTTCATATAAAGAAATCCATTATGCTTTTATCGTGTTTTACTTGACCCCTCGCTTACTCCAACTATGATGAAGGAACAGGAAGTCTTGTCACTCGTTTTATATGAGTGCTAGACTGACTCGAAACCAAAGGAGTAAAGACCATCATGGCCCGTCCTATCACCACCACCGGCAGCCGCGACAGCGCCCTGTCCGCGCACATGTCGCAAGTTTTCAACTATATGGCAGGGGGCGTCGGCGTCTCCGGCCTCGTCGCCTATCTCGTCACCAGCAACGAGGCTCTCATGGCTCTGGCCGTGCAAAGCCGCTTCATCATGCTCATCGCCATCCTCGGTGTCGCCTTCTTCCTGCAAAGCATCATCTTCCGCCTGCAACCGGCGGCGGGCCTTGCGGTGTTCGCAGGCTTCTCGGCGCTCATGGGCTTCACGCTGGCACCTTTGGCGCTCATCTACACCGGCAGCTCCATCGCCACCGCGTTCTTCACCGCCACGGCCATGTTTGCGGGTACCGCCGCCTATGGCTACTTCACCAAAAAGAGCCTCTCCAGCTGGGGCACCTTCCTCATCATGGGTGTCTGGGGCCTGGTCGGCGCCAGCCTCATCGGCCTGGTGCTCAGCCTGTTCGGCATCAACATGGGCCCCATGGCCATGGTGCTCAACATCATCGCCATCCCGCTGTTCGCCGGGCTGACCGCCTGGGAGGTCAACAGCATCCGCGAGAACTTCGCCGCCTACGGCCGCGACGAACTCACCCGTTCCCGCCTCGCCATCCTCCAAGCCACCAGCTTGTACATCAACTTCATCAACATGTTCACCGCCCTCCTCCACCTGCTGGGCGACCGCCGCTAACCCCGGCCCCACCCAACTACAAAGGCCCCTCGGGGCCTTTTCCTAATCCTTAATCCCAATCCCTAATCCCTCTTTCCTTCCCCCGCCATCCGCAAAACCTCCGCCCACTCCACATCCGTCACCGGCTGCACACTCAGCCGCATGCTGGTCACCAGGGCCATATCCTTCAGTTTCGGGTTGGCCTTCACCGCTTCCAGCGTCACCGGCTTTTTCAAGGCCCGTACCGGCGCCACCGTTACCACCACCCACGGGTTACGGCCATCCTTGTTCAATTTATCGGGCCCCACCGTCACATCCGGCTCGGCGGTCTTCACAATCGTCGCAATCCCCACACAGGCCAGGCCCTCATTGGAATGGTAAAACAGCGCCTCATCCCCCACCTGCATGGCAGCCAGGTTGTTCCTCGCGGTGTAGTTGCGCACACCGTCCCAGCGGGTGGTGCCATCCTTCACCAGCTGCTCCCAGCTGTATTTAAACGGCTCGCTCTTCATCAACCAATAGGCCATCGCCACCCGCTTTCGCTTAGGGTTGTACCGGCAAGCCCAAGGGCGTGCCCAATGGGCTCCCTTGCGGGCTCCCTTGGGGGATACCCTGCACGCTACCCTGCGGCGCCATGCGCAGCCCGGTGGCATCGGTGGGCGGCAAGCTCAAGCCGGTGGGCGCCAGCATCGGCACGTCCACGGTGCCCGATACCGCCGTTTCATACACCCGCGGCGGCTCAGTAAACACGCGCCCCCCTGCCGCCACACACCGGCGGGGGAAGGTCGCAATCAGCGCCTTGCCATCTTCCAGGCACTCATCAAAATTCCGTATCTGCGCCGCCTTCAACGTCGGCATCTCGGCGGTTTCCAGCAACAGGTTGTTGTCGGGCAGCAGGCATTGGCGCGGGCGGGTATAAACAATCGGCTGGCCCAGCAGGCGGCACTGCTCAAAGGTAATCACCGGCAAAACCGAGGCCCCAATCATCTGGTCGCGGCGTATCCGGCTGGTGCCGAACATCCAATACTCCATCCTCCGCCCATGGTCGGCTTGCAGCACCGCACCGTTTTCGGCGCTCACCCGGCCTTCAAAAATCAGCATCGGCGCAAAGTTACGCCCCCACACCGTGCGCATCACCAGCCTTATTCCCTGATACGCCGGGTCAGGCTTGTGCAGCTTCGGCCAATACATATCCTGCGGGGTGGGCTCGGTCGGCATAAACTGCAACAGGCTGTCCAGCAGCACTTCGCGTTGGGCGGCGCCCATCAGCCATTGGGGGTTGTCGGCCCCGGCGCCCATCTCCACCACCACCAGCACCTGGTCAATGTCTTCCCGAAATTGGTACAGCGTGTCCAAATTCATCGGCAGCACATTGTCCTGCGGCATCACCGGCAGCGGGGTTTCATAGGGCAATCCAAAGGTCTGGCGGCTCAGTTGCGCATGGGCCTGCGGCATGGCCAGCACGGCGGCCATCAGGCCGCACGCCAACACCCATACACTTTGCCGTATCATGCCCCCACACAAGCACAGCCGGGGCGGCACTTCAAGCCGGGGGCTTCCGGCCTTTTAGCCCTCAAACTCCGCCGCGCGGGGGCGCTGCATCAGATATTCCGCCGCCTGTATGGGGGTCACGTCCCCGTACAGGATCCCATCCACCGCGCTCACAATCGCCAAATCCAGCCCGTGGGCCTGTGCCTGCACGGTCACAATCCGCGCCGCCAGCACGCCTTCCACCGTGCCCACCCGCAGGCGGGCTTCATGCACCGAAACACCTTTCCCAATCAACTGCCCAAACCTAAAATTCCGGCTCATGCTGCTGGTGGCGGTCAGCAACAGGTCGCCCATACCCGCCAGGCCCCATATGGTGGTGTCCTTGCCGCCCATCACGCGGGCATAGCGGGCCATCTCACCCAGGCCCCGCGTCATCACCGCCGCACGGGCGTTGTGGCCCAGCTGCAGGCCGTCCAAAATCCCCGCGGCCACCGCCATCACGTTCTTCAGCGCCCCACCTACCTGGGCTCCCACAATATCCTGGCTTTCATACATCCGCACAAACGGCAGGTCAAAACCATCGGCCACGGTGGTACGGAAGGCCTCATCCGGGCTCGCCACCAGCATGGCGGTCATTTTGCGCTCCATCAGCTCACGGGCAAAGGTGGGGCCGGTCAGCACGGCCACCGGGCCCAGCTGGGGCACCAGCTCGCGCCACACATCGGTCAGCAGCGCGCCGTCACTTTCCCGGAATCCCTTCGAGGTCATCACCAACCCATGCCGCTCGGTCAACAACCCAGAAAGCTGGGTCGCCACCACCATATTCGCCTCACTCGGCAAGGCCACCAGCACCACATCGGCATGGGCTACGGCATCTTCCAGGCTGCCGGTGGCGCGCAGGCCCGGGTGCACCGCCAGGTCGGGGTAGCGTTTGCGGTTTTGCTGATAACTATTGATATCCTCCACCACCAGCGGGTCACGGTCCCACACCAGCACATTCTGGCCGCTCAGGCTCAGGCAGTTGGCCAGGGCGGTGCCCCAGGCGCCCGCACCCAGCACGGTCCAGGTGGCGGCTTTGGCTTTGCGCGGCGCGGCCGGGGTCACGGTCTTGGCGTTCATATCAGGCATCCGCTCCGGTATGCATGTCTTCCAGCTCCCAGTTGGGGTCGTCGCTGCCCAGCGGGCGGGCCAGCACCCAGCGGCGCTGCAACGCGCGGGCGGGCATGCTGCCTTCGCGCTCCTGGGTGTCAAATTGCACTTCAATCACGGCGGTCTTGCCATGCACACGGGCATTCAGCAGGCGGGCATCATAAATCTCATCCACATGCACCGGCTGCCAGCTGTCATCCGCCATCTCCATCACCAGGCGGTCATGCAGCGCCGGGGCGCACAGCTTGGCCAGGCCGTCTTCGTCCTTGGCATTCCAGCAGGTGTAAAAATAACCATAGGCCTGGCGCGCCCCCTCCAAAAAGCTTTGCTCATCAAACCCTGTGTCCAGCGCCTTTATCTTCGCAAGCCCGGTCAGGTTCTTGGCGGCCTCGCGCTGCATGCGCTCCAGCTTGGCCTTGTTGGCTTTGGGGGTGGCGGGGGTGGCCTCGGCGCTGGCGGTAATATCCACCACGTTGGTCGGCTCCTCGCGGCGCGGCGGCGTGCCGCGCAGGCGGTCAAGGTCGTTTTTGCGCGCATCGCGGTTGCGCGGGTCCTTGGGCAACCTGAACTTCGTAAAGCGGCTCACCACCACCGCGGCAACCAAGGCAATAATAATCAGATCAAGCATTTATCCCACACCATTTGGTTCAATTCATGTCTATGCAAGTGTGGGGCATTAAAGCACAGAGCACAAGGCCCGGCTACACTCCCCAATCAGCCTTGCCCTCAGGCGTTGCCCAAAAGGCGCGCCGCACCTTGGGCCAGCAGGTCGGCGGCTACGGCTTCACCCAGCGCCTGTGCGTCTTCAAAGGGGTATTTATCCCGCGCACGCAGCACGTGGGTGCCATCCAGGCTCGCCACCATCGCAATCAGGCGCAGGTTGCGGTTGGCGGTCACTTCGCAATACCCGGCTATGGGGGTGTGGCAGTTGCCTTGCAGCGTCATCAGCATCGCCCGCTCGGCGGTAATGCAGGCCATGGTTTCGGCATGATTAATTTTCGCCAACAGCGCCAGCAGCTCCGGGTCGTCCTGACGGGCTTCCACGCACACCACACCCTGTCCAATCGCCGGCAGCATCACATCCGGCTCAAACACGTCGCACACGCGGTGTTCCAGGCCAATCCGGCGCAAGCCCGCCAGCGCCAAAATCGCCGCATCCACCTCACCGTTGTCCACCTTGCCCACGCGCGTGTCGGCATTGCCGCGCAGCGGCACAATCTCCAAGTGCGGAAAATTCATCTTCAGCTGTGCCGCACGCCGCACGCTGCTGGTGCCAATCTTCGCACCCGGCTTCAGCGCCACCAGGCTTTCGCCTTCGCGGCACACGGCGGCGTCGCGCAGGTCGTCACGCGCCAGCACACAGGGCAGGCACAGGCCGTCGGGCAGCGGCACATCACCGGGCACATCTTTCAGGCTGTGCATCGCCATGTCGGCATCACCGGCCAGCAGCGCCTGCTCCAGCGCCTTCACAAAGGCACCTTTACCACCAATGGTCTGCAGGTCGCCCTTAAACCGCTCATAGCAGCCGTCGCTCACCACCTCATGGGCCACTACATCGTGCTCAGGCGCCACCGCCTTCAGCAACCCGATAATACGGTTGGTCTGGGCCATCGCCATTTTGCTTTTCCGGGTCGCGATACGGAAGGTGCGGGGCATTATCTGCAAAGCCTTTCTCTCAAAAACTCCCGCTTCATACTCCCATTCCGGGGGGGCTACAACCCTTTACGTCACCAAGTGGGCAAAAAGCCGCTGCGCTTGCCGCAAACCTTTGCCTGCGGCGCGCAGGTGCAGTATCGTCAGCGGCATGGATACCTACCTCCTCCTCAAAGCCCTCCACCTTATCAGCATGGTGGCCTGGTTTGCCGGGCTGTTTTACCTGCCGCGTTTGTTTGTCTACCACACCGAGAACCCGGCCAACGCCGCCATGCTCATCGTCATGCAGCGCAAACTCGCGCTCTACATCATGCTCCCGGCGGCCGTGGCCACAAGTGTCTTCGGGTTCATGCTGCTTATGCGCAACCCGGGCCTCATGGCCATGGGCTGGCTGCACGCCAAGCTGCTGCTGGTGGCCGCACTTATCGGCTACCATGCCCTGCTGGAGGCCCACCGCCGCCACCTCGCCCAAGGCACCAGCACCCGCAGCAGCCGCTATTTCCGTATTCTCAACGAGGCTCCCACCCTGCTCCTCATCACCATCGTCATCCTGGCGGTGGTCAAGCCGTTCTAACCACCGTTCCCTCCACATGCCGCCACGCCGCACCCGCATCCGTCGTAATGCCTCCTGGTTCCGTTGGGCCACTTTGGGCTGGCTGCTGTTGGCGCTGGCCATGCTGCCTCTGCTGCTGGCGGTGGTCTTCCGCTGGGCACCCGTACCGGCCACACCCCTCATGGCCCAGCGCCTGCTGCAAGGCTATGGCTATCACAAAGACTGGGTGCCCCTCACCGCCATTTCCCCCCACCTCCGCCACGCGGTGGTCGCCGCCGAAGACAACCTCTTCTGCCAGCACAACGGCTTCGACTGGAAACAGCTGAACAAAGCCATCGACCAATGGCAAGAAGGTAACTCCAGCAAAGGTGGCAGCACCATCTCCATGCAAACCGCCAAAAACCTTTATCTGCTGCCGGTGCGTGCGGTGTGGCGCAAAGCCCTGGAAATGCCCCTCACCCTGCTGCTGGAATCCCTCTGGCCCAAGCACCGCATCCTCGAGGTCTACCTCAACATCGCCGAATGGGGCCCAGGGGTTTATGGCGCCCAGGCCGCCGCACAGCACCACTTCGGCACCAGCGCCCGCAACCTGTCGCCCCAGCAGGCGGCACGCCTGGCGGCCATCTTGCCGCTGCCGCTGCAATGGTCGGCCGCCCGCCCCGGCCCCTATGTGCAGGCCCGCGCCCGCCATATCCAAACCCGCGTCCGCCAGTTGGGCCCCACCTATCTCGCCTGCACCAAAACACCAAACACCAAACACTAATCACGAATCACTAAACACTGTTATGCCCGAGCTCCCCGAAGTCGAAACCACCCTCCAAGGCATCCGCCCGGTGCTAGAAGGCCAGCCCATCCTCCACGCCCTCGTGCGCGTCCCCACCCTGCGCCTGCCCACCCCCGCCGCCTCGGCCTTGCAGGGCCACACCTTCACCAACTTCCGCCGCCGTAATAAATATATTCTGGCCGAGTCCGACAACGGCACTTCCCTCCTCCTCCATCTCGGCATGTCCGGGCGCCTCACCCTCACCACCCCGCACAGCCCGTTGCTCAAGCACGACCACATCCTCCTCCGCACCGCCCAGCACGAGGTCCGCTTCCACGACCCCCGCCGTTTCGGCCTGGTGCTCATACTTCCCACCCCAACCCTCGCCCAGCACCCGCTGCTGGCGGGCATCGGGCCGGAGCCCCTCACTCCCGCCTTCTCTGCCACCTACCTGCGCCAAGCCCTGCAAGGCAAATCCATTCCCATCAAGGCGGCCATCATGAGTGGCAAACTCGTCGCCGGGGTCGGCAATATCTATGCGTCAGAAAGCCTCTTCACCGCCCGCATCCACCCGCTGCAACCCGCCCAAACCCTAACCGCAGTCCAATGCAAGGCGCTGGTCGCCGCCATCCGCACCACCCTCACCGCCGCCATCGCCGCCGGGGGCTCTACCTTGAAAGACTTTTCCCACACCACCGGCCAACTCGGCTACTTCCAGCACCAGTTCGCCGTCTATGGCCGCAAGGGCCAGCCCTGCCCCACTTGCACCACACCCCTCACCACCCAAGTGGTGGCCCAACGCAGCACCTTCTGGTGCCCCGCCTGCCAGCCGCTTACCAACGGCTAAGTTCCTTTTTGATAATGGCAACGCTGGGTGGGTATCGCCGCCGGAAATTGAAACCGTCTGCACGAGGTATGCACCCAAATGGTAAAAATATACACGCCCGGGTTAATTTCCGCCACGGTGGTCATGGTGCCGCTGGTCAGGTTGCTCACCAGGTCGGGTATGGTCTCTGGCTTCAACCCGCCATACCATTCCGGCCCGGCGTCCCCCGGCTCAAAGCAGGGCGAGCCCGTCTTGCCGCCGTTCTTCATCCCCATGCTGGCGCCAAAGGGCCCGGCATAATCCTGGTAGGGGTAATCCATCATCATCTGGAATCCTGTCTTGGTACCCTCTTTTTTCCCGGCCGGAGACGCCTTACCCGCCTTCTGCGCCATCTCATGCGCACGCCACGCCACAAGGGCCGCCGCCACTTTCGGGTTGCTGTGGGTCACCCAGCCATGTCGTGTCACCGGCCCCCAGCAGTTTGTCATATCGTTGCTGCCCGGCTTGCATTGGCTTAAGTTTTGCGGGCTGGCCTGGCCGCTGGTTTCCAGCGCCCAGTTGGGGTCTTTATCCGAGATATAGGCCTCCCACGACCCCTCCGGTCCATTGGCCGCACCCCGGCTGAACTTCAACCACTTCACCCCATACCCCCAAAATTTGTCAGGAGGCAGTCCACCCCAAGGCAGGTCGGCCCCTTTGGCCAGGGTGCACTGCCGCGCGCGCTCGCCGTGCATGCCACCCATCGCCTGGTGGCGCAGCTTGCCCTCATAGCCATTAATCGTCCACACACGGGCTTCATAAAACCACTTCTGGTTGCCGGGTTTGGCAAAGCCGGGGCAGGTTTGCGGCATCTTGGCGGCATCACCACCGCCGCTGGTAAAGTTGGCCATGCGCGAGGGCACCGCCCCCGGTGCCAGCATGCTGTAGCCGGTGCGGCAACTCACTTCAATAATCTCCGATGGTTCCCAGTAAGATATATCATGCTCCGTGCCGCTAAAACCGGGGCAACAGCACGCCCCTCTACAACATGTCATACAGCAAACAGGCTTCGAGTTCCACTTGTACTCCATACACTGCGGGCCCTTATCCATCAGGTTCACCGTCTTGGCGGGCGTCATCATTACCCCCGTGAGAGACGGGTTACTGGTAGCAGTTGGGGCAGACAACTGTGGCGCATTTCCGCTCGGCACCGCAGATGGGGGCGCTGTTGCAGGTTGCGCTGTTACAGGGGTAGTAGCTGGGGCCGTATTTTGGGCTTCAGCTTCAGCAATGGCTGACACAACTTGCTCGGCAAACTCTTGAAATTCCTCCGGAGTACTAAACGTACTTAATGGAATCGGGTGAGATAGATAACCTCGATCCCTTGAAAAACTGATAATCTGATTATTTTCGATAATAAAACCATTCGCTTGAGCAATTTCAGCGAATGTAAGAGCATAAGCTTTCAAGGTTAAACCGCTAACTGCGCATACAACCGTAATACAAACCAATAAAGAGAAGCAGCGTGATTTCATACCCACCATCATGCCCTTATAGCAGCCAAACACAAGCCCTTACCAGTTTTGGCCTAACACCCTGCGGCGCAAAACCAACACACGCAGCCCACACTGGCCAAACCCCTCAAAACATTCTATACCCTGCGTCATGTCCACACCGAACATCGTCTTCGCGATCGAAACCTCCTGCGACGAAACCGCCACCGCCGTGGTCAACGTCGCCGAGCGCCGCATCCTCGCCCAAAGCATCTATTCCCAAATCCCCGAGCACGCACCCTACGGCGGCGTCGTGCCGGAGCTCGCCTCCCGCGCGCACCTCGAGCGCCTGCCCCACCTCTGCACGCGTACGCTGGAGCAAGCCAACCTGAGCTGGAGCGACATCGACGCCATCGCCGCCACCGTCGGCCCCGGCCTCACCACCGCATTGGTAGTCGGCGCCACCTTTGCCAAAACCCTCGCAGTGGGCCTGGGCAAACCCTTCCTCGCCACCAACCATATCGAGGGCCACGCCCTCTCGCCCCTGCTGGCGGAAGGCACCGACGCCTTCGCCCAATCCTTCTTAACAGAGGGCCAGCCCTACCTGCTGCTGCTGGTCACCGGCGGCCACACCCAGCTTATTCTGGTCGAGTCCGTCGGCCGCTACACCCAGCTCGGCACAACGGCCGACGACGCCGTCGGCGAATGCTTCGACAAAATCGGCAAACTGCTCAACCTGCCCCACCCGGCAGGCCCGCAAATCGAAAAACTCGCCCGCGTCGGCTACCCCCAGGCCATCACTCTGCCGCACCCCAAAACCGAAAACCCCCTCAATTTCTCCTTCTCCGGCCTCAAAACCGCAGTCCGCGAGTATCTCACCAAAAACCCCACCACCAACCCGGCCGACCTCGCCGCTTCCTTCCAATCCACCGTCGCCATCATCCTCGCCCGTAAAACCGCTGCCGCCATTAAGGCCAGCGGCGTGCAGCATGTGGTGGTGGCAGGCGGGGTAGCCGCCAACGCCACCATCCGCCAGGCGCTCATCGATGTCTGCCAAAACCACGCCGTCACCTTTACCGCCCCACCGCTCATCCTCTGCACCGACAACGCCGCCATGATAGCCTACGCCGCAGGCCTGCGCGCTCACGCCCATCTCACCACCGGCTCCCTCAGCACTCGCGTCCTCCCCCGCTGGCCGCTCGAGGCCATGGCCAGCTAATCCTCACCCGCAAGCGTTCCTCTGTGCATGTCGCCGCACACAGCGCAGCGCGTCCAGAGTGAAACGACATGCAAAAAACGATGTCATAACAATCCCCAACTTTACCTCCAGCTTAAAAAGCAGGCAGTTTAAGTTACCTTAGTTTCATAAACTTAGGCCATTTTTACACCAAATACCACACCGCGTGGCATGCGCAACACTTCCCATTCCGGCCAAGGTGCCTTATATACCCGCCATCCAGACAAATCGTCAGAAATCCCTTATCCCATGCATCTCTCCCCCAAGCTCCGGCTCAGCCTTGTCGTCGTCATTGTGTTTTGCACCCTGTTCGGCCCCTCCAATGCCCAAGACCAGCATAAAACGTGGGACTACCCCCCCTTCGGCGCCGACGACATCGCGCTCTATAAAGCCTTCCAGGCCAGCTGTTCCAAGCTCATGCGCCGCCCCGCCGACAAACCCTTGCACAGCAACCCCATCTTCGGCACCGGCGGCCAATGGCACAGCATCTGCAAGCAGGGCCTCGCCCAAAAGCCCAACCTGCTGGAAGACTACCTCGAGTCCCGCCTCACCCGGGTCAAGCTGGGCGCAGGCGAAGGTAAATTCACCGGCTACTACAAACCGGTACTAGAAGGCTCACGCAAGCGCCACGGCGCCTACCAAACGCCGCTCATCGCCCGGCCCGACGACCTCGTCATCTGCAACGGCAAAACCGGCCAGCGCAAGCCCGATGGCTCCTGCCGCAACCCCTACCCCACCCGCGCCGAAATCAAGGCCAACATCCACACCTATAAAGTGCTGGCCTGGCTGAAGGACCCCGTCGACGCCTACTTCCTCCACATCCAGGGCAGCGGCACCATAGAGATGGACGACGGCTCCGTCATGCACGCAGGCTTTGCCGCCAAAAACGGCCACCCCTACGTCGCCATCGGCCGTACTCTCAAAGACATGGGCGAACTCACCGGCACCATCAACGCCCCCAAAATCAAGCAGTGGCTGAAGGACAACCCTAACGGCGCCGACGAAGTCCTCAACAGCAACCCCAGCTTTATTTTCTTTGCCGAAACCAAGGAAGAAGCCCCCGGTGCCTACGGGGTCGTGCTCACCGCCGGGCGCAGCGTGGCGGTCGACCGCGACCACATGCCGCTGGGTATTCCGGTGTTCATCCGCTCCAAAAACACCTTCGACGCCCTGCCGTGGGAGCGCGTCATGTTCGCGCAAGATGTCGGCTCGGCCATCAAGGGCCCCAACCGTGGCGATATCTACTTCGGCCACGGCCCCCTAGCGGGCGACCGCGCCGGCGACCAAAACGCCCCCGGCCAACTCTGGGCCCTGGTGCCGAAAGAAAACGTCGGCGCAACCACCCAAACCAAACCCACCGCCGAAGTCGCCACCGCCAAATAATCTTGCATTACCAGCAACTTCAATGCTATCCCTTTGGGGTAGCATTTTTGTAGTGCGTTTAGTTTATCCAGTCCTATCCCGAAGAGAGGAACCAATGGAAAATCTGATACCGCGCGTCAAAACCGCGCTCGCCACCCTCGCCCGGCAGCTGAAAGTCCTGCCGAAGTCCGACTACCGCCGCAAGCGCAAGCAGCGCCTTCACCAGCGGCTCACGCTGCTTCTGGGGCGCCTCGGAACCCCCAATGAGCAGGTTCAGACCGAAGCCCACCAGCAGGCCCTGAAACTGCTGCTGCGTGTCGAAGCCGCGCCGCGAGCCGCCAAGCCCGCCGCGCCGGTCATGCAACTGCACACCGACGGCCTCACCTCGGCCCAACAGGCCCAGGTCACCCTCGGTGCCCAGATGCATCAGGTGTTCGCCACCACCCTGCGCAAGCGCACCGTCGCTACCGCCCAAGGCAAGGCCTACGCCGCGTTCAAGGCCGCCCTCGCCTGCGCCGTCAGCCAGGTCTATCTGGCACAGCTGCGCAAGTGGCAGGCCCACCCCGTCGGCCAGCCGCCGGAACGGCCTACCCACTGGCACGGCCTGGCGCTGAAGGACTGGCACATCTGGGCCAACCAGCTCAGCAGCCAGTTCGCGGCGCACTACATAGCGTTTGCCCAGGCCCACCCGCTGCTGGAACGTCCCAGCGCCGACTCGCGCCTCCGCCTCGTCACCCAAGCGACAGTCGACGGCATCCGCGCCTGCAACGCGCTCAACAAATTGGCGACTTTCTTCGTCGCCGCCAACCCCGACGGCACCACCGGCCTCTACCGGTTTGCCGCCTAGGTCTCACGCACAGCCCGCCGCCCCCTCTCCGGGGCGGCGGGCAACTGTATTGTTACACTTTGCTCTTAGTGCATTCCTAATTCCCGATTCCTGCGCTATCCTACCCCCATGCGCCATACCCTCGACACCAACCCCACCATCTTCGGCAAAATCCTCCGTAAGGAAATCCCGGCCAAAATTGTCTACGAAGACGACCTCATCCTCGCCTTCCACGACATCGCCCCCAAAGCCCCCATCCACGTCGTCATCATCCCCAAACAACACCTCGAAGGCATGCAAGACGCCCAAACCGGCGACGAAGCCCTCCTCGGCCACCTCATGGTCGCCGCCAACACAATCGCGGCCCAACTGGGCCTCCAAGACAAAGGCTACCGCCTCATCACCAACGCCGGCAAAGGTGCCGGGCAAGAGGTCCCGCACCTCCACCTCCACCTCCTCGGCGGCACCTACCCCCTCCCCGGCTTCTAAAGCTGTTAAAACTCAGCCCCAAACGCAAACGGCGCCCCCACAGGGCGCCGTCTCGTCGTTGATGTCTTGTGACTCTAATGAAACGTCCCGGCTGTCATCCAGCTCTTCAGATCCGTATCATAGTATCCGCACTTCAGAGTCGTCACCACGTACTGCTGAAAGGCGTCTTCCATCATAGGCCCCTCTTCAGTAAGGTACAGAACACTCCCATCCATGAAGATCCAGCACTCCGCAACCAATCTATTGTCGTCATCATGGTTCACGTATTGCCGGTTGCTGAACAGAACGCCTTTCCAGGGCGTGTCGTCAGTCAGCAGGTACGAGGCCGTCTCGCGAATGATATCCATCCCCGTCGCGTCGTCGTCTTCCCACGTATCCGAACTCTCGTAGTAAAAGTCGTTGGCAACGGGCTCCACCAATGACGCCACCGTCAAAAACCCCTCCGCACCTTCAGGATAATTCTCACCATCCTCATCGACGGCAAGATTACAGGGCACGAAACGGACTTTGCGCGGGGCAAAAATCCCATCCAGCAGCATCAGTTTGGTAACCGGTGTCTTGCGTTTGCCAGCATAAACCTGAACCAAGATGGCATTCCACTGGTTCAGCATCAGCCAGATACCATTATGCACGGCAACAGCCGCCGCAAACGTTGCTAGTTCCTCCTCATCCATGCGGTAGGTCGAAGGCATATCCAAATCAAGCGCTTCAAATGTAAGCGAAGCGCGATAATTTCCGTCCAACGGAATTAAAGTATAGCGTCCCACATCAACCTCCTGGGCTAGGGGCCTAAACGATTCGATTACCCCAACCCTACCCCAACCAAAACCCCACCACAACCGCATACACTCTTATTCAGCAACAATTTGCCTAAAAACAGGCCGCCGCACCTCAGCCCAAAATCATATCCGGCGCGTAGCGCCGTTGCCCCTGCGTACGCGGCTACAAACGGTCATCCGGGTGATTTTTGGCGGGGCGCAATGTACAAGGCCAAAGGGTACATAAGCCCCGCCAAAAATTATCCGGGGGCCGTTTTAGCCCGTACTTACCAATTCGCCTCTATCCACCCCACCGGCCGCACATATTTATATATCTTCTTCCACCCCTTCGCCGGCCACCGCCCCACCATCGCCTCATCCGGGTCCGGCTTGCCATGGAATACCGCAATCCGGCAACCTTCCGGCAGCGGCACATCCTGCCACCAGCGCATCGGCCAGGCGGGCAATAAATCTTCTTTAAACGAACAACACCACCCCTTGGGCCAAAAGCGCTGCTGCCCCTTGCCCCCCAGCACGTCGGAAATAAACTCCTGCTCAATCCGAAATTCATGTTGATACAACCCCTCCGGGTCAGCCACAAAGCGGTCATAAATCTCCGGGTGCGCCCCCACCTTAAAGCGGAACACACTGGTATTGCCGATAGGGTGCCCATGAGCAGTCGTCTTCCCCAGCTTCGTCGGGTTCTCCCACACGCAATACATCCCGGGCTCATAGTCCCAAAACGCATCCAGGCTGCCGGTCAACACCAAATCCACATCCAGAAACAAGGCATCCCGGCCATTAAGGTCCGCCGCCAAATCCGTCTGCCACAGGCTCAGCTTTTTCCAGGGCTTCACGCTCAGGTGCTCCGGCACCCCGGGGAACGGCGGCAACCCCCGGCAATCCACAGCCGCATCAATCCCCGTCACATCGTCGGTAAAGCACACCAGCCGCACCTCCCCGGTGGTGTGCTTGCGCACACCCTTCCACAACCGGTTCACATACTCCGGCCCGTAGCGGGTGCCCCATTTCATACAGAAAACAAGTTTTTCAGCCATGCCAGCAACCTAGCACGCTCCGGCAAACACCTCTACAGCCGTGCCCCTACAAGCGTGCCAATATCTTGCCCATGCCGCACCAGCCGGTCAGCCCGGCGTTCAGCAGGCCCGCCCCAATGCCCAGGCTGCCCAGCGCAAACCAGGGGCTCACCAGCAGCGCCAACAGGCTGAACACCCCCACCAGCAGCCCCACCACCACCTGCACCCGCCGCTCCAGCGGCAGGGTGTGCCAGCGGTCACGGTGGGCACGCTCCACCGGCAGCCCGGCCACCCGCCAGTAATTCATGCCCCCTGCTACAATCCGCACCTCTTCAATCTCCCCCAGCACACCGCAGGCCGTGCCGCTGCGCATGCCACTCTGGCACATCATCAGCGCCAGCTTGTCGCCCACCACCTGCCGCACCCGCGCGGGTGTCACCTTGTCCAGCGGAACATTGACCGCCCCCGCCACATGCTCGGCGGCAAACTCGGCCGGGCTCCGCACATCCACCAGCACCGCCCGCCCGCTTTGCAGCAGCGTATAGGCTTCATATACCCCCAAATCCATGCGCATACCCTTGCTCATCGCGGCATCTCCTCACAATACGTTGCAGTTAAAACCTCTAATACCTTGGCCACCCGCGCATCGGCCAACGCATAAAACACCTGTTGCCCCCGGCGCTCCGCCACCACCAGCGCCTCGCGCCGCAATTTGGCCAGCAGGTGGCTCACCACCGCCTGCTCGGCCCCCAGCACCTCCTGCAACGCGCTCACGTTAGCCTCACCCGCACTTAAGCGGCACAGCACCAGCAAGCGCTGCGGGTGGGCCAACGCCTTCAGCACGTCCGCCACCTCACGCGCTTTCACCGCAAGCTGGGCGGGGTCGGCATCCATTCTCGGCTGTTGCGGCATCAGCGCCTCCTTTATATATAAAAAACTATATATATAATTCTTGACATGTCAACCCCACCCCATCCTATACTCGCGTATCAAGAAAGGACTCCCCGCATGAAAGACTACCGCACCATCACCCAAAACATCAGCGCCGGCATCAAAGAATGGCGCACCACCCAGCCGGACGCCCAAGCCGCCTTCCACGCCCTCGCCAAAACCACCATGGCCCCGGGCGCACTGGATACCAAAACCAAAGAGCTCATCGCCCTAGCCCTCGGCGTCGCCGCCCACTGCGACGGCTGCCTGGGCTTCCACACCCAGGCCTTAGCCCGCCTCGGTGCCACCAAGGACGAAGTCGCCGAAACCCTCTCCGTCGCCGTCTACATGGGCGGCGGCCCCAGCCTCATGTACGCCGCCGACGCCATGACAGCCTTCCTCCAAGCCACCGAAACCCAGTAAAACCACAACAATCTATCCAGCAAAGCAAAACCGCCCATTCTGGGCGGCTGCGCCTTGACGGCATCCGGCGGGATGAGATTTTGATTTTCTCCGCAGGGGAGGAGTGGCGCAGTGTACAAGTCAGTACATAAGCCGCTCGTCACCAAGGAAAAATCAAAATATCGCCCGTCCGGTGTCGTCAATTATTGGTTCATGAAGCGGAAGAACTCAGCATTGGTTTTGGCTCGCTTCATCTTGTCCAAAAGGAACTCCATACTCTCCACAATCCCCATCGGCTGCAAAATCCGCCGCAGAATCCACACCTTCTGCAACTCGTCTTCGGTAAACAGCATTTCCTCGTGACGGGTGCTGCTCTTGCTGATGTCAATCGCCGGGTAAGTGCGCTTCTCCACCAGCTTGCGGTCCAGCGTAATTTCGCTGTTGCCGGTGCCCTTGAACTCTTCAAAAATCACTTCATCCATGCGGCTGCCGGTGTCAATCAAAGCGGTGGCGATAATCGTCAAACTGCCGCCCTGCTCAATCTTCCGTGCGGCACCAAAAAAGCGCTTGGGCTTTTGCAACGCGTTAGCATCCACACCGCCGGTTAATACCTTGCCAGAACTCGGCACCACGGTGTTATACGCTCGCGCCAGCCTTGTCAGGCTGTCCAGCAAAATCACCACATCCTTGCCCATTTCCACCAGGCGCTTGGCTTTTTCAATCACCATCTCGCTCACCTGCACGTGGCGGCTGGCGGGTTC
>DIUO01000039.1 GCA_002422365.1 Proteobacteria bacterium UBA6156
GATTTCATCAAGGGGTTTATTCGTGCTGAGACGATTGCGTATGATGATTTTATTGCCTGCAAAGGCGAGAATGGTGCCAAAGAGGCCGGGAAGATGCGGGTGGAAGGTAAGGAGTATATTGTTAAGGATGGGGATGTGCTGCACTTTAGAGTGAACAGCTAGGGATTTGTTGCCATGCAGCGGGTGATGATTATCGGTATCAGCGGAGCAGGCAAAAGCACTCTTGGTCGGACTTTGAATGCCAAACTGGGACTTCCCGCGTATCACTTGGATAACATTTACCATTTACCGGGTTGGGTGGCGCGGCCAAATGCCGATGTGCAAGCTGATTTTGATGCGATTGCGGCGCGGGAAAGCTGGGTGGTGGATGGCAATTATCGGCGGCTTTCCGGCGCCTTGCAACAGCGGGCGGATGTGATTGTGTTTTTGGATTTTGGCCGGGTTTTTGCGATTCGTCAGGTTATCCAGCGCTGGGCTATGCACCGCCTGGGGCTGCGCAAGCGTAAAGATTTAGGGGATGGCTTTGAGGAAAAACTCAGCAAGGGTTTTCTGCCGTGGGTATGGAACTGGCGGCGAGATAACCGGCCCAACTGGCTAGACACCTTAGAACCTTTTCAAGATAAAGTTAAAACCTTTTATACCCGCAGAGATGTAAACCGTTGGCTGGAGACATTGTAGATGCAACGCGTGATGATTGTGGGGACCAGCGGGGTGGGGAAGACCACGCTGGCGGGGCATGTGGCGGCGGCGACGGGCTTGGATGTGACCCACTTGGACATGTTGGCGTGGGAGGCGGGGTGGAAACGGCGCGCGCTTGCGGATTTTGAGCGCGATTTGGATAAGGTTCTGGCGGGGGATGCGTGGGTGGTGGACGGCAATTACATTGCTAGCCTGCCGCAGCGGGCAGGCATGGCGGACACGCTGATATTGATTGATTTGCCGCTGTGGCTGTGCCTGGTGAGAGTGTTCCGGCGCTGGTGGGCCAACCGGGGGCGCGGGCGGCACGACCTGCCGCAAGGCTGCATTGAGCCCCTGCCCTGGACGTTTTTGAAATGGGTGATGAGTGCCCCGCCGCGCCACCAGCAGGTGTGGTTGGCGGTGGCGGAGGAGAATCCGCAGCTGCGGTTCTTCCATTTTAAGACTGCGCGACAGGTGGATGCTTTTGTGCGAGAACTAGACGTTAGAAGTTAGAGGTTAGAAGTTAGATATGAGCGTGCGTGCCCCCTGCCCTGTGTTGCTGACCCCGGTTGGCGTGGACTATGAGATGCTGGACAGCGGCCATGGCCGCAAGCTGGAGCGTTTGGGCGGGGTTGTGAGCAACCGGCCGGAGCCGCAGGCGGTGTGGGCGCCCAAGCTACCCCAAAGCGAATGGGACAAGGCGGTGGCGGTGTTTGCGCCGAAAGCGGGAGACGAAGATGGCGATGGCGGGAACTGGGAGGTGAAGCCCGGTGCCCCGGAGGCGTGGGACGTGACGTATGGCAAACTGATGTTCAAGGGCCGCCTCACCCCGTTCCGGCACCTTGGGTGTTTTCCGGATCAGTCTCCGCAATGGGCGTGGCTGGAGGAGACGGTGCGGCCTGGCATGAAAGTGCTGAACCTGTTTGGTTATACCGGGGTGGCCAGCATGGTGGCTGCCGCTGCCGGAGCCGAAGTGGTGCATGTGGATGCCAGCAAAAAAGCGATTGGTTTTGGCCGCGAAAATTGTGAGCTGGCGGGGATGAAGGATGCGAAAATACGCTGGATGCTGGACGACTGCTTTGCGTTTGTGGCGCGGGAAGTGCGGCGAGGGAATACGTATGACGTGATTATTCTCGACCCGCCCAAATATGGCCGTGGGCCGGATGGCGAGCGGTGGGAATTTTTTAGCGGCATGCCGGAGTTTTTAGAGAACATTGCGAAACTGACCAAACCCGCTGGGCATGTGTGGCTGACGGCCTATGCGCTGCGGATAAGCAGTGTGGCGCTGGGCACCATGCTGGCGGAAAGCATGCCCAAGGGCGATGTGGAGATTGGCGAATTTGTGAGCGAAGACGCCTTTGGGCGGCGGTTTACGAACAGCATGTGGGCACGGTGGAAAGGGAAATAAACTCATGAATCGCTCGATTTTCTTTGATGTGGATGGTGTGGTTATTCACGGATATCACGCTCAACCTGAATTACGCCGTATGTGGGATACCTACCTTGAAGAGGACTTGGGTATTGGCCGCGATGTCTTTCAGAATTTTATTCAAACCATTTATATCGCCGAAGTTCTCATCGGTAAAAAATCGTTCGTGAATGCGCTGGAAGATGCCTTACCGACCTTGGGTTATAAAGGCTCGGCACTTGATATTGCCGCATATTGGATTAACCGGGACAGCTACCTTAACCACCCTTTGCTTAAGCATATCAAAAACCTGCGCGGCAAAGGCCATAAGGTTTATCTCGCAACAAACCAAGAGCACCTTCGGGCTTTTTACTTGTGGAATAGCCTGGGGCTAAATTTGTTGTTCGATGATATTTTCTACTCGGCTCGCATGGGGGTTACTAAACCGGACGCGGCCTTTTTTAAGAATATTTCTCAGAAGATTGATCTTACAAATGCAACGCCTTTGCTGTTTGATGATTCTCCTCGGGTGATTGAAGGAGCAACTAAATTTGGATGGGATGCTACTTTGTTTAATACTCTTGATGATTTTACCAATCACCCCTTCATCCGAACCGAATTGGGTCTGTAACCATGGCACGTATTGAGCAGATAACGAGTTTAGCTAACCCCAAGATTAAGGGGATTGCCGCGTTGGCGCTGAAAAAAGCGCGGGAGGAAAGCGGGCTGTTTGTGGTGGAAGGCCTGCAACTGGTGGGCTTTGGCGTGGAAGCCGACTGGGAGCTGGTGACGCTGGTGGTGGGGCGGACGCAGATATCTGGCAGCAAAACCCAGGAACTGCTGGGGCGGTTGTATGACGCCGCCGGGCTGGTGCTGGAAGTGACGCAGGATATTTTAGAGAAGCTGACGCGCCGCGATAACCCGCAGGGCGTGGTGGGTGTGTTTAAGCAGCGCACGATGAGCTTGCATGAGTTTGGCGGGCGGCTTGCCCAAGATAACGCTGCCGTGGCTGTGGTGCTGGAGGGCGTGCGCGACCCCGGGAACCTGGGCACGATTGTGCGCACTGTGGATGCGGTGGGGGCCAAGGGCGTGCTTTTAGTGGGCCACTGCACGGATGTGTGGGCGCCGGAGGTGCTGCGGGCGACGATGGGGAGTATCTTCCATGTGCCCGTTGTTACAGGAACCAGGAACCAGGAACCAGGTGCCAGGCTGGAGATTGAGGATTTTTTAGCGTGGAAAAAGCAGTGTGGGGCCGTAATGGTGGGGACGCATTTGCACGGGGAGGTGGATTACCGCGAGGTGGCCGCGAAGGTAGCTGGCAAGCCGCTGCTGATTGCCATGGGCACCGAGCAGAGCGGGCTGACCGAGGAGATGGCGGCGGCCTGTAATGTGCTGACCA
Organism: Proteobacteria bacterium UBA6156; assembly: GCA_002422365.1. Classification (GTDB taxonomy): domain Bacteria; phylum Pseudomonadota; class Alphaproteobacteria; order UBA2136; family UBA6156; genus UBA6156. The sequence continues at coordinate 3,486 of DIUO01000039.1, forward strand.
AGATTGCGATGCGCGGCGGGGCGGAAAGTTTGAATTTGGCGATTGCTACTGCGGTGATGGTTTATGAGATTTTCCGGGGGCGGGCGTAAAGCTATAAAAAAATGGGCGCCCGAAGGCGCCCTTGAAGCGAGTTTGCCCAGACTGCCGCTAGAGCTTGATGGCGTCGGCGGGGTTGTTCGAGAAACAGAAAAGTGGCTCGTAAAGGGCGCCGCCCTTGCCGAAGTTGGGGTTGCGGGCGAAATAGCCGACCGTACCTTCGGGGATGATGGGACGCCCGCCGGCGGATGACAGGGACTTGAAACGTTCCAAATCCGGTCCGAGTGGCTGCCTGGGAAGAGTTTGCGGTGTTTCGGTCATTTCTGATTTCCTTTGGAATATGACTAACTTTTTCAGGATAGCGAGTTGGATGGGAGGTGCAACAAAAAAAGCCGGCCCTGAGAGGGGGCCGGGGATTACGATGTGTGGAGAGTGAAGAGGTGCGCGAGGTGGTCGGAGACGCCTGCGTGCTGGTGGACATCGGTCACCCGGTAGGTGCGGGAGAAGATGCCATCGACGACATATTCGATACGCCCTTGCGAGGTGTGGCGTACGCTGTGCAGGGTGTTGTCGATGGTGGTGGTGACCTCGGGCGGGATATTATCGGTGAAGGCTTTGGCGACCATGTCGAACGCGGCGCGGCCGCGGGGGGCGTTGAAGTCTCCGGCCAGCAGCAGCCCGCCGTGGGCTGAAGCCTCGGCCTGAGCGACCTTGAGCAGGCGCCCGACCGATTTGAGCTGGCCAACGGTGACCTGCCCGTTACGGGTAACGCGCAGGTGGGTGGTGGCCAGGCGGAACGGGTGGCCGCTGGTATCTTTCACGGTGGCGAAGAGCAGGTTTTCCTGAATCTGTTTACCTTCAATCCGCTTGGGGTCGCGCCTATCGACGGGGCGACCGGAGAGGTCGCAGGCGCGGACATCTTCCAGCGGCAGGTGCGAGAGGATGGCCTGGCCGACGCGGTCGAAGTCGCCCTCGGCGGTTCGGGCATAGGACACGGGCACGTAGGCGATGCCGAGCGGGCCAATGCCCAATGCGGCGGCCAGGGGGGCCAGATTACGGTAGCAAACCTCTTGCAGCAGCATGACATGCGGCTGGTTGAGGCTGAGATAAGCCTGCACCCTGCTGATGTTGTTGTCTTTCTCGATATTGATGCTGGCGATGCGTAGGCTGGTCATGGTTTTCTATATCATAGAAACACGAAAGGCACCCCATGAAGAGGTGCCTTTCGGCGGGCCTTGAGGAGGCGATTCCGGGGTGTCTCCCGGAGATTCCTCCTACGGGAGCTTTTGGCCACCCCTGCCCTACATGACCATGCTGCTGCCAACGGTACGATGGTGTGTCTGTTTCGGCTCGGCCTTCGCCAGAGGCTTCAAAGCCTACCACCGCTTATATGGCTGCCGTTGGGAATTAAGCATGGCCTATTCTAAAAACTATTAAAAATATCAAATGCACCAAACAATAAGGGAGGTTTTACCCCCCCCTACTCTGAAGCGTCAAGCCCTAGTGGCCCTTCACGTCCTTCCAGATAGCGCGTTTGGTGACGTAGGCCAGCAGGGTGAACAGCACCAGGTAGATGAGCACGTAGAGGCCCATGTGCTGGCGCTCGACCCGTTCGGGTTCGGCTGTCCATTGGAGGAAGACGGTGACGTCCTTCGCCATTTGCTCCACCGTGGCGGGGGTGCCGTCGTGGTAGGTCACGAGGTCCGGCCCCGTGAGCGGGTTGGGCATGGCAATGGCGTGGCCGGGGAAGGCCTTGTTGTAGTGCGCGCCCTCTGGCAGGCCCTTGGGGAAGCTGTGGTGGATGAGTTCGGGGTCTTCGGAGTACCCCATAAGCAGTGCGAAGGTGTAGTCGGCCAGCCCGGCGCGCGCCTTGTTGATGAGCGAGAGGTCTGGCGGGACTTTGCCGAAGGTTTCGATGGCGGTTTGGTCGTCTTGCGCCGTCAGCAGTTTCTGGTCGATGGACATATCGAGGTTTTTGGCCAGGGCCTGGACTTCGGCCTCGGTGAAGCCGGCGCGCATCATGTCGCGGTGGCCGACATATTTGATGCTGTGGCAGGCCATGCAGGCGTTGGTGAAGACGGTGTAGCCGCGCAGGAGTTGGTCTTTGCTGTAGCTGCCGCGCAGGCCCTGGAAGGGCCATTGCTGTTTTTCGAGGGCGGGGGCGTCTCCCGCTGCGAAGGCACCAGGCACCAGGCACCAGGTGGCCAGGAAGGCGAGAGTGAGGAAGGTACGAATCATCGTCGGGCTCCTAGATGCTGGTGGGGACGGGTTTGGCTTTTTCGTACTTGCTCAGCACGGGCAGCAGTGCGAAGAAGCCGAAGTAGATGGCGGTGGCGGCCTGCGCGATGCGCACGTAGATGCCTTCGGCGGGCATCATTCCGCACCAGCCGAGCAGGATGAAGTTGGCCAAAAACAACATATACAGCGGGCGGTAGAGCGGGCGGAAGCGGGCGGAGCGCACGGGGTGTTTATCCAGCCACGGCAGCACGAACAGGATGAGGATGCTGCCGAACATGGCGAGCACGCCGAGTTCTTTGATGGGGATGGCGCGGAGGATGGCGTAGAAGGGCAGGAAGTACCACTCCGGCACAATATGCGCGGGGGTGACCAGCGGGTTGGCGGGGATGTTGTTGTCGGTGTGGCCCAGGTACTCTGGTGCGTAAAACACCATGAAGGTGAAGGGGATGAGGTAGACGCCGAGGCCGAAGATATCCTTAATGGTATAGTACGGGTGGAAGGGGATGTAGTCGGTCTGCTTAGTGAGGCTGATGCCCTTGGGGTTGTTGGAGCCATGCATGTGCAGTGCCCAGATGTGCAGGACGACGACGGCGATGATGACGAACGGCAGCACGAAGTGGAGCACGAAGAAGCGGTTGAGGGTGGGGTCTCCGACTGCGTAGCCGCCCCAGAGCCACACGACGATATCCGGCCCCACAAACGGGATTACGGACAGCAGGTTGGTGATGACGGTGGCACCCCAGTACGACATTTGACCCCAGGGGAGGACGTAGCCTAGGAAGCCGGTGGCCATCATCAGCAAAAAGATGACGACGCCGAGGCCCCAGAGAACCTCGCGCGGGGATTTATAGCTGCCGTAATAGAGCCCGCGCGCCATGTGGATGTAGACGACGATGAAGAAGAAGCTGGCGCCCACCATGTGCAGGTTGCGGATGAGCCAGCCCCAGTTTACATCGCGCATGATGTGCTGGATGCTGTCGAAGGCCATGTGGACATCCGGCTTGTAGTGCATGGCCAAAAAGATGCCGGTGAGGATTTGCAGCACCAGCGCGATGCCCGCTAAGCTACCGAAATTCCACATATAACTGAGGTTGCGCGGCGCCATGAAGTTGGAGCCGACGCTGTTGTTCAGAAACGATATTATAGGCAGGCGGTCTTCCAACCACTGGTAGGTGTTGCGGATGTCGTTTTCGACCGGGTGGTTGGGTGTGTGGGCCATGGGGGTTCAGTTTTATAGTGTTTAGTGTTTTTGTGTTTAGTTTATTATTTACAATATGTTCTAGCCGATGCGGATGGTGGCGTCGTCGAGGAAGCGGTAGGGAGGAATTTCGAGATTAGTGCCTGCGGGGCCCTGGCGCACGCGGCCGGAGTCGTCGAACTGGCTGCCGTGGCAGGGGCAGCGCCAGCCGCCGTATTCTCCGCCCCGCATGGGCACGCAGCCCAGGTGGGTACACACGCCCATCACCACCAGCCATTCGGCTTTTTGCACGCGGTCGGCGTCGTTCGCGGGGTCCATGGTGGCGGTGGTGTCGCCTTTGCGGGCTTCGGTAATCTGGTCTTCGCTGCGGTGCCACACGAACACCGGCTTGCCTTGCCAGAGGAAGGTTTTGGCTTCGCCCAGCGGGATGTCGTTCAGGTTCACATCGAGCGTGGCAAGGGCTTTGACGCTGCGGCTGGGGTTCATGCTGGAGACAAACGGCAGCGCCACACAGGCGGCCCCGGCCAGGCCGAAGGCGGCGGTGGCGTTGACAAGCAGGGCGCGGCGCTCGGCGTCGACATCGCCCAGCGGGGCGTCGTCGTCGGTGGCATGAGGGGCAGTAGGTTTGGTCGACATGGGGGCGGCCTTTTATAATTATGGCGTTAACTGGCGCAACCTAGCGCACAGCCCCTGCTGCCGCAAGGGGTGTGCTGTTTTTTTGGGGGGGATTGTGGTTTTCAAATTGATCAAATGGCGAAAGAGGGGGTGGCAGCCCCCTCTCTCTATCTTATCGTTAGTCTCCTGCTGCCACAGGGTGCGGCCTTAGAGGGCCGCGAGCAGCCTTTCGGCATATTCGCGTGTCCTCCTCGACTTCGTGGCCTTCAAGGCCGCCGCGAGGGGGGCGCGGTGCCCCCAGTTGAGGAGCCGCCGGAGCGGCTTCCACAACTTGCGGCGCGGCCAGACTTTCCAGCCGACTTCCTCCAGCCGCGCGTGGAGCGCAGCCTCGAAGTTGAGGTCGAAATCGACCTCAACTTCGAAATAGGATGCCGTGGCCTCGTGCGGCGCGCACGCGTAGGTGCGCCCCTCCTCGCTTGCCGGGGCGGGGACCGGCTGCGCGTGCAGCCGGCCCTCCCTGAACTCAGCCAGAATGAACTCCTTGTGGTGGGGGGCGACCCCCACCACGTTGAACATGGCGTGCGAGAAGTAGGGGTCCTCCGAAGAGGACACGAAAATTTCGGCAACGATGAATTTGGTCATTGTTCCAGCCTCTCCTTAGGGCGGAGCAGGCCTGCAAAACGGAGCCCCAGCGGCCCGTTGATTGCAGGCCTGCCGGTTGATAGTTCTCTACGATTACTCGTGGTTATTTATGGCTAGGGGGATTAAGTAGGTGCCTGACACCCTCTTTGCACTATGATTTAGTCAGGAGTAAAATGGCGAAAGAGGGGGTGGCAGCCCCCTCTTTCCGTTTATCGTTATGCCCCGCTGCCACAGGGGGTGTCACCGCCGCATGGTTGCGGCGGTGACAAAATCAGACGCGGCCAGCGTTGTGGATGGCCGCGAGGGCGGCGCGGAGCGCGCCGCCGCCCTCGCCGGGGAGGTAGATACCCTCCCCGATGGCCGACTCCAACGCCCTTACGGCGTTGGAGAATTCTTCGCGGCTGACCCGGGGGTCAGCCGCGAGGGCGGTGAGCTTCGTGAGCGTCATTTCTTTGCCCTCCTTACAGGGCGTGCGCAAGGTTTTTGGTAAGACCACGTTTCAACGTCCCCCCTGTGGGGCATTGTGCCAAACGGCCTAATGGGTGTTACCAGCTTGCGCGTGGATATTTATGGAGTTGGGGATGAGAGGGGTGCCTGACATGGCAAAAGGCCCCGTTTTACGGGGGCCTTTTGTGACTCGGGAGGATAGCAGCCTCCTGAGCCAGTCGTTAATTCCCCGCTGCCTCGGGGTGCGGCCTTACAGGGACAAGCCCAGTTCGGCCGCGATCTTCGTCATTTCGGCCTCGACGGCGGCGTCGAACGCCGCCGAGAGCCGCGAGTACTCCTTTTCGAAGGCGGGCAAGCCCGCCTTGGCGGCCGCGAGCGCCTCCTCCAGCCGCCGCTTCTCGCGGCGGTAGGCGTCGCGGGCCTTCCAGCCCGCGAAGAAGCCGGGTCGCTTGAGGTTGTACAGCGTGTTGCTGTACGCCTCTGGCCGCTCAAAGGAGTTGCTGTGCGCGCGGATCGCCGCGCGCACGTGCGTCACGGCGGCGTCTATCCGGGCACCGAAGTGCCCGTATACGAACTCTCGGTTCTTCTTCGGGTCGTTGCCGACCCGAAGCTCTTCCACAAGGAGGGCCCGGAGGCCCTGCCTGGCCGCGTTTTCGCCGCGGGCGTTGAGGAGGCGGATCACCGCCTCCTCTCCGTCCGTTACGGCGTGGCGCCCGTGGGCGCCGTACTCATGGGGCCTAAAGTGGAGCTCCAGCTCATACACCTCCTCCCACTGACCATAGTCAGTGTAGAAGTGGACGAGCCGCGGGCGGAGGCCGCCGAGGAGGCGCTGGGCCTCCTCGGCGGTCATCGCCTCCATGGAGGCGATGATCGCCTCCTCGCGGGCCAGCGCGTCGGCCGCCTTGGCGGCGGCGGCGGTGGCTGCGGTGGCGGCGGCGCGGAGAGTCTCGAGGTTGTTCATTTTCTTGGGTCCTTTCAACCCTGCGCGCCACAATGGCGCAATGAGAAAGAAAGCTGAACCACCATGCTTCGTGCATTCCCCTCGTGGGGACATGTACGCCAAAACGGCATCATGGGTGGTTCAGCTTTCGCTGGTTTATTATGGAGGTAGGCATGAGTGGAGTTCCTGACAGGGGACTCCGATACCCGCAAAAGCGCCCGTGCGGGCGCTTTTTGCTGGGCAGTTAGCAGCCCTACAGCTTGTGTTGGGTGCTGTAGCTCTTGTTGCTGAAGATGAACTGCTGGCCGGTGCGGCTGGCGCTGTTGATGAGCACCGGGGCCTTGACGTTGGCCGTCAGGTAGTAGCTTTCGCCTTGGTCGTACAGCGTGAGGATGCTGAGGAACTGCGTTTCGGCCTGCGGCATGCGGGTTTCGGTCAGCGCTTCGGAGATGTCGGATGCGCCGATTTCCACACCCAGTTGGGCGGGGTCGGCCACCAAAAACGCTATGCTGGGCTGGTTGACGCATTGCAGCAGCATGAGGGGGGAGTCGTCGACGCTCGGCAGTTTGGCCAGGCCGAATTGCGTGCATTCCCGGAAGCCGAAGAGGCCCTGGGGGAATTCCAGCAGGCGGTCTTCGCGCAGTTCTATCGCCCCAAAACGGGTTTGGAAGGTGAGGGTGGCCCCGTCCTTCAGGCTGACATCGGAGTGCATCGGTTCGCTCATCATGGCTGCTCCCTGGTTATCGTGACCGCTGTGGGTCTTGGTTTGGCTCGCGGTGGAGGTTGTCATTCTCTTGTTCTCTCGGTTGTGTTGCGGGTTGCGATTGCGGGCCTACCTGTCCCTTACCCAGAGAATGCAAGTTCTGTACCACTTTGCCGAGAAGGGCTTCTCCCACCGGGGCATCGGGCTGCGACGACAGCGCGGCGGCTTGGTTTTCGGCTTGGATTTTGGCGAAAAGCTCTTGCCGGAAGACGCTGCTGCCGGGGGGGTACTCGAACCCCAGCTTGACACGGCCACCGGTCACCTCGATCACCTTGACCTCGATGGTGCCGTTGATGACGATGGCTTCTCCCGTGCGGCGGGTGATGAGCAGCATGCTTGGACTTTCTTTATAGCGCTGAGCATAGCTTGTTATGGGCGTGGGCTCAAGGTAGCGTGCGTGCGCAAACGCCGCCGGATTAGGCGCAGGGCGGCTGGGCGGGATGTCAGCCCTTGAGTTTGGCGACTTCCACCGCTGCGCGGGTGCGGGCCTCGTTCAGGGCGTCCTTCTGGGCGGTGGTGAGGGTGGATTCGTCGAGCTGGGCGGTGAGGTTCTCCAGCCGCGCCACCGCTGCGGTGGGGCTGCCGGAGAAGGCGTCTTCCGCCAGGGTTTGCAGGGTTTGGAGCAACTGCTGCGCTTGCTGGCGGGGGTTTTGGGGCAGGTCGTCTTCCAGCGGCACATAGCCTGCGGGCAGGCCGAGGGTGGTGGGGGCGGAGGAGTCGGGAGTCGGGGCGGCTTGGGCGTCTTCCAGCAGGCTGGCAAAGCTGGGCCCGCCTGCGGCGCCCACGCGGGCTTTGGCTTTGGATTTGTCGGCGGGTTTGATGCCGCCGAGGCCTTTGATATCCACCATGGTCAGTAGTCTCCTGCTTCGGCTTGGAACAGGGTGAGTCTAGCCTGTGTTGCCGCGCCCCACAACTGCAACATCATACCCAGCCCCGCAATGAGCAGCACCAGGCTGACAGTGATGGTGACCGGCACGCTGACAAAGAAGATTTGCAGCTGCGGCACCAGCCGGTTAAGCACCCCGAACAAGGTGTTGGTGAGCAAGCCCGCCACCACCACCGGGGCGGCCAGTTGCAGGCCGAGCTGCATGATGACGCGCATCATCTCGACATAGGCGGCGGCGATGTCGGAGACATCTGGCAGCATGCCGGGCTTGAACATATTGTAGCTTTCTATCACCGCATAAATAAGCTGGTGGTGCAGGTTAAGCCCCAGCACCACCGCCCCGGCGCAGAGGGTGAGAAACACCGAGGGGGCGCCACTGTTGGTGTTGGTGGAGGGGTCGAACAGGCTGGCGCTTTGGAAGCCCGCCATGAAGGCGATGATTTCGCCCGCCAGGCTCATGGCGGCCATCATCAGCCGGGCGCCGAGGCCGAGGAGCAGGCCGATGACCATTTCGGAAAACAGCAGGAGCAGCATGTCTCCGGTACGGGCAGGCAAGGCGGGCAGGTTGCCACCCAGTACAGGCAGCAGAATAAGCGTGATGCCCAACGTGATGAGCAGGCGTGCGCGCATGTTGATGGAGGGGTCGGAAATAGCGGGAAAGACCATGACGGCGGTGCCGAGGCGGGCGAGCAGCAGAAAGAAGGGGAAGACCAGCATGTCGGTGAGCAAGCTGGAAAACGGCAGCGCGACCATGCCCCCTGCCCCGCGGCCTATGCGCCGGTGCCGAGAACCGGTGAAGGCTCCGGCCTGATAATGCGGGAGTAGAGGTCTTCGGTCAGTTGCTGCATCTCGCTGGCCACAAACGGCATGGTAAGCAGCATGACGATGAACACCAGAATGATTTTGGGCACAAAGGTGAGCGTGACCTCTTGAATGCTGGTAAGCGCCTGCACCAGCGCAATGGCCAGCCCCACCACCAGCGCCACCACCATGGTGGGGGCGGAGACCCAGAGCAGGGTGAGCATGGCTTCTCGGCCGATGGTGGCGACTTGGTCGGGTGTCATGGAGGTTAGGTTAGCACAGCGGCGCGCGGAGGGGAGTCGTCTGCGTGCCGTTTAGCCAAGGTTTTTAGACCGGCATTTGCATGATTTGCTGGTAGGCTTCGACGGCACGGTCGCGGACGGTGACCAGCGTTTGGAGGGTGAGTTCGGCCTGGCTGACGGCCTGGACGATATCTTGCATGGCCACGGGCTGGCCCTGGGCGGCGGCCATGGTGAGTTGCTCGGCGGTTTTTTGCGCGTCGACCGTTTGGTTGACGACGCCTTTGAGGACATCTTGAAAGCTGGTGACCGGGTTGGCGGCCGCGCCCGAGGCCACGCCACCGATATTGCCGATGCCGCCGATAAGGCTTTGGACGGGTTTGGCGAGATCCATGGTGGGGGCTTTCTTTTTAACTGCGGCGCAGGTTAGCGCCTTCGGCTGTTATTGTCTAGCGGAGCATGTCGAGCGTGCGGGTGGCCATTTCCCGCGCCGTGGTGATGGCGGCGAGGTTGGCTTCGTAACTGCGCTGGGCTTCGCGCATATTAATGTTCTCCAGCGTGCTGTTGACGTTGGGCATTTGGACGAAGCCGTTGGCGTCGGCCATGTCGCTGCCCGGGTTGTAGATGGTGTTGAAGGGCGTGACGCGGTCTTCGGTCACACGCGCCTGCACGGTGGAGGCGCCGGTGGCGCGATTGAGCACCGTGTTGAACTGCACCTGCTTGGCGCGGTAGGGGCCGGTACCGTTTGCGGCCTGCATGCTGTTGGCGTTGGCGATGTTCTGGGCCGCGACCTTCATGCGTTGGCTTTGCGCAAACATGCCGCCTGCGCTGATGTTGATACTTTCCATCATGTCCATAATCTGTCCCTTCCGTTCGGTATGTTACTTAGCGGCTGCCCAGCGCCAGCTTTTGCAGCGCCACCTGCTTGGCATAGAGTTGCGTCATCATGCGGTAGCTGAGTTGCGTTTCGTTCATTTTCAGCATCTCGTCGTCGAGCCGCACGCTGTTGCCGTTGTGCTCGATGAAGCGGGCGTCTTCTGTCAGCTTGCCAGCACCACCTGTGGCCGATGCTGTGCGCAGGTGCTTGGCGTTGTTCACGGCCATGGCAAAGGTTGTGGCGCCGCCGGTGGCAGGCGGAGCGGTAAGGTCGCGCGCGAGGTAGCCGGGGGTGTCGGCGTTGGCGATATTACCGGCCACCACGGTTTGGCGGGCGGCGAGGAAATTCATGCGGGTGGTTAGGGTGGCACTTAGCGATGGCATGGTGGGTCTCCTTGGTTGCTCTCTCTCGCGTACCATTATGCAGGGGGTGTGCCAAGTAGAGGTTAGAGGTTAGAAGTTAGAGGTTAGATAAGATGTTAGAGTTGTAATGGCGCGTTTTGAAAGTGGTGCAGGTGACGATGGCATGAGGGTTGGCACGTGGTTTGCATAGAGATACGCGAGAGAGAAACCCAAAAGGACGATTTGCCATGACCCGCACGCTGACAACAATGACCCACCTGCTGCTTGCGCTGGTGCTGAGCCTGCTGCCCCTGCTGGCCACCCCCGGCCACGCTGCTGCCAGTGCCCGCATTAAAGACATTGCCGACATTGAAGGTGTGCGCGACAACGTGCTGGTGGGTTACGGCCTGATTGTGGGCCTGGCGGGCACCGGCGACAGCAGCAACGCCATACCGTTTACGCGCCAAAGCCTGGCCAACATGCTGGAGCGGCTGGGCGTGAATGCCAAAGACGTTCTGGCCCAAATTAAAACCAAAAACGTGGCCGCCGTGATGGTGACCGCCAAGCTGCCCAGCCTGGCGCGGCAAGGCAGCCGGATTGATGTGGCCGTGAGCAGCCTGGGCGATGCGAAAAGCTTAGAGGGTGGCATGCTGCTGGCCACGCCGCTGATGGCCGCCGATGGCCAAACCTATGCCGTGGCACAGGGTGCGGTGGTGGTGGGCGGGTTTTTAGCCACCGGCAAAGACGGCAGCACCCTGAGCAAAAACCACACCACCGTGGCCCGCATTGCCGAAGGTGCGATGGTGGAACGCGAGACCGGGTTTGAACTGGCCCAACTGGGCAGCACGCTGCGCTTTGTGCTGCGCCAGCCAGACTTTACGACCGCCACCCGCCTGAAAGACGCCATTAACGGTGCCTTTAACGAACCGCTGGCGACGGCAGATGACAATGCGCGGATTTCGGTGATGGTGCCCAGCCGCTACCAAAACCAGCTGACCGCGATTGTGCAGAAAATTGAAAACCTGATGGTAGAACCCGCCAGCGAGGCGCGCGTGATTATTGACGAAAAAACCGGGACGATTGTGATGGGCGAAAATGTGCGCATTGCCCCGGTGGCCATAAGCCACGCCAACCTGACGATTAAGGTGACGGAGGATAAGCAGATTTCTCAGCCCCTCAGCTTTAATGTGGCGGGCGAAACGGTGGTGACCGACAAGAGCACCATTGAGCGCATTGATGACGACCCGAACAAAGGCAAGTTTGAGATTCTGAATGCCGGAGCGAGCCTTTCTGACCTGGTGAGCGGCCTGAACACGCTGGGGGTGAAGCCGCGCGATATCATCAGCATTTTGCAGAACATTAAGGCCGCAGGCGCCCTGCAAGCCGAGCTGGTGATTTTGTAAGGATCCGGATGATGAACGCTTTTGGAACCCCCGACATTACTGCCCAGCTGATGCGTGTGCAGCAGAACGCCCAAATGAAAACGGCCCTGCCGGAAACCAAGCATGTGAGCGATGCCGACAAGGCGACGCTGAAGACGAAAGCCAAGGAGTTTGAGGCGTTTTTTATTTACCAGACCATGGAGCTGATGAAGAGCGGGATTGAAAGTGAGTTTAGCGGCGGGCATGCGGAGGAGATGTTCCGGCACACCCTGAACGAACACATGGCGGAGAAAGTGACCGATGCCGGAGGCTTTGGCATTGCGGACGTGGTGTATGCCCAGCTTTTGAAAAACCAGGAAACCCGCAACGCCACCCTGGCGGCTGCCCGTGCCGCCGGGCAAGCTTATGCCGGTGTGGCACGTTAGGCCCCTGCCCCCGTTTGTTTAATAATCAATTTTTACCAAGGAGAACCGACCATGACCACCGCCTATAACGCCGCAACCCCCGGACAGGGACCCGCCGCCGAGGTTCTGGCCGCCCGCCGCACCTGCCGCGAGCTGCTGGCGATATTGATTGAAGAAAACCAGGGTATTGCCCGCCACGACGTGAAGCTGATTGACGAAAAGCTGACCCACAAACGCCGCCTGACCCTGCGGCTGGAACAGATGCTGGCCGAAATGAAACAGAAAGGCAGCCTGTGGAAAGACGACCCCGCCGCGCGCCAACAGGTGGTGCTGCTGGGCGAGGAGCTGGCGGAGTTCCAGACCCTGGCACGCCAGAACGCCATGCTGCTGAAAGCCGCCCACCAGCTGCGTGCCGACCTGGTGATGGCTATACGCGACACCGTGGATGCCCAGGCACCGCGTGTGCAAACCTACGGTGCCAACGGCGTGCTGAACACCGGCAGCGGCGGCACGCGCCTGCTGGCCACCAGCATTTAAGGCTGTGGGCCAACGTGGCACGATACTTGCAAGTTTAGCGGTATGAGCAGTCTTACCTCCGCCCTTCGTATCGGTGTCAGCGGCATGCAGTATTCGCAGCTGGCGCTGGGCACCATTTCTCACAACGTGGTGAACGCCAACACCACCGGCTATAGCCGGCAAGTGGTGCAGTCGTCGGCCGCCAGTGCGGGCGGGTTTGGGGCGGGTGTGCAGCTGGATGCCATTCAGCGCATTACCGACAAGTTTTTGGTGTCGCGCATGCTGACGGCGACTTCGGTCTCAAGCTATGCCGAGCTGAAGAGCAGCTTCATGACGTCGTTGGAGAACAGCCTCAGTTCGTCGAGCAGCAGTGGCGGGGTGGAGAGTGTGGTCGGTTCGTTTATCTCCAGCATGAACGAGCTGGCGAACGACCCTTCCAATTCGTCGTTGCGGCGCAGCACGGTGGAGCAAGCCGAATTGACGGCCCAGGCGCTGAACACCACCGCCACCGAACTGCAAAACGTGGCCAACCAGGCCGATGCCCAGATTAATGCCGAGCTGGACAGTGCCAACCAGTTGCTGAAGGATATTTTTAATCTGAATGTTCAGATTAGCGGGTTGAATGCGAGCTCGAACGGCAGCAACACCAACGATTTGATGGATGCGCGCGACCTGAAAATTACCCAGCTTTCGGAGATTTTCGGGTTGCAGGTGAACGTGAACAGCACCACCGGCGGTTTGCGCATTACCACCGAAAACGGCCGCAAGCTGGTGGATGAAAGTGGCTACGTGCAACTGACGCGCGGGCCAAGCAGCGGTGACTATGCCAGCATTGTGGCTTATAACGTCAAGCAGGACGGCACACTTTCCAGCACCCCCCTGCCGATTGACACCGCGACGCTGGCCAGCGGCAAGATTAAAGCACTGGCGGAAATTCGTGATGAGGTGGTGCCCGACCTGACCGCCCAGCTGGATGAGTTTACACAGACCTTTACCAGCGCCCTGAACACCCTGACCAGCCAAGGCACCAGCTACCCGCCCGTAACCACCCTGACCAGCGGCAACACCGGCACCTTAAGCGCCACCACCACCGACATGCTGACCAACGGCTTTAGCGCCCTGAACGGTGCGACGCTGAACATTAGCGTGACCAACACCATTGGCGGCGTAACCACCACCACCGTGGGCGGCACGCCGATAACGCTGGCGCCGATTAACCCGGCGACGACATTGTCTCTGGAGGATATTGCCACGATCATCAATAATGACCCGACCATTGGCAACACCGCGCTGGGCGGCACCGCCGGGGTGATTGCCAGCGTGGCCACCGACGCCAGCGGCCAACCCTATTTGAGCATTAGCGCCGCCAACAGCAACGAGCGCGTGGTGATGAGCAACGGCACCACCGGCGACGCCGTGGGGTTGCTGGGCATGAACAACCTGTTTACGGGCAGCACGGCGGGCACGATTGCAGTGCGGAGTGATATCTCTCTCAACCCCGACCGCTTGCCGGTGGCGCGGATGAATACGGCGGGGGGTGTTTCCAGCACCGACGGGCAGAATATTTTGGCCATGGCGCAGATTGGCGACACGCGGCTGAGTTTTGATGCCGCCGCCAGTTTGGGCGCACAGAGCCTGACGCCGGTGGCGTATTTGAACACGATCTCGAGCAACCTGGCGGTGAGCACGGCCAGCTCGCGCGATAACGCCACCTTCAACCAGACCATATTGGTGCAGGCCCAACAGATGGCTACCAGCACCAGCGGCGTAAACCTGGACGAAGAGCTGGCCCAGATGCTGGTGTATCAGAACAGTTTCCAGGCCAGTGCCAGGGTCATCAATATGGTGAACGATCTGCTGCAAGAGCTTATGAATATTGTATAACCACTTTAACCTAGGAGACATAAGATGGTCACCCGTATTTCTACCGCCAGCCAGAACGCCGCCACGCTGCGCACGCTGCAAGCCAGCAACAGCGCCATGGCGCTGAGCACCTACCAGGTGACGACGGGGTTGAAGTCGCGCACGCTCTCGGACGATGCCTCTAACGCCAACAAGCTGCTGACGCTGCGCGATGTGAAAACCCGCACCGACACCTACATTACCAACCTGAAAAGTGCCACCCAGCAGCTGACCGCCGCCGAAAATGCGTTGCAGCAAATTACCGATTTGCTGAGCGAAGCGACGAGTTTGGCAACCACGGCGCGGAACGAGAACTCGGCCAGCACGCGCCAAACGTTGGCCCCCAAGGCCCAGGCGATTGTGGAGGGTTTTTACAGCCTTTATAACACCCAGTATAACGGGCAATATTTGTTTAGCGGCAGCAACGCGAGCGTAACCCCCATGGGCGATACCGCCGCCCCCACCCCCTTTGCCGGAGAGCCGATTGACACCAGCTGGTACCAGGGCGACAGCCAACTGGCAGCCGTGGTGAGTGGCCCGCAAAGCACGCTGGACTACGGCGTGACCGGCAACGCCGAAGCCTTTGCCCAGCTGAAAGCCGGGATGGAAGCGCTGTGGTATGGGTTGGAGAACAACAACGTGACCGAGATTGATAATGCCATTTCGGTGCTGAACAGCGCCAAGACCAGCCTTTCCAGCTTAGTGAGCGACATTGGCGGCCAGATGAACGGTGTGAACCAGCGTGTGGAGCGTTATACGGCGCAGCAGACGTTTATCCAGACCAGTTTGGATGATGTGGAGCAGGTGGATGTGTCGGAGGCGCTGACGGCGTTTTCTCAGCAGCAGGCCACGCTGGAGGCGAGCATGATGGTGATTACCCAGATTAACCAGATTAGTCTGTTGAATTACCTGCAGTAGGTTTGGGGTACTTAGCTGCGGCTGAGATGAATCACTTACCTGCGGTAAGGTTAGGCGGGTCTGCTAGCCTTTAGGCCGCCCTTAGGTTAGCTTTGGGCCATGGCCGATGATGAAGACCAGAGCAGCAAGACCTTTGACCCCACCGAGCGGCGGCTGAAACAGCTGCGCGATGAAGGCAACGTGCCCACCAGCCGCGAGGTAAACAACCTGTTTGCGGTGCTGGGCATGGTGGCCATTGCCGGGCTGGTGGGCCCCTGGGCGCTGATGAAGCTGGTGCAGATGGGTGCCGCCATGCTGCAAAACGCCGGCAACCAGCCGATGGAAGACGGCGCCGCCATGGGAGCGGTGCTCACCCAGGCCAGCATGACCTTTTTTGTGGCGCTGATACCGATACTGATGCTGATGCTGATTTTGGGATTGGCGGGGGGGTGGATTCAGAACGGGCCGATTTTTTCGTCGAAGCCGCTGGTGCCGAAACTTTCGAAGATATCGCTGATTGAGGGGTTTAAGCGGTTGTTCAGCCTTAAAAGTGTGGTGGAGTTTTTAAAGAGCTTTATTAAAATGGTGGTGATTGGCGGCGCCATGGTGGGCGTGATGTGGAGCAAGCGCGACGAGCTGATGGGCCTGTTTGACAGCACCCCCGCCGTGATGCTGCACCACCTGAGCGACCTGGTGCTGCGCCTGCTGGGGGTGGTGGTGGGCATTATGGCGGTACTGGCGCTGGCGGATTTTTTGTTCCAGCGGGTGCAATACACGATTAAAAACCGCATGAGCGCCAAAGAGCTGAAAGACGAAATGAAGGACACCGAAGGCGACCCGCACATTAAAAGCCGCCAGCGGCAAATACGCATGGAGCGGGCGCGCAAGCGCATGATGAGCAACGTACCCAACGCCGATGTGGTGATTACCAACCCCACCCACTACGCGGTGGCGCTGCGCTATAAGCCGGATGAAGGCGATGCCGCGCCCACGGTGCTGGCCAAGGGGGTAGATGCCGTGGCCGCGCGGATACGCGAGATTGCCACCGAGCATAAGATACCGCTGTATGAAGACCCGCCCCTGGCGCGCGAGCTGTGGCGCAGTGTGGAGATTGACCAGACGATTCCGATTGAATTGTATGAGGTGGTGGCGAAGGTGATGGCCTTTGTGATGGAGTTGCGGCGGAAGGCGCGGTAGCTTTTTTGTTGATTATGTATACTTATTGATATATCTGCTGTTCAAGGCCAGTTTCATGCGGTTGGCCTCCGCGATTCGTTTTTTGGGGCTTTGCCCACAACCGCCCTAGGAGGGGCTAAGGTTATGGCGAAAGCCAAAGTGGTCACGTTCGCCACCTATCTCCAAGACGGGCGCATTCACCTGCAGCGGCGAGGGTTTCGCTCGCCGAGAGATTTCCCTGTGCTCGATCCGGGGAAGGACTCGATTAATGGAGGAGGCATGAAGAGCGATGACATCATCGCCGAGCTTCTCCGCGAAGCCCGTGAAGAGCTGGGCAAAGAGCTCACTCTAACGGCGGCGGACTTTGCCTATGTTGGCGAGGTTTATGACCCCGCTACGGATCGGCTCAACTATGTCTTCCGCCTAGTAAAAGGCTACGACACCCTGCTGAAGGAGCAACTGACGGTCGAACAGGCAGTCGACGCCCTCTGCAACCCGGAGGGGATCGGCCGCAGCTTCATGTGGCTGGCCGACTTGCTGGCCATTCGCAGCGGAGGACTGCTGACCAGCATTTCGGAGAAGATCTTCGCGACCTTCCCGGAGCTGTTGTCGCCGGCCCGGCCCTGACATGTTTACCGCCGCCGCACCTGAGAGGGTGTGGCGGCGTTATTTTTATTGGTAGTTAGGAAGTTGGGCTGGCTTGCCACAGGGGGTGGCGGTTTGAGGATGGGGGGACTTGCCGGGTGGCTTTGGCAAGCGCAGGCTGGGGTACGAGTTGCGTCATTTTGTCGTTTCGGCCTTAGGGATATTCTGTTGCTTTGCGTCTTCGTGTTCAACCACTACCGCACGCTTGAGTGCTTTGACTGGGGAGGACTGCTATGTTGGACTTGTTGTACCACCTTCGGAGGTTGTGGGACGTGTTGCGGCGGGTGCCGCTGCATGACCCCTATGCGCGGGCGTTTGGGGATTATGCCACCCCCGCTCGCATTCATCAGCCGGATGACCCCGGCGCAGCCAAGTAGGAGGATAGCATGATCATCAATCCGTACTGGGTGATATTTCTGGCCATGTGGGAGATGAACCCGTTCCTGAGGCCCTGGATGCCGCTGGGAGGGCCGCCGCAGGAGCGCTGAGGGCGCTTTGGCGATTGACGAGTAAGACGGGCCGCGAGGCCCGTTTCGTTGCGCTGGGCTTGGATTTTGGGTCACACTTGCCTGCTTTTTTGTTGTGCAGCGCACACTTTGGGGCTTGCGTCGCTTCGTGAGGGGGATATTCTGGGTGTTACCCCTTTAAGAACCTTTTTATATTTTCCTTAACCGGGCTTTTTGGCCCTATCCTGCGGAGGAGAACTCGATGTTGCCTTTCCTTGGTTTCGCGGCTATGGCCGCGCTGGTGCTGATGCCGTTCGCAGTCGAGCTGCGGCGCAGCAGGAGCGGCGTTTACGGCCACGTCGACAAGAAGTAGATGTAGTCCACCCCCTGACGAAACGGATGCGGCGCCCTGAGGGGCGCCGCGTTTTTTGTTGTTATTAACTTTTAGATTCTAGAACGGCAGGACTTTGTCGATCCAGCGGACGCCGTATTGCGGGGTTTGGGCGTCGTCGAGCAGGCCGCGCCCGGCGTAGGCGATGCGGGCCTCGGCGATTTTGCCGCTGCCGATGGTGTTCTGGGCCGTAATATCTTCCGGGCGGATGAGGCCCTGGATGGTCATCACCTGCTTTTCATAATTCACCAGAACCTCGCGCTGGCCCTGGATGACCAGCAGGCCGTTAGGCATAACCTGCGTGACCACAGCGGCGATGCTGGCGGTTAAGCTGTCTTTGCGGTCGGTTTTGGCGCTGCCCTGGAAGTCGCGGTCGCTTTCGGTGTTCACCAGGTTGGTGGGGCCCAGCGGGATGCCGCGCTCGCGGAGCTTGCCTTCCAGGTTCAGGAAATCGAGGATGCCTGCGCTTTGTTCGTGGGTACGGGAGGCGTCGCTTTTGGCTTCGACCTTGGCGCTGGCGGTTTCTTGCACCACCACGGTGATGATGTCGCCGACCTGGTGGGCGCGGCTATCTTTAAAAAACTGCTTGCTGCCGGGCACCCACAGCGAGCCCGCCTGCGGAATGGCCGGGGCCGGCATAGCCACGGGCATAGCCAGTTGCTGGGCAGGCTGAGTGCCGAGGCCTGCGGAGAGGGATGTCATTTGCGGGCGGGTGAGGCTTTGGCAGCCCGCCAGCGCCAGGGCGGCCAGCGCGGTGGTGACGAGAATGCGGGGAGCGGTGCGGTACATGGTGGGACCCTTTGTTAGTCGCTACTTAGTTCTACTTAATTCACTTCGACCTGCCCGCCCGCGCGCACCGTGCCAGTGAGCGTGCTGCGGGTGGAGGGATTGACGATGCGGATGGATTGGCCGAGCTGGCCGTCTTCCAGCGCCTGGGCGCTGCCGGACAGCTGCACCCCGCCGCGCTGGTAGACCAGCGTGACGATTTGATTGCGGCTGATAAGCGGGGCCACACGCACGTGGAGCTTGTTGATGGGTTTGCCAGCTTCCAGCGGACGCAGGGCTTGCTGGCCGATGAGGTCGTCTCGGTTAGTAAGGGTGCTGGCGAAGACCTGGGAGGTGGGAAATGTGGCCTCGGTGAGGACGTCGGCGGTGAGGGTTTCTCCCTTTTGCACCGCTTGCTTGAGGACGGGCACGCTGCGGGTTGCGATGTCCTCGGCCTGCACGCTGAAACCCATGCCCACAGCCACACCCACAAGGGTGGTTAGGATAAACATGCGGGAGCGTGGGCAGGACATGGTACGGTACTTTTTTGTTGGTGGTGCTAAGACAGCATGAGCAAGGGAATGCCGGTGGCGAACAGGAACAGCCAGGCGGCGGTTTGCAGGTTGAAAGGATTTTCGGCAGGCTGGTTGAAGTCTCTCCAGCTCAGCATGGCGAAGGCGTTGTCGCGCTGTAAAATGATCTCTTCGGCTTCGTTGTTCAGCCAGTTGATGACGTTCATGGTTATCTCTCTCTTGTTGTGATCGGTTGATCACCCCTTGTTGGGCCTTTGCAGGCTCCCTCCTGCCCCTAATATGCAAATTGCGTGCCAAATTTGCTTTTGTAAGTGAGTGCTTAGTTTTTGGAGGACATATAAAGAGTTATGAAGCTTCCTAAGTTTTGTGCTTCGGGAGCCGCCTTTCGCCTTTACGCTTCGCGTTATCGCGCCTTTGCTTTGGCCTTCGGCCTCGCTCTCGGCGGCCGGGCCAACTGTATTAATTGGCCCCGGCGCCCCCATCTTTAGTACGAAGGGAGGGGCGGCCCCCTCCCCCTAAAACCCCCTTCCCCCTGCCTCCGTAGAAGGATAAGAAGTTAATTACGACATCTGGGTGAGAGTGCTCAGCATCTGGTCGGCGGCGGTGATGACCTTGCTGTTCATCTCGTAGGCCCGCTGGGCGGTGATGAGGCGCGTGATGCTCTCTATAGGGTCGACATTGCTTTGCTCCAGCGCGCCCTGCACCACGGTTCCAGCGCCGTTTTCAGCCAGGTTGGTGTCGGTGGCCGAGCCTGAGGCTTCGGTCTCGCGGTAGTAGTTGTCGCCCATGCTTTCCAGCCCGGCCTCGTTGGTGAACATGGAGACGGTGATGGTGCCGAGTTCGGTGGTGACGCCATCGACCTTGGCGCTGACGACACCTGTGCCGGTGACGGTGAAGTCGGTGGCGTTGGTGGGCACGGTAATGGCGGGGTCGACGGTGTAGCCTTCTTTGGTGACCATCTGGCCATCCTGGTTGATTTGGAAGGTTCCGTCGCGGGTGTAGGCTAACGAACCGTCGGGCATATTCACCCGGAAGAAGCCCCGGCCGGACATGGCGAGGTCGAAATCGTTGCCGGTGTTGCCGATGGTGCCCTGCTGCATGATGCGGTAGACGCTGCCGACATTCACACCCAGACCGATTTGCAACCCGGTGGGCGCCAAGGTGCCGGCGTTGGAGGTGATGGCGCCGACGGCAATGCGGTTTTGGTACATGAGGTCGGTAAACGCGGGGGCGCCCTGCTTAAAGGCGGTGGTGTTCAGGTTGGCAATGTTGTTGGAGAGCACATCGACGTTCAGCTGTTGGGCGTTCATACCCGTGGCGGCTATGCGGAGGGACTGCATCATGGTGGTTTATCTCCTTGTTAAATATTTGTGTTTACAACTATTGCGGGGTAAGCTCGCGGATGGCGCGGCTTTCTAAATCTTCCAGGCCTTTCATCAGCCGGATGCTGCTTTCGTAAGCGCGGGAGACCATTTGCATGTTGGTCATTTCTTCCACCGCATTCACGTTGCTGCCTTCCAGGTAGCCTTGCTTGAGCAACGGGGCTTCGACCACCACCGGCGCCGCGCCCTGGGTGGCCACAAAGGCGGTGGCCCCGGCGCGTTGCAGGCGGCCCATGTCGGCAGCGGCAAAGCTGAACACGCCGATGCGCGAGAATTGCCCGGCGTCGGTGCTCAGGGTGCCATCTTGCGCCAGCTTGAGCGAGGTGGCGCCGGCGGGAATCTGGACGGGCTCGCCCGCGCTGCCCAGCACGGTGTAGCCTTCTGGCGTGGTTAAGGTGCCCTCGGGGTTGACGACAAACTGCCCGCGGCGGGTGTATTGGCGGCTGCCGTTGACATCGATGGCGAAAAAGCCTTCTCCGGATATGGCCATGTCGAGCGGGTTGCCGGTGGTTTCCATCACGCCTTGTTTTTGGCTGATGTGCAGGGCGCGGTCTTCCACATAGCTGGCGGTGGCGTGGTTGGCGGGCTTGCTGACGGATTCGCGGAATTCCATCTCTAATTTACGGAAGCCCTGGGTGGTGGCGTTGGCGATGTTGTCGGCCACGGCTGTAAACTCCCGCTGAGTGGTGATGGCGCGTGAGGCGAGGACGGCGAGCTCTTGCATGGCGGCTTTACAACTTGGTTGACGTGGAGGCCGGGTGGCCTGTGTTTGCGCTGTGTATATGCAAAGCACGTGCCAAAGTTTGTTTTTATATAAAAATCAGTTATTTGAGATAATACGCGGCGGCAAGGCAAAAAAAGCGGTTGAACTTTAAGGGGGGTGAAGGCAGAGTGGTGCCCATTCCACCCCATGGATGACCCCACCGCGACGCCTGCAACAAGAACCATAAGCGACCGGCAACGAAAGTAATGCTCCCATGAAAGACGCCCCGGCGATTTTGCACGATATACGCACCATACGCGATATTGAAAGCAGCCTGGAAGAAGCCGAAACCTTTATTGGCCGCATTAAGGCCAACAAAGTGCGGCTGACCTTGCAGAACGGCAATGTGTCGCTGACACGGGAGGAGCTTTCGAAAATCACCGACCTGGTGATTACTCTGGAGCGCAGCGGCAAGGCCCTGGA
Organism: Proteobacteria bacterium UBA6156; assembly: GCA_002422365.1. Lineage (GTDB taxonomy): Bacteria > Pseudomonadota > Alphaproteobacteria > UBA2136 > UBA6156 > UBA6156. The sequence goes on from DIUO01000039.1 coordinate 25,134, forward strand.
AACGGCCGTGCGCTATTTGCGCGAGCTGATGGCCTATGATGAGGTAACGCAGCTGTTTAGCCGCCGGTATCTGTTCCATTTATTGGAAAAAGAACTGCACCGCGCCCAGCGCTATGACAACCCCTTTGCCGTGCTGGCGCTGGAAATTGACCCCTACAGCCACAACCCCGACCTGAAACACCTGGCGCAGGAAGACCTGAACCTGATGATGGCCGAAACCGCCCGCATGGTGCGTAAATTTGTGCGCGACAGCGACAGCCCCGGCCGCACCGGCGAGCGCACGATTATCTGCCTGCTGCCGGAAACCGATGCCAAGGGGGCTTTGATACTGGGTGAGCGGATACGGAAGTCGGTTGATAAAACATACGACCTGAGCAGCGGCCCGGCCCACATGACGCTGGTGGGCGGCATTGTGGAAAGCCACGACCCCGCCGCCACCGACATGGCCGGATTGCTGTATTTAATTGACCAGAAGCTGATGGAGGCCCGCACCAAGGGGCCCAATGTGATTGTCAAATAACAGCCCAGCCCCGGCTGTTGAGGCCCCCTAAGGGGGCCTTTTTTGGCCCTGCGGAAGGCCCGCCCTGCCGCTTAGGGAGCGGCACATATCGAAGCGATGCGGTGCAAGGCCGCCACAGTGCGTTTTAACAGTATGTTGATTCGTTCTGTTTAACTTGCACTTGAGAAAGCTCGCCCTGACAATGCGGTTAAGAACATGCCTGTCAGCGAGCTCGCAGCTTTGCTCAGGGCCCGATACATAAGGACTTATGATGAACAAGGCGAGAACGCTGGCACAACTGATTCTAGTTGGCTCCACTACGAATACCACGCGTGTGCGTGATTTTATACGTGCCGGGGGTGGCCACTGGAGTGCCGACGATACCTTGACCCTGGACAGCATTGATGGTGCCCGCGCCGCCGCCGACACCGCCCTGCCCCAGCCCAGCCTGGTGATAGTGTGCGCCGACGCGCTGAGCGCCGGGCTGGAAGCCTGGTACGGCACCCAGGGCCGTGGGGGGCATATTGTGACCCTGACCATCTCGGACAGCCGCAGCGTGATTGAAACCGCCCAGCAAAACGGCCACCCCATTGTTTTTGGCGGCGATGTGCTGAACCCTTCGACCATTACCGACGCCTTGATGCTGGGCATGGAAATGCAAAACCTACGCGCCCAGCGCAACAAATTGCAAGATATGCACGACCTGGCGGAAGACCGCTTCCGCGACATGGCCGACCTGTTTGCCGACTGGCTGTGGGAAATTGATACGGATTTGAAGCTGGCGTTCTCCAGTTCTCGGAAACGGCCCGCCAGCAACGCCAATGCGGGCAGCATGTTCACGGCCTGCTTTTTAGAGGAAGAAAAACTGCGGATTGAAGACGACTTTGCCGAATTGGCGCGCAGCCCCCGGCCTTTCCATGACCGTGACTACTGGAGCCAAGACCCCTATGGCAGCCGTATTTGCTGGAACGTGAGCGGCATGCCGGTGGTGGATGGGACGGGCAAGTTGCTGGGGTTCCGGGGTGTGGCCCGCGACGTGAGCAATATGAAGGCGGCCACTGACCAGATTTATTACCTTTCTAACCACGATGCCCTGACGGGCGTGATGAACCGCCAGCGTTTTCAGGATGAGCTGATACGCACCCTGCGCAGCGCCAAGCGCGAGCAACGCTGCGGCGCCCTGGTGCTGCTGGATATTGACCGCTTTTCGTATGTCAACCAAACCTATGGCCACCTGATTGGCGATAAGCTGTTGATCCATTTTGCCCAAGTGCTGAAAGACAACGTGCGCACCGGCGACCTGGTAAGCCGCCTGGACGGCGACCAATTTGCCGTGGTGCTGCGCGACGTGCGCCCCGAAGACGTGGACGGCCGCCTGGAGCGCATGCTGGCCACCGTGGCCAGCCGACCGCTGGCGACTGAGAGCGGCAGCATTACGCTGAATGTATCCGGCGGGGTTGCCCTTTACCCCACCGACGCCGACAACGCCGACCCCCTGCTGGCCATGGCGATTGGCGCCCTGGAGCGCGCCAAAGTGCGCGGCCCCCACCGCATAGAACGCCACGACCCCGAACAACAGGCCGCCAACCAAGCCAACGGCCAGATGGAATGGGTAGAGCTGGTAAATGAGTGTTTGACCAACCACAAAACCCGCCTGGTGCTGTATTACCAGCCGATTATCCCGCTAAGTGGCCCGGCTGTTAAAGAAGATTGCGAACATTACGAGGTGCTGGTGCGCCTGATTGACCGCGAAGGCAGTATTATCCCCCCCGCCAAGTTTATTGCTACGGCGGAGGAATTTGGGTTGATCAGCAAAATTGACAGCCTGGTGACGATGCGCGCGATTGATATGCTGCAACTGTGGAAAAGCCAGGGCCGCAACGTGCACCTGAGTGTGAACCTGAGCGGCAAAACCTTTGACGACACCGCCTTTACGGAAAACCTGAAAAAGACCCTGAAAGAAGCCAACCTGGCGCCCAAGAGCCTGATTTTTGAAGTGACCGAAACCGCCCTGCTGCGCGACCTGCAACTGGTGAAAACCTTTATGGCCGACATGCGCGCGCTGGGTGCCGGTTTTGCGCTGGATGACTGTGGTGTGGGGTACTCCAGCTTTAACTATATTCGTCAGCTTGAGCTTGATTTTATTAAGATTGACGGCAGCTTTGTGCGCAACCTGCACCAGAACGACGACGACCAGGCGTTTGTGAAGGCGCTGGCCGACGTGGCCAAGCAGAAGAACATAAGCACCGTGGCCGAGATGGTGGAGCACGAAGCCGCCATGATTGCGCTGCGCAATATGGGGATTGATTTTGGACAGGGGTTCTTCTTTGCTCCGCCCGCTGCCGAACCGCAGAGTGGGGTACGGAAGAAGTTTTTGAATTAATTTCAGCCGTAAAAAACCGCCCTGGGGGCGGTTTTTTACGGCTTACGCTTACTTGCGGAGGCCGAGGGACTCGATGAGGCTTTGGTAGCGGCTGGCATCGTTCTTTTTGAGATAGTCGAGCAGGCTGCGGCGGTTGGCGACCAGGGCCAGCAGGCCACGGCGGCTGTGGTTGTCTTGCTTGTGAGACTTGAAGTGTTCGGTGAGGTTGCGGATACGCTCGGAGAGGATGGCGACCTGGACTTCCGGGCTGCCGGTGTCGGACTCGGCACGGGCGTATTGCTTGACCAGTTCGGCCTTGCGCTTGGTGGTGATGGACATGTGTGTGTCTTTCGGTTCGAGACTCTTGATACTTAACTTACTGTTCCGGGAGTTCGGCCAGAGGCAGCAGATAAGTGTGCGTATCGCCGGATTGGAGGGCTTTGTCAAGGGTTTCGTAGCTCACGGCTTGTTCTGATGTAAAAGGGCCGTGCTGGGTGCGGGTGAGGGTGATGGTGTGGCCGAGGGTGCCGAGGGCGAGGGCGATGTCTTCGGCGAGGGTGCGGATGTAGGTGCCTTTGCTGACTGTCGCAGACAGTAAGCAGGATCTCAGGGTCTCAGGATGAGAGGATGTCAGGGGGTGGCACTCTTTGATACTGAGGCTGTGGATGGTGATGGGGCGGGGTTGCATAACCACTTCGGCCCCTGCCCTGGCGAGCTTGTAGGCGCGCTGGCCTTCGATTTTAAGGGCGGAGTAGGCGGGCGGGGTTTGTTCGATGAGGCCGGTGAAGCGGGGGAGGATGGCTTCGAGTTCGGTTTGGGTGGGGCGTTGAGCCGACGTGGCGATGGGTTCGCCTTCGGCGTCCGCCGTGGTGGTTTGGGTGCCGAACTGGAGGGTGAAGGTGTAGGTTTTGGGGCCATCCAGCAGCGTTTGGAGCTGTTTGGTGGCACGGCCGACGCCTATGGGCAGGAGGCCGTCGGCGAGGGGGTCGAGCGTGCCGCCGTGGCCGACCTTGATGCCTTTGGGCTGGCCCGTTTGCTTGAGCAGCCATTTGATGCGGTTGGTAACGGCGGCGGAGGTGGGGCCGACAGGCTTATGCACCACATAAAACCCATGCACGGTGGTGGCCGGGAGCATGGGAGGTTACTTCATAATATCTTTTTGCGGGGCGGGGTAGGATTTGTCGTCTTCGGTGGGGAAAAACGTGACGGACGGGATGTATTTGGTGGCGAGTTTGTCGGCAATGATTTTACGCAGCGGTTTGGCGGTTTGGGCGTTGAGTTCGGCAAAAAAGGCGGGGGTATTCAGCTCTGGCGGGACTTGCAGATAGAGGCGGGCGAGGCGGAGGTCGGGCGAGATCCAGCCGTCGGTAATGGTGAGCCGCGCCAGCGGCAGGGTGGAGGGAATACGCCCCTGCACCAAGGCCAGGGCGCAGATGTGCTGGACTTCGGTGGCGACTTTGTTTTGGCGGGGCGTCATGGATTTCATGGGGGTGGTTTAGCAGGGTTATGGGGGGTTGTCGAGACTTTGAGAATATAGTATACATACAATGACTTACCGATTTATACCATTTTGACAGGAGGATTACCGTGCCTAATGAAGCCACGTATAACCCCGACCTTGAATGCCTGCAGGTTTCACCTTGTAGCGGCGTTATTTTATACCAGTGGGACGGCCGCAGCTTCCACATGGATGTTGGCGTGACCATGCGCAACGAAAGCGTGGGCGCTGGGCTGGGTATCAGCTTCGGTGGCCACGCTGAGGCGCTGGAATTTTTGCGGCGCCCGGTGGGCAGCATGGCCAGCATCCTTGCCGAAGCCTACCGCGAGGGCGAGGAAGAGCTGGGCGCCAAGGCCTTGCACCGCGCGATTGCGCAGGACGTGCTTGAGACCTTTGCGCAGCCCCTGGGCACCAGCATGGTGCGGGTGGACTGGGAAGGGAAACAGTATGTGCATGTGCCCGCGTACTACGTGTTACCGGTAACTGCGCATGAACGCCTGATGCTCGGTAATCTGCGCGACACCGACGAGCGCGTTGGCCAAATACTGTGGTTACGCCTCTGCTGGCGGCGCGCCCTGAGCCTGCATACCACCAGTATAAACGAGGTATGGTTGGAAAAGGATGGCGCATGCATAGGGTGGAACCAGTTCTATCATGGGCATGAGCCGGTGCTGGTGTTCCGGCCGCTGGCTATACTGGCCAACACCGGGCGGCTTTGGAATGACCGCAGGAAGAACTTTTAGCAAAACGCCGCCGGGGTGACCCCGGCGGCGTTTTGGTGTGTGTAGGCTTAGGCGTTGGCTTGTTTTGCTGCGGCTTGCTTGAGGTCGTCGATGGTGCGCTTCACTTCTTTCATGGTGAAGGTTTCAACCTGGTCGCCTTCTTTGAAGTCGGTATAGTTGGCGAAGGTCATGCCGCACTCGAAGCCGGAAGCCACGTCTTTGGCGTCGTCTTTACCGCGGCGGAGGGAGCCGAGCTCGCCCGTGTGGATGACTTTGCCGTCGCGGATGATGCGCAGCTTGGAGCCCCGGGTGATTTTGCCGCTGGTGACCATACAGCCCGCGATTTTAGTGCGCTCGAAGGTGAAGATGGCGCGGATATCGGCGTGGCCGGTGATTTCTTCGATCTTGCTGGGAGCGAGCAGGCCGGACATGGCGGCCTTGATGTCGTCCACCAGGTTATAGATGATGCTGTAGTAGCGGAGTTCGATCCCGGCGCGGTCGGCAACGTCGCGCGCGGTGGCATCGGCCCGCACATTGAAGCCGACAACCAGCGCGCCTGCGGTGGAGGCGAGGTTGACGTCGTTCTCGGTAATAACACCCACAGCACTGGAGATGACCTTGACCTTGACCAGTTGTTGGTCGGCGTTGAGTTGCTCCAGCGCGAAGGCGATGGCCTCGGTGGAGCCCTGGACGTCCGCCTTAACAATCACGTTGAGGTCTTTCTGGCCTTCGGCGGCCATACGCTCCATCAGGTTCTCCAAAGTCATTTTACGGGCGGCCTGGGCGCGCTCGCGCTCGTTTTGGTCGCGCTGGGCGGCGGCTTCTTTGGCGATGCGCTCGTTTTCGCAGACAATGAACTGATCGCCCGCTTGCGGCACGCCTTGCAGGCCGAGAATTTCGACCGGCATGGAGGGTCCGGCTTCTTTCACGTTCTGGCCGAGGTCGTTAATGAGGGCGCGGACGCGGCCCCAGAACTGCCCGGCGACGATGATTTCTCCGACCTTAAGCGTACCCCGGCTGACCACCACGGTGGCGACGGGGCCGCGGCCTTTGTCGAGCCGGGCTTCGACCACCGAACCATCGGCCCGGCGGTTGGGGTTGGCTTTGAGGTCGAGGACATCGGCTTGGAGGAGGACGATTTCTTCCAGTTGGTCGAGCCCCATGCCGGTAAGGCCGGACACGGGCACGCAGGGGACGTTGCCGCCGAATTCTTCCAGCACCACGTCTTGCGCCAGGAGTTCGTTCTTCACTTTCTGCGGGTTGACGTTGGGTTTATCCATTTTGTTGAGGGCGACCACCAGCGGCACGCCAGCGGCGCGGGCGTGCTGAATGGCCTCGATGGTTTGCGGCATGATGCCGTCGTCGGCAGCGACCACCAGAATGACGACGTCCGTCACCTTGGCGCCGCGGGCGCGCATGGCGGTAAAGGCGGCGTGGCCGGGGGTATCGAGGAACGTGATTTGGCGGCCGGACGGTGCGGTGACCTGGTAGGCACCTATGTGCTGGGTGATGCCACCGGCCTCGCCCTTGACCACGTTCGCTTTGCGGAGGGTATCCAGCAGGGTGGTTTTGCCGTGGTCGACGTGGCCCATGATGGTGACGATGGGCGCGCGGGTGATGAGGGTTTCGTCGGCGTCGGTGCCTTCCAGCAGCGATTCCTCAATCGTGGTGGTTTGGGCCAGCACGGGGGTGTGGCCAAATTCGGACACGATGACTTCGGCTGTCGATTGGTCGATGGTTTGGTTGGCGGTGACGAACTCGCCCATGCCCATCAGCTTTTTCACCACGTCGGCGGCTTTTTCGGTCATCCGCGCGGCGAGTTCGGCCACGGTGATGAACTCGGGGATCATGACCTCGCGGAAGACTTTTTCGGCGGGGCCTTGCGGGATGCTGTCGGTGGTGTCGGCACCACGGCGGCCCCGGCGGCCCCCACGGCGGCCTGAGGAGGAGGCGCGCTGGCGGTCGGCGAGGTCTTCGAGATACGCATTACGTCCGCGCTTGCTGGTGAGGTCGCGGCCTTCCGGCTTGCCGCCGGAGGAGGAGCGCTTGCGGGCGTCATCCAGCGAGATGGACTTGGTGGCGGCGAAGGCTTTGCTGTCGACCGTGCGGCCAGCGGTGGAGCTGGCCAGCGTGCCGCTTTGCACGCCCCCTGCCCCGCTACCTGCGCGGGTGGCGGCGCGCTCTTGCGCGGCTTTGGCGGCGGCCTCTTGGGCGGCTTTACGGGCGACTTCTTCCTCTTGCTGGCGCTGGGCGGCCTGCTTGACGCGGTCGTCTTGCAGTTGCGAGGCTTTGCGGAGGATTTCCTGCATGTCGTTCGGTTTGGCTTGCTCCGACGTCTGGGAGGCTTGCAGGGCGGCCATGCGGCGCTGCATTTCTTCTGACGTGGCGGTGGTGGCCGACGGCACGTTGGCATTCACGACCGAAGGCGCATCGAAGCGGCGGCGGCGAACCTCGACCGAGACCGACCCGCCACTGCGCGGCGAGGGGTTGGCCCCTACGCTCAGCGTGCCACTCCCGATGCTGAGTGTCCCTGTGGACTTCTTCGGGGGTGTTTGCGGGGTATCGGACATGGGCGGGTTTCCTTAAATTTCTGCCGCTTTTAGCGCCAAATGGACGGGGATGTCAAGGGTTGGACTCTTGCGAGGGCTGGATATGAGGATATGGGGGTATGAGGGTATCAGGAAGTGGGGGTTTGGGGTAAGTGGCTTACAATCTCGCTCCAGGGCGCGGGTGGGCGGTTGGTTTTGAGGCGGTGGGCAAAGGCTTTGCGCTTGAGGGCGGCGGTGTAGGCGGCTTCGGTTGGCACTATATACACGCCACGGCCGGGGGCGCGGTGGGGGCCAAGAAGAGCTTCTGGTGTGGGTACGCCGCCGACATTCACAAAGCGCAGAAGCTGGCTTTGCGGCAGCTTTTGGCCTGTGGCGGCGCAGGTGCGGAGGGGCGAGTGTTTGGTGTTTGGTGTTTCGTGTTTCGTGTTAGCGACCATGGGGCGGTTGTGGCTTTTTTTGTTGGTTTTGGCAAGGGTACAACAACGCCCCGGGAAACCGGGGCGTTGGGCTTTTGGGGTGTGCCTTAGGCGGTGGCGGCGGGTTGGGCGGTTTCGGCCGGGGTGGCTTCCACGTCGTCTTCGTCGTCCTCTTCCTCGGCAAACCAGTGCTGGCGGGCAGCCATGATGAGCTTTTGGGCTTGTTTGTCGTTCAGCAGGCCAGCGGGGAGCATTTCTTGCAACTCATCCGTGGCGAGGTCGCCGAGGTCGTCGAGCGTTTTGATGCCTTTTTCTCCCAGGGCAACGATGAGGTCGGCGGTCATGCCCGGCATGGCCTTCAGCTCTTCGGTCACGCCCAGCTTGGCAAGGCGCTCGGCGGCGGCGGTGATGGCGGTTTGGGCGCGGTTCTGGAGCTCTTGCGCGATGCCGAGGTCGAGCCCTTCGATGGTGGAGATTTCTTCGGCGCCGACTTTGAGGAGGTCGTCGATGCTGCGGAAGCCTTCGGCAATCAGCAGGCGGGCCAGGACTTCGTCGACGTCGAGGTTCTGCATGAGGTTGGAGCTCAGCACGTTGTACTCGTTGGTGCGGCGCTCGGACTCTTCGGCGTCGGTCATCACGTCGATATCCCAGCCCGTAAGAATGCTGGCGAGGCGGACGTTTTGGCCACGGCGGCCGATGGCGAGGGAGAGGTTGTCTTGCGGTACGACGACTTCGATACGGTTATCGTCTTCATCGAGCACCACTTTGCTGACCTGGGCGGGTTGCATGGCGCGGACGAGGAATTCCGCCGCGTTGGGCGACCATTCGATGATGTCGACCCGTTCGCCCTGAAGCTCGGTGGTCACGGCCTGCACGCGCACGCCGCGGATACCGACGCAGGCACCGACGGGGTCGAGGTTGCGGTCGTAGCTCTTCACGGCGATTTTGGCGCGGAAGCCGGGGTCGCGGGCCGCACCCATGACTTCGATAGTGCCGTTCTGGATTTCCGGCACTTGTTCTTTGAACAATTCCACCAAAAACTGCGGGTGGGTGCGGGAGACAAAGATTTGCGGGCCACGTGCCTGAGGGTTGACCTTGTAGATGTAGGCGCGGATACGGTCGCCCTGCTTGAAGGTTTCCCGCTGGATGGTTTCGTCTTTCGGCAGCCAGGCTTCGGCACGGCCGAGGTCGATGAGGGCGCCGTTGAAGTCGGCCCGTTTGATGATGCCGGAGATGATGGTGCCGACGGCGTCTTTATAGACTTCCAGCTCTTTGGCGCGCTCGACGTCCTTCACCTTTTGGAAAATGACCTGCTTGGCGGCCTGGGCGGCGACACGGCCATCGAAATATTTGGCGGGGAGGTCTTCCATCAGGAATTCGCCGATTTGGACGTTCGGGTTGATTTTCTGGGCTTCGGCCAGCAGGATTTGGCTGGGGTTGGACTTCAGCGGGTAGCCGCGTTTGTCGCAGGCGGGGCGCATTTCCGGCTCGCGGCCTTCGCGCACGGCGGTGCGGGCTTCTTCCGGCGAGAGGACTTCCATGACCATTTTCACTACCTGGGTGAGGCGCTTGATGTGGACGTCGCCGCTGACACGGTCGATGTGCGCTTGCACGGTGAGTTCCAGCGGCTGGAGGCCGAGCTCGGCGGCCAGCTTTTTACGGGCGGCCATTTGGATGGCTTGCTCCATGACTTCGAGCACTTGCTCTTTCTCGATGTCTTTCTCGCGGGCGACCATTTCGGCGATTTGCAGGTATTCCAGTGCCATGTCGGCTCTCCTTTTGATAGTGTTTTCGTGTTTAGTGTTTGGTGTTTAGTTGTGAGTATCGGTGGTTTCGGATTCGGCACGGGCGGAGGATTTGGCCGTGGCGGTTTTCATCAGCTCGCGCAGTTCCTCGGCACTGGGGCTGAGGTGGGCGTGGTGAATTTGGTCGTGGCGGACGGTGAAGAGATCGCCGCCGTCCTTCAGGATAAGTGTGATGCCGGTGGCGGTGGGCTGGGTGATGGTGCCGACCGCGCTGCCCAGCACGCCCTTGCCGCTGGGGTTGGGCAGCGGGCGGTGGAGGGTGATTTTGGCTTGTTTGCCCACAAAGCGGACGTAGTCGTCGGGCTTGGTGAGCGGCCGTTCGAGCCCCGCCGAGCCGACTTCCAGCGTGTAGGGGCTTTTGAAGATATCGGCGACATCGAGCTGGGCGGAGAGGGTGCGGGCGGCCTGGGTGCAGGCTTCCAGCGTGGGGCTGGTGCCGTCGGGCATTTCGGCCATGACATCGAGCGTTTGTTTGCCACGGCCGCTGGCGGTGCCGCCGGAAAGGCGCGCGTGCACCAGCACAAGGCCATGCGCCGCAAGAGCTGCGGCTGCCAATTGATTGATGTGTTCGGCAAGTGTTGCCATGGTATATCCTTTATTCCTCCCCCTCCCCTGGTGGCGTGTTTGGCAATAAAAAAAGCGGCCTGCGGCCACTTGGATTGCTAACCTTCAGCTCCAGAGTGTGAAGCAGAACCTGAACGGGTGTTCGGGTTGCTGCTGATGGCCGCAATGTGGACGAAGTCGGCCCAGCTGTCAAGCCCGTCAGGACGATTTTATCGCTTTGATAAACCATGGGTTTCTGCCCGCGACCTCGGCTTTTTGCTGGTATTTGGTGGGTTGCCACCATTGTGGCGCTTGCGTAAGCAGCTGCGGGCCCAGGGCGGGTTCGACCTGGGTATCGCCTTCTCCGCTAAGGCGTGCGGAGGGTTTGCAATCGGCCGCGGCCAGCAGGGTTTGAGCAAGCTTAAGGCCGGGGATGGGATAGAGGGTGGCAATGGTGTGGTAGGCGTAGGAGGGCCAGTCGGTGACGACCCAGAGTTCGCCGCCGGGGGCCAGGTGGTCGCGGATGGTTGCGGCCAGCTGCGGCTGCACGATACGGCGCTTGTGGTGCGAGGATTTGGGCCAGGGGTCGGGGAACAAAACAAGCACGCGCGCGAGGGAGTTGGGTTGCAGCAGGCCGGAGGTGAAGAGCTGGCGGGCATCGTGCGGGTAAATGCGCACATTGGGCAGCGGCTGCTTGTGCAGGGCGGAGAGCAGGGTTTGCAGGCCGTTGAGGTAAATTTCGGAGCCGATAAAATGCGTGCCGGGGTTGGCTTGGGCGCGGGCATACAGGGCCATGCCGTTGCCCATGCCGAGTTCGACTTCCAGCGGTGCGGCGGCGGCCAGGAATTCTGGCGTGACGAGGTAGGGTTGCAGCGCGGCGTGGAGTTCGGCTTGCTCGGCCACCGACATGCGCGTGGCCAGGCGGCCGGTGGTGATGACCGGACGGTGGTGGGCGCTGGGAGTGGGCTTCATGGCGCCTTGGTAGGCGATTTTGAGGGCTTACGCAAGGCTTAGCTGGCGGGTGGGGCGGGTTCGGCGGTGGGGGCTTCGGGGGATTCGGGCTGGCTGGCGGGCTGGGTGGAGGGCTCAAGCTCTACCCCGCAGACCTTGGCCATGACCGGGTGCCGGGCGAAATAGGAGGCGCTGTAGTCGTCGCAGGTGAGTTTTTGTTCGGGTGCCACACGGAAGCCGCCGCTGTAGCGCGGTGCGGGCACATAGGCCTGCGCCGGCTGCGGCAGATTGGTGGCTGCCGGGGCTGCGGGCTGGGCGGCACGGCAGGCGGCGAGGTCGGCTTCGAGGTTCTCCAGACGGGCTTCTTGCCGGGCCAGAAGCTCGGCTTGCAGGGTGGCCGGAGCCTCGGTGAGCGGCAGGACGGTGTGGGAGGTGGTGGTGGACTCGGCCACCGCAGGCAGCGCCTGCGCCTGTGCCGGGCTGGCCAAGGCTGCCACGTGGGCCACACCAAGGGCGGCCATAAGAAGGAGGCGTTTCATGCGGCCCACCCTACTCCGTCTGGCATAATTTGCAACCCACGCGGGCATGGGCTAGCGCAGGTTGGCCCGGAGCGATGCGGCGAGGGTGGTGGCCTCCCACGGGAAGGTGCCTTCTCCGGCCGAACCCGCCGCGCGGCCAAAGTGCCCGCCGCTGGCGGTGGCAAGGTAAATGGGCGCATTGAGGCCCAGATGCATGCGGATGCCGCGTGGCGTAAGGCTGAGGGAGCGGCGGATGGTGGCCTCGAGCTGCGTTGCGCTGTGGGGCGAGGTGCCGAAGGTTTCGACATATATAGACAGCGGTTCGGCGATGCCGATGGCGTAGCCGAGCTGGATTTCGCATTGGCGGGCGAGACCTGCGGCAACGATGTTTTTGGCCAGATAACGCGCGGCGTAGGCGGCGGAACGGTCGACCTTGGTGGGGTCTTTCCCTGAAAAGGCACCGCCGCCGTGGCGGGCGTAGCCGCCGTAGGTATCGACAATGATTTTACGTCCGGTGAGGCCGGTATCTCCGGCCGGGCCACCCAGATTGAAGCTGCCGGTGGGGTTGACGAGGATGCGGGTTGCGTCGTCGATCCAGCCCTTGGGCAGCACGTGGTGCCAGGCTTGGAGGATGATCTCTTTTAAAGCGTCTTGGCTGGCCTGCGGGGTGTGCTGGTGGCTGACGAGCAGCGTGTGGGCGCGGGTGGGGCGGCCATGGACATATTCGACGGTGATTTGCGATTTGGCGTCGGGCAGCAGCAATGCGCCTTGCTTGGGGGTTTGGGCGCGGCGGAGGTCTTCCAGATGCCGCAGCACGGCGTGGGCGTAGTGAATGGGGGCGGGCATGAGCTCGGGCGTTTCGTCGCAGGCGAAGCCGAACATGAGGCCTTGGTCGCCGGCGCCTTCCGACGCCCGGGTGCCGGCGTCGACGCCCTGGGCAATTTCCGGCGATTGGGCGTGCATTTTGTTGAGGATTTGGACGGTCTTGGCGTCGAATCCCCTATTCACGCCGCCGGTATAGCCGATGGCGGCGATGGTGCGGCGGATGACGGCGTCGATATCGACCTCTGCCTGGGTGCGGAGTTCTCCGCCGAGGCAGACGAAGTCGGTGGTCACCAGAATTTCCGAGGCGACGCGGGCGTCGGGGTCGTGCGCCAAATAAGCGTCGAGGATGGCGTCGGAGAGCTGATCGGCCAGTTTGTCCGGGTGGCCGCAGGAGACGGCCTCGGACGTGAACAGGTGCGTGGCGGTGGTGTTCGTTTTTTTCATGATAATTTTCTTGTTGGCCGAGACTGTAGCGCCGCTTGGCCTGCGCACGCAAGCATTGACGTTGGGGGGGCGCATCTGGCACGGTGAGGATGATGCAGGACACCCACAATGACACCTTGAGTTTTACACTCACCCACCACGGGAAACCGGTGGGCGAGCTGAGCGTGCAGGTAGCCGAACCTGTTGACGGACTTGATATACCCCACCTGTGCATGGCGGCTGCGCAGGCGGTGTGCCCGCACGTGGAGGTGTATCGGGCGGCGGCGGAAATATATGATGATATGAAAGGCGACTTGCTGGATACCCCCCTGCCCTGGGCGCTGACCGTGAGGCTGGGCGGTGCGGCAGAAGGGCGGGATTTGAACCGCGAATTTAGGCACAAAGACTATGCCACCAACGTGCTGAGCTTTGCCGCCGACGACGCCGAGCCAGACAGTGACGCGTGGTATGTGGGGGATATTTTTATATGTGTGCCCGTGCTGCTGCAGGAGGCCGCCGAAATGGACACCCCGGTGCACGCGCATTTGCAGCACCTGGTGGTGCATGGCATGCTGCACCTTGTGGGTTACGACCACGAGCTGGGCGACGCCGAAGCCGCCGAAATGGAAGACCTTGAACGCACCATTTTAGCCGACCTTGGCCTGCCCGACCCCTATGTGGCCCATGATAAGCTGATGAAAGACCCCAACTGATATGTTCAAAGCTGTATGCCGCGCGGTGTCTCGGTTTAAAAAGGCGCTGGAGCTGGCCCCGCATATTGATGACCTGTATGCCGCGTTTGAAGAGCGTGAAGGCGATGCGCCGCTGAAACGGCATGAACGGGAACTGCTGGAAAATGCCATGGCCTTTTCGGCCACCACAGCCGATGAAGTGGGCATGCCGCGTGCGGACATTATGACGTTGCCGGAAACGGCGGATTTTACGACGGTGCTGAAGGCGTTTCAGGACAGTTACCACAGCCGCCTGCCGGTGGTGGGCGAAGGGCTGGACGACGTAAAAGGGCTGGTGACCCTGAAAGACGTGATTGCACTGGTGGGCCATGAGGCTGACTTTGATATGGCCAAAATGCTGCGCCCGGTGAACTTTGTGCCCGAAAGCATGCCCCTGCCCCGCGTGCTGCGCGTGATGAAAGCCACCCGCATGCCGCTGGTGATGGTGAGTGACGAATTTGGCGGCACCAGCGGGCTGATAACGCTGAAAGATATTTTAGAGGAACTGCTGGGCGACATTGAAGACGAACACGACGACACCAAAGGCCCGGGGCTGATTGCGCTGGGCGACCGCCGCTACCGCATGCAAGGCGACTATGCGCTGGACGACCTGGACCGCCAGTTTATGACCACGCTGGCGACGGTGTATGAGGATGTGGAGACGATTGGCGGAGCGCTGATGCGCGAAGCCAAAACCGTGCCCGCCCGTGGCCAGAGCTTTGTGCTGGCGCCGGGTGTGAATGCCACGGTGACGGCCAGCGACGGACGCCGGGTGATAACCGTAGAACTGGCGCTGGATGCGTAGCGCCCTGCACGCATGGTTGCTGCGCCGGGCGGAGCCCCCGCTGGGCCTAGGTGTGCTGGCGCTGGGGGCCCTTATGACGCTGGGGTATGCCCCCTTTGGCCTGTGGCCGCTGGCCCTGCTGAGCCTGGCAGGCCTGTGGTGGCTAACCCGCCATGCTGCCCACACCCGGCAGGCCGCAGGTGCGGCGCTGGTGTGGGGCCTGGGGCACCATATAACCGCCCTGTATTGGCTGCCCTGGGCGTTTTTTAAGGACAGTGGCGGCAGCTGGCTGGCGGCGATAGGCGGTGGCGTGCCCGCGGTGTTGGGGTTGGCGGTGTTTGGCAGCCTGACGTATATTCTGGCCGGTGTGCTGGCGTATAAAATTGGCCAGCGGGGCCACTGGATTGTGGCGCGGGTGGTGTGGGTGCTGGCGATTTTAGGGATTGAGTTTGTGAAGGGGCTGCACCCGATGGGCTTCCCCTGGTTGCCCGTAGGCGCGATATTTGCCGACAGCCTGACGATGATGCAAACCGCCGCGCTGGGCGGCGTGTGGCTGCTGAGCGGCCTTGGGCTGACCGTGGCGGTGATGCTGGCCAATGTGCAGCGGCGCTGCCTGAGCGCCGCGTTTGTGCTGCTGGCGCTGATGGCCGCCTATGGCACCTGGCGGCTGCAAAGCGCACCCACCCAGCCCAGCGACACGTGGGTGCGGGTGGTGCAGCCGAATATCCAGAGCGCGCACAAATGGGATGCCCAGGCCCGCTGGATGTTTTTGCAGGACACCCTGCGCACGGCGCTGGATGGTGAGGCTGGTGTTGCTGAGGCCGTGCCGGAGACGGTTATTATGCCGGAGACGGCGGTGGCGTTTTATCTGGACGAAGAAGACGATGTGAGGCTGGCGATTGCCAGCCGCCTGGCGGCCACCCTGCCGCCCGAAGGCGGGCTGATAACCGGAAGCGTGCGGCGTGCCGCCAACCCCGGCCAGCCGTTGCCGAAGTTTTATAACAGCTTTGTAGCCATGGACACGCGGGGGGTGCTGCGCGGCGTGTATGACAAGCAACTGCTGGTGCCCTTTGGCGAATATATACCGCTGCGCGGTTGGCTGGAGGCTTTGCCGCTGCCGCTGACGCTGCGGACCTTCAGCCAAAGCCGGATTGATTTTACGCACGGCGAGCGCAGCCCCCTGTTGCCGACCCCGGCGGGTATGGCGCTGGGGCTGATTTGTTATGAGGGGATCTTCCCCTACCATGTGCTGCGCCATGCCGAGGGAGCGCGGTATTTGGCGAACATTACCAACGATGGGTGGTTTACCGGCACGATTGCCCTTTACCAGCATGCGGCGCTGGCACGCCTGCGCGCGGTGGAAACCGGCCTGCCGCTGGTGCGCGTGGCCAACACCGGCCTGACACTGGTGTATGACGGCATGGGCCGCGAGGTGCTGCGCCTACCGATTAACACCGCGATGCATGCCGATGTGAACCTGCCCGCTGTTACCGCCGCGCCGCTTGTGCGGCGCTGGCTTACGCGTTAGTCCGCTTCGCTCCGCTTGCAAAAGTAGCAATTTTTATGCTTTTCCTTCACATATCATATTGTATTCATATTACAGGTGGCATATAACAATGCCCATGACAGCACGACCCCGCGACCCGATTGACACCCACGTAGGCCAGCGTTTGCGCCTGCGCCGCACCATGACCGGCATGAGCCAGGAGCGCCTGGGCGATGCCATTGGGGTGAGTTTTCAGATGGTGCAGAAGTATGAGCGCGGCGACTGCCGCGTGGGGGCCAGCCGCCTGATGAAGATTGCCAGCGCGTTGGGTGTGCAGGTGGCGTTCTTTTTTGAAGGCTTTACCGGCGCCGTACCGGCCGGGCTGACCGTGGCGGAAGAAAAGAACACCCTGGACGACAAGGTGCTGCACACCAAGGAAACCATTGATTTGCTGAAGGCTTATTATTCTCTGCCCGACGTGGTGCGCAAGCATGTGCTGGGGATGATTAAGGGCCTGGATAAAGACCAAGGCGACAAGCAGGACACCCCCACCAAGGCCGCTTAAGCTGCTGAGCTTGAGGATTGTGACGAGAGGCTGGGGAGCCTCTCGTTTTTTTTAGTGCTTGGATTGGGGTTTAAAGCCAATTAAGTAAATACTGTCATAGTCTGTAAACCTACGGGCGGGCTAAAAAGGCATCTGGATTAAGCCGACAAAAGTGTCAAATAGGTCCACTATTAGCCCCTTTTGCCATCTTAACCAGCTGCCTTTTTATCTCCGCCATACTATGACAGTATTTACTTAATTGGCTTTATGCAGCGCCAACAGCAGCAGCATAACCGCCCAGCCCGCCACAGTGGTGGCCAACAGGCCGTGGGCGCTGCCATTGACCAGCATACCCGGTTGGGCGTTGGCGACGATGACACCGACCAGCCCCCAGTGCAGGGCGCCCACATAGGCGTAGGTGAGCGGCCGCACCCGCAGCAGACGGCCCAGCACCCAGGCACCCGCCATGGCGGCGGCGCTGAGGGTGATGAGTGAGGGCACAAAGCCCCCCATGGGGATACCCGCCTTGAGCTGGATGACGCCGGAGAGGTTGAGGAAGAAGGCGATGCTGAGCCACCCGGCCAGCAGCCCCACAACGGGGAGGATGACGTAGCGCACGAAAGTGGTGGGTTGGCCCGCGCCGTTTGCGGCCAGCGTTGTGGCCAGCGCGTAGGCGCGGCCCAGGGCCACCAGTGCGGCTGCGGCCATGAGGCCGATGAGAATGAGGAGGGTGTAACCGTTGCCAAGGAGGGTGGCGGCGAGCATCCAGGCATTGCCCGCCAGCAGGCTGAGGGTGAGCGGCCAGCCAAGGCGCTGGGCCCAAGGGGCATGGCGCGCGGGTGCCCAGGCTTGGGCCAGCGCAAAGCCCGCCAGCAGCACGAAAATAAGCCCCCAGATGCTAAACGCGTAGCCCGCCGGAGTGGAAAGGGCCGGGGTTTGGTTGGACATGGCGGCGACGGACTGGCCCATGCCGGAGAGTTCGTGGAAGCGGCCGATGGGGAATGCTGCCAGGGCCATGAGCGGGAAGAGGAAGCGGCGAAGGGTGTGCATGAAGGGGTAAACTTTGGCTTTGGTTTTGGTTCCGCCCCGGGGGCGCGGTTATTCGTCGAGTTTGAAGTTGAGTTGGCGCTCGCGCTCGGCGTAGGCGGTGACGATGGTGGAGACCAGCGGGTGGCGCACGACGTCGGACTCGCGGAAGCGGACGATTTCGATATCGCGGAGGCCGTCGAGCGTTTCCAGGGCGTCCTTCAGGCCGCTGACCTGCGGGGCCCAGCCGTGGGGGCCGCGCAGGGGCGGGAGGTCGCTCTGGGCGGGGTCTCCGGTGACAAACACGCGGGAGTTTTCTCCTAGCCGGGTGAGGAACATCTTCATTTGCACCGGGGTGGTGTTCTGGGCTTCGTCGAGCAGCATGACGCTGTCTTTAATAGTGCGGCCGCGCATGTAGGCCAGGGGGGCGATTTCGATTTGGCCGGTTTCGCGCATTTTAACCCAGCGGTCGCGGCCCAGGGTGTCGTCCAGGGCGTCGAAGAGTGGGCGGAGATAGGGGTCGATTTTTTCTTCAAATGTGCCGGGGAGGAAGCCCAGGCGCTCGCCAGCCTCCAGCACCGGGCGGGTGAGGATGAGGCGCGAGACCTGGCGGCTGACCAGCAGGCTGACCGCCTGCGCCACGGCCAGATAGGTTTTGCCGGTACCTGCCGGGCCGGTGCCGAACACCAGCGTGTTGGCCTGCAAGGCCGCCACATAGCGGTGCTGGGTGACGCTGCGGGGGAGAATTTTAAGCTGCGGGGTGACGATGGTGGTGGAGCCGGAGAGGAGGTCGGTCGAGCGGAGGTTGGTGTCGAGCACGCCGTCGGTGAGGCGCAGGGCGGCCTCCACCTGCGAAGGGCTGATGGCGACGCCGTTTTTAAGGAGTTCGTACAAATCTTCCAGCACCTGTTTGGCCTGCCCGGCCTGGGGCGGCGGGCCGAAAATGGCCAGCTGGTTGCCGCGCGTGACGAGCTGGACGCCGAGGTTGTCCTCGATGAGTTGCAGGTGGGCGTCGTGGCGGCCGCAGAGGTCTTGCAGCAACTGGTTGGAGGAGAAGGTGAGCTGGAGCGGGGCGTGTTCGGTCATTGCGGCAAGTATTCAGCGTTTTAGGGCGGGTGGCAAGGGGTGTTGCGCACAAGCACCCGTGGGGTGCGAATAAATATTTTTATGCCCGAAAGAGTTGTATTAGCAAACAACGCAACCTACAATTAAACTATGCCAAGGGATTACCCCCTGCTGTTGCGCTGGCACGTTGCCGGAAAGGCGGCGTGAGATGCTGGGCTTTGTGTGCGTGAGTTGCATGTTTGTGGCCAATACCACGTTGCTGATTGTGTTTTTTATCTCGGGTGAAGTGAGCTTGGGGATGTTGTCGCTGTTTGGGGCGTTTATGTGTGCCAGCGGTTTGCAGCGGATTTTGAAGGAGGCTCCGCAGCGGCGGGAGTGAAGCCGATTAACCCCCTGAGGGGCTTTTTTAGGCCGCTGTAAGTTCTCCGACCAGCGATTTGGCGGCGCTTTGGGTGATGTGGACTTGCACGATTTGGCCGATGAGGCTGCGGGCGTTGGTGCCCGGCGGATAGCTGATGTTGACCGGGGCGTTGTGCGGGCTGCGGCCGCGCAGCTGCGGGCCGTAGCGTTCGGGGTGTTCGTTTTCGCCTTCTATCAATACTGGCAGGGTTTGGCCAACAAAGCGGGTGAGGTAGTCTGCCGTGGTGTGGTCCAGCACCGCTTGCAGGGCGGCGAGGCGTTCTTTTTTAGTGAGTTCCGGCACTTGGCCGGGAAGCTCGGCCGCCGGGGTGCCGGGGCGCGGGCTGTAGGCGAAGCTGTAGGCGCCGAAGTAACCGACATTAGCGGCAAGTTGCAGGGTTTGCTCAAAATCCTCTTCGGTTTCTCCGGGAAAGCCGACGATGAAGTCGCCGCTGATGGCGATATCCGGGTTGACCTGCCGGATGCGGGCTATTGTGGCGAGGTAGCTTTCGGCCGTGTGGTTGCGGTTCATGGCCTGCAAAACGCGGTTGCTGCCCGCTTGCACCGGCAGGTGGAAGTAGGGCATGAGTTTGGGGTTTGTGGCAAAGGCGTTTATCAGGTCGTCGCCGGTATTGTTGGGGTGAGAGGTGGTGAAGCGGATGCGGGCGATGCCGGGCACGTTGCCGACGGCTTCGCAGAGGCTGGCGAGGGTATAGCCTTCGTGTTGGTAGGCGTTGACGTTCTGGCCCAATAACGTGACTTCTTTCACGCCTTGCTGGGCGAGGGTTTCGACTTCTTGGATAATGTGGGCGGCGGGGCGGGAGATTTCGGCACCCCGCGTGTAGGGCACCACGCAGTAGGTGCAGAATTTATCGCAACCTTCCTGAATGGTCACGAACGCGGTGGGGCCGTAGGCGCCGGGGGTTGGGAGGTTGTCGAATTTTTCGAGCTCGGGGAAGTCGGTATCCACCGCGCGTTTGAGTTGGCCGGTGGTGATTTTTTCGATGAGGGTGGGCAGGCGGTGGTAGGTTTGCGGGCCAAAGACAACCTGCACGGCCGGGGCGGTTTGCATGATGCTGGCGCCGAGGGCCTGGCCGGTGCAGCCGCCGACGGCGATAATGGCGCCGGGTGCGGCCTCGCGCCGCAGGCGGCCGATGTCGGAGAAGACTTTGTCGTCGGCTTTTTCTCGGATGTGGCAGGTGTTGAGGACGATGAGGTCGGCGTCTTCCGCCGTGGGGGCCAGGCCGTAGCCCATGGGGGCGAGGAGTTCGGCCATGCGCAGGCCGTCGTAGACGTTCATCTGGCAGCCGTAGGACTTGATGAACATGCGTTTGGCGCCCGGTGGGGGGCTTGCATGGGCGGCGTCTTCGATACGGACAGGCATGGGGGGCTTATAGGGCAGAAGGGCGTGGGAGACAAGACGTGCAGGGCTGAACGTGCAAACGGCCCCCGGAGGGGCCGCGCGGTCGATGGGGGGTCAGGATTCCGAAGATTCGGTGTCCTCGAGAGGCTTCGGGTACTTCCGCATGAGATAGGCTACGTAGAGCAGCCCAGGCGAAATACAGCCGATGGCCCCAACCCATTTGCCAAGTTCGGTGGCAAAGAATTCCATTTAAATGCTCCATGGCTTTTTTAGATGTCGCGATTCGGTAAGGGCAACTTAGGCGAAGGAAACCGCCCAAACAAGGGCGTCCGCTTTCGTGTCGCTTACAGGATTGCGGTAATAGGACGGGCGGGTGCCTATATGTTGCAGCCCGCACGCCTGATAGAGGGTGATGGCGGCGGTGTTGGTGGCGGCGACTTCCAGCGTAAGGCCTTGGCATTTTTGCGCTTTAGCGAGGGCGAGGGCCTGCTGCACCAGCGCGCGGGCGGAGCCGTGGCGGCGGTGGGCGGGGGAGACGTAGAGGGTGAGGATATCGGCCTGCATGGTGGGCACGGCTTGCAGCAACAGGTGGCCGCTAACCTGTTGATGTTCATCTTCCGCCAGCAGCAGGTGGTGGTGGGGCTGGGCCAGCAGGGCGGCGGCTTGGGTGAGGGTGAAGATGGGGTCGTCCCAGACTTCCGGTAAGCTGGTGGTAACGCTGATGGAGATGGGTTTGGGCACGCTAGGAGGCTTTGGTGTAGGTGAGCGGCTTGAGGTAGACCGGCTGCGGTGGAAGATGGTGGGCCGGGTTGGCGGCGGCGGCCAGCAGGGCGGCAGGTTGCAGGGTGGTGAGCGGGGTGGTGGCAGGCAGC
Source organism: Proteobacteria bacterium UBA6156 (assembly GCA_002422365.1). GTDB lineage: Bacteria > Pseudomonadota > Alphaproteobacteria > UBA2136 > UBA6156 > UBA6156. The sequence goes on from DIUO01000039.1 coordinate 46,515, forward strand.
ATGAGGCTGCTTTGGGCAAATACAAGGCCCGTGGGTGCTGTGGCGGTGCAGGCGGCGGGGGTTTGGGGAGTGGCGTCTGCCGCGAAGGTTTGGGTATAGAGTTGGCCGCCGGCGGCATCTAGCACAAGAGTGAAAGGTTCGGTGGGGTGGTGGTCTGCGACGACCTGAAGCGCGAGGGTTTGGAGGGTGGAGAGGCCGAGGACTTCGATGTTCGGGTTGAGGAGCTTGAGGGCCTGCGCCGTGGCCAACCCCAGCCGGATGCCGGTGAAGCTGCCCGGGCCGGTGGTGGCGAAGATGTGGGTGAGGCTTGCCACCGTGACGCCCGCTTGCTGGAGGAGGGATTGGAGCTCGGTGGGGAGGATATCGGAACTGCGGGGGACGGAGGTGCTGAAGGCATAAGTGTGCCCGCCCGCCTGGAGGGCCAGGGTGAGGCCGGTGAAGGAGCAATCGAGGGCGAGAGTGACGTTGGGTGCTTGCATGGAGGCTTTTTGGCCTGTCAGGCGTGTTTGGTCAAGGGGTTATAAGCTGGTAAGGAGAGAGAACCTTATGAGCCTGATCCACGGGGGGCCGATGCCCTTTGCGGTGGCCGCCCCCGACACCATGCCGCGCACCGAAGCGCGCCAGCCGGTGCGTGCCAAACCCTTGCCGAAAGGCGAGGCTGCGGCGAGGTATCAGGCCGACCGCGACAGTGCCCGCCAGCACCACGGCGACGACGATGCCCGTGGCCAAGAGGTGGATATTGACGTTTAGGGGTTGGGTCTCCATAATAACAATATCCTGAGTGCCTTGTGCACCAGGAGGGTGCCGTGGAAAGCGCCCACAATAAAGGAGAAAAGCATGACGCTTGAAATTGGAGCCAAGATGGCCAGTATTGCCGGGTTACGCACCCAGGGCGAACGCGTGGCCAAAGCCGCAACCGAGATTAACAACGCCTTTGCCGCCGCGCAAAACGCCGCCCAAAATGCACAGGCCGCCGACAGCGTGGCGATTAGCGACCGCGCCGCCGTGGTGCCCGCCGTGGAAGATGCCGTGCGCGGCGCGGTGCTGAGCGATGGTGATGTGACGCGACCGATTGTGGATTTGTTGCAGTCGGTACAGGCCTATAAAGCCAATGCCGCAGCGCTGCGTGTAACCGCCGATGTGGAACGTGTGGTGATGGACATTGTGGGCAAAAAATAGATGTTTTTGCCCTTTTTAACCCGCTGAAAGGCGGGTTTTTTTGTGGATTATGCAGGGGAGTGTGGCCGGGAATGCCTTGCGGGGCCCCCGGGCGAGGCGTAGGGTGGCGGGGTAAAACCGATAAAAAGTATAAAAAAACGCATGGCACCCCCACGCACCCCGGTTAAGGCGGCCCGCACCCGCCCAACCCCCCAGGTTAAGCCCGCGCCCCGCGCCCTGGCCGCTGCTGCCACAGCCGAAGCTGCGCCCGAAGGCGTGAGCCTGCGCAGCCTGCGCCAGCTGATGGCCAGCCAAAGCCCCAACCGCACCCTGCCCGACAGCCGCGACCCCCTGTGGCCCTGGCTGGCCAAGCAAGTGGGCCAGCGCCGTGCGGGAGAAGCGTTTAAGCTGGATGTGCTTATTCCGCCCGGCAGCCCCCACGGCTGGTTGCTGGTGGTGATGGACGACCAACCCTTTTTAACCGACACCGTGAGCATGGCCGTGCGCCGCCACAACCCCGACCTGGGCGGCCTGTGGCACCCGGTGCTGGGCGTGAGCCGCCAGCGCGGCAAACTGCAAACCGCCACCGCAGGGCGCGCCACCAGCCGCAGGGCACTGGAGGCGTGGATTCTGGTGCAGATGCTCGGCATGGACAGCGACAGCGTGGACGCGATGAAAGCCGACGTGCGCAACAGCCTGATGCTGGCCCGCGCCGCCGTGAGAGACTTTGAGCCGATGCGTGACCGCATGGTGACGCTGGCCGATGGCTACAGCAAACGCGAAGAGCGGGACTTTTTAATGTGGCTGGCCGAGGGGAATATGATTTTGCTGGGATACCGGCACTATGACTACCGCAGCACGGCCAAGGGTCAAACGGTCAAGGCGACCCCGGCAAGCGGGTTGGGCATTATGGCCGAAACCGAAAGTGCGGTGATGCGCGAAACCCCAGTGAGCAAACTGGGGAGCCTGGGCCTGTATGTGGCCAGCGACGAAAACCTGGTGCTGAGCAAAACCCCCGAAACCAGCCGCGTGCACCGCAGCGTGAGCATGGATTATGTGGGTATGATGCAGCGCAACGCCAAGGGCGAAGTGGTGGGCGAGCACCGCTTTGTGGGCCTTTATACCAGCAGCGCCTATACCTGTGCGGTGCGCAGCATACCGCTGCTGCGCAGCAAAGTGGCAGGGGTTATGCGCGCCGTGAATTGGCCCAAAGGCAGCTACAGCACCCGCACGTTGCAGGGCATTTTGGATATGTGGCCGCGCGATGAATTGTTTTTAAGCGACCAAGAGACCCTGCGCCGCCTGACCGTGGCCACGGTGGAAGTGCATGAGCGCCCCGATGTGGCCGTGCTGGTGCGCACCAGCGCCCACGAAACGGCGGCGACGGTGATTGTGTATTTGCCGCTAGCCCGCATGAATACCCGCCAACGCGAACGCATTGCGCTGCTGCTGGGGGAGAAATTTGGCCAGCCGGTGCGCGAGTTTAAAGTGGAGCTAGGGAGTGGCGAGCTGGCGCGGATGGTGTTCCGGTTGCCCTGGCATGGCGCGCCGGTGCATGAAGCCGACCTGACCCACGCCGTGCGCGCGCTGGTGCGTGGCTGGGACGACGACATGCAAGATGCGCTGGTGGCCGCCCACGGCCCCCACCAGGGCATTGTGCGCTGGCGGGCGTTTGCGCCGCTGGCCGATGTAGGCTACCGCAGCGCTACCCCCGTGGCGGTGGCGGTGGATGACGCCGCCTTTGTGAACAGCCCCGCGCCGCAACAGGTGCGCCTGGAACAGCGCGACGGGCTGCGCCTGCGCCTGCTGAAGCGCGGCGGAAGCTGGAGCCTGGCCGAGCTGATGCCGCTGGTGGACAGCTGCGGATTGCAGGCGCTGAGCGAGGATACCTTCCGGCTAGGGGATGTGTGGGTGCACGACGTGCAGTGCGCCATGCCGGAAGCCCCCCTGACCGATGACACCCGCGCGGCGTTGATAGCCGTGCTGGATGCCTGCCTGCGCGATGTGCTGGAAGAAGACAGCCTGAACCGCCTGGCTTTAAGTGCGGCGCTGAGTGTGCAGGCGCTGCATGTGTGGCGCGGCTGGGTGGCCTATATGCAGCAAATTGACCGCAGGCTTGACCCGCCGAGCGTGAGGAAGGTTATCCGCAGCCGCCCGGACATGGCCCGCACGCTGTGGGAGCTGTTTGAAGCCCGGCACCAGCCGCATGTGCCTGCCAGCCGCCGCAAGCGCATGGCCCAGCCGCTGGAAGAGCTGCTGGAGCAGGAAATTGTGGCGATGACCACCGCCGAAGAGGAGCGCGTGTGGCGCACCGCCTATGGCCTGGTGCAAGCCATAGTGCGCACCAACGTGTGGCAGCCGGGGCGGAATGAGGCCAATAACGGGTTGGGCGAAGCCATGGCCTTCAAGCTGGACTGCGCGCGCGTGCCGGGCCTGCCCGAGCCCCGCCCCTGGCGCGAAATTGCGGTTTACCACCCCTGTGTGGAAGGCGTGCACCTGCGCGGCGGCCCGGTGGCGCGCGGCGGCTTGCGCCACAGCAACCGCGCCAGCGACTACCGCACCGAAGTGCTGGCGCTGATGACGGCGCAAATGCGCAAGAATACGATTATTGTTCCGGTGGGGGCCAAAGGCGGGTTTTATGTGCGCAAAGGGACGCCGGTTGATGCGTATAAGCTGTACATAAGGGCGCTGCTGAGCGTGACGGACACGTATGACGCCCGTGGCCGTGTGGTGCCTCCGCGCGGGGTGGTGCGGCACGATGGCGATGACCCTTATTTGGTGGTGGCGGCGGATAAGGGGACCTCGAAATTAAGTGACACCGCCAATGCCGAGGCGCTGGCGGCGGGGTATTGGGAGGGTATCAAGGATGGCTTTTGGCTGGGCGACGCCTTTGCGAGCGGCGGCAGCAAAGGTTATGACCACAAGCACATGGGCATTACCGCACGCGGCGCCTGGGTGAGCGTGGAGCACCACCTGAGTGCGCTGGGCTTGCAGCCCAGCGAAGCCCGGCCCCTGACGCTGGTGGGAATTGGCGACATGGGGGGCGACGTGTTTGGGAACGGATTGCTGCGCGAGAAGCACGTGCAGCTGGTGGCGGCATTTAACCATATGCATATTTTTCTCGACCCCAACCCGGATTGCGAGGCGAGCTTTGCCGAGCGCGAGCGGTTGTTTGAGGCCAACGGCGGGTGGGAGATGTATGACCCGAAGGTGATATCTTCCGGTGGGGGGGTGTACCCCCGTGCGGCCAAGCGCATTGAGCTGAGCCCGGCCATGCAGGCGCGGCTGGGCGTGAAAGCCAGCCACATGGTGCCGGATGAGGTTGTTAAGGCGATTTTGAAGGCTCCGGTAGATGTGCTGTGGAATGGCGGAATTGGGACGTATGTTAAAGCCAGCGATGAAAGCCAGTTAGCCGCCGCCGACAAGGCCAACGACGATGTGCGGGTGGATGCCGCCATGGTGCGTGCGCGGGTGATTGGTGAAGGCGGCAACTTAGGGATAACCCCGCGTGGGCGGGTGGAGCTGGCCCGCCGTGGCGTGCAACTGAACACCGACGCGCTGGACAACAGCGCGGGCGTGGACACCAGCGACCACGAAGTGAATGTGAAGATATTGCTGCAACTGGCCATGCGCAACGGCAGCCTGGACGAAGCCCGCCGCGTGAAGCTGCTGCGCAGCATGGCGCCGGATATTGCCACGCTGGTGCTGCGCGATAATGCTCAGCAAAACCTGGCGGTGACCATGGACTGCGCCGAGAGCGAGGCCTACCACACCGAGCTGCACGGCTGGCAGGACAAACTGGTGCGCGAAGGTGTGATTGACCCGGTTGTGGACTGCTTACCAAGCCTGCGCGAGCTGAAAAACCGCCCCGGTGGCTTGTTTACGCGCCCCGAAATGTGCGCCCTGCTGGCCGGCACCAAAGCCTGGCTGCGCGACGAGATTTTGCGCGACACCGACCTGCTGGGCAGTGCGATGCTGAAGCCGCTGCTGGCGTGGTACTTCCCCCGTGCCATGCAGGCGCAGTTTGGCCCGCTGGTGGAGCGCCACCCGCTGGCGCACCATATTTTGGCCACCGTGCTGGCCAACTTGCTGGTCAACCGCCTGGGGCTGCTGGCCATACCCCGCCTGATGAGCGACTTTGACGTAACCGCCCGCGATGCCGTGCGGGCGCTGGGTGTGGCGGCAGTGATTAGTGACCTGGCCGGGCTGTGGGCCAAGCTGGAGGGACTGACCATACCCTTGAAAACCACCATGGCGGTAAGCCAACGGCTGAAGCTGGTGTGCGGCACGCTGGCGGCCTGGCTGCTGCGCTATGGCCAGCCGGTGGATGTAGCCGCGTGGGTGGCCCGCCTGCAAGCCCCTCTGGCCGAAATTAACGCCCTACTGCCCGCGATATTGGCCAACCGGCCCGACACGGCCCGCTGGAGCGACGAATGGCAGGCGATGGGCTTGCCTGCGGCCATGGCGACGCGACTGGCGCGGCTTTCTCGGTTAGCGGTGGCGCCGGACGTGGTGATGCTGGCGGCCCAAACCAAGCGCCCCCTGCCCGACGTGCTGCACACCCACCTGAATGTGGGGGAAGTGTTGAAGTTGCCCGCGCTGGTGCGCAAAGCCCGCGCCATGCCCGTGCCCGATGCCTGGACGCGGCAGGCGGTGCAGGCGATGGTGCATGAGATATTCGGCCGCCAGACCGCCCTGACCCGCCGCCTGCTGGCGGGCAAGCTGACGCTGGAGGCCTGGCAGGACCAGCACGCCACCGCCCTGGCCCGCTACCATAGCCTGCTGCGCGACGTGGTGCGTGCGCGTGAGGCCGACCTGGCGATGCTGAGCGTGCTGCTGGGGCGGTTGCGGGAGCTGGAGGGGTAAGTTTATTTAATCTGCTTTGAAAGAGGCCTTGCGGGGCATGCGCGGGCGTTTGGGCGGGGTTTTGGGGATGTTGCGCAACGCGATGGGCAACAGCGCGAGCCCGGTAAGCACCGGCACCCACAGCACCACGAACCGCACCAGCGCGGTGACCAGCACCGCCTGCGCAAAGGGCACGCCGAACATAGTGAAGAGGCCGGCCATGGTGACTTCGGCACCGCCGACGCCGGCGGGCATCATGGTCAGAAACCCGCCCATGGTGGAGAGGGCGATGACGAGGGAGCCTTCGGTGGCGCCAAAGAAACCATGCCCCAGGCTTTGCATGACAATGCCGATGCTGATGCCGATAAGCGCCCAGCTGACAAAACTGAGCGCGGTGGTGATGAACAGCAACCGAGCGCCCAGCACCTGCGAGGTGGTGCGCACCAGCGTGAGCAGCCGGGCGAAGGTGCGCTGGCGGCGGCGGCCCCCCATGGCATAGGCTAACTTAACAAGCCCGGCCATGTAGTGCGGGGCCAGGGCTATGCCGACCAGCCCGACCGCGAGGCCGCTGCCGACGACCCAGCCCAAGGTGTTGAGGCGGGTGTCGTCTATCAGCAGCATGGCGAAGCTGGCCAAGCTGGCCATGGCGAGGGCGTCGGTAATGAAGTCCATAATGAGCAGCGGTGTGGTGCGGCTGTAGGGCAGGCCGTGGTATTGCTTGAGCAGCCACAGGCGGATGGCGACGCCGACCTTGCCGGGGGTGGGGATGAGGCCGTAGCCGACGGTGTAGTAGTACATCAGCCGCCAAAACGGCACCTTTAGCCCCAGGGTGCGGGCGGCGATGTGGTAGCGGTAAAAGCGGATGAAACTTTCGGCGGTGGTGAGCCCGATGAGCCACCAGAGGGCGCCGCCGGTGAGGCTGCTGATGCTTTGCAGGAAGGACTCGCGCCCCGCCAGCACGGTGACCAGCAGGGTGATGAACACCGTGGCGCCGATGAGGCCGATGACCCAGTGCTCTGCCTTGCGGATGAGGGTGGGTGAGAAGTGCGAGATGTTAGCCATTTTTTTTATTTCAATTATGAAAATTATTACTGAAAGACGGCTTCGGTATCGACTTGTTCGCGTCCATCAGTTCCATCTTTTGCAAAGCGCGCTTGGTTGAGAACATAGCTTGATTCTATGCTCACGCGAAACAACCGTGTTGAGGGATGCATGAATTGTTCGTTGATGGTGTCGTTTGAAGGGTTCTTCGCCCCTGTTCGCTTTGCACTCAAGGTAAGTACGGTTTCAATCGCTGCCTTGGTATGGAATATTTCTGCCCTGCCACTGAATTGAAGGCTCTCGACCATGTCGGGAGTTGCGCGGGAATCAAATATTACACCCGCTACCTGAGACGGTTGAGCGAGCGCACGCCCGTGCCGGGAATCGAGTTCGGAAAAAAAGTAAAGATAACCAGGAAAGGCCCAGGTATAAGCCAGTGCAGCTGCCCATGGACCTTCGGTATCAATTGTAGCTAAAACAAAATATGGATTTTGCTTAAGCACATTCTGGGCGCGATGAAGAGCGGGCAAAATTGTCATTCTGCAACGTAACCCATTTTTTCCTTCACTTTGCGCAGGGTTTGGGCGGCGACGCTGCGGGCGTCTTCGGCGCCACGGGCCAGAATACGCTGGAGTTCGGCTTTGTCGGCCATCAGGCGGGTGTATTCGGCTTGCAGGGGCTCCATGGTGAAGGCGACAGCCTCGGCCACTGCGCCTTTAAGGGAGCCGTATTGCTGGCCTGCAAATTCTTCGGCCACCGTGTGCGGGCTGCGGTTGGTGAGGCCGCCCATGATTTCCAGCAAGTTGGCGATACCGGGCTGGTTGGCGGGGTCGTAGCGGATTTCGCCTAAGCTATCGGTTTGGGCGCGCTTGATTTTTTTAGCGGCTTCGGCGGGGGATTCGGTCAGCAAAATGGTGCCGGGGCCGGGCTGGGATTTGGACATTTTGCGGGTGGGGTCTTGGAGGTCTTTCACCCGTGCGCCCGCTTTGGGGATGACGCCTTTGGGCAGCACGAAGGTATCGCCATAGATGTTGTTAAAGCGGGTGGCGACGTCGCGGCAGAGCTCGATATGCTGGATCTGGTCGTCGCCGACGGGGACCTCTTGCGTGTTGTAGAGGAGGATGTCGGCGGCCATGAGCGCGGGATAGGTGAAGAGCCCGGCGTTGATGTTCTGGGAATGGCGGGAGGCTTTGTCTTTGTATTGGGTCATGCGCTCCAGTTCGCCCATTTGGGTGAAGGTGTTGAGGATCCAGCCAAGTTCGGTGTGCTGGGTGACATGGCTTTGGATGAAGAGCGTGCAGGCGTGCGGATTGAGCCCCGAGGCCAGGAACCAGGCGGCGATGGCGTAGGTGTTCTCGTTCAGGTCGGCAGGGTTTTGGCGGACGGTGATGGCGTGGTGGTCTACCACACAAAAATAGGCCTTGTGGGTTTGGGGGTAGGCGGTGAACGGCTTGAACGCGCCGATGTAGTTGCCCAGGCTGGGAATGCCGGAGGATTGGATGCCGGAGAAACTGATAGGCTTGGGGGCGATGGGTTTGGTGCTGGTGCTCATGTTTGTTATATACCTTGAATTGAGGCTTGTGCCAAAAGGTTTGCTGGCTTATAAGGGGGTTGTAACGACAACGTAGTTAATAACCAAAGCGGCCAGGCAGACTCAAAAGCGGTAAGCGGACACACAGCGGGGGCAGGAAAGCCCGGAATTTGCAACAATCCTCATACTCCTTACAGCGCACGGCCTCTCAACCAACCGAGGAGTGACAGCGTGTTCACGATTTATAAAAAAAGCATTGAATGGGGCGGCAAGCAGCTGACCATTGAAACCGGCAAAATGGCCCGCCAGGCCGATGGTGCCGTGGTGGTGACCTACGGCGAGACCGTGGTGCTGGGTACGGTGGTGTTTGCCAAAGAACCCAAAGCCGGGTTCGACTTCTTCCCCCTGACCGTGAATTACCAGGAGAAGACCTTCGCCGCGGGCAAGATCCCCGGCGG
>DIUO01000032.1 GCA_002422365.1 Proteobacteria bacterium UBA6156
ATTACATCGTCTTTAGCCATAGAGGGCGTTTAGCGCAGAATGGGGCGGTTGGCTAGGATATGTTGGGGGGATTAACGTGTCTTCGTGTTTCGTGTTTTTGTGTTTCGTATTTTTGTGTTTGGTGGTTTCAATTTTAGGGGTTTGTTAGGACTGTGCTTATATTTTCGAGATCCCGGGTCTGGGCGGGGGCCCCAAATTTGTTCCAAATTTGACCCCGCCGCAGCCCGGGAAACGTGCCGGAAAAAAGGGGCCATTGGCCCCTGATCTTTGGAAATGGCATTACTTGGCGCCGAGGACCTGGAGGATGTGCTGGTAGACGTCGTCGATATCCGACATGCCGTCCAGCGTGACCAGGCGGTTTTGGGCGGTGTAGTAGCCCAGCACCGGGGCGGTTTGCTCGTTATAGACATCCAGCCGGTGGCGGACGACTTCGGGGTTGTCATCTTCTCTCTGGATAAGTGTTTCGCCGGATTCGTCGCACTTGCCGGGCACTTTGGGGGGGTTGAAGCTGATGTGGTAAACCTTTTTGCTGCCGGGGGCGTACAGGCGGCCTGCACGGCGCTCTACCAGCTGTTCGTCGTCCACTTTCAGCTCTATCACCTTGTCCAGCTTCCAGTGGTGGTCGGCCAGCCAGGCATCCAGGGCTTCGGCCTGGGCCACGGTGCGGGGGTAGCCGTCGAGGATCACGCCGTTTTCGCAGTCTGGCTGGGTGAGGCGCTCGAACACCAATTTATTTACCAGCTCGTCGTTGACGAGGTCGCCAGCGTCGATAACCGCCTTGACCTGCTTGCCAACCGGGGTTTCGGCCGCGATGGCGGCGCGGAACATATCGCCGGTGCTGAGGGCGGGAATTGCAAATTTTTCCACCAATTTGGCAGATTGGGTGCCCTTGCCAGCGCCGGGAGGGCCAAATAGAACGATAATCATTGGCATGTCTCTCTTTTTATACGTAAAAGCCTAAGGTTTCCTGACCGAACTGCGCACAAGGCCACCTTTGCCTTTGAGGCTGCTCTTTTTCAGTAAACTTTCGTACTTTTGGGCGATGAGGGCCGACTGGATGCGGGAGACGGTGTCGATGGTCACGCTGACGATAATGAGCAAGGACGTACCGCCGATGTAGAACGGCAGGGTGGCGTCTTGGTGCAAAAGGTCGGGCACGGCACAGATAAACGCCAGATAGAGCGCCCCGATGGTGGTGAGGCGGGTGGCGACGCTATCCAGATAGTTAGCCGTGCTGGCACCGGGGCGGATACCGGGGATAAAGGCGCCTGATTTTTTGAGGTTATCGGCCGTTTCTTCTGCATTAAAGCTGACGGTGGCGACATAGAAGAAGGCGAAGAAGATGATCATGCTGACAAACAGCGCGATGTACATGGGCTTGCCGGGGGTGAGCCAGGCGCCGATGAACTGGGCCCAGGCGCTTTCTGGCGCGTAAGAGGCCATGGTGACCGGCACCATAAGCAGGGCGCTGGCAAAAATGGGCGGAATGACGCCTGCGAGGTTGAGCTTGAGCGGCAGGTGGTTGCTGTCGGACGTCGTCGCGCCGAACATGCCCTGGCGCTTGGGGTATTGGATGGCGATGCGGCGGGTGGCGGTTTCCATAAACGTAATGAAGAAAATGCCGATGATGGCACCGACGGCGATGGCGAACACGAGGAGCTCGGAGATGGAGCCGGTGCGCGCGAGTTCGAAAATTTGGATAACGGACGCGGGCATGGTGGCGACGATACCCGCAAAGATAAGCAGCGAGATGCCGTTGCCGATGCCGCGCACGTTGATCTGCTCGCCCAGCCACATGAGGAACATGGTGCCGGTGGTGATGGTGAGCGCGGTTTGCAGCTGGAAGGCCAGGCCGGGGTTGGTGACGAGGTTCATAACCTCGCCGTTCACGATAGCGGTTTGGTACTGAATGCCGGAGGCAAGGCCGAAACCTTGAACAAAAGCAAGAACTACCGTGAGGTACCTGGTGTATTGGTTGATTTTGCGACGGCCGACTTCGCCTTCTTTTTTCAGCTCGGCCAGGGCAGGATAAGTGCTGGACAACAGCTGTATGATGATGCTGGCGGTAATGTAGGGCATGATATTGAGCGCAAACACCGCCATGCGCGAGAACGCCCCGCCGGAGAACATGTTGAACAGGCCGAAAAGCCCGCTTTGCAGGTTTTGCTGGTAGCTGGCGAGAACGGCGACATCGACCCCCGGCAGCGGAATGTGCGTGCCGAGGCGATACACCACGAAGGCGAACAGCACAAACAGAATGCGCATGTGCAAGCCTTTGGCTTTGGTGAGAAGTTCGGCAATTTCTGCCTGTGAACCGAGACCGAGTTGGGCCATGAAAGGGGTGTTCTCCTGCTAAATACCTTCACCTTTTACGTGAAGGGTGCGGATTCTGCAAGGTTTGGCAGCGTTTTCCGGTTGGGTTGGTGGCGGTTTTTGCGGCAGGTGGGAAGGAGCAGGATTTCAGGATGTCAGGGTCTCAGGGGTTTGGGGGAAAATTTCACTGGAAGGGGCTTGAAATGGGTGGGGGCGGTACTTAAATCGTTATCACCGCAACTGGAGAAGAAAAAAATGAAGTGCATGTTTGGACGCAAGGCGGCGAAGGCCGCTGATGTGAAGACGGCGGCCGAGAAGGCAGCCGAAGAACGGGCCGCCCGGCGCGCGAAGGCGCCGAAGGCGAAACGGGTGCCGGTGCCCCTCACCGGCAAGAAGGGCGTCCACAAGAAGAGGGCCGCCCTCGGCTATAGTATTGACGACTGAGAGTCGGCGCCCCTTGCGGGCGCCGACTCCGTTTTGTACCAAATTAGGGGGAAAACCAAAGGGAGCCTTGCGGCTCCTTTTTTGGTTTTGGGCTTGGGGCTAGCGTTCGGCTTTGGGCTTGAGCTTGCCTTCTTGCACCTTCTTTTCGATGATGGTGAGGGAGCCACCGGCTTTTTTCACTTTCTCGATAGCGCTGGCGCTGGCGGCGGCGGCGGTGATGACCAGTTTGGTGGTCAGGTCGCCGTTGCCGAGGATCTTCAGGCCGTCCAGCGGCTTTTTGGTGAGACCGGCAGCAATCATGCTCTCGATGGTGACGGTGTCGCCAGCCTTCAGTTTGTTCTGGTCGACCAGCACTTGCAGCAGGCCGGTGTTCACCACAAAGTAGGTGGTGGTGAAGTTGGTGTTGTTGAAGCCGCGCATAGGCAGACGACGGTAGAGCGGGTTTTGGCCGCCTTCGAACCCGGCGCGCACGTTGCCGGATTTACGGGCTTTTTGACCCTTTACACCACGGCCAGAGGTTTTACCCTTGCCGCTACCGATACCGCGACCGACGCGGATTTTGTCTTTGTTTGCGCCGGGGTTGTCGCGCAGTTGGTTTAATTTCATGACTCGGTTTCCCTTATGTTGCCATTTGTTAGAGGTTAGAAGTTAGAGGTTAGAAGTTAGATGGTGGCCCATCTAACTTCTTGCAAGTCTCTTACTCTTGGGTGCCTTCGGTCGGGGCGGCAGCGGGGGCCTCGGCGGGTGCCGGGGTGGGCTCGGTGCTGGTGGCCGACTTCATGCTTTGGGCCTTGGTGACGGTGACCACTTTCGGGGCCTCGGCACGGCGGCCAGCGCCTTCGCGCCGCGGGCCGTTACCACGGTTGCCTTCGCCTTCTTTGCGCGGGCCACGGGAGCCGTCACGGCCGCCGTCGCGTCCGCCACGGGCGGGAGCTGCCTTTTTGGCCTTTTGGGCTTTGGCTTCCTTCTCAACCATTTCCTTCTGGTCGGTGACGCCCTTGACGGCTTCTACCGCGTGCAGAGTGAGGTCGGTGACCTTAAGGCCGCGCTTGGCTGCGATGCTGCGGGGGGTTTCGATTGCGGCAAACGCGGCAAAGGTGGCGCGGATAAGGTTGAAGGGGTTGGTGGAGCCCATGGCCTTGGCGACGACGTCTTTGATGCCCATGGCCTCGAAGATAGCGCGCATTGGGCCGCCTGCAATGATACCGGTACCCGGCACGGCAGGCTTGATGATGACGCGGGTGGCGCCGAAGGTGCCTTTAACATCGTGGTGCAAAGTACGGCCCTGGCGCAGCGGCACACGTACCATGGCGCGCTTGGCTTCGTCGGTTGCTTTGCGCACGGCGTCGGGCACTTCCTTCGCTTTGCCTTGGCCAAAGCCAACGCGGCCGGCTTCGTCGCCCACCACAACCAGTGCGCCGAACGACATACGGCGGCCACCCTTAACGGTTTTGGCTACGCGGCGTACGCCAACGAGTTTATCGACAAATTCGCTGCGTTCGCGCTCTTCGCGGTTGTCGCGGCGGCCTTCAAAATTACGGGGTTCGCTCATGTTCTGTGTCCCTTCTTAGAATTTCAGGCCTGCGGCGCGGGCAGCGTCGGCCAGCACCTTGAGGCGACCGGTGTAGCGGTAGCTGCCACGGTCGAAATAAACTTCGGTAATGCCGGCTTTGGTGGCACGTTCGGCTACGGTTTTGCCGATAACTTCGGCGGCTTCCATACCACGGCCGTTTTTGAGGCTGCCGCGCAGCTTCTTCTCGGTGGTGGTGGCGGATACGACGGTGACGCCTTTGGTGTCATCGATGATTTGCACCGCGAGGTTCATGTTGCTGCGGTAGACGGACATGCGCAGTTTGCCGGGGCTGGCAAGGCGCAGCTTGTGGCGCACGCGGCGCGCGCGGCGCTGGGTGCTGGTTTCGTGCAGAATGGTCATGGTGACCTGCTCCTTTTCTGGTTGCCCCCCTGCCCTATGCATGGAGGGGAAGTTGCCACGGTTATGGCCCTGCCGGTTTGCACCAATGGGCCGCACCCGTGGATAAGCGAGATGCTTGCGCGCCTTATGCTGGATTATGAGGGGATTGGCAAGGGGTTTGGAGGGAATTTGTTAAGGCTGTACATAAAAAGAACCCCGCCGGAGCGGGGGGTAGCGCGGGGCAGCGGCTTGCGGCCACCGGGAGGGCGCGGGGCGCTGGTGACCCTCAGCAGGATAACCATGGCCAGGACGCCATACATGCCTAGCACCAGGCCGGGCACCACGGCATCCAGCGGCTGGTTGTGCAGCAGGTAGCCGACCACACCACTGAGGGTGAGGAACAGCCCGGCGAATTGAAGGGCGGTGTAAATTATATAATTTCTCAGGATGTCCGACATGGTGTTCCCCTGCTTTTAAACCTGATGAAGTGCCGTTAAGGTAGCGGAGGATTTAGGGTTTGCCAAGGTGGCAGAACGTGCGAAGACCCCGCGCAAGCGGGGTCTTCTGGTGGCACGAAAAGGACTTTAGCGGCAGAAGTTGCCCGGCCCCCACCCCTGCCCTGGGTTGGGCGTAGAGTATTGGGACTGACAGCCCCCCCTGCCACTGGCGCCTGCGGAATGACCCTGCCGGTAGGACGGGCGGTAGCTGGGGCCCGACCCTGCCGCACCCAGCACGGCGGTGCCTGCTGCCAGGACGAAAAGACCTAACACCGCCTTGGCTTGCTCCCTCTCGCGCTCGCGCTGGGCTGCCGACTTCTTCTGCGATTGGCTGTAGGCTTTGCCGCCCTTGCCCGCCGGCGGTTCGATGGTCTGACAGGCGGCCAGACCGACTGCGAGCATGACCACGAGGATCATGCGGATTCCTTTCATGCGCTCGAACATCGTTCGCTCCTTTTTGCTGGAGGACTACGTATATAAACAAATGAGGTATGCACTTACATGAAGACCATAACAAAAGAAGGGGATTAGGCAAGTCTATTGTTTACAGAATACACAAAACCCCGCTGGTGCGGGGTTTTGTGGCTTTTCCAACGAGGGAGGGAGGTCGGTTTTGAGGTTCTCCATGAGACCCTCGCATCCGCGAGGGTAAACTCGTCTAAGGCTTTCAGGAGACCTGAAAGCCAAGACATCGTTTACTTCTTCTTGCCTTCCTTCATGTTGATGTACTCGTTGGTGTAGCGCACGCCCTTGCCCTTGAAGGGTTCGGGTGCGCGGCGGCTGCGGATGTTGGCTGCAAATTCGCCAACCTTCTGCTTGTCGGTGCCGGAGATCGTCACTTCGGTCTGGTCTTTCACCTCGACGGTGATACCGGCGGGGATCTTGATTTCGATCGGGTGGCTGTAACCGAGGGTCATGTTGAGCTGTTGGCCCTGCACGGCGGCACGGTAACCCACACCAATAAGCTTGAGCGGGATGCTGAAGCCACTGGTGACGCCCTTAACCATGTTGCTGACCAGAGCGCGCGAGGTGCCCCAGGCGGCGCTGAGCTGGCGCGGGTTGCCCTGCGGCGCAAAGCTAAGCTCGGTGACGCCTTCGTTCACGCTGCTGGTGACGGCGATATCGGCCGGAACCTGGGTTGTGAGGCTGCCCTTGGCACCCTTGATGGTGACACTGCGGCCGTTGATGGTGGCTTCTACGCCCTTGGGCAACGGAAGCGGTTTTTTACCTACGCGAGACATATTCTCTACTCCTTACATCACTTGGCAGAGAACTTCACCGCCCACGTTCAGCTCGCGCGCTTTGGTGTCGGTAACGACGCCGTGGCTGGTGCTGACGATGGTGGTGCCGAGGCCGTTGGAGACCATCGGGATTTCTTTTGCCTGGCTGTACACACGGCGGCCGGGCTTAGACACGCGCTTGAGCGACGTGATGACCGGCTGGCCCTGATGATACTTGAGGGTGACCACGAGGGTGCCTTGAACGGAGTTCGTGGCACCTTCGGTTTCTACCGTGTAGCTGCTGATGTAGCCTTCGGCTTTCAGAACTTCCAGAATGGAAGCCTTGAGCTTGCTGGCCGGCATGCGCACGGTTTCGTGTTTTTGCGCCTGGGCGTTGCGAATGCGAACGAGCAGGTCGGCAATGGGATCGGTAACGGGCATAATACTATCCTTTCCTTACCAGCTGCCCTTGCGGACGCCGGGCAGCAGGCCCAGGCTCGCAAGTTCGCGCAGCTTGTTACGGGACAAACCAAAACGGCGGTGGTAGCCACGGGGACGGCCCGTGAGGCTGCAACGGTTGCGCTGACGCGACTTGGAGCCGTTGCGGGCCAGGTCGGCCAGCTTTTGCACCAGGGTCATTTTCTCGTCGAGCCCTTCGGTTGCGACGATGGCCTTTTTCAGCGCTTCGCGCTTTTCGGCATCGCGCTTGCCCAGCTTGGCGCGGGTGTTTTCGCGGTTGATCATTCCAACTTTAGCCATGATTAAGCACCCTTCACTTCTTGAGTTTGGCGGCTGCGACGGAACGGCATGCCAAAGGCACTCAGCAGCGCGCGCGCGTCGTTGTCGTTACCGGCGCTGGTGCAGATGATCACATCCATACCCCGCACGCGGTCGGTTTTGTCGAAGTCGATTTCTTGGAAGATAATCTGTTCCTTGATGCCCAGGGCGTAGTTGCCGCGGCCGTCGAACGATTTGCTGCTGACGCCTTCGAAGTCGCGCACGCGGGGGAGTGCGATGGTGATGAGGCGGTCGAGGAATTCGTACATGCGGGGGCCACGCAGAGTGACTTTGCAGCCGATGGCCATGCCTTCGCGCAGCTTAAAGTTGCTGATGGACTTGCGGGCCTTGGTGGCAACAGGTTGCTGGCCGGTAATCAGGCGCATGTCGTCCATGGCGCCTTCCAGCAGCTTCTTGTCTTCGGCCGCTTTACCCACGCCCATGTTCAGGACGATTTTGGTGATGCGGGGCAGTTTCATCGGGTTGGTGTAGCCCAGTTCCTTCGCCAGTTGCGGGCGAATTTCCTTAACATACATTTCGGCAAAGCGCGGGGTATAGCCTTCCATGCGGGCTTCGGTGCCGGAGGCACTTTCGGCTTTTTTGGAAGCCTTAGCCGGGGCTTTGGCTGGTTGCTTAGTAGCCATGACCAGTATCCTTTCTTCTATTCGGACTTAGCCTTGGTGGCAGGCTTCTTTTTAGGGGCAGCCTTGCCAGCAGGTTTGGATTTATCAGCCTTCTTGATGGTATCAAGAACGGTGTTGCTCGCTTTTGCGATACGAACCTTGGAGCCATCGGACTCGATACGGTAGCCCACGCGGGTGGGTTTGCCGGTTTTGGGATCCTTCAGCATCACGTTGCTCACGTTGATGGAGGCTTCGGCCTGGATTTGACCAGGTTCGCGCTGCATCATCATGGCCTTGCGGGCTGAGAGGAACTTGTTGACCAGGTTCACGCCCTCGACATACACGCGCCCGGTGGCGGTGATGACGCGGGTGATTTTACCGCTTTGGCCTTTGGATTTGCCAGCAATGACGACGACTTCGTCGCCCTTTTTCAGTTTGGATTGCAGAACAGCCATAATTAGAGCACCTCCGGAGCAAGCGAGACGATTTTCATGAACGACTTACCGCGCAGTTCGCGGGCCACAGGACCGAAAATACGGGTGCCGACGGGTTCGTTCTTCTTGTCGATAAGAACGGCGGCGTTCTTGTCGAAGCGGATGGCGGTGCCATCGGCGCGAAGCGTTTCTTTGGCCGTACGCACGACCACGGCGCGGGCAACGTCGCCCTTCTTCACCTTGGCGCGCGGAATGGCGTCTTTGATGCTGACGATAATGACATCGCCCACGCGCGCATAGCGGCGGCGTGTGCCACCCAATACGCGGATGCACATAACCTCGCGCGCGCCGGAATTATCGGCTACGTCGAGGCGGGTTTCCTGCTGGATCACGGGACCTGCTCCTCTTTCTTGGTGTTAATTACGGTTAGGCTTGTACGTCGGATGCGGTGTCGGTGACAAGGTCTCCGGCCGCGAGAACGACGTTTTTAAGTTCGAAGCGCTTCAGCTTGCTGACCGGCGCGCATTCGATGATTTCCACCACATCGCCCATTTTGCCGATTTCGGCTTCGTCGTGGGCATGGAATTTTTTGCTGGTACGCTGAATTTTACCATAAATGGGGTGCTTGGTTGTACGCTCGACATTGACCACAATGGTTTTGTGGCCCTTGGTGGAGACGACGGTACCTTGAAGGACGCGACGGGGCATTACTTGGACTCCTTCTTCGAGTTCTGGTTCATCGCCGTTTTCACACGGGCGATTGCCGTGCGGACTTCGCGCCAGCGGTTAACATTCGCAAGCTGACCGCCGCTTTTTTGGAAGCGGAGGTTCATTTGCTCGCGGCGCAACTGCAGGAGGGTTTCCTTCAGCTGGGCGGCGGACTTGCTGACAATTTCAGACATTTGCATAGCAGTATCCTTTGTTTACTTACGCGCCGTGGTGACGGGACACGAATTTGGTTTTCACCGGCAGCTTCATGGCGGCCAGGCGGAAGGCTTCGCGGGCGATTTCTTCCGTCACGCCTGCCATTTCGTACAGAATACGACCGGGCTTGACGCGGCAGACCCAGATCTCGGGCGTACCCTTACCGGAACCCATACGGACTTCGGCAGGTTTTTTGGAGACGGGAACATCCGGGAAAATACGCACCCACACACGGCCACCACGGGCAATGTAGCGGGTCATGGCACGGCGGGCCGACTCGATCTGGCGGGCGGTTACGCGCTCCGGTTCCATCGCCTTCAGGCCGTATTCGCCGAAGCTTACGTCGGTACCACCCTTGGCGGCGCCATGGATGCGGCCTTTGAAGGCCTTACGGTATTTGGTTCTCTTTGGTTGCAGCATGGCTGTTTTCCTTACACTCTAACAATGGCGGCTTTACTGGACATTCGACGAATAGTCAATGCCATACTTTTCGCCGTGGTTCACCCAGACCTGGATACCAATGACACCATAGGTGGTGTGGGCTTCGCCCATACCATAGTCGATATCGGCACGCAGCGTGTGCAGCGGGAGGCTGCCCTCGATGTACCAGTCGACACGGGCAATTTCGGCACCGGCCAAGCGGCCAGCCAAGCGGATACGCACACCCTTGGCACCGTTGCCGATGGCGTTTTGCACCGCGCGCTTCATGGCGCGGCGGTAAGCGATACGGCGCTCCAGCTGGTCGGCAACGCTGTCGGCGATCAGTTTGGCGTCGATATCCGGCTTGCGCACTTCGACAATGTTCAGCACCACTTCCGACTTGGATTTCTTTTGGATTTCCTTGCGGAGGTTTTCGATCTCGGCGCCTTTTTTACCGATGATGACACCCGGACGCGCGGTGTGGATGAACACACGGCACTTTTTGGACGGGCGCTCGATGGTGATTTTGGAGATAGCGGCACCCTTGAGCTTTTTGGTGAGGAACGCACGGATGTCGGCGTCTTCCTTCAGCATTGAGGGGTAGTCTTTACCAGCGATCCACAAGGAATCCCAGGTGCGGTTGATGCCGAGGCGCAGGCCAATCGGTTTGACTTTCTGACCCATATTTAAGCCTCCGTTTGTTCTGTTGCAGTTTGGGTATCGCCTTTGGGGGCAGCCTTAGGAGCAGCTTGAGCCTTTTCGGCTTTGGCGGCTTTTGGGGCAGCCTTGGGGGCTGGCTTGGCCTCGGGGGCTTTTTCGGCCACCACGATAGTGATGTGGCAACGGTGCTTGAGCACAGGTGCGGCACGGCCCTTGGCGCGTTGCATCCAGCGCTTCATGTAGGCGCCTTTGTCGGCATGGGCACGGGCCACAACCAGGTTGTCCACGTTCAGCTGGTGGTTGTTTTCGGCATTCGCGATGGCCGAAAGCAGCAGCTTTTTGGTGATGGGAGCCAGCTTTTTGCGGCAGAACGTCAGGTCGTTCAGCGCGCGTTCGACTGTTTTGCCGCGAATGAGGTCGAGGACAAGGGCAGCCTTGGTGGTGCTGGTCTTGACATCGCGCACCGAAGCAATCGCTTCGTGGGCTTCGACCAGGCGGGGGGCGGATGATTTACTCATATCTCTCTACCTTACTTCTTTTTCGCCGTAGCAGCCGCGGCCTTCTTGTCCGGGTGGCCGTTGAAGGTGCGGGTGGGGGCGAATTCGCCGAGCTTGTGACCGATCATGTTGTCGGTAATGAGCACGGGGATGAACTTGTTGCCGTTGTGTACCGCGAACGTCACGCCGACGAAGTCGGGCATGATGGTGCTGCGGCGGGACCAGGTCTTGATGACCTCTTTACGGCCGGAGGAGAGCACTTTAGCAACCTTGCTGGTTACGTGGGCGTCTACAAACGGGCCTTTTTTAACTGAGCGAGCCATGATGTATCCCTCTCCTCTCTATCGTTTATCGTTCCGGCGGCGGATAATCATCTTGCCACTCGGTTTACGCAGATTACGTGTTTTCTTACCCTTGGTAGGCTTACCCCACGGCGTAACCGGGTGACGGCCGCCTGAGGTTTTACCTTCACCACCACCGTGCGGGTGGTCGACCGGGTTCATGACCACACCACGCACGGTTGGGCGGCGGCCCAGCCAGCGGCTGCGGCCTGCTTTACCGATTTGGGTGTTCATGTGGTCGGGGTTGGAAACCGAGCCGATGGTGGCCAGGCAGCTTTCGTGCACGCGGCGGAGTTCTCCGGAGGGCATGCGCAGCTGCACATAGGCACCATCTTTACCGGCCAGCTGGATGCTGGAGCCTGCGCTGCGGGCCATTTTGCCGCCGGCGCCGGGCTTGAGCTCGACATTGTGCACCACGGTACCAACCGGGATGTTTTTGAGCGGCAGCGCGTTGCCGGGGATAATTTCGGCCTGCGGGCCGGACATAACCATGTCGCCAACCTTCATCTTCTGGGGGGCCAGAATGTAGGACACTTCGCCATCCTTATAGGTAATAAGGGCGATGAAGGCCGAGCGGTTGGGGTCGTATTCCAGGCGCTCGACTTTGGCGGGGACGCCAAACTTAATGCGCTTGAAGTCGACCAGACGGTAACGACGCTTGTGGCCGCCGCCCTTGTTCCAGTTGGTGGTGCGGCCGGTGTTGCTGCGCCCGCCGGTGCCGCTGAGCGGCATGGTGAGCGACTTTTCCGGTGCGCCTTTGTGGAGCTCGGAACGGTCGACCGTGATCAGCTGGCGACGGCCAGGTGAGGTCGGGTTGTAGGTTTTCAAAGCCATAATCGGTATCCTTCCCTACTTATTTCGCGCCCGCGCTGAGGTCGACGCTTTGGCCGTCCTTCAGCTTTACGAGAGCTTTTTTAACATCGGAGCGCGCGCCGAGGGCACGGGTGCGCTGCTTACCCTTTTGTGTAAGGGTGTTGACCTTCAGAACCTCGACACCATACAGCCGTTGCAGGGCTTCCTTGATCTCCGGCTTGGTGGCGTCGGGCAGCACCTCGAAGGTGAGCCAGTTGCCGGATTCGGCGATCTTGGTGGTTTTCTCGGTAACCAGCGGGCGAACCAGCAACTGGTACATACGCTCGGTTGGCGTTGTTTTGGAGACGGTGGGACTCATGTTCTAGCTCCTTACTCGGCTGATTTTTTGGTAGCGGCCTTGGCCGGAGCTTTAGCAGCCTTGGCGGGCTTTTCGGCCTTGGGCGCAGCAGCCTTGGCCGTAGCCTTAGCGGCCTTGGCAGGTTTGGCTTCTGCGTCGTCGCCGTCCTTGGTCAGGCGGGCCACCAGCATGTCGATCGCTTTGCTGGTCACCACCAGTTTGTCGCGTTGCAGAATGTCGTAAACATTCGCGCCGCTGGTGGGGACAACCTTAACGTGCGGCAGGTTGCGGCTGGCCATGTCGAAGTTACCGTCGATGCTGTCGACGATGAACGTGGCGTTCAGCGCATTCAGCTTGGTGAGCTTGGCGGCGAGATCTTTGGTTTTCGGCGCGGCCAGAGAGGCTTCGTCGATAACAATCAGGTTGCTGCTGCTGGCCTTGCTGGAGAGAGCCGTTTTCACCGCCAGGGCGCGCACCTGCTTGGGCAGGCTGTGCGTGGTGGTGCGGTTACGCGGGCCGTGCACCACAGCACCGCCAACAAAGATGTTGGAGGAGCGGGCACCGTGACGGGCGTTACCGGATTTCTTTTGCGGACCGTGCTTTTTCTTGCTGCGGTCGATTTCGCCGCGCGTTTTGGTGTGGGCCAACCAATCGCGGTTGTTGGCCAACTGCCAGTTAACGGCACGGGCGAGCAGATCGGCGCGGACTTCCAGGCCGAAAATGCTGGCCGGGAGCGTGACGGAGCCGGTCTTCTTGCCGTCGAGGGAGATAATGTCGAAGTTCATGTCGTTCCCCTACCTATTTCATAACTTTTGCGGATTTAGTCTTGGCGGCATCGCGCACCATGACGAAACCACCCTTGGCACCGGGAACGGAACCTTTGAGCAGAATCAGACCCTTGTCGGCATCGACGCGCACCACTTCCAGGTTATGGGTGGTTGCGGTTTCGTTACCGTAGTGGCCGGCCATCTTCTTGTTCTTGAAGACGCGGCCGGGGTCTTGGCGTTGACCGGTAGACCCGTGGGAACGGTGGCTGACCGAGTTACCGTGCGAGGCACGGCCACCGCCGAAGTTCCAGCGCACCATAACACCGGTAAAACCACGGCCCTTGGTGGTGCCACGCACGTCGACCAGTTGGCCGGAGGTGAAGTGGTCCACTTTCAGCTCGGTGCCCGGGGCAACCAGGTTTTCCGGCGTGACGCGGAATTCGACCAGCTTTTGCTTGGGCTCGACACCCGCTTTGCGGAAGTGACCGAGCTCCGGCTTAGAAACGCGTTGGGCCTTCTTGGTGAAGGTGCCGACCTGAATGGCGGTGTAGCCGTCTTTCTCGGCGGTGCGGTTGGCCACCACTTGGGCGCCTTCCACTTGCAGAACCGTTACCGGAACATGCTGGCCGTTGTCGTTGAAAATACGGGTCATACCCACTTTTTTGGCCATAAGGCCGTGACGGATTTGGCTAGGCATATCTATCCCCTCCCCGTTACAGCTTGATTTGCACGTCGACGCCGGATGCGAGATCCAGCTTCATCAGTGCATCGATGGTTTGCGGGGTCGGCTCGACGATTTCGAGCACGCGCTTGTGGGTGCGCATTTCAAAGTGTTCGCGGCTTTTCTTATCGATGTGCGGGCTGCGCAGCACGCAGAAACGCTCGATTTTGGTAGGCAGCGGAATGGGACCCTGAACCTTGGCGCCAGTGCGGCGGGCGGTTTCGACGATTTCCAGCGTGGATTTGTCGAGTACGCGGTGATCGTACGACTTGAGCCGGATGCGGATGTTTTGTGTGGCTTCGGCGTTGGCCATGAAGCGTTTCCTCCTTGTGTGCTTACCCTTTTGCCAAGGCAGAGGCACGGTTACGACAAGTGCCAAACCCCCAATTTGCCAAGGGTTTGGCTTTAGACCTGATATTGGCAAACATCTCCAGGTCGAAACTTATGTGAGGCCTGCGTGCGCAGGTCTTGGGGGCGATATAGGCGCGCGGGGGTTGGGTGTCAAGGGAAAAGCGTATATTTTTGTAGGGGCGTAAGGGGGTAAACCTCAACCTGCCCTTCACATGCCGCAAGGCCGCCGGAGTGCGGCGGCCTTGCGGGCTTGTTCGTTTAGGCGACTGCCTAGCGAGCGCGGCGGCGCTCGGATACCGATTGGTAGGCCATGCGCGCGTGATACGCGCAGTAGCAAACCCCATCCTTGGGAGTATTCCCGCAGAAGTGGAAATCATCCTGCAGGGGGTCGCCGTTGGGCCAGCGGCAGACTCGGTCACTCAGTTCCGTCAGCTTGAGGCGGCGGGAGACGGGAACGCCCACGCCTTGCGCGTCTGGTGTGGCCCCAGCAAGCCGGATTACAGATTCGCTCGGCTCATTCTGCTCATCCAGCACCGTTGCCACCACGAGCATAGGAGCTGCCAGCGTGATGGGCTTTGGAGCGGGCTCAGTCTTCGGCTCTTCTGGTGGAGCCGCGTGGCCAACCCGTTTGCGGGGCATTTTCGGCGCTGCCGAGTTGGCCATTGTTGGCTTCTTCTTCTTCTGCCTCGATATGACCGGTGCGCTCCTGCCCCGCGAGCTGAGCTTGAGGCGGTTCACCTTGCCGATGACGGCATTGCGCGAGACGCCGCCCAGTTGGTCGGCGATCTGGCTGGCTGAGAGACCTTCCGACCAGAGTTTCTTCAGGGTTTGAACGCGTTCAGGTGTCCAGTTCATGCCGGTTCTCCTTTGGCACGAGGGGGAAAAGATTTGGGCGATAAAAAAAGACTGCGAGTATGCCGTTTTGTACGTCTGTTTTGCCTTGCTGACAAACAAAAAAGGGGGCGTGAGCCCCCTTCCCTGTGCGTTAGCCTGTAATGACTTAATATTACAGGATTTCCGGCGTGACGTTTTTGGCAACGCCACCGGCGCGCATTTGGCGCAGCACGCCGCCGGTACCGGCCGGGATGAGGCGACCGACGATGACGTTCTCTTTGAGACCGCCGAGGTTGTCGGTTTTGCCCATGGTGGCGGCTTCGGTCAGCACGCGGGTCGTTTCTTGGAACGATGCGGCGGAGATGAAGCTGCGCGTGGTGAGCGACGCCTTGGTGATACCCTGGAGGTACAGTTCGTACTCGGCGGGCACCTTGCCGTTGGCCACCAGCTTGGCGTTTTCTTCCCGCACTTCGTACAGGTCGGCCATTTCTCCCAGCACGAAGGTGGTTTCGCCGGGGCGAGTGATCATCACCTTTTGCAGCATCTGGCGGATAATCACCTCGATGTGCTTGTCGTTAATGCCCACACCTTGCAGGCGGTAGACTTCCTGGATCTGGGTGATCATGTAGTCGGCCAGTGCTTCGATACCCTGAGCTTTCAGGATGTCGCGCGGGTCGATGGCACCTTCGACCAGCATTTCGCCAGCCTCGATGAAGTCGCCTTCCCGCACGTTCAGGTGAATGCCCTTCGGTACGAGGTATTCGCGGACATCGTCTTCGCCATCGGACTTGGTGGTGACCAGAATGCGGCGCTTGCCCTTGAGGTCCTTGCCGAAGCTGACGATACCCGGAGCTTCGTTAAGGATGGCGCTGTCCTTCGGCTTGCGGGCCTCGAACAGTTCCGCCACGCGGGGCAGACCCCCGGTGATGTCTTTCGACTTCAGCGCTTCCTTCGGCATACGGGCGATGATGTCTCCGGCCTGGATTTCGGCACCGTCGTCGACCGTGAGGATGGCCCCCACCGGCAGGGCGTAAACCGCCTGGCTGCCGTTGGGCAGGGTGACAATCGTCCCCTTCTTGTCCATCAGCACGATGCTCGGCTTCATATCGACCGCGCGCACGCTTTCCTTCCAGTTGAGGATAACGCGGCTGGTGATGCCGGAGGTTTCGTCGGTTTGCTCGGTGACGGTGAGGCCTTCCTGAAGGTCGAGGAAGTGCACGGAGCCGCCGGTTTCGACAATGATGGGGATGGTATAGGGATCCCACATGGCCAGCACTTCGTTCGCTTTGACCTTGCTGCCATCGGCGGCGCTGAGTTTGGCACCGTAAGGCAGTTTGAAGGTTTCGCGCACGCGGCCAGCGTCGTCGATAATCGAGACTTCGGCATTCCGCGACATGACGATGGATTCGCCTGCGCCGTTGACCAGCGTTACGACGTTGTCCATCCGCACGAGACCGTCTTTGGTCGACTCGGCCTTGGAGGTAGCCGTACCAGCGGTAGCGGCACCCCCAATGTGGAAGGTACGCATGGTGAGCTGGGTACCGGGTTCGCCGATGGACTGGGCGGCGATAACGCCAACCGCTTCGCCAACGGTCACCATGGTGCCGCGGGCAAGGTCGCGTCCGTAGCAGTGGGCGCAGATGCCGTCGGTGTTCTCACACGTCAGCGGGCTGCGGATGGCCACACGCTCGATACCGGCTTTCTCGATCGCCACTTGCAGCGCTTCATCGATGATGGTGTTGCGGGTGCAGATGACTTCTCCGGTGAGCGGGTGGGTGATATCGGCAGCTGCCGTACGGCCCAGAATACGCTCGCCCATGCTTTCGGTCACGTTGCCGCTGTCGACGATGTCGGACGCCCAGATGTGTTTTTGGGTGCCGCAGTCGAGGTTGGTGATGACGCAGTCTTGCGCGGCATCGACCAGACGACGGGTGAGGTAACCGGCGTTGGCGGTCTTCAGCGCGGTATCCGACAGACCCTTACGGGCACCGTGGGTACTGTTGAAGTATTCCATAACGGTCAGGCCTTCCCGGAAGTTCGAGACGATCGGGGTTTCGATAATCTCGCCGTTCGGTTTGGCCATAAGACCACGCATACCGGCCAGCTGACGCATCTGGGCAGGGCTACCACGGGCACCGCTGGTGCTCATCATGAAGATGCTGTTGATGCTGGGCTGCATTTTGGTTTCGGCATCTTTGCCGGCACCCACTTGCACCGGTTGGTCGCCAATGGCTTTCATCATTGCGGCGGCAATGGTGTCGGAGGTGCGCTGCCAGATGTCGACCACTTTGTTATACTTTTCGCCGGAGGTGATGAGACCTTCTTGGTATTGGTGCTCGAACTTCCGGACTTCGGACTCGGCATGGGCTACCAGTTTGGCTTTTTCTTCCGGGATGACCATGTCGTTTTTACCGAACGAGATACCGACGCGGGCGGCAAAGCGGAAGCCGAGCTGCATCAGGCGGTCGGCAAAGATGCAGGTCTCCTTCTGGCCGCAGGCAAGGTAGACCTCGTGGATGAGTTTACCCACTTCTTTCTTGGTCATCACCTTGTTGACGGTGCTGAAGTTGAGCTTGTCACTTCCCGGCAGGATGCTGGCCAGGTAGGCGCGGCCGACGGAGGTGTCGTACGTTTTGCCCTGGTAGCGGTATTTGATGCGGGTGTGCAGGTTGACCGACTTGCTGAGCAATGCGTGTTCGATTTCGCCGAGGTCGGCAAACAGACTGCCGTCGCCGGGTTCGTTGAAGCGCATCAGGCTGAGCCAGTAGAGGCCCAGAATCATATCCTGCGAAGGCACGACCACGGGTTTACCATCGGCGGGCTTAAGGATGTTGTTGGTGGACATCATCAGCACGCGGGCTTCAATCTGCGCTTCCAGGCTGAGGGGCACGTGCACGGCCATTTGGTCGCCGTCGAAGTCGGCGTTGAAGGCGGTGGTGACGAGCGGGTGCAGCTGGATGGCTTTACCTTCAATCAGCTTGGGTTCGAACGCTTGAATACCCAGGCGGTGGAGGGTAGGCGCGCGGTTGAGCAGCACGGGGTGCTCACGAATCACTTCTTCCAGCACGTCCCACACCACGTCTTCCTGGCGTTCCACCATCTTTTTGGCGGCTTTGATGGTTGTGGCTTCGCCGCGAAGCTCCAGCTTGTGGTAGATGAACGGTTTGAACAGTTCCAGCGCCATGGTTTTGGGCAAGCCGCACTGGTGCAGCATGAGGTCGGGCCCCACGGTGATGACCGAACGGCCGGAGTAGTCGACCCGTTTACCCAGCAAGTTCTGGCGGAAGCGACCTTGCTTACCTTTCAGCATATCGGCAAGGCTCTTCAGCGGGCGCTTGTTGGCACCGGTGATGACGCGACCGCGGCGGCCGTTGTCGAACAGGGCGTCGACGGACTCTTGCAGCATGCGTTTTTCGTTGCGCACGATGATTTCCGGCGCGCGGAGCTCTATCAGGCGCTTGAGGCGGTTGTTACGGTTGACGACACGACGGTAGAGATCGTTGAGGTCCGACGTTGCGAAGCGTCCACCATCGAGCGGCACCAGCGGGCGGAGTTCCGGCGGGAGCACGGGGACAACGTCCATGACCATCCACTCCGGCTTGTTGCCGCTGTCGAGGAACGCGTTGATGATTTTGAGGCGCTTGACGATTTTGCGGCGCTTCATTTCCGACACGTCTTCGGTGAGGTCGGCGGAGAGTTCGGCCTGAAGGGTGGGCAGGTCGAGGTCTTTCAGCATGGTGCGCAGGGCTTCGGCGCCGATTTGGGCGGTGAAGCTGTCTTCGCCGAATTCATCAATCGCGGCGTAGTATTCTTCTTCCGTAATCAGCTGGCCTTTGGTCAGCATGGTCATGCCGGGGTCGATTACTACAAATTTTTCGAAGTAGAGAATCGCTTCCAGCTCCTTCAGCTGCATTTCCAGAATGGCGGACATGCGGGAGGGCAGGAGTTTAAGGAACCAGATGTGGGCGACAGGGGCGGCAAGCTCGATATGCCCCATGCGCTCGCGGCGCACTTTGCTCTCGATAACTTCGACGCCGCACTTTTCGCACACGATACCACGGTGCTTCATGCGCTTATATTTGCCGCACAAGCATTCGTAGTCCTTCACGGGGCCGAAGATACGGGCGCAGAACAGCCCGCCGTGCTCCGGCTTGAAGGTACGGTAGTTGATGGTTTCGGGTTTCTTCACCTCGCCGAACGACTGGGCACGGATTTGCTCCGGGCTGCACAGCGCGATGCGGATGGCATCGAACTGCTTCACGACCGGTTGGTTGAAGAGATTCATGATGTTGGTGTTGCTACGCATATGTCTATCCACCCTTTGTTAAGCGTCGAACTTGTTGCCACGCTGCGGGAGTGCAGGTTGGCGGCCGATGTCGGTACGGAGGTCGGGGCCTTCGCCGGTTTCCATGAGCTCGACATTCAGGCCGAGAGCTTGGATTTCTTTCACCAGCACGTTGAAGGACTCGGGAACGCCCGCTTCGAAGTTGGTTTCGCCGCGCACAATCGCTTCGTACGTTTTGGTACGGCCTGCCACGTCATCGCTCTTAATGGTGAGCATTTCTTGCAGGGTGTAAGAAGCACCGTAGGCTTGGAGGGCCCACACTTCCATTTCCCCGAAGCGCTGACCACCGAACTGCGCCTTACCACCCAGCGGCTGCTGCGTGACCAGGCTGTAGGGCCCGATGGAACGGGCGTGGATTTTTTCATCCACCAAGTGGTGCAGCTTGAGCATGTACATGATGCCCACCGTGGTTTTTTGCTCGTAGGGGTCGCCGGTGCGGCCATCGTACAGCTGGGTTTTGCCGGATTCGTCGCAATCGGCTTTTTTCAGCATGTCGGTAATGGCTTCTTCCGGGGCACCATCGAACACCGGGCAGGCCAGCGGCATACCCTTGCTGAGGTTTTTGGCCATTTCCAGAATTTCGCTGTCGGAGAGGCTGGACAAGGACTTGGCGGTTGCCTTGTCTTCGTACATTTCCTCCAGATAGCTGCGGATGGCTTTGGTGTCGGGTTTCTTGGACTCTTGCGCGGTGGCCAGCAAAGCGGCGATTTTACGGCCGATGTTGAAGGCAGCCCAGCCGAGGTGGGTTTCGAGAATCTGGCCCACGTTCATACGGCTTGGCACACCCAGCGGGTTGAGCACCATGTCGACCGGACGGCCATCTTCGAGGAACGGCATGTCTTCCAGCGGGTTGACCTTGGAGATAACACCCTTGTTCCCGTGGCGGCCGGCCATTTTGTCGCCGGGTTGGAGCTTACGCTTGACGGCCACAAACACTTTCACCAGCTTCAGCACGCCCGGGGGCAGCTCGTCGGCTTGGCGGATTTTGGCGGATTTGTCGTCGAACCGTTTGCGGAGTGCGGCCAGCGTGGCTTCCAGCTGGGTGCGCAGGGATTCAATCGCGCGTTGCACCTTGTCGTCGGAGACGGAGACAGTCCACCACTCGGTGGGTTTCATCTCTTCCAGCATGTCGGCTTCGATGTCTTTCCCCTTGGCAACCTTGCCGACCTTGGCGGCGGCCTTTTGGCCCACCAGCATGTCTTTCAGGCGGTCGTAGGCATCGGCTTCCAGAATACGGCGTTCGTCGTCGGTATCCTTGGTGAGCTTGGCGATTTCGTCGTTTTCAATCTCCAGCGTGCGGGTGTCTTTTTCGGCACCACGGCGGTTGAAGATTTTCACGCCGACCACGGTTCCGTTCACACCCGGCGGCAGGCGCAGGGAAGTGTCGCGGACGTCGGCGGCTTTTTCTCCGAAAATGGCGCGGAGGAGCTTCTCTTCCGGCGTCATCGGGCTTTCGCCCTTCGGGGTGATTTTACCGACGAGGATATCGCCGGGGCCGACTTCGGCACCCACGCTGATGATACCGGCGTCGTCGAGGTGGCCCAGGGCCTCTTCGCCGACGTTGGGGATGTCGCGGGTGATTTCTTCGCTGCCCAGCTTGGTGTCGCGGGCCATCACCTCAAATTCATCGATGTGGATGGAGGTGAAGACGTCGTCGCGCACGATACGCTCGGAGATGAGGATCGAGTCTTCGAAGTTATAACCATTCCAGGGCATAAAGGCCACGACCACGTTGCGGCCGAGCGCCAGTTCGCCCAGGTCGGTGCTGGCACCGTCGGCGATGATGTCGCCCTTTTTCACTTTGTCTCCGGCCTTGACCAGCGAGCGCTGGTTAAGGCAGCTCGACTGGTTGGAGCGTTGGAACTTGGTGAGGCGGTAGATATCGACACCGGATTTGCCGTCGCCGAGGTCGGCCGTGGCGCGCACGACGATACGGGCGCCGTCGACGCTTTCGACCACACCTTCACGACGGGCAACCACCGACACGCCGCTGTCGCGGGCGACCGTCGCTTCCATACCGGTACCCACCAGCGGGGCATCGGTGCGGATAAGCGGCACGGCCTGACGTTGCATGTTGGAGCCCATGAGCGCGCGGTTGGCGTCGTCGT
>DIUO01000042.1:0-239 GCA_002422365.1 Proteobacteria bacterium UBA6156
TTAAATTGGCGCAGCACGCCGCCGCCTTGGGTCTACCGATTATTTTAGAAAAAGTGAGCACCCGCGAGCAGGAGGATTTTGCCCGCGCCGTAGGGATTGAATTTTTGCAGGGCTACGCCCTAAAAATGCCGCAAGACACGTTGACGCTGGAACCGCTTAACCCCGGCCTTACCCAGATAGCCGTGCTTGCTGCAACACCAGCCGCAGAATAAGCCCAGAATGTAGGCACGCGCGACGGC
>DIUO01000042.1:278-8017 GCA_002422365.1 Proteobacteria bacterium UBA6156
GCCGAATTTACGCGCCAGACGCCGCTGGACCTGCGGCTGGTGATGGCGTTGGCCGGCGAGCGCGACCTGAACGCGCGGGAACTTCAGATTGTGGAAAAACTGCGGATTGACCGGGGCGAGGGATTGTTTTCCGACATGCTGTATGCCCTTACGCGTAAGAGCTTCCCCAGCCGCCAGGCCAAGCTGCTGTGGGGCGAAATCGGCGACCACCGCAAAAAACTTTCTACGGTATTGCACCGCGACCCCGGGGTGGCGCTGGCGGCGCACGATTATCTGGTGAATGTAAGTGGGCTGCTGAAGACGGCGGGGCTGATTGAGGAGCAGAAATTCCAGGCGTTGGCCACCGTGGCCAGCCGCGACGGCCTGACCGGGCTGTATGACAAAACCACCTTTGCGCGCATGCTGGAAGACGAGCTGGCGCGGCAAGCGCGCTTTGGCCGCCCAGTAACGCTGGTGATGATTGATATTGACCACTTTAAGCTGCTGAACGACACCCACGGCCATGCCGACGGCGACGTGGTGCTGGCGCAGGTGGCCGAGCTGATACGCCAGCAAGCGCGCAGCACCGACAGCTGCGGGCGTTTTGGCGGCGAAGAATTTGCGGTGGTGCTGCCCGAGGTGGATACTCATGCCGGTACGCTGCTGGCCGAGCGCATCCGCGCGGCGGTGGAGCAAGGGTTTGTGGGCACCCCCTACAACGTGACCGTGAGTGTGGGGGTGGCCACCGGCAACAGCGGCGTGAAGGCGGATGATTTAGTGCGTGCCGCCGATGCGGCGCTGTATGAGGCCAAGCGCGGCGGGCGCAATTGCGTGCGGGTGGCTAAGGAAATTGTGACCACTGTTTGACATTGCCAAGCGCACCGAACTCTACTGGAGAGCGGTGCTTTTTGATTTTTCCTTGCCCCTGCGCTCCGCATGTACTGGTTTGTACACTTGCGGTGCTCGCGTCTGCGGAGAAAATCAAAAATCCCTCGCTCCCAGCGAGTTCCTATCCTCTAACAAACACCAGCCTGCGGCTGGTGCAATTTTTGAAATTATAGGTTTTCGTGGGCGTCTTTGACGTGGACGTCGATGAGTGGTTTGCCGTTGAAGGTGCGGGGTTTGGCGGTGATGGCGAGAGTGAGGGCGCGGCCGTTGCTGTTGGCCAGCAGCGGGCCTAAGGGGCTGTTCATGGCGCCAAAGCAAATGGCATCCAGGTTGGTCTGGCCGGTGGGGCAAGAAAGGCGGAGTTTCAGATGTTCCTGCGCGGCGCCCACCGGGCGGGCGTAGGTGATGCGGGCGCCACTCAAGGCCAGCACAGGCTCCGGGTTGCCGGGCCCAAAGGGCGCCAGTTGCTGCATGGCGGCGCAGAGAATGGGGGTGAGGCCAGCCGGGTTAGTGGTGGCGTCGATGGTCAGGTGTGGGGCCAGGCGGTGGCTCAGCGGCAGGTGAGCTTCTTCTGTGCGGGCGGCCAGCTGCTGGTGCAGGGCTTGGTTCAGCTGCAGGCGGAAGGCAGCGAGGTTAGGACCTTCCAGCGTGACCCCCGCCGCCATGGCGTGGCCGCCGCCGGAAAGGAAGGTGGCCTTGGCGGCCTGCACGGCGGCACCCAAATTCAGGCCATGAATGCTGCGGCCCGAGCCCTTGAGGTGGCCGTTGCTGTCTGTCCCCAGTATGAACGTGGGGCGATTGAATTGCTCCTTAATGCGTGCGGCCACAATGCCGACGATGCCGGGGTGCCAGCTTTCGTGGTGCAGAACCAGCGCCAGGGTGTCTTCGGTGAAGGCCTCTTCGGCCTGCTGGCGGGCCTGGGCAAGGATGGTTTTCTCCATGCCCTGACGCTGCTGGTTGAGGGTGTTGAGGGTTTCGGCAAAGGGGTAGGCGCTGGCGTCGTCTTCCGCCAGCAGCAGGTTCAGGGCGGCTTGGGCGCTGTCGATTCTCCCCGCCGCATTCAGGCGCGGGGCCAGGCTGAAACCGAGGGACATGGCGGAGATGTCGTCCTTCACACCCGCCACGCTGGCCAGGGCAGCCAGGCCGCGGTGCTGCCAGGTGGCCAGCTGTTGCAGGCCGCGCGCCACCAGAATGCGGTTGGTGCCGGTCAGCTGCATCACGTCGGCTACCGTGGCAAGTGCCACAAGGTCCAGCAGGTGAATCAGGTTGGGTTCGTTGTGGGTTTGGAAGAAGCCGGATTCTCGCAGGTGCTTATTGAGGGCCATGAGCAGGTAAAAGACCACGCCGCTGCCGCAGAGGTTCTGGAGCTCGGATGTATCGTCCGCCCGGTGGGGATTAAGGATGGCCACCGCTGGTGGTAACGCGCCCTCCGGCTGGTGGTGGTCGGTGACGAGGACATCCATGCCGAGCGCCGCCGCGCGGGCCAGGGCGGCGTGGGCGGTGGTGCCGGTATCCACCGTAATAAGCAGTTGGGTGCCTTGCTTGTGCAGCGCCTCCATGGCCGCAGGCGTGGGGCCGTAGCCTTCGGTCAGGCGGTCGGGGATGTACAGCAGCGGCTGCACGCCCAGCTGGCGCAGGTAGCGGGTGAGGATGGCGGTGGCGCAGGTGCCGTCGACATCATAATCTCCGAAAATGGCGATGGTTTCGTTGGTGGTGAGGGCGGCGGCAAGGCGCGCCACTGCCGCGGGCATACCGACCAAAGTGGCGGGGTTGGGAAGGGCCTTCAGGTTGGGGGCAAGGAAGGCGGTGGCCAGCGGCCCTTCGGTGTAGCCCCGCGCGGCCAGAATGGCGGCGGTGGGTGCGGGCAAGCCCGTCGCCTGCGCCAGCGCCGCGCCCAGCCGGTAGGCGCTGGAAGCCGGATTGGGCATGTGCCAGCGCTGGCCAAGCGCAGAGAGCTTTATTGTGGCGGGCTGAGCGAAGGCGGGCTGCATAAGGGTATTCTTACCACAAAAAAGCCGCCCGGGGGCGGCTTTTACGTTTGGCTACAGCGGTTATTTGCTGCTGGACTTGGTGCTGCCGGTGGTGCCGGTCATGGACTTGCTCCATTCCATGGTCTGGCTCATCTGCTGCGAGATGATGTCGGTGCACTTGGCTTGACTCTTCTGCCATTGGGTGGCGATTTCCTGTGCCATGCTCTGCGCTTTTTCGGCATTGCGCTTTTGCATTTCGGTCTGCTTGCTCATGTACTCTTCAACACCCTTGGTGGAAGAGAGTTCGCGCATGGCTTCCACGCAGTCTTCCATGGTGCTTTGGGCATATTTGAATTGCTTTTCGGTGCAGGCGGCGACGGTGTCGGTCATGATGTTGCCGACCTGTTTCATGCACTCCAGGCTTTGCTTGCTGGTGGTCATGGCGCTGCTCCAGTCGAACATCTTCTGCATGTTCTGCTGCAGTGTCTGGGTGTATTGGGTGGGGTCGAACATCTTGGAGAAGTCGGTAGTGAACATGACAGGCGCCTTTATTGGGGGTTGTTATTACTGCCCCCACTTTGCGGCGGCTGCGGCGGGCTGTCAACCCCTTTTGTGCAACACACAATGTATGATGTTTAGGTTGTTGCTTACGTCTGTAACATCAGGGTTTGATGGAGGCGGTTTGGATTTTAGGGCGCTCTTTCGTTTTGACGACGGCGCGACGCGCGGCCGATTCCACGATGGTTTTTTCGATATGCTGCACCTTGCTGGCGTATTGGGCTTTGGGCGCTTCGGTCATGTTCACGTTGGTCATGTACTCCGGCTTGGGGCTGAGCATGGAGGGGGCATTTTGCGTAGGTTCTTGCCAGCTGAGGCTGCCGGGCTGGCGCACCACCTGCCACATGCCGCTGGCAAAGCGGTTGGGCTCCAGGCTTTGGATGTTGATACCCATGCTGCCGCTGGCGACGTGTTCGGCCAGGGTATGCGCCGCACCGGCGGCATAGGCCGTGGCCCGGCCGCCCCAGCCCACGCCCACCACCACCCCGGGCAGCCCCGGCCAGGGGCCGAGGGCGGGGAGAAAGTCGGGCGTCAGCCACTCTTGCAGCGTGGCGCAGCGGGTGAGAACGGCCCCCGCCAACACCGGCACCAGCCGCGCCACATGCTGTTGCAGCGCGCTGATAAGCTGGCTGTTGGGGTTGATGTTGAAGGTGGCCTGGGCGGGGTCGTTCATGCCATCGTAATACAAGCTGACCTCGCGCGGGGCGGTGGGGACGAGGAACAGGTGGCCGCGCTCCAGCCGCTGGAGCAACAGCGGCAGCCCGTGCGGCTGCGCGGTTTGCAGCCCCATAACATGCCCGCGCGCCGGGCGCAGCGGCAGCGCCAGCCCCAAGGGAGGCAACACCCGCCGCAGCGCCCGCGCACTGGTGAAAATAATATGCCGCGCCTGCACGGTGCTGCCGTTTTCTAGAGTGAGCTGCGGGTGGTTGAGGTCGATGATGGATAACGAGGCGGGATTCATGGCCTGTTGCTTGATGTTGGCCTGTTTGACCGCGACGAACAGGCGCGCGAGAAGGTCGGGCGGGAGCATGGGAGCCTCCGCCCAGTGTTTGTGGCCTAAAGAGGCTTGGGACCAGGGGGATGGTGATTCGTGGTAGGTGACCGTTTCTCCGCCCAGGGCGTCGAGCATGGCTTCGGCGCGGAGTTTTTCGGCACGGCCCAGGGTGGTGGCAAGGTCGGAGGCTTCGGTGAGTGTCAGCGGGATTTCGACGCCGAAATGGTGTGCGGCGTTGCGCCAGCATTCCAGGCTGTGTTGGTACAAGGGGGCGAGCATGTCGTCTCCGCCGACCAGCATGAGCTCGGGGTTCGGAGGCGGGTTGAGGGGGGTGGCCTCGCCGGAGAGGAGGACATCGACCCCCCGTTGGTGTAACGCCAGCGCCGTGAGCAACGCTAAGGGGCCGCCGCCTATCACTAACGCCTGGGTTTGAAGTGCGCTCATGACTCAACGTGGCTTGACAGGGCGCTGGCGTCAAGCAAGGGTGCGGGAATGAGTGATGCCACTGTGACAACAAGGATTATGAGCGGCCTGCCGCTGCGCGACCATTTGCTGCACCAGGCAGCCGCAGTGGTGGCCGGGTTGGGTGTGCCGCTGCGCCTGTGCATTGTGCAGGTGGGCCACCATGCGCCGAGTGTGGTTTATATTCGGAACAAGTTGGCCGCCTGTGCCAAAGTGAAGATTAACGCCGAGGTGCTGCACCTGCACGAAAGCCAAGGTGAGCAAGCCCTGCACGCCACCCTGCGCGGCCTGGCGCATGAGCCTGATGTAACGGCTATATTGGTGCAGACGCCTTTGCCACGGGGGTGGGATGTGCAAACCGCATTAGACCTGGTGCCTGCGGCGAAAGATGTGGATGGTTTGAGCCGTGACAGTGCGTTGCTGCGCGCCACCACACCCGAGGCCGTGCTGCTGCCTGCCACCCCCCTGGGGGTGATGCGCCTGCTGCGCGCGGCGGGTGTGAGCCTGCAAGGCACCCCCGTAGCGGTGGTGGGCAAAGGCATGGTGGTGGGGGGGCCGCTACGGCACCTGCTGGCCGAGGCCGGAGCCCAGGTGGTGGGGATTGATAAAGATACCCATAACCCCGCCGCACTGGCGCAAGCGTGCGATGTGCTGATTGCCGCCGCCGGTGTGCCGGAACTGATAACCGCCGCATGGGTAAAGCCCGGTGCAGTGGTG
The DNA here is from genome assembly GCA_002422365.1 of Proteobacteria bacterium UBA6156. Lineage (GTDB taxonomy): Bacteria > Pseudomonadota > Alphaproteobacteria > UBA2136 > UBA6156 > UBA6156. The sequence continues at coordinate 5,847 of DIUO01000042.1, forward strand.
ATTGATGTGGGCCTGACGCGTGAAGATGACCGCCTGCAAGGCGATGTGCAGCGCATGAGTGTGGAAGGTGTAGCCCGTGTGCTGACCCCCGTGCCCGGCGGTGTGGGGCCGATGACCGTGGCCAGCCTGATAACCAACATTTGTGATGCCGCATGCCTGCAACTTGGGCGCCCGCGCCACGCCTGGAGTGTTGACGCGGCAGGTTGAGGGGGGCAGTGTAGGGGCTGGTTTCACAACAGGTTATGATTATGAGACATTTTTATGTGTTCTGGATAGTTACGGTAATAGTTACAGTGATGAGCCTGCCCCTGGCCTGGGCCGATGAGGTGACCCCCGGTGATGCGCCCGCAGGAGCGCCTGCCACAGCCCCCAGTGCCCCGGGTGGTTTGCCTGCCGGTGCTTTTGATGTGATTGACGCCGTGCGGGCGGAAAATGGTGATGCCGACCTAGCTTATGTGCGCGCGGCCATGGCCCGGAACGAAGCCGCCATTGCCGCCGCCAAAGCCGTGCTGAAGACCAGCTATGATGCCGAAGTGCGCATGATGGCGGGCGACAGCATGAAGCTGCATGATACGGAGTTGAGAATATGGCAAAACTGGATGAGTTTGTATGGCCCCAACCCAGCCTATGCGCAGGAGGCCAAAGCCACCGCCGTGAGTGAGGTGACCGAAGCTATGGGGGTGACACCAAACGACACCGCTGCACCCAGCACTGCACTTACCCCGCAGCCTTAAGAAACGATACCTTTTTGAAGGAGGATTCACGTTGATGAGAAACGCTTTAGTATGCACCATAGGCCTATTGCTGGCCAACGTGGCCGCCCATGCTGCCGACGACCACACCATGCACCACGGCCATGCCGCCGCCCATAGTGCTGCCCCTAGCGCCGCCCAAGCCACCGACGCCCCCAGCACGCGCGAGCTGAACGAAGCCAACGCAGTGATGCACAAGGCGATGGATATAACTTATACGCATGATGCGGATATTGATTTTCTGCGCGGGATGATAGCCCACCACCGGGGTGCGGTGGATATGGCGCGCGTGCAGCTGCGCTATGGCCGCGATGCGCGGGTGACGCGCATGGCGCAGGAGATTATCCGCGCCCAAGAGCTGGAAATTGCCTGGATGGAAAAATGGCTGGTGCAGCTGGAAGCCCTGCCACGCAAGCCGATTGTGACCGAACCCCGCCGGGGCCTGTGGAGCGATAAGGCTTGGAATGGGAAGACGTGGTTGGGGGAGCGATAGGCTCTTCCCCTCCCCTCTCAGACCCCCCTCACAAAAACCGGCTGAAGCCGGTTTTTTTGAGTTCAAAATCGGCATTAAAGCTGATTTCATAAATAAAGTGGCCATGGAATTGGCTGTGCTTGACCTCTTTTCTTCACTCGTGGATGGCGGCCTTCGCCGCCATGGAGGCTTATTAGAGGCTTTACTGCTTGTACACGACTAAAAGCTGTTCAAGTCTGGAGGCTTTATCTTAGACGTTGGAGCGCTTCCTAGTTCTTTTATTGGGCGGGTGGGCAGTTGCGGGTGCAGACGGTTTGCTCGGTGACGGTACCGCCGCAGTTGGTGTGGGATTGACGGGCGGCGGCGAGGCAGGAGGCTTCGCACTTGCTGGAGCTGCAATCGGCTGAGCCTGTGCGGCCGCCGATATCGTAGCCCAGCGAACGGCCCCAGCGCCCGCCTTTGCCGAGGTCGATGCTGGTGGCAAAGGCGGAATTGGTGGTTTCGCACTGGTGGGCCATTTGGCGGCAGCTTTGCACGCAGGCGTTGGACATCTCGATGACGTTGGCGGAGCAAAGGCGGCCGGATTCGGTCGCGGGTTCGTTCAGTACATAGTTGGTGCGGTAGGCGGGGCCGCAGGCGGCGAGCAGCAGGGCGGTGGCTATGAGGATTGTTTTCATGGTGTTATAATACTCAACTCCTTTTGAAGTTCCTAGTCATATTTTGAGACGAAGGGGGGGGGCCGGTGGCCCCCTACAATCGTTTTATGCTTTGCTTATGGCACGAGCCCCTCGCATCCGCGAGGGTAGGATTGCGCAGCAATCCTAGTTTTCGGCGTAGGATTTTATGCCGCGGGCGCGGGAGGGGTGGCGGAGCTTTTTGAGGGCTTTCGCTTCGATCTGGCGGATACGTTCGCGCGTGACGTTGAACTGCTGGCCGACTTCTTCCAG
>DIUO01000040.1 GCA_002422365.1 Proteobacteria bacterium UBA6156
CACCAACACCGGCTGGTTCGACCCCTCCCGCGGCCTCGTCACCCTCGGCGTCAGCAGCACCGGCCCCATCAGCGGAACCGACGGTTATTTCTCCGGCAATCTCAGCGTCACTAACCATATTGATGCAAACATTTTCAGAGCAAATGGTGGATCTGCAAAACTTGAATTGATTAACGGCAGCGGTAACCTCAGAGGAAATATAAAATTAGAAGGAAGCGCTGGATTAGAAGATTTTATAATTGGCGCATCAGGTGGTCTAACAGATATTCGTTTCAGAATACAAGGGGCAAACTACGAACCGCTTTTACTGAGCAATAACGGAAGAGTCGGAATTAACTTAGCTGTTAGCGCAAGCACCCCCTCCACCACCCTCCACGTCTCCGGCACCCTCCGCCTTGCGAATGGTGGGGAGGCCTGCGACGCCGACCGCACCGGCGCCATCCGCTACACCGGCGGAGACTTCGAGTTCTGCCGCGACGGCACCACCTGGCAAACCCTGGCAAATGTGGCGGATAGCGCCACCCCTGACCGCATTGTCTCTGGCACCACCAACGTCATCGCCAGCCAAGACGGCAGCATCACCATCTCCACCGCAGGCACCCAACGCATGATTATTGGCAATACGGGCAGAATTGGTATCGGTACCGACGCATCACTATTTCCGAGCAACACTTTACATGTGCGCGGGGGCGTAACTATCGATTCTTCAGCTGACACTCTCGGCAAATGGCAATTCACACAGAATAGTTTTGAACACTCCTATGCCAACGGAACATACCCCCGCTTCCAATATAACCGGGATCAAAATTCAAGCAGTGGAACAGCAGGAAGCCTTATTTTCAACAACCAATCAAATAACAATCCACTGCTCGAAGGCGCTGCCATAGGCACCCCATCAAACAACCGCACACTCCTATTTGCAACCAGTAACGGCGCAGCTCTCATCGAACGAGTGAGAATCAACGGCTCCGGGCTTGTCGGCATCTCCACCACCGCCCCCAGCACCAGCTTACATGTAGATGGGACTATCAGAATCGCCAACGGCGGCGAAACCTGCGACACCAACCGCACCGGCGCCATCCGCTACACCGCAGGCAATTTCGAGTTCTGCGCAGGCTCCGCCTGGCAAACCCTGGCAGAAGTAGCCGCCAGTGGCTACTCACCGGATCGCATCGTCTCCGGCAGCACCTCCATCATCGCCAACACCGGCGGCACCGTCGCGGTCAGCGCCACCTTGCACGTCAGTGGCAGCGTCCGCCTGAACGACACATCCGACACCTGCACCAGCGGCAAGGTCGGAGAAATCGCCGTCATCGATGGCCGCCTCGCCATCTGCCGCAACTAAAGCTGTTTATAATAGCTTAAATCAGCTTTAACCCTACCACCCTGGCCCACTACGGAATGCCAGAGCTTTAAAGCTGTTTAAATAAATACTGATACAAGTTGGCGGAGATAAAAAGGCAGCTGGTTGTGGCTGTAAAACAGGGGAATAGCGGGCCTATTTTCCTGTTTTGCAGACGCAATCCAGATGGCTTTTTAGCCCGCCCGCAGGCTTGCAAATTATATCAGTATTTATTTAAACAGCTTTAATTCTGCCACCGTGCCTTGGGGTCAGGTTTGCCCAAAAATCCCATTTTTGGTGCAAACCTCCCACCAGGCACCACCCCTACCCATCCCAAGCACTTCCTGTAAATCCTGACAAAAATCTTAAAACTGTTTAGGTAGTGTCTACAAAAATAAAAAATCAGAAACCCTACCCCAGCCACCGCCGCAACCCATTCGCCAAATCCACCGGCTTCCACCCGGGGAAAACCTGCCGCAGCAGCCCAATATCCGCACAACTCAGCTTCGCATCCCCTACCCGCGCCGGGCGGTATTCCACACGCGGGTTTACCTTCTTAATCGCCACCACGTGGCGTATGGTGTCCAGCAGCGTCACCGCCTGCCCGCTGCCCACGTTCATCACCCACGGCAGCGCTACAGTCGCGGGGGCCTTCACCAGCGCGCGTATCACCGTCGCCACGTCCTGCACCGCCACAAAATCCCGCGTCTGGCTGCCGTCGCCATAAATCGTCAGCAGCGTGCCGTTCTGCACACTGTCAATCACCTTGCTCAGCAGGCCGCTGTAGGCACTGCTTTCATCTTGCCCGGGGCCATAGGCATTAAAAATCCGCAACCCCAGCGTCTGCAGGCCATAAGCCTCCTTATACACCCGCGCCAGCACCTCCGCCGCGCGCTTGCTGGCGGCATAGGGGTGGCTCAGCGGCAAGGTGGTGCCGTCATCTTCGGTCACTGCACCTCCGCTGTGGGCGCCATACACCGCCGCACTGCTGGCATAAACAATCCTCCCGGCAAACTTGGCCTTGCGCGCGCACTCCAGCACGTTCAGCAACCCGGTCACATTCACCGCAAACACCCGCTCGGGGTTCTCCAGCCCTTGCGCCAGGCTCACATGCGCGGCCAAGTGCACCACGTGGTCGCAACCTTTCAAGGCCCCCTCCACCGTGGGCTGGTGGCTCACATCGCCTTTCACTACATCAATCGCGTTGCCATGCGGAATAGCCTGCCGCGTCCCCACACTCAAATCATCCAGCACCACCACCTGGTGGCCATCGACTATCAGGCCGCGCACCACATGGCTGCCAATAAACCCTGCCCCACCCGTCACCAAAATCTTCGCCATGTCGCTATCCTTTACTCGCAAGCCCTTCGGCAATCACCTGGGCGGTGGCCTGCCACGTAAACAGCTTGGCCCTCGCCAGCCCCTTGGTGCGCAGCGCTTCGGCCACCAGCGGGTTTTCCAGCACACCGAACATCGCCACCGCAAACGCCGCCGCCACATCACCGCCTTTGTCCACCGGCACATACACGCCCGCGCTGTCGGCCACTTCAAACTGAAAATCCGCATCCGGCAGCACACAGGGCACGCCCTGCGCCATCGCTTCCAGCACGGGTATATTAAAACATTCGGCTTTGCTGGTGTTCACAAACACCGCCGCACGCGCCAGCACACCCATAAGCTGAGCATGGGGCATACCGCCGGTCAGGGTTACCGCGTGGCTCAGCTTCAGCTCCCTTATCAACCCTAGCAGCTCATCCCGCACCCGCGCATCCACGGGCCGCCCCACCAGCATCAGGCGGGTGTGCGGCCGCTGCTCCAGCAGCTTGGCAAAGGCCCGTACCAGCAGCGGGTAGTCTTTCTGGGCATATAAATCCCCAATCGCCACCACCAGGTTACCGTCGCGCGCACCGGGGGTTGCAGGCACCACAGTGGCAATCGCCGGCGGCGCCACCCTCACCTTGCGCGCACTGCGCGGGCCCACATAGTCGGCAATCACGTGGTGGGCCACGCTAAAGGCCACAGGCGCATTCCACAGGCTCAAACGCGTTAGCACCTTCAACGCCGCCCAATACACGCGCATTCCGCCGCTCAGCGCGTATCCGGCGGCGCGCGGCGTGGTATGCACTATCAGCACACTCCGCCATGCCAGCAACGGCGCATAATTGGCATTGCACAGTATCGTCCGCGCCCCCCAGCGCAGCGCCAACCACGGCAGCACCAACTGCTCCCACAGGTGCCCCTGCACAAACCCCATCTCCGGCGCCACGTTCACCTGCACATTCGCAGGCACCCAGCCGCCTTCAAGCGCCGCCGCAGGCGCCAGCAGCACCCATTTAAAGCGCTCATCCCGCGCCAGCTCCGGCAACACACCCTTCAGATACGTCAAACCCCCACCCCCACTGGTGTGCATGGCGTTCAGCAACAGGGTTTCAGGCTGCTTGGGCATCGTTATGGCTCTCGTTCTTGGGCATTAGCTCTAGCATATCTTTCACCGGGGCAAAACTGCGCCGATGATGCACACACACCCCCACCGCCTGCAACGCCGCCAAGTGCCCGGCGGTGCCATACCCGGCGTTTTGGGCCCAGCCATAGGCCGGGTATTCCTCCCCCAGCCGCCGCATCAGCGCATCCCGATACTCCTTCGCCACCACACTCGCACAGGCCACCGCCAACTCCCGCCGGTCACCCCCCACCACACATTCCTGCGGCACGCTCAGCCCCGGTATGCGCGCATTGCCGTCCACCACCACCGCGCCGTGCGGCACCTGTTCCAGCGCCCGGCGCATGGCTAAAAACGTCGCATTCCGAATATTCACATCATCAATTTCCGCCACACTGGCCTCACCCACCCCCACCAGGCACCCCTCACGCACCAGCACCTCCACTAGCGCCCGTTTTTTCGCACTCAGCACTTTGCTGTCGCCCGCCACACGCAGCAGGGCATCGCGCACCGCAGGCGGCACCACAACGGCAGCGGCCACCACCGGCCCGGCCAGGGGCCCGCGGCCCACTTCGTCCACACCGGCCACGGCTACATCCGGGCCAAAGGCCCGCGCAAAGGCGTCATCCAAACCTACAGCCAAACTCATGTCTCACCATCCCACAGCGCGGCGCCGCGCACAATTAGCGCTGCCGTTCCACCGCGCGTAATTCCGCTTATTTCAGGGCTGTGCGGCGGTTACCGTTATACTGCAACGGCCATTGGCCTTCCGCCAGCGCCGCCAGGCTCCAGGGCGTCTGGTTCATGCGCTGTTGGTAAAGCCAGTAATTGGCAAACACCTTCTCCACATAATCGCGGGTTTCATCAAAAGGTATGTTTTCCAGCCACAGCATCGGGTCATCATTAGGGGTGGTGCCGTTGTTCAACCAGCGCCGCACGTTGCCAATCCCGCCGTTATAAGAGGCCACCACCAGCATCAAATTATCATCCAGCTTCCCGTTCAGATAATGCAAATACGCCTGCGCCAGCTTCAAGTTCACCGCCGGGTTGTGCAGGTCGTCGGGCTTAGGCTGGCTATGGCCGCTCAGGCGAGCAATATATTTCGCGGTGGCGGGCATCAGCTGCATCAGCCCTTGGGCCCCCACACGGCTGCCAATCCCGGGGTTGAAGGCACTTTCCTGCCGCATAATCCCCAGCATCAGCGCGCGGTCAAAGGTCCAGCCGCCGGTGGGCGTCCAGTCGCCTGCCAGCGGGAACAACGCCCCCGGCAGCACATGCCCTTCTTCCTTCAGCTGCTTGCCNNGCCACACGCAACTGGCGCTGGGCCATGTCCACTTCGCCTATCTGCGCCAGCGCCAGCCCGCGCCTTGCACTTTCCACGCGTTTCAGCTGGTCAAAACCTTTGGCATCCACTAACGGCACATCCCAATCCAGCTTGCCATTCCGGCCCAACTTGGCGGCATTCAGCTGGCCATAAAAGCTCAGCCTGTCTTTGGCTCCGGCTTCCAGCAAGGCACGTGCCTTGGTGGTTTGCCCAAGCTCGGTCAGCGCGCGGGCTCCCCACCAGGCGGCACGGGCATGGTGAGTACTCCCCGCAGGCTCCTCACGCACCAAGTCTTGCCAATGGCCTGCCGCAGCGGTTTTGTTGCCGCGCACATAGTGGCCATATCCTGCCAACCAGCGGGCATCGTCACGCAGCGGCCCCTGGGCACGGGTGGCGGGCTCGGCCGCGCGCACCATTTCGGCCCAGGCCCCCTGGCCATGATAAAAATCCGCAATCCGCACCAACTCCGCCTGCCATTTGTCATCTCCCACGGCGGCACGCACACCGCTCTTCAGCATGGTGTCGGTGGCGGCTTTATAATTCTTCTGGCCGCGCAGTTTCCAGCTTTGGCCCAGTGCCGCGCGCCCGGCGGCACTCATTTGCGCCATGTCGTTCTCACGCGCCGCCGTTTGGGCCACACGCCGCGCCTCGCGCTGTTCCATCACCAGAGTTTGCACCGGCATCGGGCCATAGCTCCCGGTGGTGCGGCAGCTACGCTTGTTCACGGTCTTGCTGACCATCTTGCCGGTCTTCTTATCCTTCACTTTGCGGGTTACCGGCTTGGTGCTGCATTCCTGTTTGGGCTTGGCGCGCTTGGCCAGCGCCGCTTCATACACCGCACCTGCCTGCGGCAAATGCCGATACTCCTTCAACCACCCGTTCAGCTCATCAAAGCTCGCGTTCCGTTTGTTCAACACATACGTTCCGCGCAGCTCGCCCAGCAGCAGGTTGTCGCTGGCCTGCAGGTTGGCAAATTCGCCGCGTTTCGCCCGCGCAAACGCCTCTTTATAGGCCTTGGCATCGCTGTTGCTCAGCACTTTCATGCCGTTGGCCGATACACTCGGCCCCGCAGGCTTCTCCAAAGGCTTGCCGCTTACTTCGTCCCGCACCGCCTCTTTCAGCTGTTCGGCCCGTTGGTCCAGCAAATTCGGCTCCTCATCAACCCCCGCCGCAGGCTCAATCGCCGCAAGGCTGCCCGGAGCTTCCTCGCCGCCGCGCATGTCGGCATAACCCACCGGCACCACCAGCAACCCCACTAATAAACTCCACCGTAACATTACGCATCCACCCCCGTGTTTGTGTTCTTCGTGTTTATGGTCATAAATCGCGCGCGCCACGCCCGCACATGCTGCCACGCCAAGCGCTTGAACAACGGCTGCTTCAGCAGCAACTCCAGCGGGTAGGTCACGCCCACCGCACCCTCCAGCCCCAGGGTGTCATCCCCTCCGGCGGCGTGCCAGCCTTCCACGCCCAGGCTGCGCCCCAGCAGCAGCCCCAGCGGGCCCTGCCCCATCACCAGTATGGGGGCGGCCTTGGCCGCTATCACCTCGGCGCGCAAGGCATCGGCGGTCACACGCCCTTCATAGCCTACCCAGCCGGGCACGGCGTCGGGCAGTCCCGCCGCCGCCAGCAGGGCTTTGGCAAGCTGTTGGCTGCGTGCATCGGGCTGCGCCCCTTCCACCACCAGCAACACATTCGCAGCGGCGGCGGCCTCGGTGGCATACGTCCACACCTGGCCCGGCACATCGGCTACCCCAACAGGTACAAGCATCGGCGCAACCACCCGCGCTGTAACCGCCTCCTTACGCTCCAGGCTCAAGGGCGGAAACACCCTCTTCGCCTCCTCCGCCACCGGCGCTGCCACCGCCGCAGCTGCCGCAGCCGCAGCGGGGCGGCCCAGCCAGTCAAAGGGCGCCTCATCCATCTCCACGCGCACGCCCGCCATGGCCAAATCCATAATGGCCACGGCCTGCGGCAAGCCGCAAACGTGTACGGTCATGTGCGGTTGGGTTCCCCTCATAAGGTTATTATACGCCTTTCATGCCCCAAAACCCACCCCCTTTAACGGGCCGAAGCATCAAAAAAAGGCGGCAACCGCCACCTTTTCCCAAAGCCCCAAGGGCTTAAAGCCTAGCTTAGGCGTTGGCGGTTTCGCCTTCGGCCACCGGCTCGGCCGCAGGGGCTTCGGTGGTGGCATTTTCGGCGGCACCGCTGCTGGGCACCAGCTTGCGGGCTTTTTCGGCAATGCGGGCGGCTTTGCCGGTCAAGCCGCGCAGGTAATACAGTTTGGCACGGCGCACTTCACCGCGGCGCACCACTTCAATCTTGTCCAGCACTGGGCTGAACAGCGGGAACACACGCTCCACACCTTCGCCAAAGCTGATTTTACGCACCGTAAAGCTGCTGCCCACGCTCTTGTTGTGGCGGGCAATGCACAGGCCTTCAAACACCTGCACGCGGCTCTTGTCGCCTTCTTTCACCTTCACGTGCACGCGCAGGGTGTCGCCGGCGGCAAAGTCGGGTATGCCCGCGCCACGGGCTTCAATGGTTTCTTTGTTCAGTTGGGCGATAATATCCATGGTGGTCACTCCTTGTCTCATCATAGGCATGCACGGATAATTTACGGAATTTACTCAAAATTCCCACCGCCAGAGGCATACGCGGCCACCCCGCAGGGCAGCAATCTGAATGGGCAAATACCCCATATCCCCCCCCACCGCAAGCCTTTTTCACAAAATACACCCCCACCCTCTCACGAAGCACCTGCCGTATCCCCCTCCACGCCATCTCACGAAGCTCCTGTTCCAAA
>DIUO01000010.1 GCA_002422365.1 Proteobacteria bacterium UBA6156
TCGGCCCGCTGCGGCTGGAGCTCGGCATCCCGCTGGTCAAATCCAGCGAAGACCGCGACCAGATCTTTAGCTTCTCTGTCGGTACACGCTTCTAAACAAAAGGTTAGCTTAACAAGTTAAACACAAAACTCATGGTTGAATATTAAGGGGGAGAAACCAATGAAACCAATCACCACACTCAAAACCGGCCTCATGGCCATGGTGCTGGCCGTGGGCGCCGCGTTCGGCGCCAACGCCGCACCGGCCAATGTCGCGGTGTTCGATGCCCAACAGGTCATCAACGGCACCAACGCCGCCAAACGCGCGGTAACCGAGCTCACCGGCAAGCGCAACGCCGCCCAGGCGCGTATCGACGCTCTGGAAAAACCGCTGATCGAAAAGCAGGAAAAACTGCGCGGCCAGCAAAGCGTCATGGCTGCCGATAAATTCCAGCAAGCCCAAGCCGATTTCGCGAAGGAGCTCAACACCTTCCGCGAGCAAGCCCAGAAAATCCAGAACGACCTCGACGAGCAGAACATGAAGCTGCGCAAGCAAATTGCCGATGCCGTCCGCACGGCGGTCGAAGGCATCGCGAAGGAAAAAGGCTACGATGTCGTCCTGCCCAAGGCCGTCACCTTCTACACCAGTGCCGGGGTTGCCGATATCAGCACCGAAGTCCTCTCCCGCGCCAACAAAACGCTGGATAAATAACGCTCATCGCAGCAGGAAAGGGGCCCCGGCCCCTTTTTTCATTCTCCTTTTCTCCTATGTCTGCTAATTTCTCCTCATGTCCATCACCCTCCACACCCTCTGCCAGCACCTCGGCATCGCCACACCGGCGGGGAAAGAAAACCTCGAACTCACCGCCGTCAAAACCCTGCACGAAGCGGGCAAAACCGACCTCAGCTTCTTCGACAACCAGCAATACAAACACGGCGCCCGCACCACCCAGGCCGCCGCCGTGCTGGTGCGGGAGCGCGACGCTAAAACCCTCCCGGAAGGCGTCCTCCCGCTCCTCACGCCCCAACCCTACGCTGCCTTCGCGCGCGCCCTCCAACTTATGTACCCCACTCCGGAGCCCGAAGGCGGCATTTCCCAATTCGCCGTCGTCTCCGCCAGCGCCAAGGTGCACCCCACCGCCAGGGTCGAGCCCTACGCGGTAATCTATGCCGGAGCCGACATCGGCCCCCACGTCCACATCGGCGCCCACACCGTGGTGGGGCAGGGGGTTCGGGTCGGAGAAGGCACCCGCATCGCTGCCCACGTCACCCTGCAAAAGTGCAGCATCGGCCACAATTGCATCCTCCACCCAGGCGTGCGCGTGGGGCAAGATGGTTTCGGTTTCGCCATGGCCACCGGGCCTAAGGGAGTAGAGCTCATCAAAGTCCCGCAAATCGGGCAGGTCGAAATCGGCAACGATGTCGAAATCGGCGCCAACACCACAATCGACTGCGGCGCCCTCGGCAACACCGTCATTCACGATATGGTCAAAATCGACAACCAAGTCCAAATCGCGCACAACGTGAAAATCGGACACGGCAGCCGTGTGGTGGCACAAGTCGGTGTTGCGGGCAGCGCCAGTTTGGGCGCATTCACGGTCATCGGCGGGCAGGTGGGCATCTCGGGCCACACCACCATGGCCGACAAAGTCATGGTCGCCGCCTGCTCCGCCGTCACCAAGTCCATCACCACCGAGGGCGAAGTCCTCGCAGGCATCCCCGCCGTGCCCATCAAGCAGTGGCGCCGCAGCGTGGCCACCCTCGCGCGCCTCACCAAAATGGTGAAAGGCAACGCTGCCGATAAGGAAGCCGAAAAAGTGGAGGACAACAACGCATGAAGCAAACCCTCACCAAAACCGAAATCAAAAAACTCATCCCCCACCGCGAACCCATCCTGCTGGTCGATGAAGTGACGGCCTGGGAAGCCCATAAATGGATCAAAGCCAAACGCTTTTTCCCTGAAAACGATATTTACTTCGAAGGCCACTTCCCCGGAGACCCTTACCTACCAGGAATGCTGACTGTCGAAGCTATTGCCCAAGCCGCCGCTATTCTCACCAGCATCAGCGAGCAAATCGATGTCACCAACGGCTACTACGTCTTCACGGGCATCACCAATGTCAAACTTGCCGCACCGGTCAGGCCCGGCGATACCTTGATGATCGAGGCCGAAAAAATCCGCGATAAACTCGGCATTTATGTGTTTGCAGGTAAAGCAACCGTTAACGGCAAACTGGCGGCCCAGGCGTCGTTCTCCGCCAAGCTCATCCATAAATAACCCCCAAAAGCCAGTCCCCCCCCCATGTCCATCCACCCCACAGCATTCCTAGAACCCGGCGCCAAGCTGGGTAAAGACGTCGCCATCGGCCCGTTCTGCACCGTCGGCGCCAACGTGCACATCGGCGCGGGCACGCGGCTGGTCAGCCATGTGGTCGTCACCGGCCACACCACGCTGGGTAAAAACAACATCATCTATCCCTTCGCATCCTTGGGCCACCCGTCACCCGACCGCAAATACAAAGGCGAAAACGCCACGCTGACGATTGGCGACTCCAACGATATCCGCGAAGGCGTCACCATGCACATCGGCACCGGGGCCGACAAAGGCACAACCAGGGTCGGCAGCCACAATCTCTTCATGGCGGGCAGCCATGTGGCGCACGATTGCATCGTGGGCAGCCACGTCATCCTCGCCAACTATGCACAGCTGGCGGGCCATGTCGAAATTGCCGATAACGTCATCATCGGCGGCCTCTCCGGCATTCACCAAAACGTGCGTGTTGGCACCCACGCCATCATCGGCGGCCACACGGCGGTCGACCACGACGTGCCGCCCTTCGCCTCCGTCTCCGGCCGCCGCGCCACCCTCAAGGGCCTCAATCTGGTCGGCCTGCGCCGCCGCGGGTTCGACAAATCCCTGATCCGCGAGCTCGACACCGCCTACGACTTCCTCTTCGACGAATCGCCGGAAAACGAAGACATGCCCCTCACCGAGCGCGCCGAAAAACTCAAACGCCGCAGCAAAATCGCCGAAGTCAAAGCCCTCGCCACCTTCGTCCTCACCACCCACCGCGGCGTCACCGCCTACGAAGACGACGAATAAACCAAAAGAGATGTAAGCATGAGGCTTGAGTAAAGCTTTAAATACGGAATGCCAGAGAGAAGAGGGAAGCACCGCGCCAGCCGGATGGTTTCCCCAAAAATCGCATTTTTGGAGGAAACCACCGTGCCGGCGCAACCCCTACCGTAGGCAAGCACTTCCTGTAAATCGAAGTAAAATTCTTAAAAACCTAAAAAATGTCACTCGTATTTACGAAATCTGCTAAATTCTCCCCATGACAACCCTCGCCATCCTCGCCGGAGGAGACCCGCTCCCCACCACCATCGCCCAAGTGGCGCTCGGCAACGGCTGGGCGGTGCATGTGGTCACCTTCGCGGGCCAGCCGCAGCCCAAGGCGCTGCCAGCCGTCGCCAGCATCACCCAGTTTCCGCTGGGCCAAATCGGCCATATTCTCGCGCACCTCAAGGCCCACAAGGTCAGCCACGTCGCCCTGGCCGGGCACCTGCACAAGCCCTCCATTCTCAGCTTAAAGCCGGACGCCACCGGCCTCAAACTCCTCGCCCGCGCCGTCATCAAACACGACGACGCCCTGCTGCGCGTGGTGACCGACTTCCTGCAAGAAGAAGGCTTTAACCTGGTCACCATCCAAGACCTCGCCCCCAACCTGCTCGCCCCCAAAGGCATCCTCACCAAAGCCAAACCGAATGCCGAAGAGCAAGAAGACATCGCCCTGGCCCGCAGCACCTTGGCAGTTATAGGAGACCTCGACATCGGCCAGGCCTGCATCGTCCACAACGGCGCCATTTTGGGGGTCGAAGCGGTGGAAGGCACCGACACCTTAATCGAGCGCTGCGCGACCCTGCGCGATGGCGGTGCGCAAGGTAAAGGCGGCATCCTCGTCAAACGCGCGAAGGACATGCAAACCGACCTCGCAGACCTCCCCACCGTCGGCTTGCAAACCGTCCAGCTTCTGGCTCAGCACCACTACCGTGGCCTCTGCATCCAGCCCGGCCGCACGCTGTTCCTCAACCAGAGCGAAACTCTCGCCCACGCCAACGCCCACAACCTGTTTGTGGTGTCGGAGTAACCTCATGGCTGCCCCTACCATAACCCCTACCGCCCCCACCATCCTCATCCTTGCCGGAGAACCCTCCGGAGACCGCCTCGGCGGCGCCCTCATGGCCGCCATTCGGGCTCAGCAGCCGCAAACCCGCTTCATCGGCGTGGGCGGAGACAGCATGACCGCCCAAGGCCTCGCCCCTGTCTTCCCGATGTCCGACCTCTCCGTCATGGGCCTGTTCGAGGTCATCCCTGCCATCCCCCGCGCGCTGCGCCACCTCAAAACCCTTGCCCAGCTTGCCCAAACCGCCAAACCCGACCTCATAATTACCATCGATAGCCAAGACTTCGCCATCCGCCTCGCCACCCGCACCCACCATTTGGGCATCCCCCATGTGCATTATGTCGCCCCCAAAGTGTGGGCCTGGCGGCAGGGCAGGGCGGCCAAGCTCGGCCAAGCCTACAGCCATTTATTAACCATTCTCCCCTTCGAGAAAGCCTTTTTCCAAAAATTTGGCCTGAAAAGCACCTACGTCGGCCACCCCGCCGTCACCACACTGGCGCCGCACATCCAGCCGCAGCCGCAAATCCCATCTCCCGCACCCGTTTTGGCGCTGTTGCCTGGCTCCCGCAGCGGAGAACTCAAGCGCCACTGGCCCATCTTCCTGCAAACCTACCGCCAGCTCCGCCAAACCGCCCCCGGCCTTACCGCCGTGCTGGCCCTGCCGTCGGAAAAAGCTCTAAACACCTGCCGCACCCTGGCGGACTGGACCGACGCCGACGCCATAACCCCAGTTTACGGCGAAGCCCGCTTCACTCACTTGGCCACCGCCACCGCCGCCCTCACCAAATCCGGCACGAACAATCTGGAGCTCGCACTCCTCGGCATCCCCGCTTTAGTCACCTACCGCATGAACGCACTCACCTTCCAAATCGCCAAGCGCCTGGTCAAAGTGCCGTTTATCAGCCTGCCCAACCTCATCCTCCACTACGCCGGGCGGCCTGTTGTGTACCCAGAGCTTATCCAGCACGCCGTCACCCCCTCAGCATTGCAACAAGCCCTCACGCCACTGCTCACCGCCAGCCCCGCCCGCAGCGCGCAGCTCAAGGCGCTCTCCAGCCTCGGCAGCCTTATGCACACCCCCCAACCCCCCGCCACACTCGCTGCCCAAGCCGCCCTGGCCTGCCTCAAACCCAACCCTAACCCCAAACCCTAAAGCCGAACGCCCAAAACCCTACCTTTTCCGCCTTGCCAATCAATTTGGCATACAGTATGCATATATCCTCGCAGAAGGAGACATGCCATGAAGCCCCACACCACCACCAAGCGCTGGCCCGCCGCCCACGGCACCCCCACGTTCAGCTTTGTGCCCGCCCCCACCGAGCTCACGCAGCTGCGCACCAACATCACCACATTAGAAGACCGCCTCTCCCGCCAGGCCGCCATCATCGAGAACCTGACCGAGAAAGCCAACCACGACAGCCTCACCGGCCTGCTCAACCGCCGGGGTATGGAATCCGCACTCACCCACGCCCTGGCGGCCTATCACCGCCACGGCCACATGGGCGCGCTCATGATGTTCGACCTCAACGGCTTCAAACAGATCAACGACACCTTCGGCCACGCTGCCGGAGACACCCTGCTGGCCCACGTTGCCGCCGCGCTGCGGGCTTCCACCCGCCAAACCGACCACCTCTGCCGCCTGGGCGGAGACGAATTCATGGTGTTTCTCTCCGGCGCGGGCCTCAGCCAGGCGCTTGTCATGGCGCGCCGCCTGCGCCGTGCGTTGCAGGCCAGCCCGGTTAATTACGAGGGCTCCAGCCTCATCGCCCACATCAGCGTCGGCATCGCCACGTTAGAAGAAGCCCCCTCGCTTCCCGCGCTGATCGAGCTCGCCGACGCCCGCATGTACCGCCTCAAGCAAGCCCTCAAATCCCTCCAACGCTAAGCAGGGCAGGGGGCATTTTCGCACGGTTTCCCGGGCGGCGGTGGGGTCAAATGTGGAACACATTTGGGGCCCCCACCCCGACCCGGGATCTCGAATATACAGGCACGAATAAATTCCAGATATAAGTGCACCAGGCACGTCTTTACCTTACGAGCCATAAACCTTGTCAATCGGCAAGTTTCAGCCAATACTAAACTCATGGCCAAACTCAAAGACTCCCTCCAGAACATGATGCGCCGCCGCGAAGCGGATATGGAATCCGGCCGCGAACCGGCATCCGACTACGACACTCTCCTGTCAGACTACCAAGAACTGCAACGCATGTTCGAAGACCAAGCCCAGCTCATCAACGCGCTGCAGAGAGACTCCGGCGCCGACCCCCTCACCAGCCTCGCCAACCACCGTACTCTGGGGGCCGAGCTCGAGCGCTCCCTCGCCACCGCCCGCCGCTATGGCCGCCGCCATGGCCTCATTCTGCTGCGGATAGTCGACTTCACCAACCTCTCCAACCAGCTCGGAGAAGCCGCCACCGACGCCATCCTCCGCCACATGGCCAGCCTCATCCGCCAGAACATCCGCCCGACCGACATCGCCGCCCACCCCCACTTCGGAGAATTCGCGATTATCCTGAACGAGCTCCGCGCGGTCGAAAACGCCACCCAGCGGGCCGAAGAAATCTGCGCCATCGCCGCCAGCACCCCCTGCGTGGTCGGTGGGCGCAGCCTGCACTGCATGGTGGTGCACGGCCTCACGGTGTTCGGGCAAGACGACGAAGCGACAGACATACTGGCCCGCACCCGCAAAGCCCTGGCCGACGCCGCCCCCGCCGGCTCCGTCCTCTCTTCGTAAAAAGCAAAAAATCCCTCTCTTGCACCGTTTCCCGGAACGCGGCGGGGTGCGATTTGGAACAAATCGCGGGCCCCCGCCCGTATCCGGGATCTGGAAAATACAAGCACAAAAACCCAAACCTAACCCACCCCCCACCGCTCACTACGGAATGCCAGAGAGAAGAGGGAACCACCGTGCCTTGGCGCAAACCTCCCACCAGGCACCACCCCTAACCATCCACGGCATTTCCTGTAAATGCGTCTCATATCCAAGGTTTTAAAATACGTTTTCTACCTGTCCAGCCCTGCATTTTCATGTTAGCAAACCACATGATTTCGCCGCAATCCCACCTCGCAGGCACCCAGTGCACCCAATGCGGCTACCCCTCCTGCAACGCCTACGCCCAAGCCCTTACCCAAGGCGCCCCCACCACTCTCTGCCGCCCGGGCGGAGCACGCGTGGCCCAGGCCTTGGCTCAAGCCCTCAACCAACCTTACCAACCGCCCGCCCAACCCCCACTCCCACCCCAAATCGCTTTTGTTACAGAAGCCGACTGCATCGGCTGCACCCTCTGCCTGCAAAAATGCCCCACCGCCGCCATCGTCGGCGCACCCAAGCAGCTTCATACCGTGCTGAATGACCTCTGCACCGGCTGCAACCTCTGCGTCCCCGTCTGCCCCACCCAATGCATTAGTTTACACCCCGCACCCGCCGAGCATAAACTCACCGAACAACTGCCAAACGCCTCCCAAACCCCCGCCGCCCAAGCCGCCACCTGGGCCCTCGTCAAAGCCGCCGCCCAACGCGCTGCCACCCCCGCCACCCGCACCACCCACACCAAGGCGCAAGCTGCCCCAGTCGAGCTGAATCCCCTCCAACCCAACCTCACCGCCAAAATCGCCGCCGCCCGCCACAAATCCGCTACAAAATACGCCGCCAAAGGCCCCCTCAAAACCCCCAAAGCCCTCAAGCCCAATAAATAACCGGCCCCTCGCAGGGCCGGTATCGCGCCCAACGGCACGTAATCGTACTAATATCCGTCTATCGCGAGCAAATCGCGGCTAAAGCCTCCTCCTGGGTAAAAACCCGCATCGTGTTCTGAATATAAGCGTTGGCGCTCTGCCGCATCTGCAAATAAAGCGCCATTGCATTGAACATCGAGAGGTCAGAAGCCAGCGTGCCCGTAGCCCGCTTCTCGCGCTGACAGATATGAAGAATAGTATCAGCGTCATCAAACATGAGGATGAGAAGGTAGTTATTCTCGTTCTTCGTATGGAAAAGAAGGAAAGGATTCTCCTCTTTCGACGGTCGCCCGACAGTGAGATTCACATGCTCATGAAGGCAACAAATATGCTCACCCGGTTCAATGACGCGAGACTTGATATCCAGCCCAACAGCCTGAAACATGACCCGGATAACCGCATAACTGCTTTCCGGGGTGAAAAGACGAGGTTCGTTCTTCAAAGTAGCCTCCTGCTAGAAGAAAACGCATTGTATGCATACATCCCCTTCACCCCGCGCGCAACCCCTGCTATAACAGGTTATGTCACACCCTGCTTCGCTTGTTCCCGTCGCCGCCCTGCATCAGGGCGTCTTAACCGACTCCGACTTCCACCACCTCCACACCACCGGCGCGTTCACCAGCGCTACCCCGCTGGCGCAGGGCCAAATCCAGCCCGCCAGTGCCGACCTCCGCCTCGGCACCGTCGCCTACCGCATCCAGGCAGGCTTCCTCCCCGGCAAGGGCCGCAAGGTGAGCGACTGCCTGCCCAGCCTCACCATGACCGAGCTCGATCTCACCCAACCCCAACTGTTCGAGCGCGGCGCCGTCTACCTCGTCCCCCTGCAAGAAAGCCTGAACCTCCCCCCCCAAACCGAAGGCACCGCGAGCCCCAAAAGCAGCACGGGCAGGCTCGATATTTTCGTGCGCCTCATCACCGACCACGCCACGGTCTACGACACCATCACCCCCGGCTACAGCGGCCCGCTGTTCCTGGAAATCTCGCCCTTAACCTTCCCCATCATCCTCCGCGCCGGAGACCGCCTCAACCAGCTCCGCCTCCGCCAGGGCGATGTCCGCGTCTCCGATGCCGACCTCACCGAACTCCACAAGCAAGTCCCACTCCTCCGCCAGCAAGGTGGCAGTAAGGAGGAGTTGATGAACCAGGGCCTCTGGATAAGCATCGACCTGCACGGCGAACAGAAAAACAGCACGGGCCACAACCCGGTGGTGGGCTACCGCGCCAAACACCACACTCAACCGATAGACCTCGCGCGCATCGGCAGCTACCCCTGGAGCCACTTCTGGGAACCCATCACCCGCACCAACTCCAAACCGCTTATTTTGTACCCAGAGGAATTCTACATCTTCGCGTCATCCGAGGGCATCTGCGTCCCCCCCACCCACGCGGCCGAGCTTGTGGCGTACGACACCCGCGTCGGCGAAATCCGCGTCCACTACGCCGGCTTCTTCGACCCCGGCTTTGGCTATGTCGCCGCAGGCTCGCCAGACAACGGCACCACGGCGGTATTAGAAGTCCGCGCCCACGACGTCCCCTGTGTATTAGAACACGGCCAGCCCATCGGCCGCTTCATCTACGAAAAACTCCTCCAGCCGCCCCAAACCACCTACGGCGCAGGCATCGGCTCCAACTACGCCGGGCAGGGGCTCAAACTTGCCAAACAGTTCCAAATGGATCAATAACGGCGCATGTCCCACCCGCCCCTCATCCTCGCCAGCCAGTCCACCACCCGCAAAGCGCTGCTGGAAAAACTCGGCATCCCCTTCACCGTCCAACCCGCCCATGTCGATGAAACACCCCTCAAGCACGAAGCGCCACTAGCCTACGTCAAACGCATCGCCCTGGCCAAAGCCCAAGCCGTCAGCACGCAAAACCCCGGCAGCGTGGTGCTGGCTGCCGACACCCCCGTCATCGTCGGCCGCCGCATCCTCCAAAAACCAGAAAGTTATGAAGAAGCATTAACTATGCTTAAACTTCATTCCGGACGCCGAATTAGCATACCCACAGTCGTCGTTGTAGTAGACGCAACTGGCAAATCCCATCATAAGGTTTCCGTTAGCTGGGTTAAGTTTAAACGCTTCTCTCAAGCCGAAATTGAAGTATTTTTGGCGGCAACGAAATGGCGTGAATTTTCAGGTTCAATTCATATTGAACTTATGGAGCCGTGGTTGCAAACCACCCACGGAAGCATAAGCGGTATCATGGGCCTCCCTTTGTACGAAACCACCCGCCTCCTCGCCCGCGCAGGCCTCACCCCAAAACCGTTCAAAATTGCATGAAAAAGAGCACCGTTTCCCGGAACGCGGCGGGGTGCGATTTGGAACAAATCGCGGGCCCCCGACCGTATCCGGGATCTCGTCGCATAAGCAGAGACTCAAAAGACCCAACCCCCGGCACGTCCCGTAAATCAGAGGCCCAACCCCAATGACGTATCATATCCTCTACGAATCAACCCCCTGGCACACCCGCTGCGCCCTCTTCGACGACCACGCGCGCCTCCTCACTCTCCGCTACGACGAATGCACCCGCCGCCATATCGAAGGCGCACTTGTCTACGGCCGCGTCCGCCAGGTCGTCCCCAGCCTGGGCGCCGCATTTGTAAGTGTCGGCGACCTCAACGACGCGCTCCTCCCGTTCAACACCCTGCCAGAAGGCACCAAACTGACCGAAGGGCAGGGGATAGTCGCCCGCATCACCCGTGGCGGGTTTTACGAGAAAGGCCCCCGGCTGGATGCCCGCACGGCCATCAAACCACCCTCGGCCGATACCCCATGCCCCAGCATCATCTCCCCGCCGCCATCAGCCCTCACGCGGGCGCTGCACGACGCTGGCTCCAACCCCGTCACGGTCTGGATCCTCAACGGCGCCCACCGCGACGCCGTCACCCGCCACGTGCCGGAGCGTCAGGTCAAACAGCTCGACCTCGACGGCTCGCACGAAGGCCTGCCCTCCCTCACCGACCTTCTCGATGACCACCTCGACGCCATGGTCAGCCCCCGCCCCACCTTTCCCTTCAAAGGCAAGGGGATAGAAGGCAACCTCATCATCGAGCTCACCTCAGCCGTAGCCACCATCGATGTCAACGCCAGCCCCACCACCCATATGCAAAAGGCCGACGCCACCATGGCCGTCAACCTCCGCGCGGCAGAAGAAGTCGCCCGCCTCTGCCGCCTGCTCGACCTCGGCGGCAGCGTGATTGTCGACTTCATCACCCCCAAAAGCAAAAACCACCGGGGCATCGTGGCCGAGCATCTCGGCGCCACCTTCAATGTCACCGACGACCGCTTTGTCGAACTCCGCCCCATGTCGCGCCATGGGCTATTAGAGCTCACGCGCGAACGCTCCGGCCCCTCCCTCTCGCTGCTGCTGAAAACGCCGGAGTACATCGCAGGCCGCGTCGGCCTCACCCTCTGGCGCACTCCAGCAGGCGCCAACCCCGCCTTGCGGCAGCAAACCATCACCGCCCACCCGGATGTCATCTACGTCCTCCAAAAACACCTCAGCCAAAGCATCTGCCTGGCCGCACTGGGCCGCAGCGTGGCACTGGTGCCCAACGCCTCACTGCCCTATACTCATGTGCAAATCACTGGCTAAGTTAAGGTAATCCTCATGCTCTTCTCCTCCGCGCCGCGCTATGACATCACCACCCCCGCCGAGTCCAGCGACGTCGACAGCGTCATCTACCTGGCGCGGGAAGCCTTCAACGACAGCACCATCAATGCGACAACGGTGTACGACTCCTACCGCAAAAACCCCTACTGCCATCTGATTGCGAAAGACAGCGCCAACAACATCGTCGGCTATACCGACTTCTTCCTGCTTCGCCCCGCCACGTTCGATGCCTTCCTGCAAGGCCGCATTACCGAAAGTCATTTCGTCTCCGACGACATCCTCCCCTTCGGCAGCCCAGAGGCCCACAACCGCATTTATCTCGGCGGCATCGCCGTCTTCACGCCCTTCGGCAGCGAGCGTGGCCGCATCCTGCAAGTCCTCCTCCACGCCTTCACCCAGCTGATGCTGGCCAAATACATTACGCCAGAGACCCCCGAATACACCGCCTACGCCACCGGCTACTCTCAAGATGGCCTGAACCTGCTGAACCGCCTCGGCTTTACCCTCATGGCACCCGGAGAAGGCCGCGAAGATAACCAACCCCTCTACAGCGGCAAACTCAACCAAGCCTCACTCACCGCCATGGCCAACCATTTCGCCCGCGCCCAACGCCACTACACGCTCGAACTCCGCAGCTAGCACCTTTTCCCGGAACGCGGCGAGGTGCGATTTGGAACAAATCGCAGGCCCCCGCCCGTATCCGGGATCTCGAATATACAAGCACAACCCACCACTAACTGGGCCTCAAACCAACAAAGCCGCACGACACCGGGGGTTAAGGGGGCCTTAGCCCCCTTAAAGAGGCTTTGCCTCCATTCC
This sequence comes from Proteobacteria bacterium UBA6156, assembly GCA_002422365.1. Classification (GTDB taxonomy): domain Bacteria; phylum Pseudomonadota; class Alphaproteobacteria; order UBA2136; family UBA6156; genus UBA6156. The sequence goes on from DIUO01000010.1 coordinate 12,329, forward strand.
CGCCATTCCGGCGCAGGCCGGAACGAAGGCCGGAACCCACGTATGACCAAACTTTAATCCGGCACCCCTCCAGCCCATAGCCATCTTCAGTTCATAAACACCCCTACCCATCCCCAGCACTTCCTGTAAATGAAGAAGCATCCTCACTCAAATATGTAATCGCCAATTATCAACACCCCCTACCGTGGCGCCAACATCCCATCCCGCACCACCGCAGGCTTAACACTGGCGGCCGAGACCGCAGCCTGCAACCCCACCACCGCAGGCTGATACCCCGGCTGTATCGCCAGCGCGCGGCGGAACATCCACATCGCCTCCTCCGGCTGGCCCTGCAAATTACGCAGCGCCCCGCCCACACCCCAGGTGTAGTGGCTAAAATCGGCATTTTGTTTCAGGCGCTCAAACATAGTCTCGGCTTTGGCCAGATAATCTTCAAACGCCGCCCGGTTTCCCAGGCTGCGGTTTTGCTCGGCTTTTTGCAAGTATTGCCCGGCCAGGTTAATCATGTGGTTAGCGCCCCAGGGGTCGCCGTCCAGCGCCCATTCCAGCTTGGCAATGCGCGTGTCCAGCCGCATCGGCATCAGGCCGTTATAGTTGGCATAGGCCACCGCAATGTGCTCCTGTATCCGCTGGTCATAGGGGTAAATATCCCATGCTTTTTCCAGCACTTTAATCGTGGTGTCGTCGTTTATGCCACTGTAAATGCGTATCATTCCCTGCTTCAGCAACACGTTGCTTTGCCTAAAAAGGTACGCATCCCACAGCGCCCACACGCCCGCCACCAGCACCAGCACCAACGCCCCGGCGTATCCCGCACGGTTCAGTTTCAGTTTGTCCGGCAACCAACGCTTCAACGGCGCGGTGGCTTCCTGCGGGTAATAGCGCATATACAGCGCGGCAATAATCCCAATCATCATCAGGCACGCCGCAGGCGCCGTGGGCAATTGCATCGGGAAGTCAAACAACGCATTAATGCAAATCGTCAGCACCCCAATGCCGGTCATCAGGCCCAGCAGCTGCACGTCGTCGGCGGCGTGGGTCTCTTTCTGGGCCGCACGCCAGCTCGCATAGGCTCCGGCCAGCAGGGCGGCCAGCAGCCCAAGCTGCACCGCCACCAGCACATAGTGCCACAGGCCCGGCAGCGCCAGCATGCCTTGGTATTCCAAAAACACCGTCAACCCGGTCATCATCGTCAGCAACCCGGCCCCAATCAAATATCCGCCCATCGCACCGGCCCGGCGCCCGGCCATGCGCAGCGCCATGGCAATGCCTGTTATAAACAGCCCGGCATAAAGTATCCCGCCGGGTAGGCCCATTTCCGTAAACGCCTGCATCAGGTCGGTGTGGGTGCGCTGCGGCCGCGCCATCACGTTATAACTGTTGCTGGGTGTAACCACTATCTCATTGTAATACGGCGGGTATATCGTATAAAAATTTCCAAGCCCCACGCCATTCAGCGGGTAATCCTTGGTAATCACCAAACTGTTCAGGTTATAGGCCAGCCGCCCGCCAATCTCATTCCAGCTGCTGTTCACCAACGCGCCCACCTGCTGGCCGGGCGTGCGGTCTACCGCATAGGTGCCCTGCAAAGGCGATGTATCCCCCCCCCACCGCAGCAAACACACCACCGGCACCAGCAACCACACGCCGTGGCTCCAGTCCAGGTGGCGGGCAATGGCTTTGCGCCAGGCGGGCACCAGCACCAGCAGCGCGGCTAATGTTACCAGCCCGCAAAACAGCGCCACCCAGCTGGCGCGCGCGCGGCTATACACCAAAAACACACTGCCCAGCGTCAGCAACAGGCTGGCAAAGGCCTGCGCGGGCCAGCGCTTGGCGGTTATCAGCAAATACAATGCAATCGGCAGCATCATCGCCGTCCAGCTGCCGGCCAGGTTTTTGTTGGCAAAGGTGCTGCCGGGGGCGGCACTTTGTAAATAATAACTCGTCGCCAAGCCCACCAGCCCAAGCTGGCGCTCGCCCCAGCCCATCCATCCGGCAATCGTTCCGGCCACACCATCCAGCACCCACATCAGCGGCTTCAGGGCAAAAAACAGCCAGCTGCTGTCCATCATGGCCGCAAAACTGGAATCATTCATGCCCTTAAACTGCCAAATACCCACCAAACTGGTGCCCAGCAGCGGTATAACTAGCGCCCACAGCAGCTTGCGGCCAAATTCAGGCGTCATAATGTTATACACCACCACCATCAATATCATCTGGGCATACAGGGCCTTAATCAGAATAATCCCCCGGCTCGGGTTCAGCGCATCCAGCATGCTAATCGCGGCCCAAATCGCGAGTCCCAGCGCAAACCACATCACGGGCGGCCAGCGCAACGGCAGGTGGGCAGGGGGGCGGGCTACGGCTTGCACCAGCAACAGCGTGGCACACAGCATGGCAAAGGCGCTGGTGGCCATCCACCGAATATCCCCGCTCACCTCCGGCACACCCAAATCAAAATAAAACGGCAACGTGGCGGCAAAAAACAGCACAATCGCGCGCACGGCACGGGTCAGCAGGGGGGCACCTTCGGCTTCAGCCGTGGTGGGTTGGGTGGGGGCAGCGGGGGCGGTGGCCCGGCGGGTGGCTTTTTGGCGAGCAGTGGTCATGGCCGCTACCCTAAGCACCTGCCGCAGTGGCAACAAGGCACCTGCACAGCGGCAGGGCAATAAAATCAATTCCTCGTCAGGCTTCTGTGCCGTGGGGGTTTAGTGCCCACACCATGCCATCGGCCACCACCCAAATCTCGCGCCAGGGCATCAGCGTAAAGGCTTGCTCAGGGGGCAAATACTCCCGCTGATTATAATAAAAGCCGCTTTCCAGCGCCTGGGCCTGGAGCATACTTGCCCGGCTCAGCCCACTAATCATCGTCACGTCCGGAGTCGCCATAAAGCGCTTCATCAAGGTGCGCAACGCATTGCGACTTGCGTCGGTCAGGCTGTGTTCCAAAATCAGCACCAACCGGCCTTGCAAGCCTTGGTGGGCGTTCCCATAATCAGCATAGGCGCGTGTGTTGGAGCGTGTGTGCATGGTCGGTCTCTCTTCCTTGGGGGCTTCCTTGGGGGGCATTGTCCAACAGCATATTGCCCTGCATACCCCTTAAGGTGTCCACGTAATAAGCTGAAAAATCACAAAAGATACATTTTATCCCCAGATACCTCAAAAAGTCTCTTGTATATGAGAGACTCTCGTTGTAATGTCTCTCGTATACGATTGACATCAACAGAGGAGTCTCTCACAAATGATAGACACAGCCCAAAAAGCCTACTTCGACACCTCCTTCGAAGAGCGCCTTGCCCGTATCGACCTCACCGCAGTGATGAAGCATGTCGAAAAAGACACTGGCCTTCCGGCTGCCGACCTCGAGCGCGCCGAAGATCTCTACCGCAAATTCCTCACCCTCTGCGCCAAATTCCCGCAAACATCGTTTGTGCCCCCGCGCTTGGTAGACCACGTCTGGCACGCCCACATCACCTTCACCCGCCAATACATGGCCGACTGCGAACTGCTGTTTGGTGGCTATTTCCACCACAACCCGGCAGCAGAAGGTGAAGACACCACCACTGATTTTGAAGCGGTAACTTTACCTGCCTATAAATCAGAGTACGGAGTCAACCTGAAGGCTTATGGTATTTCAAACGAAATGGCCTTGGCTGCGGGTTGTCGTGGTGCCGCTTAGGTATTCATTTAAAAAAGGGGGCTCTTAAGCCCTCTTTTTTAATGTAATATTTAGGAATCGGTAGTGATTAATGCGAACACTGCTTGGCATAGTCGTAGAGTCCTTATTCTTCTCTGGCTGCTGGTCTATTTCAAGCTCAACCAATACAACGTCGAAACCAAATTTATGCGCAAGGGTATCAACAAGTGGTTGAGTCAAACATTGAGCAGGATAAGAATAATGAAGCCAATTCCCCTCTGGAAAAATCATATTAACGGTGCCCCGAGGACGAAGCACACGCGAAATTTCTCCAATGGCTTCTTCTAATCCTAAGCCTGTCTCTGGTAAATAAGGCAAGCCATAAAGACTAAGGTTGGCATAAACAACATCAAACGACTGATTGCTGAAAGGGAGTTTTCGAGCATCCCCATTAATTACACAATCCTGCGGCAGCTTTTCTGCATTCATAAGGTCTTTACAATAAGAAAGACCAAGCAAAGACGGTTCAATCCCCTTAATCCGAACATTCGGCATATGTTTGGCAATATGGGCAAGATGACGGCCATTGCCGCACCCAATATCAAGCCAGTCAATGTCGTTGCGCTGAAAAACTTGGCAGGCGTTAACGACAAGATTTTGTAAAGACAAAACGACATTGGAATCCAATTGTCCCCCACTCGTTCTCTCAAAATAGACCTGACCAGGATAACTTGAGTAAAATCCTTTCATGCCGCGAACAATCAAGTTAATGAAAGTACGCAATAAATCTAGCTGATCTTTTGTAAGTTGCTGAGGATCACGATGCCCATACTCAATAAGATTTAAGGCGTTAGTTAAGATTTCAAGTTCTTCCTCTGTCCGTAACTCCGCCAAAAAGTTGATATATTTCAACATATCAAACTTTGTCGGCGTATATTCAATCCCCCGCGTCGTCTCCTCATGCCGCAAAGCATTGTAAAGGAAGGTAATCGCCCGCGCCCGCTGGCGTGGGTTAAACGGCTTTTCAAATTCCACCAGCAGTTCTTCTAAAAGTTGAGTAATTTGCGTAAGCAACTCCCCCCTAAAAGCAGGCCGCTTATCCGCCACCACACCGCTCTCCATATCGCCGTTGCCGGTCAGCAGCCATCCGGCGTCCACGCGGGCGGCGCGGGCAATGGCCAGCAGCTTGTCGGTGGGCATGTCGGTTTCGGCGTTCAGGTACCTAAAAAGCTGTGCTTCGCTCACCAGGGCCGCGGTGGCCATGGCGCGTTTGTTGCCCACACGCTCTACGCAAAGCCGCAAACGCGCAGCTAGCGGAGAAGGGGGCACATCATTGTTCTTATGCAAAAGCATGCCTATCTATGTACATAGGCACAACTCTTAAACTGACATACCGGCCAAGCCCCTCACATCACCCCACCAATCCCCAAACACAAAACACTAAGTACTAAATACTAAACACTAAATCCGCCCCATCCCCAGCACAGCCCCAGGCCCGCGCTCCTGCACAATCACCAGCGTTTGGGTGCCTTTGGGGCGCATGGGCTTGGGCAGGCGGGCGGTGTTGCCCTTAATTTCAGCCTCCACCAACCCGGTGGTGCGCCACACCTTGGTGTCATCCACCGGGTCCAGGCCCATCACCCACACCACGGCATCGCGGCCGCGCAGGGCAGGGGGTATGTCGACCGTCAAGGCCCCGTCAGCGCCCACCTGCGGCGCCAGCACGTGCTTGGCGGGCAGGGCGCGGCCTTGCTCCAGCGCACTGCCCCAGCTGAACATCAGCGGCGGGTTCACCAAAATCTGCCCGTCTATCAGCGGCATAGGCGTAAACACCTGCCCGGCGCGCTTGCCTAATGTGTTGGAGTAATCATATTGCCGCTGCGTCACCTCCGCCAACCCATGCGGGTCGCGCTGGGTGGGGCTGCGGTCCCAATAATCCACATGTTCAAACACCACCAGCAGGTCGGGGTTGGCGGCGGCCACACCTTTCATTTTGGCTTCGGCCATGGGGCAGCTGGGGCAGTATTTGCTGGTGAACATCTCCACCAGCACCGGCGGCCGGGCAGGGGTAGCAGGCGTGGCTGGCTCGGCCGCATAGCCCTGTGCCGCCACCAGCATACTCCAACTTAAAATCGCCACACGCCAACGCATTTGCTTACCCTTTCGGTTTCGGTGTTACCTTACCAGCCTTTGCAACGGGTGCGCCAGCCTTGCTGCCTTTTCGTTCACGTTTTAACCGTTGAGCCTCGCTGGCCGGGGCTTTGGCGGGTTTTTTGTCTTGGTAGGCCATACGGATGTCCTCCTCCCGCAACGCATCCATCACATCCAGCAGCAGGGTGCTGCGCAGCACTTTGCGGTCTTCGGTGCGCACCCATGCTTCCAGGGTGCACATCACGCCGTGTTCGGTCAGGGTGTCCACGGCCAGGTGGGGCTCGGGGGTTTTCAGCACCAGCGGGTTGGCCACCATGGCGCGCTTAATAATGCCAAAGGCGCGCCAAATATCCACTTCGTGCCCCAAGCCAAATTCCACTTTCACCATGCGCATGCGGTTATAGGTGTGGTTGCGCAGGTTGTTTTCCCACAGCAAGCCATTGGGTATAAAAACGCGTATAAATTCAATGGTATTTACTTCTGTCGAAAACAACCCAATCCGCTTCACCGTCCCGCTCACCGTGGTGTTTTCCACCCAGTCGCCCACTTTCAGGGGCCGGTGCACCATCAGCATCAGCCCTCCGGCAATGTTTCCCAGCGTGCCGCGCAGGGCAAAGGCCACGGCCAAACCCAGCGCACCCACCAGGGCGGCCAGAGTGGTGCTGCCAATGCCAAACAGAGACAACGCCAGCATAAAAATAGTAAAAAACAGCACAAACCGCGCGGTGCTGGCCAAAAAGGCCGCCAACGTCTCTTCCACATGGGCCTTTACCAGCACGGTGTTCAGGCGGGTGGCCAGCCAGCCGCAGGCCAACCAGCCCACCACAATCAGGGCCAGCCCGGCCAGCACGCTCACCATCACTATCGGCAGTTGGTCAATCAGCTTCACGGCGGCCTGGTCTATCACTTGCAGGTCTTTGTTGGCCTGCAAATTGGCTTGCAGGTTAGATATCGCAGGTATGTTCAGTTTCAGGTTTTCCAGCAAACCGGGGGCAGGGGCGGGGGTGGCCATGGCAAAGGCTCTTTAATAGGTTAAACGAGACGACAAAAGCACGCGCAGCTCTCATCCATAGCCTCTGTTGTGGCGCAGCCGCCACCATGGCGTCAAGCGAATCCACACCCGCCGTAAGCAAACCTTGACCCCCTCGTCGCATCTCCGCCAATCTGCATTCATTATGAGTGCTCTCCGTCACAATCCCCCACAATTCGGCCCCGTGGCCGTGCCTCCCGAGAACAAGAACACCCTCCCCATGGCCAAAAAACAATCCAAATCCGCCGATATCTTCACCGCCTACCAGCAGCGCCTGGCCACCGGCTGGCAGGCCGATGTCTCTCAGGCCCGCGCCGCCATGCGCCTGCAAAACCTGGCGCGGGCTCTGGGGTCCGACCTCTCCTCCCCCCCGCAAGGCCTCTGGCTCTATGGCCCGCCGGGGCGCGGCAAATCGCAACTGCTCGATATGTTCATGGCCTCGCTGCCCATGCCCAACAAGCGCCGCGTGCATTTTCATGCCTTTATGGCCGAGCTCCACCGCCGCATGAACGCCATGCCCCCGGCGCCCGAAACAACCACCAAAGGCCTCCGCAAAAAGCCAGATATGGTCGAACGCCTGGCCGACGAAATCGCCGCCGAGGCCGCCGTGCTGGGCTTCGATGAATTTTACCTGACCAACCTGCCAGACGCCATGTTCCTGGGCCGCCTGATGCAAGCGCTCTTCAAGCGCGGCACGGTGGTGGTGGCCACCAGCAACTGGCCGCTGCCGGAGCTTTTTCAGGGCGGCCTGAACCGCGACCGCTTCATGCCGCTGCTCAACCTGCTGGAAAAACACCTCGAAACCATCAATCTGTCCGAAGGCCAAGACTACCGCCTCACAGCCGCCGCCAAGCCCCAGGCCTCCACCTACATCCTGCTCAAGCAGGGAGAATCCGCCGAAGCCCACCTCAAAGTGCTGTTCGAAGACTACGCAAGCGGCCCCACCGTCAAAAAACCCTCCTTTATCAAGGCGCGCCGCACAGGCGGCAGCACGCTGTGGGCCACGTTTGCCGAGCTCTGCGACCAACCCCTCGGCCGCCAAGAATATCAACACCTTGCCGAAACCTACCAAACCATCATTATCGAAGCCATCCCCCAGCTTACGGCGCCAGAGGCCGACCGCGCCCTGCGCCTGGCCACGCTTATCGATATCTTGTACGAGCGTAACCGCCGCCTGGTGGTCAGCGCCGCCGTGCCCCCCCACCGTATTTGCACGCAGGGCGCCGCCGCGCAGGTGTTCCAGCGCACGGCCTCGCGCATTGTGCAGCTCACCCACTCGCAGGGCCAATTTGGCCAGCAAGGTGCCGCTTCGCTTGAAGTTCCTGGCGCGGGCACCTATATAGTTTAGACAGAGTTAGGAAACACCATGCGCTTCATTATTCTCACCCGGTTCCACTCCCAGCACGCACAGGGAGAATTCGTGGTGAGGCTCGCCGCCGCCGCCACCCAACTCGGCCACACCTTCAGCATCATTAACCCCGCCGATATTTACCTCGACTTCGCCCAGGCCCCCAACCCCGCCCGTGGCAGTGCCAGCCTGCCAGAAAGCCCCGTCCGCTGGCGCGACCTTCCTTTCCCCGCCTCGGACCTCATCCTCCCCATCGCCCGCTGGGACGACGAATTCACCTGGCAGATTGTCGAAACCCTCCGCGCCTGGGGCCAGCGCGTTTACCCCCACAACCGCGTCCCGCTAGGAGACCACGTCACCATGGCGCGCCTCTTTGCCCGCCGCAACATTCCCACCCCCCGCAGCTGGGTGCTGAACAATGCCGAGCAATTTACGGTCATCATGCCGGAGCTCAATTTTCCCTGCCTCATCCGCAGCCGCCACGGTGGCCGTGGCCGCCAGTTCAACATCGCCCAACACTCGGGCGAGGGGCTGGAGCTCGCCTCCAAATTCAGCCAGGTCGGCCAACCGTTTGTGGTGCAAGACCTCCCCCAACCCTGGGGAGAAGACGTCCGCATCATGCTCATCGGCAGCCAGGTGGCGGCATCCGTGCTGCGCCGCGCCCCCGTGGGCTTTGTCCGGCCGAGGGAATCCGGCAACCTCAGCGCCACGCCCACCGAACTCTCCCCGCAAGAAAAAGAACTCGCCATGCAGGCCGCCTCCATCTACGGCGCGCCGTTCAGCGCCGTCAGCCTGCTGCGCACAACCTCAGGCCCCATTTTGCTCGAGCTCGCCCGGGCCCCGGTCTTATCCGAAATGGAAACCGCCACCGGCGTCAACCTCGCCCTGCCGATTATCGAACATCTGGCCGCCCTGGCAGGCATCACCCCCACTGCTGGCGGAGAAAACGTCATCCCCCTGGCCGCCCGCCAAGCCGAATAAACCCCCGCAGTCTCCCACTGCCCGTAAAACTGCCACACCCGCCGCCGCTCCGGCGCATTTTCGCACAGCCATCCTTGCCCAACACCCCGTATCCCGCTAATCTAGTGCGGTCATTAGTAAGAAAAAGCCATGGAAACTCTCACCAATCTCATCGTCCCGCACCCCTACCTCGCCATTCTGCTGTTTGCGGGCGTGGCCTTGGGTTTGGCGGCGGTGTTGCAGGCCATTCCGTTCCTCACCCACCCCATGCGCCGTGGTAAGGAGAAAATCTCCGCCTACGAATCCGGCTTCGAAGCCTTCGACACCGCCCGCCGCACGTTCGATGTCCGCTTCTACCTCGTCGCCATCCTCTTCATCATCTTCGACCTCGAAGTCGCCTTCCTCTTCCCCTTCGCCATGGTCATCCAAGACATCTCCTGGTTCGGCTTCGGCAGCGTGATGCTGTTCCTCACCGTCCTCACCATTGGGTTTGTGTATGAATGGAAACAAGGCGCATTAGAGTGGGAATAAGCGTTCGACTCGTCACGAGAGATTTTTTGCCAAAAGTGCATGCTTTTTTGAGAGCCACAAACAATGGCAAAGAAGCTGATATTGCAGATGCAAATCTTGCAGTTGCTGCTGCAGATATTCCGCGTAAGCCTCGTTTTGTAATGGCAACCACGCCCAACGATGAGATTGTTGGCGCTATGTGCTTTAATGAGGAATTTTTCTCGATAGATACATGGGGAATAAGCTGGTTAAATGTTCATGAAAATTATCGTTTGCAAGGTATAGCTTCACAAATGATTAAACTAGCTGTTAGCGAAATTCAAAAATGTTTGAATGGCAAAAAAGGTACTTTAATTTTGGTAACCTACCCGCAAAATACAAAGCTGTATGAAAAATTCGGTTTTGAAGTAATCGGACAAGACCACGAGAATGACAGTATTATGACAAAAGTTCTGGAGCCTTTATCATGACCGACCCCGCATCCATCCGCCAAGCCGGCGAAGCCCAAATGCAAGCCCAACTCCGCGACGAAGGCTTCCTCATCACCAAAGTCGAAGACGTCGTCAACTGGGCCCGCGCAGGTAGCCTCTGGCCGATGACCTTCGGCCTCGCCTGCTGCGCCGTAGAAATGATGCACAGCGCGGCCTCGCGGTACGACCTCGACCGCTTCGGCACCATGTTCCGCCCGTCCCCCCGCCAGAGCGACCTCATGATCATCGCCGGCACCCTCACCAACAAAATGGCCCCGGCCCTGCGCAAGCTGTACGACCAAATGCCCGAGCCCCGCTACGTCATTTCCATGGGCAGCTGCGCCAACGGCGGCGGCTACTACCACTTCTCCTACGCCGTGGTGCGCGGTGCCGACCGCATCGTGCCGGTGGATATTTATGTCCCCGGCTGCCCCCCCACAGCGGAAGCCTTGGTCTACGGCATCCTCCAACTGCAAAAGAAAATCCAGCGCCAACCCGTCTTCGTGCAACGGCCAGAATCCGCCCCCTACGCCTACGCCCCCGGCGAACCGCGCCCCTACAGCAAAGATGAAATGCACATCGGTTAAACCCGAAGTCAAAAAAAAACACGAAACACGAAACACGAAAACACTCGGGCATGACCACCACCCCCCACATCGACACCCACCTAGACCTCAAAGGCCTGCACACCATGGCCGACTATCTGGCCAAAAAGCTACCCCAAGCACAGCTGAGCATTGCCGTGAGAGAACTCACTCTCACCATCGCCCCAGAGCACATCCCCGCCGCCATCGCCCTCCTGAAGGACGACAAAAAACTGCAATTCACCCAGTTGATAGACCTCTGCGGAGTCGACTACCTCGGCACCAAACACCCGCACCCCACACGCTTTGCCGTGGTTTACCAGCTGCTGTCTATGGCCCACAACCAGCGCCTCCGCGTCAAAACCTACGTTGCCGAAGCCAACCCCGACACCCGACACCCGATACCCGATACCCTCTCCGTGCCCACCGTAACCCACCTTCACGCCAGCGCGGGCTGGTACGAGCGCGAAACCTACGACATGTACGGCATCAATTTCGTGGGCCACCCAGACCTCCGCCGCCTGCTCACCGACTACGACTTCGTCGGCCACCCTCTGCGGAAGGACTTCCCCCTGGAAGGCCACGTCGAAGTCTACTACGACGCGAAGGAAAAGCGCGTCGCCTACAAACCGGTCGACCTTCCTCAGGAACTTCGGCGCTTCGACAACGTTAGTGAATGGCAAGGCGCCACCGGCAATGCCGGGCGCGCTGCTGCCGACAATACATTCACCAACTCGTACAATCCCGACGAGTTCAAATAAGCGACTTGAGGAGACCGAACTATGACGTTTTTGACCGCACCCGACCCCGCCGACACCGAAGCCCACGCCGAACGTATGAAAGAAGAAATGGAAGCCAAACGCGCGGCCGAGCTCGAAGCCGAGCACGAAAACATGATGGAGTTTGCCCGCCGCGCCGCCCGCAAGCGAGAAGCTGTCGACGAACAACCTTACATTGAAGACAAAGACCTCGCATTCCTGAAAGGCAAATAGTCCCAGCCAAAAGTCCTAGCTAAAAGTCCTAGTTAAGAGGACAAAGCAAAGAGCGAGACAACACCCCCAACCTGGGTTAGCATAGCCTTATGGGTATGTTCTGGAATCTCTATAAACGAATGCTGCCGGGCGATGCACAGACCATGCTGGCCTGGATAGAAAAAGAAGTGAAAGCAGGCCGCATGAGCGAGGCCGAAGCCGAGCGCCAACGCGCCGAGCTGGAGCAAAGCCTCCACAAGGTGCTAAGTGCCGAAGAGGACAAGGACAAGTCCTAATGCCGCGCTTCCGCACCAACCTGCTCATTCGGGATAACCGCCCGCAGCTGTTTGCAGCTGCGGGCGCAACGGTGCACACCCGTACCCTTACCGATGCCGAATTTGCAGCCGAGCTGCGTAACAAGCTGATAGAAGAAGCCCAAGAAGCCGCCACAGCCCCCACCGAAAACCTGACCAAAGAGCTGGCCGACGTGCTGGAAATCCTGCAAACTCTTGCCGCCCACCATGGTATAAGCATGCAAGATGTCGAGGCCCAGATGCACGCCACCCGTGCCAAACTTGGCGGGTTCGAACATCGGATCTTCTCCGAAAGCATTGAAGCACCAGAAGATAACGAAACCACAACCTACCACCGCCAATACCCGCATAAATACCCGGAAATACAAGAATAAGCGAAACCTCCCCCATGTCCGCCACCCCCGCCCAAGCCGCCCCCAAAACAGTGCTCGAAACCACCCTGCCGCAAAGCCCCATCAGCGCCCAGCGCAGTATGGATAGCCAACCCCATGGCGCCCCCGGCGCCAATACTCCATTCACCCTCAACTTCGGCCCCCAACACCCCTCCGCCCACGGCGTGCTGCGCCTGGTGCTAGAGATGGAAGGCGAGGTAATTACCCGCGCCGACCCCCACATCGGCCTCCTCCACCGTGGCACCGAGAAACTCATCGAACACAAAACCTACATTCAGGCGCTCCCATATTTCGACCGCCTCGATTACGTCAGCATGATGTGCCAAGAGCACGTCTGGTGCCTCGCCACCGAAAAACTGCTGGGGATCGAAATTCCCAAACGCGCCCAATATATCCGCGTGTTGTTCTCCGAGCTCACGCGCATCGCCAACCACCTCCTCTGGCTCGGCTGCCACGCGCTAGATATCGGCGCTATGGCCGTGATGTTGTATAGCTTTAAGGAACGTGAATATCTCTATGACTTCTCAGAAGAAGTATCCGGCGCCCGCATGCACGCCAACTACTTCCGCCCGGGCGGCGTCAACCGAGACCTCCCCGAAGGCCTCACCACCAAAATCGCCAAATGGAACGATAATTTCGAGAAAAACATCATCGGGATGCTCGAAACCCTGCTCGACGATAACCGCATCTGGAAGCAACGCACCGTCGGCATCGGCGTGGTCACACCGGATGAAGCGCAAGAGTGGGGCTTCACCGGCCCCATGCTGCGCGGCAGCGGCATAGAGTGGGACCTCCGCAAGTCCCAACCGTATGAATGCTACCCCGAACTCGACTTTGCCGTCCCCGTCGGCCAGAACGGCGACTGCTACGACCGCTACCTCATCCGCATGGAAGAAATGAAGCAATCGGTGCACCTCATCCGCCAGTGCCTGGCTAAACTGGAGGGCGAACTCAAAGGCCAACCCTGCAAAATCCAGAACTTCAAAATCTCGCCTCCCGCGCGCAATGGCATGAAGTCCAGCATGGAAGACCTCATCCACCACTTCAAATACTACACCGAGGGCTTCCACGTCCCGGCGGGAGAAGTCTATGCGGCCATAGAAGCCCCCAAAGGCGAAATGGGCGTGTTTTTGGTGTCCGATGACGGCCCCAAACCCTGGCGCGTCAAAATCCGCGCCCCCGGCTACGCCCACCTTCAGGGGCTAGACTTCATGTCCAAAGGCCACCTGTTAGCCGACGTCACAACCCTCATCGGCACCACCGACATCGTCTTCGGAGACATCGACCGCTAATGTCCACCATCATCCTCCACGGCGGCCGCACGTCAATCAGCAATCCTTCTAATCAGGCTTTCTACAAACTCATGGCCAGCCATGTGCCTCCCGGCGGCACTTGGCTGGGCTGCTACTTTGCCCGGCTGGAAGAAACGGAAGCGCTAAAATTCCCAGAAGATGCCGCCAAACTCCGCGCCGCCGCCGACCATGAAGTGAATATCGAACTCGCAACCGCCGATAATTTTATTCAACAGCTTCAGTCGGCCAGCGTCGTCTATTTCGCAGGCGGTAGTACCGAAGGTCTGCTCAACCAACTCTCCCATTGGCCAAATGTGCGCGAACATCTCCTGAAAGTCCCCGTCCTCGCTGGCTCCTCGGCGGGGATGATCATGCTCGGCCTCAGCGGGGTCGGCAACAAGGGCATTTACCAGGGCCTCGGTATCGTGCCGTTCCATATGCGCGTCCATCACGGGCACCCAGACTACGCCCTGGCCGATGCCACCCCGCTCCCCACCCCAACCCTGGCGCTGGAAGAATCCCAATTCATCCAAATCTCAATCTAAATCGAGCTATTCTTCATGACCGAAACCACCTGGACCCTCCCCACACCCGACGGCAAAACCATCTACGGCGTCACCAACAGCAGCGGGGCAGGGGCCACAGCCGCCATCTTCATGGTGCACGGCTTCACCGGCAACATGTATCAATATCCTTTTAAGCGTGCTGCCGATTTCCTCAGCGCAAAGGGTTACGATGTTTATCGGTTCAATCTGTACGATGGGCGAAAGGGAGGCCGCAACCTGATTGACTGCACGTTACTGACTCACGCTGAAGATTTGAATACGATTATGGCAAAATTTGGTCCGGGCTATACCCAAAACTTTGTAATTGGCCACAGCTATGGCGGCCCCACTATCATGTTGGCTAACCCCCAAAACATCACAGCGGCTAGTCTTTGGGATCCTTCCTATAACATCACGCAAATGAATAAGGATTTACCCGACTCTATCACCAAGATAGGCGGCCATCTCATTCTAAATGTGGGCATATCCTATGTGCTCAGTTCATCTATGGAAGAACATGCCGGAACCCTCGACGAACCCGCCTGCATTAAACTAGCCGAAGCCTTCAACGCCCCCGTCCAAGTCGTGCTGGCCGGAGACGGCTACTACGTCAAGCAATCACACAGCTACCACTCCCACGGCAAGCCCGAAAACCTCGCCAAAAACCGCCAAGACGTCGTCCCCGGCACCACCCATTGCTTCCACGAAGCCGACACCTGCGAAGTGCTCCTCGCCAAAACCCACGCCTTCTTCCAGCAATTCCTCTAAGCTCAATCCTGTTCACTGTTACCTGTTCTCTGTTCACTAACTTGCCACACCCGCAGGCACCATAACGCGCAAAACAGGGCAGGGGGGCTGCCAAAAGCCCCCATTTGGTTTAAGAATTCTCCATCATGAAGCTCACATTCCTGCTCAGCTCAGCCTTGGCGCTTGCGGCGTTCGCAACCTCGTTGGCGTATGCCGAAAAACAGGCCATATGCAAAAAATTTTGCGGAGAAGAAGGCGCGCTCGTCTGTTGCCCAGGTGAATTTGGTTTCACCGATGACATTACCTCCAGCTATGAAACCCCCGCCCAGCGCTGCCAAACCATCCTGAATCAACCGGCGGTAGACCTCGACTCCTCGCTGTTAGACGAATTGAAAACCTGCAAGAATGTCGCGAAGCAGGAGAAAGAAGCCGCCGACGCCGAAGCCAAAGCCCTGGCCGAGCTGGAGGCCGAAAAAGCCAAACTGCGCAAAGAGAAAGCCCAGGCACAGGCCCAGCAGCAACCCCAACCCCAGCCACCCGCACAACCCGCCCCGGCCCAACCGGCGCCCAATTTTGTCAACTTCACCAACTTCGGCGCCCAACCCGGAGAAATGCCGCTCATCCAAGACCCCTACAGCCAAAGCCAGTAACCCCCATGCCCACCATCCGCCAGGTTAAAATCGAACCCAACGCCACCGAAGTCGGCCAAACCCCGCACACCCTGGGGCTTAACCTGGGCTGGAGCAAAACCGAGCAAGAGGCCGTAGAGCGTACCCTCGCCAAATACCCCGCCACCCAGCAGCGCAGCGCGGTTATTCCGCTGTTGCATCTGGCCCAGCGTAAGTGCGGCGGCTGGCTGCCGGTAGACGCCATGCAACTGGTCGCCGATACCCTCAGCCTCCCTTACATCCGCGTGTACGAGGTCGCCACTTTCTACACCATGTTCAACCTCCAACCCGTCGGCACCCACCACGTGCAGGTCTGCACCAACTGCGCCTGCCTCATTCGCGGTAGCGACGCCATTGTCAGCGCCGTCAAACACACCACTGGGGTCGCCCATAACGGAGAAACCTCCGCCGACGGCCAATTCACCCTGACAGAAGTCGAATGCCTCGGCGCCTGCGTCGCCGCCCCCATGATGCAAATTAGTATAGGCACGGGGGGCACCCACTACTACACCCACCTCACGCCGGAAAAAACTACCGAAATCCTCACTCACCTCGCCAACGGCGGCGACCCCGCAAAATACGCCGACACCGCCCCCACAGCCGAGTCCGACCCCATCCACAACGGCAAATACGGGGCCTAAATCTCATGAAAAACTTGCAGCAAGCCACCCTCGCACAACTTCAGGCCTATGTGGCGGAAGTCGAGCTGCGCCGTGGCTTTGCCGCCGAAACGGTGCAAGATAAATGCCTGCTGCTGGCCGAAGAAGTCGGCGAACTCTGCAAAGCTATCCGCAAACATCATACCAGCATCACCACCGCCACCGATGCCAAGCCGCAAAATGTGGCCGAAGAACTGGCCGATGTGCTGATGTACGTCCTTGCCATCGCCAACAAAACCGAAATCAACCTTGCCGAAGCGCTCATCGCCAAAGAAACCAAAAACGAACAGCGGAAGTGGGCATAGCGATGCGTATCGAATATCTCGACACTCACGACGAACGCAGCGATGAGTTGTTGTTGGGGCTGCGTCAATGGAACAAGGATCGTGGATTCGAAGCCAAACCCAGCAAGTTCAGTGTAATGGCTTTTGAAGGTGATGTTCTTAAAGGTGGTGCCAGAGGCATTATTGAATTTAACTGGATGTTTATCCAGACAATGTATGTAAAAGAGCGGCTTAACGGGCTCGGCACCCGTATCTTGAAAGAAGTCGAAACCCATGCTCGTGCGCAGGGTATAACTGGAATTTCATTACTTACTGTCGATAAACAGGCTCCAGGTTTTTACCAAAAAACCGGTTTTAAAAATTTTGCTACAATACCTGATTTTATAGATGGCCAAACCCGATATTATTTCATGAAGCGGCTGGATGGAAAATAAGCCATGAAACCCTTCATATCCTCATACCCTCTTATCCTCATATCCTGCGCCTTGGCGCTCGCCTCATGTGCCCAGTTCGGCGGCCGCATTGTTCAAACCGGCCCGGGCACCTACCAAATCACCCACGTCATGTACGCCAACTCCCCCGTCAAAGGCGTGCGGCAGGGCGTAATCGACCGCGCCACCGCCAAATGCGAAAAACAGGGCCAAACCTACCAAAAAATCCGCGAAGAAATGGGCACCGCCGGCGCCCTCAGCTACACCCTCATGTTCACCTGCAAGTAACCAACAGTCCCCGTCATGTCCACACTCCCTCGCCTCAAACCCGAAGACAAATGCTTCCCCAACCTGTGCGGCACAGCCGACTGGGGCATTAAGGGATACGAACAACGCGGCGGCTACAAAGGCCTCAAAAAACTCCTCCAAACCCCGCAAACCGAACATATCGAAAAACTCAAGCAATCCGGCCTGCGCGGGCGCGGCGGCGCGGGCTTCCCTACGGGGATGAAATGGTCGTTCATGCCCCAACCGAAGCTGGACGAACGCGGCAAACCCATCCCGCTCGCCAAGCCCAGCTACCTGGTGTGCAATGCCGACGAAGGCGAACCCGGAACGTGTAAAGACAGAGACATCCTCCGCTTCGACCCCCACACGCTGGTCGAGGGCATGATCGTCGGCTGCTACACCCTCAACGCCAAAGTGGGCTACATTTATGTGCGCGGAGAGTACTACGACGAAAGCAGCCACCTCCAGCAAGCCATTAACGAGGCCTACAAAGCAGGCTACCTCGGCAAAAACATCCTCGGCACGGGGGTCGATTGCGACATCCACGTCCACTTGGGGGCAGGGGCCTACATTTGCGGAGAAGAAACCGCACTGCTGGAGAGCTTGGAAGGCAAAAAAGGCCAGCCCCGCCTCAAGCCGCCGTTCCCTGCCGGGTTCGGCCTTTACGGCTGCCCCACCACCATTAACAATGTGGAAACCATTGCCCAAGTCCCTCCCATCCTCAAAAATCCGCTGGAATGGTTCACCCGCTGGGGCCGCCCGGGCAACAGCGGCACCAAAATTTTCAGCATTTCCGGCAGCGTGCACAAGCCCTGTAATATCGAGGCCCCCATGTCCATCCCGCTGCGCGAACTGATCGATGAATACTGCGGCGGCGTCATCGGCGGCTGGGAGAACCTCCAAGCCATCATCCCCGGCGGCAGCAGCACGCCCATGCTGAATGCCGAAACCGCCAGCCGCGTGTTAATGGACTTCGACGCCCTGAAGGCCGAAGGCACCGGCCTCGGCACCGCCGCCGTGGTGGTCATGAACAAGCAAGTCGATGTCCTCCGCGTCATGACCCGCATCGCCGCCTTCTACCACCACGAATCCTGCGGTCAGTGCACACCGTGCCGCGAGGGCGTTGGCTGGGTCCACCGCCTCATGGAGCGCCTCACCCACGGCGAAGGCACTCTGGCCGAAATCGACCAACTCTACGCCCTCACCAAAAAAATCGAAGGCCGCACCATCTGCGCCTTTGCCGACGGCGCCATGTGGCCCACCCAAGGCACCCTCAAGCACTTCCGGCACCTCATAGAAGAACGCATCAAAACCAAACAGCCCGCCGCCTAATGCCCCGCACCCTCGCCCTCACGCTCCTCCTGGCCACCCTCGTGGGTGCTTGGGCCAGCGGCGCATGGGCGCAAGCCGCCACCCCCAGCCCCACCTTGGTTTCGGCGCTAGAATCCCGCCGCTATATCAACATGGATACCATCAACACCACCTTCCTATTGGCGGTCGTCAGCGGGGCGGGCGGCGCTCCCTCGCCCGAGGTCACACTCATGTACCGCGCCCAAATGGGCTTCATCGCCGCCCATCTCACTAAAGATCCCACCATCCCCGTGCCGAACTACGCCGCCTGCCTCCGCCCGTTTAACGGAGAAGAAAAATCCGTCACCTCCATCTGCAAAATCACTATGGACAAAATCATGCAGCGCCTCGCGGTCGCCCGCTCCACCAACCCAGAGTTTGTGGACTTCCTCCGCGTCTTCACCCTCTCCCAGCGCACCATTCTCGGCATCGGCCGCTATCTCAACCAGCAGTTTACGCCCGACGAACTCAACACCATCGCCTCCTACCACGCCTTCCGCCTCACGCAAGAAAAATCACCCCAGTGGCTCAAAACCTACCGCACGTGTATCGAAAGTAACTCCCAAACCATCACCTGCAAAAACCTGCGGCTAGAGAACCTCAGCGCCATGCTCACCCTCGATTACCTCAAAGCCATGAACGGAGTAACCCCGTAATGCCCACCCGCCCCGCCACGCCCAAAACCAAAGCCGCCCCCACCGCCAAGGCAGGCGCACCCGCCCAAGTGGTCACTTCCAACGTGCCGCCTGCCGCGCCCAGCCCCGCATCCCAAGCGGCTCCCGCACCGCTCCCCCCGGCACCAGAAGGCTTCCTCAACGTCTTCGTCAACGGCAATCTCATTCACGTCAAACGCGGCAGCACCGTCATGCAGGCCTGCACCCAGGCGGGGGCCGAGGTTCCGTTCTTCTGCTACCACGAGCGCCTCTCCATCGCCGGCAACTGCCGCATGTGTTTGGTCGAGGTCGAAGGCATGCCCAAACCCATCGCCTCCTGCCACTGGCCGATTGCCGAAGGCATGAAAGTCAAAACCGACAGCCCCCTCACCACCGAGGCCCGCAAAGGCACCATGGAAATGCTGCTCATCAACCACCCGCTAGACTGCCCCATCTGCGACCAAGGCGGCGAATGCACCCTGCAAGACCTCTCGGTGGCCTATGGGTCGGATAGATCCGCCTACCACGAATTCAAACGCGCCGTAGACGACAAAGACATCGGCAGCAAAATCAAAACCGTGATGACCCGCTGCATCCACTGCACGCGCTGCATCCGCTTCGCCACAGAGATCGCCGGAGTCGAAGAAATGGGCGCCACCGGGCGCGGAGAAAACATGCAAGTCGGCACCTATGTCGAGCACGCCCTTCAAAGCGAGCTTTCCGGCAACATGATCGACCTCTGCCCCGTCGGCGCACTCACATCGCGCCCCTACGCCTTCACCGCCCGCCCGTGGGAGCTTGTGCGCACCACCTCCATCGACATCCTCGACGCGGTGGGCACCCCGATAACGGTCGACAACCGCCACGGCCAGGTCATGCGCACCCAACCGCAAGAAAACGCCGCCATTAACGAAGAATGGATGACCGACGCCGCGCGCTTCAGTTACGACGCTTTGCACACCAACCGCCTCACCACCCCGCTCATCCGCCGGGGAGGCGAACTTCAGCCCTGCGGCTGGCCAGAAGCCTTCACCTCCGCCAAAACCGCGCTGGCCCAACCCGTGGGCGGTATCCTCGGTGCCATGGCCAGTGCCGAAGACGCCCTCAGCTTCAAAATGTTCTTCGAAAATACACTCACTAGTAAGATGTACGACTGCCGCCCCGCAGGCAGCCAACTCGAAGGCTTTTACACCTTCAACACCCCGCTGATAGAATTTGAAAACGTCGACGCCGTCCTCCTCGTCGGCTGCAACCCGCGCTTAGAAGCCCCGCTGCTCAACGTCCGCCTGCGCCGCGCCGTAATCCGCCGCCGCGTGCCCGTTGCCGCCATCGGGCCGGATATGGACCTCACCTACCCCCACCAGAACCTCGGCAACGCACCGGATGCCCTCGAATCCCTCGCCAAATCCAAATTTGCCGAAGTCCTGAAATCCGCGCAAAAACCCGCCATCATCCTCTCCGCCAGCGTGCTTACCCGGCCCGACGGCCCCGCCATTCTGGCAACTCTCGAAAAACTCGCCAAAAAGTTCGGAGTCCAAAAAGTACTACAGAACGGAGAAGGCTGGAACGGCCTCAACATCCTCGCCGCCACCGCAGGCCGCATCACCGCGCTGGATATGCAAGCCAAAGCCACCCCCACCGCCGCCATCCTCAAATCCTACCAAACCGGCAAAACCGAAACGCTGATAGTCTACGGAGAAGACACAATTCTGCCGGAAGACATCGAACCCGACACCAAAACACGAAACACGAAACACCAAACACTTATTTATATCGGCACCCACTTAACCCCCTTGGCGCAAATGGCCGACCTCGTCCTCCCCGCCGCCGCCTGGACCGAAAAATCCGGCCTCTATGCAAACTGCGAAGGCCGCGTGCAACTGGCCCACGCCGCCGTGCCCGCACCCTTAAACGCTAAGGAAGACTGGAAAATCTTCCGCGCCTTGAGCGAAGAACTCGGCACCCCGCTGCCCTTCAACACCCTCGCTCAACTCCGCAGCCTGGTGGCCAACCAACACCCCGCCTACCAAGCCGAAAACTGGAACCGCATAACCCGGCGCACCCAAACCCCAACGCCCAACGCCCAAAACCCAACACCCATCACCTCCAAACCCTTCCAACCCGTCATAACTGATTACTATCTGCGCCTCGAATACCTCCGCCAATCGCCCACCATGCATAAGTGCCAGAGCGAGGTC
Organism: Proteobacteria bacterium UBA6156; assembly: GCA_002422365.1. Lineage (GTDB taxonomy): Bacteria > Pseudomonadota > Alphaproteobacteria > UBA2136 > UBA6156 > UBA6156. The sequence continues at coordinate 33,811 of DIUO01000010.1, forward strand.
GCCACCGCCAAACTCGGCACAACCGCCACACCACCTACACCGCTGCTCCCCGGCAAAACCAAATCCTCCCGCAAGGCCGCGTAAACCATGGAAAATCGCACCCCGCCGTATTACCAAAATTTTAGCAATTCGCATTGTTTACAATGCTCGCTGCGTTCGGCGTTAGAATACTTTAAGCCGGAAAAGCTATGGACTTGGAAAGAGTTGGAAGATGTGTCGTTCAAGCGAGAAGGCCACGGTACTTGGCACATGGGTTTCCTCTCCCAACTGGGTAAACATGGATACGACGTCGTATGTATAGAAGATTTTAATCTGAAGGAATTTGTAGCCTCGCCCTCCGAGTACATGAAGACAACGCAATCGCCGGAATCCTTCGAATACGCGATGCAGGATATGGATATCGCGCACGAAGTGAAATGTTCCAAATTATTGTTGGAAGCCGAAGAGCAGGGGCTTGCCGAACTTCATTATCGCAACTCAACCGCCGAAGATGTTCGTCATTATCTTAAAAACGGTTACCTCATTGTTTTAAATGTAAACAGTTCGGCATTATGGCGTCATGAAGGTTTTACAGGCCACTTCGTACTTATTTATAAACTGCTCGATGAAAATACGCTCTTAATTCACGATAACGGCGGCATGAACGGCGACCAACCTACCGGGATGAATGCCATGAAAATGGAAATCGATTTTCTTATCCGCTGCGGCACCAGCGGAGATAAAACCACCGGCTTCTATGCCATCCGTCCCAAACAGACTAAAAACAAGTAAGCCCCATGGACCTCCTCACCCCCTACCTCTCCCTCCTCACCACGGAGAACCTCCTGATGCTCGCCACCACCCTCGGCGTCATCCTCCTCATCGCCATTCCCGTTCTGCTCGGCATGGCCTACACCACGTGGTTTGAGCGTAAAATCCTCGGCTGGATGCACCTCCGCCACGGCCCCATGTACGTCGGCCCCTTCGGCCTGCTGCAACCCATAGCCGACGCCGTCAAGCTGATGTTCAAAGAACCCTTCATCCCCGGCTCCGCCAACAAGGTCATGTTCCTGGTCGCGCCCATGATGGTCTTCATCCCCGCACTCCTCGCCTGGGCGGTCATACCTTTCGGAGAAAACCCGTTTACCGGCAGCCTCATGGTGCTGGCGAACGTCAACCTCGGCGTCCTCTTCATCCTCGCCATCACCTCAATAGAGGTCTACGGCATCCTCCTCGCAGGCTGGGCCTCCAACTCCAAATACCCGTTCCTCGGCGCCGTCCGCAGCGGCGCACAAATGGTATCCTACGAAGTCTCCATGGGCCTCATCGTCCTCGCCGTCATCCTGCTCGCGGGCTCCATGAACCTCGCCGAAATCGTCGCGGCCCAGCAAACCGTCTGGTTCTTCATCCCGGCCTTCCCGGCCTTCGTCATGTTCCTCATCAGCATTTTGGCCGAGTGCAACCGCCACCCATTCGACCTCCCCGAAGCCGAAGCCGAGCTCGTCGCCGGTTACAATACCGAATACTCGGCCATGGGCTTCGCGCTCTTTTTCCTCGGCGAATACGTCGCGATGATCACCATGTCTGCCTTCACCGCCATCCTCTTCCTCGGCGGCTGGCTGCCCCCGTTCAACATCGCGCCGTTTACCTGGATTCCCGGCCCCATCTGGCTGCTCCTCAAAATCGTCGCCGTCCTCTTCTTCATGGTCTGGGCACGCGGCACACTCCCCCGCTACCGGTATGACCAACTCATGCGCCTCGGCTGGAAAATCTTCCTCCCGCTCAGCTTCGCCTGGCTGATAATTACAGCAATCGCCGTCAAACTTCTCGGTAACTTTGCGGCGTAATGGATAGAATTGAGGTATAAAAGAACCGACCATGAAAACCACCGTCCGCATCGCTCGCCAATACCTCCTGATCGACATGATCAAAGGCTTCGCGCTCACTTTCCGTATGCTCTTCGCCAAAAAGTTCACCATCCTCTATCCCTTCGCCAGCACGCCCATCAGCCCCCGCTTCCGTGGCGAGCACGCCCTGCGCCGCTACCCGAACGGAGAAGAACGCTGCATCGCCTGCAAGCTCTGCGAGGCCGTCTGCCCCGCCCAGGCCATCACGATAGAGGCCGAACCCCGCGCCGACGGCTCCCGCCGCACCACACGATACGACATCGATATGGTCAAATGCATCTACTGCGGCCTGTGCGAAGAAGCCTGCCCGGTCGACGCGATTGTGGAAGGCCCCAACATGGAATTCAGCGTGGAAAACCGCAAAAACCTCATCTACACCAAAGACATCCTCCTCGCCAACGGCGACAAACTGGAACCCACACTAGCCGAGCGCCTCAAGCGCGACGCCCCCTACCGTTAAGCCTCTCTAAACTCGCACCGTTTCCCGGGCTGCGGCGGGGTAAGTTTTGGAACAAAACTTGGGCCCCCGCCCAGACCCGGGATCTGGAAAATACCAGCACGACCAATCAAATCCAAATTGAAGCATCCAACCTAGAAAGCAAGAAACCAAAAATATAAAATCAAGCACGGATTCCCGGACGGTGATGGGGTGCGATTTGGAACAAATCGCGGGCCCCCATCCCGATCCGGGATCTGGAAAATATAAGCACGAATATAACTATCAAAACAGTGCGACCATGGCCAACCCCCACTATGTCTACATCCTCACCAATCAGCGCCATACCGTATTTTACGTCGGAGAAACCGCCGACCTTCCCCAACGTCTTTTCCGCCACAACAGCGGCTTTTACCCCAACGCGTTCACTAAAAAGTACAATGTAAACATATTGGGTATATTATGAAGAACATCTCAATCTCCATACCGCCAAAGAACGTGAGCAAAAACTTAAACGCTGGCAGCAAGCCTGGAAAGCACAGTTAGTGACCGACTTTAACCCAGGCTGGCATGACTTAGGCGCCGATTTGGGTTAAAAACAACCATGCCCACCAACTTCGCCCTCATCCAAGCCTTCCACCAACGGTTCGACCCGGTGAACGAGCACGGCGAAGCACTGGAATCCCTCCTCACGCGCCGCATGGCCTATATAACGGAAGAAGTCCGCGAAGCCGCCGCCGCCACCGAAGCCCTGCGCACCAACCCCACCAACCCCCAAGCCAAGGCAAACCTTGCCAAAGAGCTTACCGACATCCTCCACGTCACCTACGGCTACCTGCACCTCCTGAACATCGACGCCGACGCCGCCTTCGCCGAAGTCCACCGCTCCAACATGTCCAAAACGCCCAACCCCCAGGGCAAAGCCATTAAAGGAGAAACCTACACCCCCGCCAACATGGAGAAATTTGTATGATCTACATTATCTCCGGTGTCACGCGCAGCGGCAAATCAATACTCACGCGAAGGCTCCACCATAAATACGGGATTCCGTTTTTTCATCTGGATCACATGATGTTCGGCATGGTCAAAGCCTTCCCGGACTGCGGCTTCCAAGGCGACACCGACGATCTCGTCAAAGCCAAAATCCTCGGTCCAATGGTGGTAGGTATGTTGGAAGAAATGCACACCGATGGCGTTAGAGACTACCTTGTAGATGGCGTGGCTTTGCTGCCAGCACACGTTACGCAGCTCACCACCCACTATCCCAGCGCTTTCAAAGCCTGCTGGCTGGGCTACCCGTCCGCTCAACAAGAGCAAAAATTCACCGACATCCGCAGCAATACCGCATCAGACGACTGGTTGAACCGCTACCCGGATGACTACGTGCGGAAAATCGTTGCTTACGGTATCGAAAAAAGTCTCACGCTCCAACAGCAATGCCAAAACGAAAATATCCGCTTTTTCGATACCGCCCAGAATTTCGAAACAACCCTTCAAGAGGCAGAAACCTATTTATTGGAGGCAATTCAATGACCGTCACCCCCACCGTCCGCGTCGGTGTCGGCGTTTGGATAATCCACGACGGAAAAGTGCTGATGAATTATCGCATCAAGCCCCACGGCGGCGGCACCTGGGCGCCTCCCGGCGGTCACTTGGAAATGAACGAAAGCTGGGAAGACTGCGCGAAGCGGGAAGCCATGGAAGAAGCAGGACTTCAAATTACCAATATTGAGCTTTTCGCCGTCACGAATGATATCTTCCCGGAATCCGGAAAACATTATGTTACCCTCCACATGCAGGCACACAGCAGCACCAGCGAATTTACCAATATGGAACCCGATAAGTATCAGCAATACGGCTGGTACAAGTGGGAAGAACTCCCTCAGCCCTCTTTGCCATCGGTAGCCAACCTGCTCCAGCAAAACAAAAAACCACCCTATCTCAACGAAAACACCAAACACTAAAAACTAAACACGAAAACACTAAACCCATGCTCCCCGACCTCATCTTCGCTCTCTTCGCCACCGGCATCCTCGTCGGCGCCGGCCTCATCATCGCCGCCCGCAACCCCATGCTCGGCATGCTCGGCATGCTGGTCACCTTCGTCAACGCGGCGGGGCTGTTTATCCTGTTCGGAGCCGAATTCCTCGGCCTCCTCCTCATCATGGTCTACCTCGGCGCCATCGCCGTCATGTTCTTGTTTGTATTAATGACCATCGACCAGGAATTCTTCCAATTAAAGGACAAAGGCCGCGCCTATCTCCCCCTCGGCCTCATCACCGTGGGCGTTCTGGCGGCCGAGTTCATCCTCGCCGCCAACTTCGGCCTCTTCAGCACCAACATCACCGTGCTCCCGGCAACCGAGCAACCCCAGAACATCGTCCAAATCGGCACCGTCCTCTTCACCACCTACGCGCTGCCGTTCCAGCTCTCCGGGCTGGTGCTGCTCACCGCCATGGTGGGCGCCATTGTGCTCACCCACCGCCCGCGCCCGGGCGTGCGCCGCCAAAGCATTACGCAACAGGTGCTACGCACTAAGAATGAAGGCCTCACCATGACCAAACCCAAAACAGGGCAGGGCCTCGGCACCCAAACCGCCAAACACTGGAAACCCAAATCGGTGAGCAAATAGGAGCCCAACCATGTTTTATATGCTGACGCTTTCCCACGTTTTAACGTTCTCCGCCCTCCTCTTCACGCTGGGCCTGGCGGGCATCGTCCTCAACCGCCGCAACATCATCGCTATTTTAATGTGTATCGAGCTCATGCTCCTCGCCGTCTCCATCAACCTCGTCGGCACCTCCTACTTCAGGGCCGATATCGCGGGCCAAATCGTCAGCATGTTCATTCTTACTGTTGCAGCGGCCGAGCTCGCCATCGGCCTCGCCATCGTCACCCTGTTCTTCCGTAACCGCGGCACAATCGAGATCGACGCCGCCGACCTGATGAAAGGCTAAACCCATGAGCAACCACTCTGTCCTCACCACAACATGCCAAACGTCAAACGACCGCGACGCACTCATCAAAGTCGCGCTATCAACTAAACTTGCGGCCTGTGTGCAAGTGTCGCAGGTCACAAGCCACTATGTCTGGCAAAACGAGCAACAGCAGTCCGAAGAATATCTCCTCACATTTAAAACCCGCACCGCTTTAATCGAGAAACTCATTACAGAACTTAAAGCTGTGCATAGTTATAAAGTGCCAGAAATCATCGTGACGCCCATCACCGGCCTACCAGCTTATCTTCAATGGATCGACGAAAGCACCCAGTAACATGATCACCTTCCTCAAATACCTCGGCGCCTTCTGCCTCTTTACCATCGCGGCCTCGCTGGCATTTTGCAGCGTGGGTGTCTATCAGGGCGTGCAAACCGCCAACCGTTACCTTGCGGGGGCCGACAACTACACCTGCCGCCAGTTTGTGTATGACCTCGAAAACCCCACCACCGACAAATTCGCCCCCCTCGCCATCGCCGCCATAGCCTATGGGGTAATGCCGAGGGAGGACGGCGTTATCGACGACAACCAAACCGAAATGGAACACAAAGGTATCGAACCCGCCGTGCAAAAAGTGCTGGCACTCTGCAAAGGCAAGCCAGAGGCTCTTGTGCTCAACGTCTACGCCGCCAGCATCGCCAGCCCTACGGCCAGCCTCACCCAGCCTGTTGCGCCCGAACCCATCACTCCCGATACTCAAAACACTCAAAACTAAACACGAAAAACAAAACAAGAATAAAGGCACCCCCATGCTCACCACACTCATCCGCTTCAACATCGCATTCATGCTCTCGCTCCTCTCCCTCGCTATCGTTGGCTTTATCGGGCTGGTGTGCTGGCTCTATGCCTCCCAGCTTCTCAAGGCAAAATCCACCGTAACCTTCTTCACAACCACCACCTGCGCCCAATTCCTCGCCGATGTAAAATCCCAGAATTCCACAAAAATCGAGCCCTACGTCACTCATTTCGAGACTCTCGACACCGAAGAAGTCGCCACGTTCGACAAACCCCTGTCCGAATCCGAAGCCGGATTCACCACCCTCATGCGGGGCTGCTACAAGCAACCAAACCACACCCTGCGGCAGATAATGCTGGAAGGCGAGGGGCGCAGCCTTGCGGCTCAGCTGACCGACCTGTACAACACCATCGATGGTGAACTGAAAACCCCCAACCCCATGGCGCCGGAGTTTTACATCAGCCCCACCGAAGTCATAAGCCCCACTCTCATGACACCTCCTTCCGAAGGCGCCGACGCAACCTCCAAGCCCGAAAAAACAAAAAACTAAACACAAAAAACTAAACACCAAACACGAAACACTAAACACTAAAACACTCCAAAACCATGTCCCCTCTCGCGCCCCACATCGTTGCCCAACTCACCGCACTTGCAGTGCTGCTGCCTGCCATGGGCGCGCTGCTGGGGGCGTTCACGTTCCTGCTCTGGCCCACGCTTAAGGCTAAATTAGAGGCCCACGACGCCCACACCCACCACGAGCCCGAATCCCCCACCGCACCCCCCATCGCCCACCACGCCGCCATGGCCCTCACCACCGGCAGCGTGCTGGCGGCGGCGGCCCTCAGCTGGTGGCTGTTTGTGGGGCTTAATACCGGCACCATCAGCCCCGCCACCACCCACTGGTTCACCTGGTTCAGCGCGGGCAGCTGGTCGGTAACGTTTGGCACCATGCTCGACAAACTCTCCGCCACCATGCTCATCGTCGTCACCACCGTCTCGGCCTGCGTGCACGTCTACAGCTGGGGCTATATGGCCGACGACGTTGCAAAACGCCGCTTCTTCATCTACCTCTCCGCCTTCACCTTCGCCATGCTCATGCTGGTCACCGCGCCCAACCTCGCGCAAATGTTTTTGGGGTGGGAAGGGGTCGGCGTCTGCTCCTATCTCCTCATAGGCTTCTGGTATCACAAAGCCACCGCCAACGCCGCCGCCATCAAGGCCTTTATCGTCAACCGGGTGGCCGACGCCGCCATGCTCATCGGCCTCTTCATCCTCGTCCAAACCTTCGGCACACTCACCTATACCGAAATTTTCACTCAATTAGAGAACCAAACCCCCACCAGCCTCGCCACCTCCAGCCCCATTAGCCTGGCGGCCTTGCTGCTCTTCATCGGTGCTATGGGCAAATCCGCCCAGTTCGGGCTGCACACCTGGTTGCCGGACGCCATGGAAGGCCCCACCCCCGTCTCCGCCCTCATCCACGCCGCCACCATGGTCACCGCAGGCGTGTTCCTGCTCTGCCGTATGTCGCCACTGTACGAGGCCGCGCCGGATGTCCTGACTATCGTCGGCTGGGTCGGCGCCATCACCGCCCTGTTCGCCGCCACGGTGGGCCTCACCCAAACCGATATCAAACGCGTCATCGCCTACTCCACCTGCTCGCAACTGGGCTACATGTTCTTCGCCATCGGCGTGTCGGCCTACCCCGCCGCCATGTTCCACCTCACCACCCACGCGTTCTTCAAGGCGCTGCTGTTCTTGGGCGCGGGCTCGGTCATCCATGGCATGCACCACGAGCAAAACATCTTCAAATACGCTTCCTCCGGTTACATCCTGCGCAAACTCCTCCCCGTCACCTATGTCCTCATGTGGCTGGGCAGCTTGGCGCTCGCCGGTATCCCGCCGTTTGCAGGGTTTTTCAGTAAAGACCTCATCATAGAATCCGCCTTCGCCGCCCCCGGCAACACCGGCATCCCGCTCTATATCATTGGCACGCTGGCCGCCGCGCTCACCGCCATCTACGGCTTCCGCATCATCTTCATGAGCTTCCACAACCCCGCAAAAACCTCCGAAATCGTCCACACCAAAACACCCAACACGAAACACCAAAACACGAAACACGAACACACCAGTACCCCCCACGAATCCCCCTGGACCATGCTCGCCCCCATGCTCCCTCTGGCCCTGGGTGCCGTGCTGGGCGGCTACCTGCTTAAAAATATGGGCACATTAGAATGGTGGAACGGCGCCATCGTCATCCACCACGCGCACACGGCCCTGCATAACGCCCACCACATTCCCGGCTGGGCCAAGGCATTGCCGCTGGTGCTGGCTGTCTCCGGCATTGCGCTGGCGTTCTACCTCTTTGTGCGCCACCGCAACATTCCGCAGCGCATTGCGCAGGCCGTGCCCGCCGCCTACGCCTTCAGCTATCATAAATGGTATATCGACGAAGCCTATCAAGTCCTCTGGGTCAACCCCACCGCCAGCATCGCCGCCTTCTTTGCCGAGTGGGGAGACAAACGCAGCATAGATGCCCTCCTTAACGGCGGCGCCTCCACCGTCGCAGGCTTCGGCCAGTGGCTCCGCCAGGCCCAAACCGGCTACGTCACCCACTACGCCTTCGCCATGCTGTTGGCTCTCACCCTAGGCCTCGGCTATCTCCTCTGGAAAGTCATGTAAATGAATCATCTCCTCACCCTCCTCATCGCCCTCCCGCTGGCCAGCGCGCTGTTCACCTACGCCGCGCCCACGCGCTACACCAGGCAACTCGCCCTGGCCCTCAGCCTCATCCCGCTGGCCCTGTGCGTGCCCTTGTTCCAGCACTTCAACCCGGCCCAGCCTGGCTTACAGTTTACCGAGTCCCACGCCTGGCTCCCCGCCTTCAACATCACCTATGCACTGGGGATAGACGGCCTCTCCCTCCCGCTCATCGCCCTCACAGCGCTCCTCACCCCGCTTTGCCTCCTCGCCAGCTGGGGCGTCCAAAAAAATCCGCAGGGCTTTTTCGCCAGTTTTCTGGCATTAGAGGCCTTTGTCATCGGCGTCTTCGCCGCGCAAGATTTCATCCTGTTCTATCTGTTCTGGGAGGCCATGCTCATCCCCATGTTCCTCCTCATCGGCCTGTGGGGAGGCGAAAACCGCGTCTACGCCGCCCTCAAATTCTTCCTCTACACCTTTGTGGGCTCCGTGCTTATGCTCATCGCGGGCCTCTGGCTTTACAGCATCACGGGTAGCTTTAGTCTGGAGCTCTGGCAAAACACCACCCTCACACTCGGTGCCCAAAAGTGGCTGTTCCTCGCCTTCTTCGCCGCCTTCGCGGTCAAGGTTCCCATGTGGCCGTTCCATACTTGGCTGCCGGATGCCCACGTCCAAGCCCCCACCGCAGGTTCCGTCATCCTGGCGGGCGTGCTGCTCAAAATGGGGGCCTACGGCTTCCTGCGCTTTTGTTTGCCGATGTTCCCCGAGGGCTCCGCCTACTTCGCCCCCATGGTCTTCACCCTTTCCGCCGTCGCCGTGGTCTACGCCGCGCTGGTGGCCTATGTGCAAACCGATATTAAGAAGATGATCGCCTACTCCTCCGTCTCCCACATGGGCTTCGTCACGCTGGCTGCCTTTTCCGGCACGGTCACCGGCCTGCACGGCAGTCTGCTGGTCATGGTCAACCACGGCATCGTCTCCGCCGGGTTGTTTTTGGGGGTAGGGGTCATTTACGAGCGCCTGCACACCCGCCAACTCGCCCACTTCGGCGGCCTCGCCAAAATCATGCCCGCCTATGCTTTTGCCATGATGCTCCTCACCCTCGCCGCCGTAGCCTTGCCGGGCACGAATAGCTTTGTCGGAGAATTCCTCGCCCTCATGGGCAGCTGGCCCACCGCCCCCGTCTACACCGCCATCGCCACCTCCGGCGTGGTCTTCGGCGCGCTCTACATGCTCCACCTCTACCGTGGCATGTTCTTCGGCACGCCGTCCGAGACTGTCCACCACCATGTGAATGACCTCAAAGACCTCACCCCGCGCGAGTGGCTCACCTTCGCGCCCCTCCTCGCCCTCATCCCGCTGCTGGGCCTCATGCCCTCACTGGTGCAAAACCTCTGGCAACAGCCGGTGCAGGCCATTTCGCAAGAATACCTCCCCGCCCTCCAAGCCCGCATCGCCCACCAACCCGGCATGCCGATAATTCTGCCCGAAGCCGAACCAGCCCCCGAGCCCGCCTCGACACCCCTAGCAACCCCCATCGTCTCGCAAACCCTAACCCCCACACCAACCACCACTTACTAAACACAAAACACAAAACACGAGCAATCCATGACCTCCCTCGACCTCCTCCTCACCACCCCGCTGCTCGTTCTCGGCGGCGGCAGCCTGTTGCTCCTCATGCTGGGGGCCTTCACCCAGTCGGCGCGCGCCACCGCCATCGGCGCGGCGGTGGTCATTCTGGCGGCCATGGCACAGCTGGTCATCGCGCCCGCCAGCGGCCCGGTGTTTCCGCTAGAATCCGGGGCAGGGGCCTCTCAAGTCAGCAACTTGGCCGGCCACCTCATGCACGTCTCGCCCTTCACCAACATCGCCACTCTCATCCTCCTCGGCATCAGTCTTCTCTGCATGCCTCTTGTCGGGCCCTATTTCCGGGCCGCCAAGGCCCACCGGCCCGAGGTTTACGTCCTCCTCACATTGTCGCTGACAGGCATGGTCGCCCTCATCACCTCCGCCCACCTCCTCACGCTTTATGTGGCGCTCGAGCTCATGACCTTCCCCCTCTACATCCTCGCCGCCTTTTTAAGGGACGACGCGAAAAGCTCCGAATCCGGCCTCAAATACTACGTCCTCGGCAGCATGGCCTCGGGGCTGATGCTCTACGGCATCTCGCTCCTCTACGCGGGCCTCGGCACCCTCAGCTACACGGGCGTGTTCACCGCACTCAACACGGCCGTGGCAAGCGGCGGGGTCACGCCCATTCTGCTGGTGGGCATGGTGCTGGTGCTCACTGCCGCACTCTTCAAGCTCTCAGTGGCCCCGTTCCATATGTGGACACCCGACGTCTACGAAGGCGCCCCCACCCCAGTCACCGCCATCATGGGCAGCCTACCCAAAATCGCCGCCGTGGCGCTGCTCATCCGCCTGCTGGCAGGGCCTTTCGATGCCCTCGCCTCCCTCTGGCAACCCACCCTGGCCTGGCTGGCCGTGGCCTCCATGCTGGTGGGCGCGGTGCTGGCCATTGCGCAAACCAACCTTAAGCGCTTGCTCGCCTATTCCACCATCGCCAACATCGGCTTCATTCTGGTGGGGGTGGTGGCGGCCAACCCGCAGGGGGCTTCGGGCGCCATGCTTTACCTCGCCATCTATGCCTTTACCACCCTGGGCCTCTTTGCCGCGCTTATGGCCAGCGGCGCCAACAATGTGTCCGACCTCAAAGGCCTCGCCACCCGCAACCCCTACCTCGCGGGCACCTTTTTGCTGTTGTTGTTCAGCCTCGCGGGCATCCCCCCGCTGGCGGGCTTCATGGCCAAGTTTGCAGTGTTCACTGCCGCCGTGCAGGCCGGGCTCATGCCGCTGGCCATTGCGGGCGTGCTCTCCAGCGTGCTCGCGCTGTTCTACAGCCTCTGGCTCATCAAGGTGATGATCTTCGACCACCCCGAAACCCTCACCCCCACCCCCGCCATCCCCCTAAGCCTGGCCTACATTATGCTCCTCAGCGCCATGGCCACCCTCATCCTCGGCATCTTCCCCAGCCTGCTCGGCAACCTCACCCTCGCCGCCGCCACCGCCATTTTCTAGGCACCCTTTACCAGTCCATAAGGGCAGGGGCCCTTGCCATGCACATATAACATGCGTATACATGGCGTACTTCCCGTCCCTTTAACACATGATGGAGCAAATCATGTACATCGAGAATCCCACTTCGACCTTCCAGAACATTGCCGATGCTTATGAAGCTTCGGCCTACATGCTCGACGCAACCAAGCAGCTTTCCTATCTGTACGAGCAGCTCTTCGCTGAGCTGCAAGCGAACGCGAATCTCCGAAAGGAGATCTACCGCGCTATGAAGGGCGAGTACGTGCCTTACATCATCCCGAAAATCCTGCATGTTTGCGGCCTGGTGGCGCAGTTGCGGCTCATCGCACCGCATGTGAGTATGGCTGGAGATCCAAACCTTCAGGATCTCATCCGCGTTTTCGACGGCGATATGGCCTTTTTTAACGAGGCACTCAGTCGCCTTACCGACATCACCTCTACCTGAGGCAACCGCCCCCCCCAACAATCGAAAGCCGCCCTCCGGGGCGGCATTTTTATGGTATATAGAAATATGCTCCTCCACCTCCCCACCACCACCTCCACCATGGATGTCGCCCGCGCCGCCGTGCAGCAAGGCGACACCACCAGCATTGTGCTGGCCGATGAGCAAACCTCCGGCCGTGGCCGCCTTAACCGCCCCTGGCTCACATTCCCGGCCCCCTACGGCATGGCCGCCACCTTTATTGTCCCCGGCGGGCCCTATCCACACTTGCCCCTCATCGCCGCCCTGGCCCTCCACCAAGCAGTCCTCGGCCTTCAACCCGAAACCCAGAACCCGACACCCGAAATCCTCATCAAATGGCCAAACGACCTCCTGCTAAGCGGCAAAAAAGCCGCAGGTATCCTGTGCGAAACCATATCCAGCGGGGCAGGGGCCCCCGCCGCGCTGGTGGGCATCGGCTGCAATATAGCAGCGCCTGCCTATGTGCCAGAGTCCTTCCAGGGCACCTTCCTCGGCCTCTCTACCACGCCAGAGGCCCTGGCCCGCGCAATTAGCACTTGCATGCAGGCCTTGCTTACCCTATATCAACAGCAAGGTTGGAGCGATACGCTACACAACAGCTACCTCCAAAGCTGCGCCACACTGGGCCAAAACCTAACCTGGCAGCGCGGCACACCACAACAGCTTACCGGCTACGCCCGTAGCCTTACCAAAGACGGGCACCTCGAACTGGTGGCAGAAGACGGCACGGTGCACGTCATCCACAGCGGAGAAATCTTCGACACGCGGTAGAAAACATATCCGTCGAAGCCCGCCCACCCCAATATCAATCGCACCGTAGCGCGTCACGCGTCCGCAACCGGTAGGTAAGCCTCACACACGTGAGGAAATCCGGGAGCCGTGGCCCCACCAACACGTGGGTAGATAAAGGTAAAACTATGACAAACAAACAAAAGCACTTGGCTGCACTTCCGCTCGGCGGCGTGGGTATCATCGGTACCAACATGATGGTCTACGATTGCGACGGCGACCTGATCGTGGTCGACTGCGGCGTCAGCTTCCCCGACGAAGCCGCCCCAGGCACAGACGTAGTCGTGCCCGACACCCGCTTCCTGCGCGACCACGCCAAGCAAATCAAAGCCATTTTCATCACCCATGCCCACGAAGACCACATCGGCGCCGTCGGCTATTTGTGGGATGACTTCGCCGGCGCCCCCGTCTACGCCAGCCCGCTCAGCCAATTGGTCATTCAGGGCAAACTGCAAGAACTCGGCATCCAGCCCAAAAAAGGCCAACTGGTCACGGTTACCACGCGCGAGCAATATCAGGCGGGTCACTTCAGCGTCGAGTACATCCCCGTCTCGCACAGCATCCCAGAGGCTTTCGCCCTCGCCATCCGCACGCACTACGGCACCATCGTGCACACCGGAGACTATAAATTCGACGACGCCGCCCCCTTCGGCCAAATCACCGACGAAAAACGCCTTGCCGAAATCGGCAAAGAAGGCGTGCTGGCCGTCTTCGGAGACAGCACCAACGTGCTCAACCCGAACGCCACCGGCTCCGAAGCTCCGGTCATCGCCCACGTCTCCAAATTGGTGACCGAAGCCAAGGGCCGCGTGTTCTTTGCCGCCTTCGCCAGCCACTTTGGCCGCACGTTCGAGATCGCTAAAGTCGCCACCCAAAATGGCCGCAAAGTGTGCTTTTTGGGCCGCACCATCAACAAATTCATCGCACACAGCAAGGTGCTGGGCTACTGGCCGAAAGAACTGAACAACTGGGTGATCGATGCCGAAGAAGCCGCAGGCCTCCCCGCCGAGAAAGTCTTCGTCTTCGCCTCCGGCACGCAGGGAGAACCCGGCGCCAGCCTCACCCGCCTCAGCACGGGTGCCGATGTCCGCGGCCTGAAGATGCGCGGCGGCGATACCGTCATCATGTCGTCCAAAATGATCCCCGGCAACGAGAAGGGCATCATCAACGTCATCAACGGCTTTGCCATGCTGGGCGTGAACATCATTTCCGAGATCACCGACAAAGCCACCCACGTCTCCGGCCACCCCGGCGCACCGGATGTCAAACGCATGTACAAGCACCTCAAGCCCACCTACGTGGTGCCGGTGCACGGCGAACCCCTTATGTTCAAGGGCCATGCCGACCTTGCCCGTGCCGAAGGCTACGCCCCCGCGCTGCTGAAAAACGGCCACAAACTGGTGCTGGCTGAGCCCGAACAGGCCCCGAGCGTCGAAGTGGTAGAGAAATCCGGCAAAGAAGCCCCCAAAGGCGCCAAACCCTTCCGCCCTTACCACACCAAACACAGCTACCCCTACGGCTTTAACTACATCGATGGTTTGAACATCCTGGAAAACGACCCGCTCATCCTCAAGGAGCGTAAAAAACTCGGCTACGAAGGCCTGGTGGTCGCCTCGCTCGCCATCACAACCACGACAGGCGAATGGCAGGGCGACATCTCCCTCACCACCCGTGGCCTGCTCGATGAAGTCATCCAGGCCGATATCATGCGCGACGGCATCGCCAAAACCGGCCAGGCGCTAGAGGCCGTGTTTCAGAACGGCCGGATAGACGACCGCACCCGTGCCGCCGAAGTGATAAGCCAGTCGCTCCGCCGCCACTTCAAGCAGCAACGCGGCAAGCAACCCACCTGCGTCGTCAACTTCGTCGACGTCTAAAACCAAAACGGAAGCAGCACCGTTTCCCGGGGTGGCAGGGTCACATTTGGTAACAAATGTGGGGCCCCCGCCCACACCATTCCGGCGGAGGCCGGAACCCGGGATCTGGAAAATACAAGCACCGCCCCCAAAGCAAAAGCCCGGCAACCGCCGGGCTTCGCTAATCCGCTGCCATGTTGGCGGTCTTGTAGGCATGCATCAACGCCAACATCGCCGCCATCAGGGCCTGCTCGGGCGTGCAGTTCAGCACGGCAGCGGCATTTTTGAGGGTCAGCTCATATCTCCGCCGCAAGACGCTGTCGCGCAGAAAGGTGCGAGTCTGGCCCTTCGTGGCCGTTTCACGCGCTATCTGCACAAACGTCAGCATAGATATGTCTTCCATGCCGATTTCCGACTCTAACCTAAGCTGATATGCCATCAGCGGGTCAGTCTCGGCGTTACCTGCCGACTGCATAAATGCCAACAGCTCGCATGCTGATTCATGCAGAGGGGTACCGCGACGCAGTATGAAATCGCGGTTAATCCTCGAAAAATCTCTCTCAAACTCTGGAGAGACAAACATACGCATGGTGTCCTCCATTATCTGAGGGGGGAAAAGGTCAGGGGCAAGCCCCATTTGGCTGCGGTTGTACCCATAAAATATTGTTTTGTACACAAAAAACTGCCCCGGCACAAAGCCGGGGCGGTCGTCGCGTTGGGTGCGGGCAGTGGGCAGCTAAGGGGGCCTAAGCCTCATACCCCATACCTGCCAGCCTGACGCTGATGAGGTACGTCTTCCATTGCACGGAATACGTCATCAGCATGTTCCAGGCGCCCTGGGTGTCAAACCACTGCTGCGGCACCCCAAAAATCGGTTCAGGGGTATGTAGGCGCCTCGGACCAACCTCCTGGACGATCACGTCCATGTCTGCCGGAGACACACTCACGGTGTCGAAGGGATCGCCGCCGATAAAAGACGCCATGGTGCCGCCAGACTGCGTGCCGGGCAAGACGCACTCAATGCCGTCATACCAGACCGCCTCGTGGCAACCCACGTTGGGCAGCAACGCCCGCATAATCTCGTCTTGCGACGGCAAAAATGCATGCCGCCGCAGAAAGATACCGTCGACATTGCTGCCGACCCGCTGGGCCATAACGCGGGCCGAAGGCTCCAGCCGGGCCGACTTTGCGGCCCACAGGTCGCTTGCACCCAGTCCGAAGATGTGCAGAGTCATGAGAAATACGCGAATGTACCTTTCCATTTGAGATCCCCTTATCTGGAAAGAAGAAAGAGAGTTCAAGAAAAACGCAACTTACAAGCAGATGACCCATCTCACACCCAAACGCGCCCACCGGCAATACAATTCATACGTATAAACCACATTTTTCCCTTTACAGCCGTCATATTCCTATCTATAAGGCGCACAACCCCGGATGGCGAAGGGGCTGGTCACCGCACCGATATTCCCCCTGCGGCCCGTGCGCCCAACCTGAAAAGGTTGTTGTATTACGTCAAGTAATTGTCGTAATACCTTCATAGTATTAAAGGTACTACAATGAACATCACCCACAGCATCAAGGCGAGCGACGCCAAGCACGAGTGGTTCGTGGTCGACGCCAACGGCATCCCGCTGGGCCGCCTTGCCACCACCATCGCTCTGCGCCTGCGCGGCAAGCACAAGCCTAACTACACTCCCCATGTCGACAACGGCGACCATATCGTTGTTATCAATGCCGAGAAAGTGAAGCTCACCGGCAACAAAGCCCGCAACATGGAATTTCACTACCACACCGGTTACGTGGGCGGCCTCAAAACCATCATCGCCGGAGACGAACTGGCCGGCAAACACCCCGAGCGCGTCATTCAGCGCGCCGTGGAGCGTATGATGCCCAAGGACAGCCCGCTCTCCCGCCAAATGTTCACCAAGCTGCATGTTTACAAGGGTGAAGCCCACCCCCACAGCGGCCAGCAACCGCAAGAGCTCAAACTGGGCGCCAAAGAAGGGGTACGCTAATGTCTATCGCCGCGAATATCGAAGCCGCCAACAAAAAGGCAGGCAAGTTCTACGCCACCGGCAAACGCAAAACCTCGGTTGCCCGTGTGTGGGTTACCAAGGGCACCGGTACCATCACCATCAACGGCCGCACGCTGGAAGACTACTTCGGCCGCCCCGTGCTGCAGATGATTGCCAACCAGCCGTTCTTCGCCATCGACATGGCCGGTAAGTTCAACGTGGTGGCCCGCTGCCACGGCGGCGGTCTCTCCGGCCAGGCCGGTGCGCTGCGCCACGGCATCGCTAAGGCGCTGAACGACTACGACGCCGCCAACCGCCCGGCACTGAAGAAGCTCGGCTACCTCACGCGCGACTCCCGCGTGGTGGAAAGCAAAAAGTACGGCAAGCACAAAGCCCGCCGTTCCACCCAGTTCAGCAAGCGCTAAGCCTGCTGCAACACAACCACAAGCGCCCCAACCGGGGCGCTTGTGGTTTTAGCGTCAACAAAAAAACCGCCCCATCACAGGGCGGGCCGTCGTTCATCCTACGAGAAGGGTTCTATGCTCCAGCATAAGATAGGCCTGCCCCGGCCGCCAGTAGGCAAGAACACGGGTTCCAAGCTTGCGGCCCAAGGTCTGGCCGTAGGCAAACTGGAAGGTAAGCCTTGCCTCGTCGTTATCCAGCCGAAGCAGCGCATCAGGGACCGTCACCCGATGGGAAAACACCGACGTTTCAACCGCCAACCCGGTGCAGATATCCCGGATATCCAGGGCGGTTGCCGCCGCCACACCGGCTTCCCAGGCCAGCAACCTGGCTTGAGAGGTTTTCAGACGCGCATCAGCCTCCTTCGAAGGCAGAAGCCGGGCCACCCACCAGTCAAACTGGTACTGCTGGTGTAAGCTGAGTGCGCGATTCAAACCTAATCGCAGGTACAAAAGAACGCTTACACCCAACGCAAGCATAGTTGCCAATACGGCCAGTATAAATTCAACCATTGTTCCTCGGCTTTCGCCGCTCCCTAAAAGAGAAAAATTGTACAAGCCGAACGGCTTCAACACATAAGTATACTAAAAACTCTTACCGTCAAACAAAAAGTAGCCGCCCCAAAAAGGGCGGCTCATCGTCAGGGCAGGGGGGTGGTGCTACCACCAGAGAGACATCTCAGCGCGTTGGTCGGTGCACTTCCATACCGAAGGATGGATAGGCACTCTCTTCACCTCCTCGCAGCGCTGGGCAAGGGCGGTGGCGAACGCCTCCCAGTAGAGCTCGGCGTGCTCGGCGTGCAGCTCGCGCGGCACCGAAACAACGAATGTCAGGTACCCATCGGGCTTCGTCAGAGCAGCATCCAACGCAGGAATGTCCTCAAAGTGGAACTTTGCGACATCAGAGGTTGCTTGCCGCATCACGTCGAGAGCTTTCTCGCTCACCTGCGAAGCTTTTTTGAGCTTGCCGAGCGACGTGAATCTCTCATAGCCCCAGTGCTGCAAAGGCTGCGGCAATTTGCCGAAAGCCCAAGCGGTGCCACCGCATACCAGCAGCAGCAGAAGTGCAAAAACCGTCATTTCAGGCATGATTTTACGGCCCATGGCCGTCTCCCTAAGTGGTGAATTTGGCTCACGCGAAAACGAAGACTAAGACCCACTCACCGGCGCCACCGGCGCCGAACTCTGCAGCTCGATGCTGCTCTGCCCAGACTGTAAAGCCGAAAGCACCACTATCAAGAACGCCAAGCCGACAAGCGACTTCGCGCAGATTCTCCAGACCGAATTATCCATGGTATGAGCGGTCCTTGGCCGCTAAAGAAACGTAAGGGAAAACTCAAGTGACGCCCACCCTACGCCCGAAAATCGAGTAAGGCAATCGTAAGAAACGAATATTTTTGACGCTCAGCTTCGCTTTGAACCAATTAACCCACACCCCATAAACACAAAAAAAGGAGAGGGCAGCCACCGCCGCCCTCCCACCATCTTTCAGCCCTACTCACTCTGGGCCAGCAGCTCCGCCGGGGGCAGGGCCACAAACGGGCTTCCCGGAAGCGCCTTCCAGAAAACCCAGCCCGGCCACACCAGCACAGCCACCAAAAATAAAACAGTCATGAAAGATTTCATGCGCCTACTCCTCTAAACCTCCAGCGAGTATTTGCCCAACCATCCTACGCCTCTCACCCAATCCTACAACCCCCTTGTCTGTATACCGCTGGCATGGTAAACACGCCTCATGTCACACCCCCACCGCCAAAGCGGCCCCCAGGCGTAATTCCTCATATCCTCACACCCTATATCCTCATATCCTAGCGTCCATGCCGTCCTATACTGTCCTCCTCATGCGCCAAGACCGCACCGACCTGCGCCCGTTCCGCATGCACATCGGCGTCAAAATGTTCTGGTTTTTGGTGTTGCTCGCCATCGGCTTGCCCATTGGCGGCTTTTTGCTGTCGGTCGGCATTCTGGCGCCTGCCTGGCTTAAGCTGGATTTCCAAAGCATGCAGCAGAGCGTCGAAGAAGCCCAACACAGCCTCCAACCTCTCCAGCAACAAAATGCCGAGCTCGCGGCCAAAAAGCAGCAGCTGGAAGAACAGCTTCAGCAAACGCGCGAGGCTCACGCCAAAGCCGAAACCGAAATTACCATGGCCCGCACCGCCCGCACCGAGGCCGCCAGCCGCATTGCCGACATGGAAGGCGAGCTGATAACCCTGAAAAAAAGCCTCGCCAGTTACGAGAAAATGCTCAAACCGAAGCTCGACCGCGAGCTGGTGGAATGTGTCGACTTCACCGCCACCCTCAACGATGGTGCCGTGGCCTATAAAACCAGCTTCGTCAAAGTCGCGCAGTCGGCCACCATGCCCGCGCGCCTCACCGCCCGCGCGCGCGTATCGGTAGGAGACAACGCCATGATGATGGAGCAAGGCCATTCCGGCGCTACCGTGGTTAACCACACGCTGGAGATGTCCAAAGCCCCCAACCTTAAAGGCAGCATCCCGCTCGGCCAGGCCCAAAGCAGCGGCGCCACCCGCGTGCTAGATATCAAAATCTTCGATGGTTCCCGCGCCGTCGGCTACTGCTGGAAGACATTCTAAACGTAGCCGAAAAAGCGCCGATTCCCGGGTTGCGGCGGGGTACGGTTGGGTTACAAATCGCGGGCCCACAGCCCAACCCGGGGTCTCGATGAGACAAGCCCCTTTGCAAACCCTCCAACTTCTCCTGCCATCCGTAAGGGCATCGTAACGTGTATTTTCACCCGTTTCGCTTAAGTATCTGTAAGCGCATGCCTAGCTCCTGTAACATAAAAACCATGCACAGCGTCCCATTCGCCACGGGCGCTTTTCAGGCAGGCTGTTTTCGGCTACTGTGGGCTTTAACAGGGCAGGGGTGCCGCATCGGCGGCATGCCTTGCAAATCAAGGAGAATACACAACCATGTTATGGTTTCTGGGCGGTAAAAAGGGCGGCAACAAGGCCGAGAGCGTCTCGCTCGACGTCGTCGACCCCCGCGACATCGACGGCCACTGCCTCATCACCGGCAACCTGCAAATCCGTGGCGATGTCTACTTCAGCGGCCAACTGCGTGTCGATGGCCGCATCGACGGCAAAGTGAGCGTGTTCGAAGGCGGCAAAGGCCAGCTTATCGTCAGCAAAGGCGCCGTCATCAACGGCCCCATTTTCGCCAATACGGTGCTGGTCGATGGCACCATCAACGGCCCCATGGATGTCGAAGAAAAGCTTGAATGCCGCCCCAACGCCATAATCCGTGGCCGGGTCATCTACGGCAGCATCCACATTTCCGATGGCGCCAAAATCGAGGCCCAGTGCCAGCAACGCACCACCATCAGCCAAACCTCGCAAGCGTCAGAAGAAGCACCCTTCACCACCCCCATCCTCGCCACGCGCGATGTCACCAGCAAGCTCTCCAACGGCTAACCCCCATGCTGCTGCCTCAAAATTTTCTGCCGTTTAAGGGTGTCACGCCGCAAATCCACCCGCAGGCGTGGCTCGCACCCAATTGTACTATTATCGGAGACACCCACATCGGCGCCCACAGCAACGTCTGGTTCGGCGCGGTGGTGAGGGGAGACGTCCACCACATCCGCATCGGAGACTACACCAACGTGCAAGACAACGCCGTCATCCACGTCACCACCAACAAATTCCCCACTCTCATCGGCAACCGCGTCACCATCGGCCACAGCGCCGTTGTGCATGCCTGTACATTAGAAGACGAATGCCTGGTGGGCATGAACAGCACGGTGCTCGATGGCGCCGTGGTACAAACCCGCAGCATGGTCGCCGCTGGCGCCGTGGTGGCACCGGGCAAGGTGGTGGAATCCGGCTGGCTCTGGGCAGGCGTCCCCGCCAAACCGATGCGCAAACTCACCGAAGACGAACTCACCTATCTCGCATGGTCGGCCACGCACTACGCCGCTCTCTCCGCACTCTACCGCTAATCATTTTATCTTCAATCACCTCAAACAAGGCCTTAACCTATTAAGTTAAGGTGCCTGGGCGCACCAGTGTGTGGCCAATACCCCACAAGTGCCTGTTTATATTGCTTACAAAGTGCTTACATGGCCAAGCGGTTGTTGACAACACGACCCTTCGCTCCGTAAACCTATCCTTAGGTTTCGTAGGGGCCACGGCTTGGGTGTAAAACCCCGAGGTCGTTAGGTGCAGGCGGCGGCTGGCAACAGCTGGCTTCCGTCCGGCGAAACCAAATGGCCCCGTAAGCGTTAGCCTACGGCAGGCCCCTGAGATAACAAAGATGAAAAGGATCACTCTAATGAACAAGGCTCCCTTGATTATCGCCGGTATCGCCGTTTTGGCTGTTGCTGCTTACCTGGTGTACAACAACAACAACGCAACCCCGGTCGAAGAAGCCGCTCCCGCTCCCATGGAAGCTCCTATGCCGATGGAAGCCCCCATGCCGATGGAAGCACCCGCTCCGATGGACGCTCCCGCCCCGATGGACGCTCCGGCTCCGATGGAAGCCCCCATGCCGATGGACGGCGCCGCTCCTGAAGCCGCTCCGGCTCCCGAAGCTGCCCCGGCCGCTGCTCAGTAAGCAGGCCGCTGCCAAAAAGCCCCCACATGGGGGCTTTTTGGTGCGGCATCAGCTCACGTTATCGTCAAAATATACCGAGAAACGCCTTTAAATCTTCATCACCTGCCGGAACGGGTAAGGCTTACCCGCCAACCCATGCACCAGCGCGGCACTGCCGGTGGTAATGGCGCGCAGCTTGGTGGTCAGGCCTTCCTGGGCTATCAGCGGCAGCAGCGCTTCGCCGCCCACCAGGCTAAAGTCGCTGTGCCCGTCCAGGGCTTTCAGCAGGCCGCGCGTGGCGCGTTGCCCCTCGTCGTGCTCCACCACACCCAGGCTGCCCAGCATCAGCACTTTACTGGCACTGCGGGCTATTTTCGTCCACATCTCCAGCGTGTTGGGGCCAATGTCCACCACACTTTCGTTGCTGCCAATCAGGTGGGTGGCCACCGGTTTGGCGCCGTCCGCACCTTTCACCCACACATCTTGCGGCAGGTGCAGGCGGCAGCCCACCACACCGGCTTCGGTCAGCAGCTCGCGGGCTTTGTCCACGTGGGTGGGCGCCAGGCTGCTGCGGCCCATGCCCAGGTCGCGGGCCGCCAAAAAGGTATTGGCCAGCGTGCCCCCCAGCATAATCACATCCACGTGCCCCAGCATATGCCGCAGCAGGTCCAGCTTTTCTTCCACCCCGCTGCCACCCAGTATCAATAAAGAGCCTTTCCCCATCGGCATCCCCAACATCCGCATGTTGTCCAGTTCCTGTAACATCAGCTCGCCCACTACGGCCTGCGGCATGGCGGCCATCAGGCCGCTGGTGCTGGCGTGGGCCCGGTGGGCGGTGGCAAAGGCATCGTTCACAAACACATCCGCAAGGCGGCACAACTGCTCCACAAACACGCTCTGGTTCAGCTGTTCACCTAAATGAAACCGCACATTCTCCAGCATCACCACATGGCCGGGTTCCAGGCTGTTCATGGCATTTTCGGCCACGCGGCCAATGCAGTCGGGCACATGCGGCACGCTTTGGCCTAACAGCTCGCTTAAAAGCTCGGCCAGCGGCTGGGTGCTCAGCGCGGGCACCACGCGCCCGCCGGGGCGGCCCCAGTGGGTCAAAATCCCCACCCGCGCGCCATCGCGCAGCAGGCGCTTCAGGGTCGGTAAAATGGCGCTAATCCTAAACGTATCCAGCGGTATACCCGCCTCATCGCGCAGCACATTCAGGTCTACCCGCAGCAGCACGCGCTTACCGCGCAGGTCAAGTCCATTCAGCGTGGGCAAGGGTGCGGTGCTAAGAGTTTGGGCGCTCGATGCAGTCATAACGTTCGGTTCTTGTTGCAAGGTGTTGTCGCACATTTTAACTTAATCGGAAAGCCAAGAGCAAAAGGGGAGGGCACATACCATAAGCACACAGCTTCCCACCAGCCTGCCCGCTCATATGCCCGACACCCGCACCGCCCAGCGCCTGCTCGACGTTCTGGCCACCCTGGAGCAAGCCCTGCGCAGCGGCCGCCACACCACCAGCGCAGCGCAAACGGGGCTGGAAGGCCGCATGGCAAATCTCGAATTTGAAAACCAGCGCCTCAAATCCACCCGCCAGCAAGCCGCAACGCGCCTAAATGCCCTGCTCGCCCGCCTCTCCGAGCAACTGGAAAACCCCACAGAAGACTCGGCGGCATGAGCACCCACATCGACCTCTCCATTGCAGGCCGCACCTACCGGGTGGTCACCGAGCAAGCGGAAGAAACCCGCCTCAAAGCCCTGGCCGCCCGGGTCGATGCCATGCTGAACGAACTGAAACAGGCCGACCCGGACATCGACCGCGACCGCCAGCTTATCCTCACCTGCCTGCAACTCATGGCCGAACTCGCCGATTCCCATAACAAGCTCGACCTCCAAGCCTCCGCCGTCACCCATTTTCACCGCACCCTGGCCGAGCGTCTGGAAAATCTCCTCCCCCCGGTTGCATAATCCCCCCCGCCGCCCCATCTAAGGGGGAATGAACAGCGTCAACACCCCCGCCACCCAACCCGCCACCTTGCCCGTGGCCGAAAAAGCGCTCCTGCGCAGCATGTTCCGCCACCGCAGCCGGGTGATACCTGCCGACCTCGCCGCCACCACCAGCTTCAAAGCCGCCAACCTGGTGCGCACCGTGCTGGCCGGGCTGGGGCAGGGGGTCATCGCGCTCTATATTCCCCGTCGCGGAGAAGTCGACCTCACCCACCTCGCCGAAGACCTCTGGCAGGCAGGCCAAACCGTCTGCCTGCCGCGCGTGGTGCTGCGCGGCCACCCGCTGGTGTTTAATATATGGGAACCCCAAACCCGGCTGGAGCCCGACGCCCTCGGCCTGAAAGCCGCCACCGGAGACGAAATCACCCCTACCGTCATCGTCATGCCCATGGCGGGCTACAACCGGCAGGGCTACCGCCTGGGCAGCGGCGGCGGCTATTACGACCACACCCTAGCCACCCTGCGCCAGCCCGTCACCACCATCGGCGTCAGCTATACCGAGCTTGAAATCCCCAGCTTCCCCGCTGAACCCCACGACCACACGCTCTCCTACATCATCACGGGCAAAGAGGTCATCATCCCCACCCTCCTGGCCCCCGAAATCGTCCACACCATCTAACTGCTCGAACCGAATCTCGCACCGTTTCCCGGGCTGCGGCGGGGTCAAATTTGGAACAAATTTGGGGCCCCCGCCCAGACCCGGGATCTCGAATATATAAGCACGATCCCCCACCAACCCGGCCCCACCGCACTCACGGGCAACCGCGCCAGCCGGATGCTTTCCCCACATTTTAATGTGGTGGAAAGCACCGTGCCGGCGCAACCCTCCCCAAAATGCTCGCACGTTGCTACGCCAGAATCTCAATAATCCATACACTTAACAACCCTAGGCAACCCCCGGTTGTCTTGGTAAAATACCGCAAATGTAAATCTTTCATGGAGGAACCCCATGACGCCCGTTCACGAGGACACGCCATCCAACAACGGTGGCGGCATCCTGAATATCCTGCTCATCCTCGTCACAGTGTTGCTGGTCTATAAGGTCATCAACTATATCGACAAACCTTTGGCGACAGAAGACTTCCCAACGACGATTGAGGAACCGGCCAACTAACCCCGTTCCTTGACAACCCATGGGGGGAGGCGACACACTCCCCCCATGGCCGCCCCCCAAACACCCCGAAACGCACCTCTTCTCCAGGTTACCAACCTCACCGTAGCCACGGCCACCACGCCGCTGGTTCAGGGCGTCAGCTTTACCCTGAATAAGGGCGAAACGCTGGCGGTGGTCGGAGAATCCGGCAGCGGCAAAACCCTCACCGCCCTGGCCGTCATGGGGCTGCTGCCGCAGGGCCTCAGCATGCAGGCGCAGTCCCTCAGCTTCGCCGACAAAAACCTCCTCACCCTCACCACCCCCCAGCGCCGCGCTCTTCGTGGCAAACGCATGGCGATGATCTTCCAAGAACCCGCCACCGCCCTCAACCCCGTCCTCACATGCGGCTATCAGGTGGAAGAAGCCTTCCTCATTCACAGCCCCAAAATGACGAAAAAGCAGCGTAAAACCCGCGTCCTCAAACTCTTCGAGCAAGTCAAACTCCCCAACCCAGAAAGCATGTTCAGCGCCTATCCGCACCAAATCTCCGGCGGCCAGCGCCAACGCGTGATGATCGCCATGGCCCTGGCCCACGGGCCAGAACTTCTGGTGGCCGACGAACCCACCACCGCACTCGATGTGACGGTGCAAGCCGAAATCATCAAATTGGTCAAAAGCCTGCAAAAAGAGCTCGGCATGGCCATGCTCTGGATAACCCACGACTTCGGCGTGGTGAAGCAACTGGCCGACACCACCATCGTCATGCAACAGGGCAAAATTGTCGAGGAAGGGCCCACCACCCAAATCCTCTCCAAGCCCAAACACGCCTACACCAAGCAACTCCTCGCCGCCACCCTCCAACTTAACCACCAACCTGTCTCACCTAAAACACCAAACTCCAAACCAGAAACACTCCTGCAAGCCACCAACCTCTCCCACACCTACGCCGCCCGCAGCAGCTGGTTCAGCCGCACGCAGGGCACTCCCGCCCTCCAAAACGTCTCCTTCACCCTCAATGCCGGAGAAACCTTGGGCGTGGTCGGAGAATCCGGCAGCGGCAAATCCACTCTCGCCCGCGTCCTCACCCGCCTGAACGAAAGCAAGCACCCGCAAGGCAGCATCGTGTTTCTGGGTCAAAACGTATTGCACCTCAAAGGCGAAGCCCTCCGCCAAACCCGCAAAAATATGCAGATGGTCTTCCAAGACCCCGTCACTTCGCTCAACCCGCGCCTGCCCATCGGCCAGAGCATTTTAGAAGGGGTCGAGGCCCACAACACCCTGCCCAAAGCCCAACGCGCCGCCTATGTCGCCAAATTGCTGAAAGAAGTCGGCCTACCGTCCGACGCCGCCACCCGCCTGCCGCACCAGTTTTCCGGCGGCCAGCGCCAGCGCATCGCCATTGCCCGCGCCCTGGCCCTGCAACCCAAATTGGTGATTGCCGACGAACCCGTCTCCGCGCTCGATGTCTCTGTCCAGTCCCAAATCCTCAAGCTGTTCCAAAGCATCCAAAAGGAGTACGCCACCGCCTTCGTCTTCATCAGCCACGACCTCCGCGTCATCTCGCACCTCGCCCACAACGTGCTGGTCATGCACAACGGAGAAGTGGTCGAACAAGGCCCCACCACCCAAATCTTCAACACCCCCAAGCACCCCTACACCCAAAAACTCCTCAAAGCCGTCATCTAACCCACAAAAAAAGCGGGCAGGGGCCGAAGCCCCTACCCAAGTCGTCAACCCGCCCGGACGACGGCGCGGATGCGCCGCCCGTCCTGGTGCAGGAGGTGGGCCCCCTCCAGCAGGAGGAGTCCGAGCGCGGCCACCAAGGCCGCAAAAATTCCGTCCAGCGGCCATATGGCCGCGGTCAGGAATGCTGCTAAAATCGAGGCGGCAAAAAGGACGTACTTCATAAGAGTAACTCCCAACCCACGAAAGGCGCACAGCATTCAGGCCACCATTGGCCCGACCAAACGCGTAAAGTGCACCTTTCAGCTAACTCTTTATAACCTAACCCACCACCAGGGGGCCTGACACCCTAAATCTTCCCCAACAACCCGGCCCCACAGCCCAAGCGGGAAACCGTGCCTTGGGGTCAGGTTTTCCAAAAAATCCCATTTTTTGAGAAAACCTCCCACCAGGCACCACCCCTACCCATCTCAAGCACTTCCTGTAAATCAAGGGTTAAAACCTAAAACCCATCTGCAAGTTTCTTCTCAAGTTCCCACTGTAAGTCGCTCCATGCAGGGTTAAATCCTTCGACCAAAGCCACTTTCCATTCTCGTTTCCACCCTTTTATCTTCTCCTCTCGCACCCGCGCCGCCGTATAATCATCCCAAATTTCATAATACACCAAATGCCGCGCCTTATATTTTCTGGCCCATACAGAACCTCCGTCCCTCACCCCCGCGTGTTGCAAAGCCCGGCCTGGTATATCCCCGCTCATCCCCGTATAAATGGCTCCCTCCCTGGGCCTGCTGCACATCAGGTAAATGCCATAACGCTTCATTTATAATTTCCCAGACCCCCGGAAAGAATAGTGATTCTCCGCCCCCACAATCACATGGTCGTGCATTTCCACCCCCAGCGCCGCCGCAGCCTGCACCAGCTGCATCGTGAACATCTCATCCGCCGCACTCGGCGTGGGGTTGCCGCTGGGGTGGTTGTGCACCACCAGCACACCTGCGGCGTTCAGCTCCAGCGCGCGCTTTAAAATCTCGCGCGGGCTGGCGCTCACCTCGTTCAGCGTGCCCGCAAAAAGCATCTCGTCGGCCACCAGCTTCATTGTGTTGTCCACATACAGGGCATGGAATTCCTCGCGCCCGCAACTGGCAAACTTGGTGTAAAGGTAATCCATCAGCTCCAGCCGCCCGGCCAGCACGGGCTGGCCCACCAGTTTCTCGCGCCGCACGCGCAGCGCCAGCTGCTGCACCACTTGTATAAACACCACCGACGACGGCCCCAACCCCTTAATCGCCAGCAACTGCTCCGGCGTGGCGGTCAGCACCCCACTCAAACTGCCGAATATCCGCAGCAATTCTTTGGCCAGGGGCTTCACGTCGCGGCGGGGGATGGCAAAGGTCAGCGCCAGCTCCAGCAGCTCATAATCGGCCACACCGGCCCCTTGCGTGCCGCTAAACCGCGCCTTCAACCTCTCGCGGTGCCCACCGTTACCATGCTCATCCATTAAGCGCAGCCTATCAGAAACAATCCATTCCCCAAGTAAAAAAAGAAGGGCGCAGCCCTCCTAATCCCCAATCCCTAACCCCCTACACATAAGGCGGCTGCGTATACCCCATCGGCGAAAGCGTAAGTATCTCCACCCCATCCTCAGTCACCGCCACACTGTGCTCAAATTGGGCACTTAAACCGCCGTCCGCCGTCTTCACCGTCCAGCCGTCATCTTCGGTAAAGGTGCGCCAGGTGCCGGTGTTCACCATTGGCTCCACCGTAAAGGTCACGCCTTTACGCAGCAGCGGGGCTTTGGGGTTGTGGGTGGCGTAGTGCAGCACCATCGGGTCTTCATGGAAGCGCCTGCCCAGCCCATGCCCGCAATATTCCCGCACTACCCCATAGCCATAGGGGTTGGTGTGGGCTTCAATCGCGTTGCCAATCTCATTCAGCGGCAGGCCGCTCTTAATCACGTTTATCCCCGCCATCATCGCTTCATAGGTCACGCGGGTAAGCTTTTTGGCGGTTTCGCTCACATTCCCCACCCAATACATCCGGCTGGTGTCGCCATAAAAGCCGTCCACAATCACCGTCACGTCAATGTTCAGAATATCGCCGTCGGTCAAAACCGTCTTGGCGTCCGGTATGCCGTGGCACACCACGTCGTTGATACTGATACAGCTGCCGTGCCGATAGCCCTTATATCCAATGGTCGCGCTTTTCGCGCCGTTCTGAACAATAAACGCTTCAATTTTAGCGTTAATATCCAGCGTGTTGGCACCTTCCACCACAAAGGGCGTAATATAATCCAGCACCATCGCCGCCATGCGCCCCGCCGCCCGCATTTTCTGCAGTTCAACACTGTTTTTAGGCACCATTTTCATCACAAAATCCTAATATCAATCACTTATTCTGCCAACTACCTACTGACAACTCCCCACTCAAACCACAACCGGCAGTGTCCGGTCAACCGTAATGCCATGCGGGCTTAGGCTGCACCCCAGCGCCACCACCTGCACACCCGCCGCTACCGCCGCCCGCAGCGCGGTGCCATAGGCCGGGTCTATCTCATCCGCAGGCCGCACTTCGGTGCAATCCGCCCGCTGCACCATATACACCTGCATGGCGCTGCCACCGCGCTCCACAATCCCCTGCAACTCGCGCAAATGCTTGGCCCCGCGCTCGGTCACGGCGTCCGGGAACAACGCCACGCCCCCCTCTGCCAACGTCACATTCTTCACTTCAACCCACGTCTCCCCCACCTTCAGGTCAAACCGCGTCTTGGCGTCAAATTTCACCTCCATCCGGGCTTCACCTTCCATACCCGGCACAATACCGGCGGCAAAAGCCCCAAAAGCCAGCTTATTCGGCAACTGCGTATTAATCCCCACCAGCGTGCCATCCGCCATTTCCAGCATTTCGGCACCAAACAACAACTTCCGCCCGCTGTCGGCAGGGTAGGGGGTCACCCATACGGCTTTGGCGTCCAGCAACCCGCGCATGCTGCCGGTGTTGGCGCAGTGGGCAATCTGCCCGTCTTGGCAGCCGTAAATAAAAAACCGCTTCTCGCGCCGCCCAAAATCCCACCGCACCAGCGGCACCTTAAAATCCAATGTAAAAGCCTTGCTCATAGCCAACCCTACCACAAAACACTAGACACTAAACACCAAACACGAAACACTAGCGCATGGCCCCCCGCAAACTCCTCGTCTTCGACCTCGAAACCGTGCCCGACATGGCCCTCGCGCGCCAACTCTGGCCAGAAGAAACCGCAGGTTTGTCCGACCTCGACACCGTCGAATTCATCTACGCGCACCACCGCAAGGCCAGCAGCACGGGGAGCGACTTCCCCCGCCCATCCTTCCACAAAATCGTCGCCATCGGCTGTTTGTTGGCCGATATCGAATACGAAAACAACACCGAAACCTACCACTTCCGCAAAGTGGGGTGTATAGGAGAAGAAACCGACGACGAAGCCACCCTGCTGCAAAAATTCTTCGACTTCGGCGCGCGCGAGCAACTACGCCTCGTCAGCTTCAACGGCCTGGGCTTCGACATCCCCGTGCTCAAGCTCCGCGCCCTCCGCCACCATATTCCGGCCAAATGGTTCATGAACCACCTGTTCAGCAAATGGGATAACTACCACACCAAAAACGCGCTTACCTACCATGCCGACCTCGCCGAAATGTTCGGCTCCTACCGCGCCATGCCGAAGCTGGACGAAGTCTGCACCCTCGCAGGCCTGCCGGGTAAACTCGATGTCTCCGGCGCCAAAGTCTACGAAATGCACCTCAGCGGCAACATGCAGGGCATCCGCGACTACTGCGAAACCGACGTGCTCAACACCTACCTCCTCTACCTCTACCACCAGCACCTCGGCGGAATTCTCCCAACGGAAATCCTCCACGACGAGTTCGAAAAAGTCCGCGAGCGCCTCGCCACCGAAGGCCCCAAACGCCCCCACCTCACCCAATTCCTAGAAGCCTGGAATAAAGAATAATGGTAAGATTAAGTTTCAAAATAAGCCACCAAACAGTGGGGTTGTGTCACCCCGGAAGCTTAGCGGGTGGCTTAAATGGGGTAGGGGCCCCCTTTAAGCCGGGACCCGCTAGCTATCCGGGGCCCACCCCCGCCGGGAGGCCCGCCGGAGGCTTAATATCCCTTGAATTGCACGACTATTGATAAAATAAAAACAAACTCAACATTGAAAACAGACCACTGAACACGGAAACACTGAACATGAACCCCACCGCCTCCATCCTCATCATCGGCAACGAAATCCTCTCCGGCCGCACCGTCGACACCAACATCAACCACATCGCCCGCCGCCTGACCGACCTCGGCATCACCCTGACAGAAGTCCGCATCGTGCGCGACCGCGAAGCCGAAATCATCGCCGCCACCAACGCCCTGCGCAGCACTTACAGCTATGTGTTCACCACCGGCGGCATCGGCCCCACACACGACGACATCACCATCCCCAGCATCGCCAAAGCCTTTGGCGTGGCGGTGGAGCGTAACCTGCAGGTAGAGAGCAAACTACGCGAGTACTACGCCGCCCGCGCCACCGCCGCCAGTATGCGGATGGCCGACTTCCCCGCAGGCGCCCGCGTGGTGTGGCACGGAGAACACTTCGCACCCGGCTGTATCATGGAGAACGTCATCATCCTCGCAGGCCAACCGCGGAATATGCAAGTAATGCTCGAAGCCGCGCTCCCCATGCTCCAGCAAGGCCAGCCCATGCACAGCAGGCAAATAGATGCCTGGGTGTTCGAAAGCCAAATCGCCGAAGGCCTGGAATCCGTCCAGAACCGCTTCCCGGAGGTCGACATCGGCAGCTACCCCTACCGCATAGAAGGCCGCGCCGGCACCGCCCTGGTGGCCCGCGGAGCCGACGCCACCAAGGTCGAAGCCGCCTTCGCCGCCATCACCGCGCTCCTGGAAGACCAAGGAGCCGACATCCGCGCCGCGTAAGTAAAATGGATTATCATTATATCGTCTATTTGCTTGCCAGCGGCCCGTGCGGCTACCTCTATGTGGGTATTACCGATAACATTCTACGCCGTATGCACGAACATCAAACCTTCGCGAATCCCCATTGCCATACAGCTCGCTATAATATTGTAAACTTGGTGTATTACGAAGTTTTCTCCAACGTAATGGAAGCCATAAAGCGAAAAAAACATCTCAAAAAATGGCGCCGTAACTGGAAGTTTAATCTGGTTGAAAAAACCAACCCAACCTGGCAAGACCTTACCCCATCGCTGCAAATCTAGCCTCCTAACCCTTGGGCACCGGGGGGGCAGGGGGTCGCCAGACCCCCTGAAACAGCTTCGCTGTCATCCCGGAAGGTAGCAAAGCCAAAACGGGGTAGGGGCCCCCGTTTTGTGTCTTTGCTCCTGTCCGGGACAAGCCCTCTACAAACTTAAACTTCAACTAAAGCGACACACTTCGCTTTATTCATTTTAACTCACCGTACAAAATTGCCAGGGGGCGAGGGGGTTTACCCCCTCATACAGCTCTGCTGTCATCCCGGAAGGTAGCAAAGCCAAAACGGGGTAGGAGCCCCCGTTTTGTGTCTTTGCTCCTGTCCGGGACAAGCCCTCTTCCAGCACAGCGTAGAAAACTGAAGCTATTTCACATAGCCAAATGAAAATCGAAGACCAAACCAAAATTCTGCCTCCATGGCGGCGAAGGCCGCCATCCACGAATGAAGACTCCAGCCGAACCAATCACCTCGCCCATTGCCTCTGCTCTCATACCCATAAAAAATGAAGGCCCCAAAGGGCCTCCACATTCGCAAATCAGAGCAGGGGCCTAGTCCCGCAACTCCTCATGGTCCCACCCGCCGCGCGGTTCCGTCACAGCCACTTGAGATTCGGACTGCTTTTCCTCGTTATCTGTCGGCACAGGCGCAGGGAAATGCGAAAACCGCCCACTGCGCTCCGGCAAGTACACACTTGCAGCGCGAGGGCCTTCCGGCGCTTCAGCCTCCACCATGCCGTCATCCTCCTTGGCCGTCGGCGCTACAGTTTTGTCGCTGCCAAAAGCACGTTCACCGCTCACAAAGTAGCTCATAGTCCTCTCCACAGGTTTCAGGTGGGTCTGGCCCACCGGTTACATTTTACTCTGGAAAATTTACTCAGAACTTAAACGCCGTGCACCAAACCAACCTGCTAAAAAGCAAAATACCAACGGTTGCCCCAAAATCGGGTGCGCATATCGGTACGGGTAGGTTTGTGCATCATTGCAAGGGTAAGTATAACCAGGCCGAACATGGCCCTGCAAGCAATAAATTAAAAAAATCGGCCCCCGTTGCTAAAACGGGGGCCGGTTGCAGGGTCGGCGGCGCAGGCTTCAGTCAAAACACTCCGCAAGCTCCTGTGCCTTCGTCAGGGCCGTAACGACGCGGCTCTTCTCACGCTGGTTCAAGCCGCTCTTGTCCGCCTCCACCAGGCGCTCCAAAGTAGACCGATACGCCTCCAGCGTCGCATCATCGCCCTTCACGCCGTAGCGCTGGCCAAGCGCCCGCCCCAGGCCTTGCAGCCGGGTAATCAGCTCTCGCAGCGCCACATCCTGCACATGTTTCACCATCACCCCGTTCAGGGCGCAGGCGGCGTTCCGGCGCTTAGCCCTCACTTCCTCTTGGGGCGTCATCGCTGCAGGCGCCTTGTCGGCAGGCGTCGTCATGCCAAACATGGTTATGCCAAACATAGTCATGGTTTGCTCCATGGGTTTCGGGTGGTCTGGCCACCCTGTTGATGATTTCATAAGATTTTTAAAACTCAGAACTCAGAAGCAAGGACACCAGACCAACCGTTAAAATACGGTTACCACCATAGTTACCACACCGGCATGTTTCAAAACATGCAGGGGGGTAGCCAGGCGGGTTGTCAGGTGCATCATTGCAAGTCCAAGTCTAACCAATTCAAACCCTCTGCTGCAAGAGAAAACTAAAAAAAGTGGCCGACCCCGTTAAGGTCGGCCATCGGCACGTCGCAGGTCGGCTTCATAGCCAGGCCAAGGCATTAAACCCAACCGCCAACCGTATCACTTCGGCCAGCTGGTCGCGGTCATACGCACTTAGCGGTATGCACTTGTAGGCATATATCCTTATCAGGGCCTCGCGCCATTCCTGCAAAAGCAGGTGGTTGGCCGTGCCATGTTGGGCCTGGTAAGCATACACCCTATCGGCGCAGTACTTCAGCTGGAACACGTCCTGAATCAGCTCGTCATCATCCAGCACCAAGTACCGAAAATCCCTCAGTGCATGCCAGGCAACCAGCAGGGGCGGTGGGGCAGGTTCGTCGTCAGCCGCCGGGTGGGCGGTCTGGGCAGAAATAGCTACAACGTTCACGGTGTTTCTCCATAGGTTTCAGGTGGCTCGTGCCACCGTTGCGTTTGTTTCAAGAGAGATTAAATTTTCAAGAAGACTGCAAGGACCACGAACCAACCATTTAAAACGGCATACCTTTAACCCGCTTCATGCAGGTCAAGGTCGTCATGGTGGTTGTCAGGTGCGCCATTGCAAGGTTAACTATAAAATAACCATGCCCCTGCCAACAAGAACATTCTGTATTTTTTTAACCCTGCTGCTTGGGGGTGCGCTAGGCGTGGCGGCGCAGGCGCAAAATGCCACCGGCAACGGCTTCCAAACCGCCGCACGCGGCAACTGGCAAGAGTACGCCTATACATATACAAATGCCCAAAACCAGCCCCAACGCCTGTCATTCCGCCTGAATGCCGACGACATCGCCCTCGGCAGTGCCGAGTTCCGGGCATGGGACGACACCGCCGCCACCGCCGCAGCCGTCCAGGCCGTGCAAGCCCGCGCCAAGGCATTAGAAACCCCCACCCTCAAAGCCACCGTCAGCCCGTTGCGCCATGGCATGAGCATCCGCCTCACCGGCACCAACCTCACGGCCCAAAGCCCGCAGGTCAAGCACCTGAACGAGGCCCTCCACACCACCTACACCACCAGCCTGCAAAGCTATGCCACCCGCAGCTACTACCGCGCCACGCTCGAAGGCGAGCACCGCGCCGTCATCCAGCCAGACCACCCCGCCATTGCCCGCCGCTACGTGGCGGCTATGCGCCCGGTGGCGCAGGCCATCCAGCAGCAGGTGCCGGGTGCAAGCCAATCGCCGCGCGCGTTCATCAACGCCGCACTCACCTGGTTGCAAAGCATCCCTTACGATGAACTGGAAAACCGCTACACCTCCAACGGCGCAGGCTTCCAAACACCCTACGGGCTTATAAATAGTAATGTCGGAGACTGCGACACCAAAGCCACCGCACTCGCCGCCCTCATCCGCGCCGCTTATCCCAGCCTGCCGCTCGCTATTGTCTATGTGCCCAACCACGCGTTTTTGGGCGTCGGCCTGCCCCAGGGGCCGAATGACTTCGCCCTCCAAACCCAGCACGGCACCTACGTGCTGGCCGACGCCACCGGCCCCGGCCTCGCCCCGCTTGGCTACATCGACCGCAAAACTCAAGCCAAAACCGGCGGCCGCAGTACCGAAGTCCTCCCCATCCCCTAAAGGAGGCCGCGCTCTACTGCCTAATCCTTCATCACCTACCTGTGTCTTTTTCGCACAAGCCGCATTTATCTGCTGGACAGCGCAAATTCGCACGCCTATATTTGTGCAGGAATCAAATCGAGACGACAGAAAGAGCTTTTCATGGCTAAATCCACACCCGACAACGCCCAACAGCGCACCGACCCCGCCCGCGCCAAAGCGCTGGAAGCCGCCCTCCAGCAAATCGAACGCACCTTCGGCAAAGGCAGCATTCTGGCCCTGAACGGCGACGCCGTGCAGAAGGACATCGAAGTCATCAGCACCGGCTCTCTGGGGCTCGACCTCGCCCTCGGCGTCGGCGGCCTGCCCAAGGGCCGTATTATCGAAATTTTCGGCCCGGAAAGCAGCGGGAAAACCACCCTCACACTGCACGTGATAGCCGAGGCCCAGAAGGCTGGCGGCACCTGCGCATTTATCGATGCCGAACACGCACTGGACACCCAATACGCGCGCAAACTCGGCGTCAACCTCAGCAACCTGCTGGTCAGCCAGCCGGATAACGGCGAGCAGGCCCTCGAAATCTGCAACACGCTCGTCGGCACGGGCGCAGTGGATGTAGTGGTGGTCGACAGCGTCGCCGCACTCACCCCGAAGGCCGAAATCGAAGGCGACATGGGCGACAGCCACGTCGGCCTGCAAGCCCGCCTTATGTCGCAGGCGCTGCGCAAGCTCACCGGCACGGTCAACCGCTCCAACACCATGGTGATTTTCATCAACCAAATCCGCATGAAAATCGGCGTGATGTTCGGCAACCCAGAAACCACCACCGGCGGTAACGCGCTCAAGTTCTACAGCTCCGTGCGGCTCGATATCCGCCGCACCGGCGCCATCAAAGACAAAGAAGAAGTCACCGGCAACACCACCCGCGTCAAGGTGGTGAAGAACAAGGTTGCCCCGCCCTTCCGCGAGGCCATCTTCGACATCATGTACGGCGAAGGCATCTCCCTGACCGGCGAAATCATCGACCTCGGCGTTGCCCGCGGCGTGATAGAAAAAGCCGGTGCCTGGTTCTCCTACAAAGGCGAACGCATCGGCCAGGGCCGCGAGAACTCCAAACAGTTCCTGAAAGACAACCCCGCCATGATGAAAGCTATCGAGGCCGAAATCCGTGGCAAAGGCGCACCCGAAGCCACCTTCACGCCCACCTCCGCCGAGGAATCGGAAATCGACGAATCAGCCGCCGCCTAGATTCGTCCAAAAATCTCTTGATTTTTGGTAACGAATCTTGGCGCCTCGCCGTCGCCGCCCGCGCAGCCTGCCCGAAAGGGCAGGCCAGACGGAGCGGCAAGGCGGGAGGATATCGAAATAAAAACAAAAGAAAATGCACCACGTCTACATCCTTAAATCGCAAATTGCGCCCAAAGTGTATGTGGGAGAAACCGGCAACCTTCCCGAAGATCGCCTCGACGACCATAATAAAGGTAAAGACGCAGATGCTTACACACGCCGTTACCGTCCATGGACTCTCGTGAGCTGCATACGGGTAGAGAATAAATTCCAAGCTCTTAAGTTGGAATCCTATCTCAAGTCAGGGGCAGGCCGTGCGTTCTTAAGCAAATATCTTCTCCCTGCAATCCACGCGGATGAGCCTCATGCAAACTAAATCCTCCAAACCCCTCAAACCCCTCAAACCCATAACAGACTACGCCCTCGCCATAATAGCCCGGCGCGAGCACTCCACCACCGAACTCCGCCGCAAACTGGCCCAAAAAGGCTACCCGAAAACCGAAGTCGCCGAACTCCTGGCCCAGTTCACCGAACGCAATTACCTCAACGACACCCGCTACGCCCAAGCCCGCGCGCGCACCCGGGCAGAAGGCAGCAAATGGGGACAGGGGCGCATCAAGCAAGAGCTCGCGCAAAACGGTATCGAAAAATCCACAACTGCCGAGGCACTGGACGTCGTCTCCGAACACCACGACTGGTTTGCCGCCGCTACCAACCTGCTGCGCCGCCGCTTTCCCAAACCTCTCCCCACCTGGCAAGACCTCGACCCCGGCCCAAACAAACAAGACGCCCTGAAAGACCTCCAGAAAGAAAAAGCCCGCCGCCTCAACTTCCTCCTCCGTCGCGGCTTCTCCATGCAACAGGCCCTCCACGCCCTGGGCATAACAGAAAACGAGGTATCTGCCTAAAAGTGCGGCCTCCACCCTTGCCCTTCCGCTAGTATACGTTATTATCCGGCCCTCATGGCGCTTATCTCCGCATCCAACCTCACCAAAACCTTCCCCGGCGTAGGCGGTCCCGTCACCGCCATCCAGGGGCTTAATTTTCAGGTGAATGCCGGAGAAATCGTGGGCCTCATGGGCCCCAACGGCGCCGGTAAAAGCACCACCATGCGCCTGCTGGCGGGCTATCTGCCCGCCACCTCCGGCGCGGCGGTCATCAATGGCCACCCCTTGGCCAGCCACGCCTTACAGGCCAAGCAAAATCTGGGATATCTGCCCGAGGTCCCCCCGCAAGAAGACGACCTCACCCCCCACAATCTGCTGGCCTTCCACGCCGGGGCCCACGGCCTGCCCAACGTGGCGCACAGCATTCTCTCTACCGCCAAGCTCACCCGCTGCGCCGCCTACCTGCACCGCCCCATGGCGCAGCTCTCCAAGGGCATGAAGCAACGCGTCCACCTCGCCTGCGCCCTCATCCACAACCCGCCTGTGCTGTTGCTCGATGAACCCACCGACGGCCTCGACCCCAACCAAAAGCACGAACTCCGCCTCATGCTCAAAAAGCTGGCCCAACCCACCGCCACCAGCCCCGGCAAAGCAATCCTCGTCAGCACGCACTTGCTGGAAGAAGCCGAAAGCCTCCTCACCCGCATCCTCATTCTCCACCGGGGGCAAATACTGCTGGATACCACCCCGCAAGACCTCGCCCAACAGGGCAGGGGAGACATGGGCCTGGCCTTCCGCGTGCTCACCACCAACCGTGCCGGAGAATAAAGCCATGTCCGCCCTCATCCGCTACCACATCACCCAACTGCGCCGCTCGCCCGCCACGGGCGTGCTGTTGGCGGCGGGCTGGGTGGCTTTGGTGTTGCTTACCTTTGTGCATGGGCGCTTCATGGCCGCCAATCAGGCTAATCTCACTCTTTTTTTCGCCTACTTACCCTGGGTCATGGCGGTGCTCATCGCCGCACTGGCCATGCCCATGGCCAGCGAGCCCGCGCGCAGCGTCACCGAACGCCTCGCCACCTTGCCCTTCACCACCCTGCAACGCGTCAGCGCACGCTTTCAGGTGTATTGGCTGCTGGTGGGCCTGTGGCTGGTCGGGTTCGCGCCGCTGGTGGGCACGCTTTATTATTGGGGCGCGCCAGATACCGGCACCATCCTCACCGGCACGCTCGGCAGCTGGCTGCTGGCCGCACCAATGCTCGCGCTGGCCATGCTGGTGTGCCGCCGGGCAGGCAGTGCCGTCAGCGGCCTTATGCTGAGCCTGAGCGCCAACCTGCTGCTGCTGCTGCCCGGCACCGCCTGGGTGGGCGGCTGGCTGGCGCAGGTGCCCGGCCTGGGCTGGCTGCCGGGCGCAGGGCACCTCACCTTGTTGGGGGCGTTCCAACCCTTCACGCAGGGGGTGGTTAACCTTGCCGCCGTGCTCGTTATTCTGGCGTTCACTCTTCTGGCATTGGCGCCGCAGCTGGGCCCGCGCGGGCGCTGGGGGGCAGGGGGCCTGGGTGCGGTGCTGCTGGCTTGGGCCATGGTGCCTTCCATGGCGTGGCAACAGCTGGATGCCACCTCCGAATCCCTCCACACACCCGCCCCCACCACCGTCCGCATGTTCCAGCGGCAGGGCGTGCCGGTCACCTTCACGCTGCACGTGTCGTCAAACAACCCGGATATCCCCCCCGCCACCCACCAGGCCATCCGCAGCCTCACCAACCTCTTGCTCAATCTCCGCGCGCAGGCCCCAACCCAGGTTGTTGTCCGGCAGAACAACACCGACGCCTCCGTCGCCGCCGCCATCCGTGCCCTGCAAGCAGGCGCCACCGAGCAACCATTGCCCACCGGCACCGGCTACTTCGCGGCGCTAGAAGTCAACCTCGGCGGCAACACCGCCATCCTCCCCACCATTCAGCCCCAGCGCCAACCGGTGCAAGAGTACGATATCGTCCGCCTGGTGCAGCAAGCCCAGGCCAACGCCCTGCCGCAGGTGGGCGTGCTCGGCAATGCCGCAGGCTGGCAGGCAGCGTTGGCTCCGGCGTTCACGTTTGTGCCGCTGTCGGGTGCGCAGCCCATCCCCCCGGGCCTGGGTGTCATCGTGCTGGCGCAAGATGTCCCTCTCAGCCAAACCCTCCAAGACAACCTCACCACCCACCTCGCCAACGGCGGTGGCGTGCTGCTGCTGGCCGACTCCTTCAGCCGCACCTACCCCCAAACGTCACCCGAAGGCATCCCCTTCTCCAACCTGCTGCCGCAGTGGGGCATTAGCCTCACCAGCGGTGCCGTGGTTGCCGACTCCGCCCACGCAACCCTGGTGCGCCAACCCGGCACCGGCGCCATGCCCTACCCCTTCTGGCTCAGCTTAAGCTCTAGCAATTTCAATCCAAAAATCCCCTTTGTGCAGGGGCAGGGGGGCGTGCGGATGCACGAAGCCGCAAGACTCATCCCCCTCCCTCAACCCCCGGAAGGCGCCCCCACCTTCACCCCCATCATCACCGCAAGCCCGCAGGCGCGGCTGGTTCCACTCGCGGCGTTTTTGGGGGCCGAGCCCGCTCAAGCCAACGCCTTGCTCCCCACCGCAATCCCGGCCCCCGGCGCCGTGCTGGGCGGCATGCTCACGGGGCGCTTCGGGCCAGAGGCTCCCGCCGAAGCCACCCTCATGGTCATGGCCGACACCGACTGGCTCACCCCCCAAGCCCTAACCGACTCTCCCGCCAACCTCACCCTCCTCAGCAACATGCTGCACACGTTGGCGGGCCAGCACGCCTTGGCCAGCCTGCGCGCCAAGGGCGC
This sequence comes from Proteobacteria bacterium UBA6156, assembly GCA_002422365.1. Lineage (GTDB taxonomy): Bacteria > Pseudomonadota > Alphaproteobacteria > UBA2136 > UBA6156 > UBA6156. The sequence goes on from DIUO01000010.1 coordinate 74,090, forward strand.
CACCCCGCGCAGCCTTATCCGTATCGAGTCTATGGCCGCGCATCTCGCCGCCCAAAGCGCCCAAACCGAGGCCGACATGGCCACCCGCCTGAGAGACATAAACCCCGCCGCACAAGAAGAAGCCTTCACCCTCCGCCAGCAACTGCGCGACATCCGCGCCCAAGCCCGCCACCGCCTGCTGATGCAAGAAAACGCCCTCCTGCTGCTCAACCTGCTGCTCTCGCCGCTTCTGCTGGGGCTGGCGTTGCTGGTGCAACACCTGCGGCACAAGCGTCTTGCCAATAACCCAGCTCCGTACTAAACATTTAGCCATGGACGACATCCTCACCATCCGCACCGAGCGCACACCCAACCCCAACTCCCTCAAGTACAAGGTCGGCAAAATGCTTATCCCCGGCGGCTCGGCCAACTTCCCCACCAAACAGAGCGCCGAAACCCGCAGCCCTCTGGCCCGCCGTATTTTCGAGCTCGAAGGCATCCTCGGCGTGTTCATCGGGTCCGACTTCTTCACCGTCACGCGAGAAGAAGGTATCGCCTGGGGCGACATCAACGCCCGCCTGGCCCCGGCGCTGGAAGCCTTCTTCGAGTCCGGCGAACCCGTACTGCAAGGCAAAGCCCCCGCCGACAGGCCCGTGCTCGGAGACATCGGCGTAAGCCCCCAAGTAGTGGAAAAAATCCAACAACTGCTAGAAGACAAAGTCCGCCCGGCCGTGATGCAAGACGGCGGCGACATCATCTACCGTGGCTTCCAAAACGGCACGGTGTTTCTCGAGATGCACGGCGCCTGCTCCGGCTGCCCCTCCAGCACCGCCACCCTTAAAATCGGCATAGAAACCATGCTGCGCGAGCAACTCCCGGACATCGTCCAATCCGTCGAAGCCATCTGACCCGTCATAACCCGACATAACCCGCCAACCCGGCAAATCCGCAACACCTACCACCCCATGTTGCGCTGCACGCCTGCCATCTGGCTTTTTACCGCGCAATCATTGATGCTATAAGAAACAGGTAAGAAGGCAAACAGCATGACCACACCCTACAACCCGCTCGGCAAAACCTACGTGTACACCTGCATGGTGCAACGGAGTCTCGACCTCGCGGCCGGCGTGCACGTCAACAAAGAGTCCTTCACCCAATGGGGCATCAACCTCGCCAAGCTGCAAAAGCTCGGCGCCGCCTTCCGCGAGGGCTGGCTCCACAACGTCCTCACCCGCATCACGCCCATCACCAATGCCGAGATGGACGACTACGTCATGATGGCCGAACTCTTCATCACCAGCAAATCGCAGGCGCAATATCTCTGCCGTAATATGTCGCGCAGCCTTTCCGCCTTTGCCACCATTGCCGGGGTTTCGCCCTCGGCCAAGGTGGTGCCCATTCAGCTCACCAACCATGTTAAACTTTATAACCGTATTGCCACCAGCCTGGGCACGCGTTTTGCCTTCCAGGCCCCGGCGCCGTTCGCCAGCACAACTATTAGCCGAGAAATGCAAGCCCAAATTCCGTTCATTCGCGGTTTTCTGAAAGAGCGATTCAAGGTAGCCTAAGCAGCATGATACTCCCCCGCCTGCTCGCTGCCGTCCCCGCACTTGTTGCAACACTCACTTGGGGGGCCTGGGTGAGCGCGCAGGAAACGCCGATTTCCTCCACGCAGTCCGACCTCACCTCCACCCCCATCGCCATAGAAGGCCTGCTCACCGCCGACACCATCTCCTCCAGCCTGCCGCAGCTGGAAACCCGCCTCCAACCCGCCGCCCTCTGGCCCCAGCCGGGTGCGGCCCCGGCGTTTGGCCTGCTCGACTACCCCGGTGTGGCCGCCGCCGCCCAAACCCTGCTCACCGACGAATACCCCGACTGGCTCACCATGCTCGGAGAAAAACCCGAAGCCCAAACCCTGCCGCAAAACCTGCTGCAAGCCACCGGCTGCCTGCAACCGTGCGAGTCGCAAAAATCACTCCTCATCGTCAACCCCCAGCAGCAGCAGGTCTATGTGGCTATGGTAGAAGAAGGCCAAGTCATCATGCGCCCCAGCCTCATGAGCTGGCCCGACGCCGCCATCACCCCCCTCAAAAAATGGCTCGCCACCTCCACCCACAACTAAAATCCTTCACCCCAGCACGTTTCCCGGGCTGTGGCGGGGTGCGTTNNCCCAGACCCGGGATCTGGAAAATATAAGCGCAATAGCCCAAAACCCCGTTAATCGCTAATTTGCCACACATACCCCGCCAAATCTTGCCTCGCGCGTACATTCCAGGCCCACTTTCTCCTCGTCTCGGTTAGTCTGGTGGGTAATGAAGCCTTCGCACCTGCCCGCCCAGCGCCTTGCCACCCTTGCCGGGGTGGCGCTGCTGGCGGTTATGGCGTGTCTGCCCCTGCACGGCGCCACGGCGGCCGACCAAGTGCAACTGCTCCGCAAGGCGCAGCCAGATACCTCCTTCATGCTGCCCTACACCACCTACGCGCAAGAAGAGCTCGCCATAACCCGCAGCCTGCCCTGCAAATGGATAAGCAAAGACGGCCGCCTCGGCCCCAGTTACGGCAGCGGAAGGTATGACTTCCTCTGCAAAGGCGGGCAGTTCGCTACACTCACCCTGTATCTCGACAAAGCCGGCAGCGCCTCGCAAGGCGTCGGCTCCGTGCGCCTTATTTACCGAGATTGGCCCCCCAACACCCACCCCAACGCCGCCGAGGCCCAAGTGGCCCAACAGTTCCTCGAGCACGTCGCAGGCCGCTTCGTGCCCCAAGGCCTGGCCGCCGATGTCGTCGGCGCGTTCTGGACCACCACCCCCCGCAGCTGGCGGCAACCGGGCCTGAACATCGCCTACGATTACGTCAAACCCAAGGGCAGCCAAGGGTTTGCCTTGCGCAAACTTACCGTTGTGCCCACCACCGCGCCGCAGCCCGCCCGCCCGGCCCAACCGGCTGCCGTCACGCCTGCACAAGCCCTTACCAAGCCCCTGCCGCAATTCCAACCCCAGCCCCAAACACAGGTGATTATCTACGGCGCCGACGGCAAACCCGTAACCACTCGTCCCGTCATCACCCCCACCGACGCCGGGCTCCGCCAGCAGCTGCCCCAAGCCCAGCCGGTGGCCCCCACCTTGCTGCAAACCCTGCCGCAGCCGGGCAACTTGCCGCCGCTAGCGCCGCTGCCCACCCCCGCGCTGGTGGTGCCGCCCACCGCACCCGCAGGCGTGCCGCAATCCACACTGCAACCCGCCACGGCGGCCGAGCTCAATACCGCACCCGAACCCGCCAGCAAAGCCATCCCAGCCGCGCCGCCACCCCCGGCCTCCAGCTTTGTCCCTACGGTCGAAGACCTCATCGAAGGCGGCCGCCGCGCCCCCAGCAATTTCGATGTCTACAACCGCGCGTCCGAACTCACGAAGGATGTCGAAACCAAAGCGCAAACCACCTCAGTAGAAGCCGCCCGCGTCACGGCCAGCAAGCCGGTTTCCCCTACCGCCGCACCGTCGTTGCAGCCGCTGCCGGTGCCATCGCCCCAGGCCTCGGCTCCCGGCGCCCTGGTAACCGATGATGCCAACCGCGCCCCATCCACCCTGCAACCCGCCGCGCTGCCGTCCTCACTCCCCGCCAACTACCAGGGCCCGCGCCAACCGCAGCGCCCGCTGCCGCAGCTCCAGTTCGTCCCCAAGGCCGAACCTCTGCCCAACCCCACCGAAGTCATCCAGTTCGAAGATGAATCCAGCGCCCTTTAATCAGGCAACACGGGAACTTCGCGCCCTCTTAGCGATAGTATACATCGAATCATCACCACAGGCAGAAGAGGACCCCTGCCATGCCCACGTTTAACTATTCCGAATGCCTCGCCGACAAGCCGGAAATTACGCGCCATCTCAATACCTTTCTCACGCTCCAGTTGTGCGGCAGCAACAATCGTGCCATCCGCAATTATCTGGCCGATGCCCTCGAGAACCAGCAGGAACAAAAGGTGGTGCTCGAAACACCGTCCTCACGGCTCCTCCCAGAGATAGACTACGTGCCCATCGCTGGAGGTCTCGAAGTCTGCCTCGACTACCGCAAAGACCGCTCCGACCCCCTCATCATCAGGGTCGTGCACTGAGCCCTTAACGTCATCAGCACGCCGGGCGGAGGGGAGCAACCTCTCCGCCCGCAAGTTTTCTCCCGCTTAATCTATCATTAAGTCTGTACAACGCCCTTTAAATTTAGTATACATATACCTAATACATCTGGCGGAAAAAAGGAGCTGCCATGAACATTCGATCACTTTTGCTCGGTAGAAGGCTCGGCGAAGTCGAGCTCCCCGTAAACCTCCCGATCGAGACCCTTCGGGAACTCGTTAACGACCTCCCCCGCGCCCGTCAGTTAGGCGTCATGGTCTTCCCTGTGAAGGCCAGCGACATCGCCCAGATAGACACCGGGGAAGCCGATGCCTGGTTCATCAGGGGCAACAGGCTCGTCCGCCGCCTGAAAGGGCAGGAGCACGAGTATATTCATCTCGGCAAGTGTTGCTATACGCCTGTCAATCCTTCACCCCACGTGAAGGGCCTCATCGTCCAGGTCATCTGAATCGCGACACCAGGGCGGAGGCCACACCTCCGCCCGCATTTTTATGCCGCCACCTTGCCAAAGCTGGCGGCTTGCGTATGCTCACAAGCATAAAATTGCCAAAAACAAAAAGGACACCCCCATGGCCAAAAACTCCGCCCCTTCCACCGAGAAAGTTCTCGTCACAGTCGCACGCGGAGACGGCATCGGCCCGGAAATCATGGAAGCCACCCTCAGCATTCTGCAAGCCGCAGGCGCGCAGCTGGAGTACGACTTCGTCAATCTGGGAGAAAAAGTCTTTAAATCCGGCATCATGAACGGTATCGAACCCCGCGCCTGGGAGAGTATCCGCAACTCCCGCCTGCTGCTCAAGGCCCCCATCACCACCCCGCAGGGCGGCGGCTACAAGTCGGTGAATGTCACCATGCGCAAGGCATTCGGCCAGTTTGCCAACGTGCGCCCGGTGCGCACGTTCGATGGCTTCGTGCACAGCAAACACGCCAAGGTGGATATGGTGATTGTGCGCGAGAACGAAGAAAGCCTCTATGCAGGCATAGAATACCGCCAAACGCGCGACACCTGCCACGCGGTCAAGCTCATCAGCCGCACGGGGGCCGAGCTCATTGTCCGCTACGCCTTCGAGTACGCCCGCGCCAACGGCCGCAAAAAGGTCACATGTCTGATCAAAGACAACATCATGAAAATCACCGACGGCCTCTTCCACCAGGTGTTCCAACTTATCGGGAAGGAATACCCGGAACTTGAAAAAGAAAGCCTGATCGTCGACATCGGCATGGCCCGGGTTGCCGACACCCCCGAGCGGTTCGACGTCGTCGTCACCGAAAATCTGTATGGTGACATCGTGTCCGACATCGCCTCGCAGGTTGCAGGCAGCGTCGGCCTCGCAGGCTCCATGAACATCGGCACCGGCTGCGCGATGTTCGAAGCCGTGCACGGCAGCGCGCCGGATATCGCCGGCAAAGGCATCGCCAACCCTTCCGGGCTCATCAACGCCGCCGTGCTCATGCTCTATCATGTGGGGCAGGGGGCTTGCGCCGCGCAAATCGGCAATGCCTTGCTCTATACGTTGGAAAACGGCCAACACACGGCCGATATCGTCAAAAAAGGCGAAAAAGCCCTCACCACCCAGCAATTCGCCCAAGCCGTCATCGCCAACCTCGGCAAGGCGCCCACTAACCTGGTGCCCTTCGCTTCCGGCAGCGGCAAGCCGGTCAAGCTGCCCCGGCATCAAGATACCACCCAATCCGTCCGCACCAAGCGCCTCACCGGGGTCGATGTCTTCATCGACTACGACCACGCCGACGTGCAAACCATCGGCGCCAAGCTGGTGCAATGCGGGCTCACCGGGCTCAAGCTGGAGTCCGTCTCCAGCCGGGGCATGGAAATGTTCAACCCCAAAAAGCCCGACTACCGGGCGGAAGTCGACGCCGTGACCGACCTCTGGGCCTGCCGGTTTATGGGGCCAGAGGGCGAGGTCGCCAACGCCGATATCCGCAGTATTCTGCACAATATAGAAGCTATGGGGCTCGAGTGGGTGAAGATCGAAAACCTCTACACCTTCGACCACATCGCAGGCTTCTCCGGCAAATCCGCCGACTAAAGCTGTTTAACTTATTTTTGATACAGGATGACGGAGATGAAAAGCTGGCTGGTTAAGACAGAAAAAGTGGCTAATACTGGACATATTCGACACCTTTTTAGGGCTTAATCCAGACGGGTTTTCAGCCCGTTCAGGCTGTATCAAAAATAAGTTAAACAGCTTTAAAGCCTCTCTCCAAGCCTCGTTTCCCGGGCTGCGGCAGTGTCCAGAAATCCCATTTTTGGTAACACTGCCCAGACCCGGGATCTGGAAAATACAAGCACAGCACCCACCAACCCGGCCTCATTCACCTCTCAGGAAACTATGCCTTTCAGAAACAGAGGCCTCACCCCTGCACCCACGCACTTCCCACAAATAAAACCACTACCCTCAAAGTCCCACGGCCCAAAGCCCAAAACCCAACGCCCCCTTACCACCCACCATTCCTTACCCCCACCTTAAACCTGATGCAAAAACGCCGCGATATGCACACACTCTCACCACCCATAGCGCCGATTTACATTGCAAGCGGAACATCTCACCCCTATAAGTAGTTGCAACGGTACGGCATTGAACATCCGCTCCGCTCACCCCCAAGTGCAGCGCCAAGTGTATGGAATTTGCTTGCGTAACCGAAACGGCGTACCTATGGTGTCCATAACCCGAGTTTTAAGGGTGTGGGTGCCAAAACACCGAAGACCATAAACGAGACGAGAGGACATTAATATGACCAAGCTCCCGATGAAAGCCGGCCTGCTCGCAGCAGTGGCAGCACTTTCCGCCTGTTCCTGCCTGAAGAGCCCGGACCTGGACGTAGCCCCCGTGGCCCAAGGCAGCAAATACGGTGCTGGCGCATACGCTGGCGGTGCCGGTGCCAAGGCTAACAACGCCGATGTGAAGAGCATGTACCAACAGCAATTCGTAGCCGGTGGCTTCGACCGTGTGTACTTCGACTACGACAGCGCCGCCATCCGCAGCGATGCCGAAGCGACCCTGAACAAGTTCCACACCTTCGCCGCAGCCAACAACGTGAACGGTGTTACCGTTGAAGGCCACGCCGACGAACGCGGCACCCGTGAGTACAACCTTGCCCTGGGCGACCGCCGTGCCGTCTCCGTCAAGAAGTACCTCATCGGCCTCGGCATGCAGCCTGGCCAACTCACCACCATCAGCTATGGTAAAGAGCGTCCGGCTGTCGACGGCCACGACGAATCCGCCTGGGCTAAAAACCGCCGTGGTGTGCTCGTACTGCAATAGTCTTAAGTACCTTACTTAAGATTATCTAAGCCGATGTTCCGCCTGTTCTCACTGGTTCTGGTTGCCGTAAGTTCGCTTACGGCAGCCACCACCAGCTGGGGGCAGGCGGTTTCGGTTGATGCCCAAAGCCTCATCCAGCGGCTCGATGCCATGGAAAAGCGCATGGGCTCGCTCGAATCCCGCCGTCTACCCACCGCAGGCCAATCTGTCGGCCTCAGCAACCAGCCGAATATCGGCGCCCTCAGCTTCAGCGCTGCCGACCTCGAGCAACGCACCACCACTCTGGAAGAAGAATCCAGCCAACTTCGCGGCACATCCGACCGCACCCTCCGCGCCATGGAACGCCTCGCGCAACGCTTCGACGACTACATCAAAGACCTCGACATGCGGCTCGCCGATATCGAAGCCCGCCTGGAAGCCGCATCCGAAGCCCCCACCAGCCGCCCCGCACCTTCGCCCACCGCCGCCGTTTCACCCACCGCAGCTGCCGCAGCCCCGGCCACGTCCGCCTCACCCACGGTCAAAATTCCCACCGACCTCGCCGCCGCCGAACACTACAACAAAGCCTACGCCTTCCTCACCGCGACAGACTATCCCAACGCCCAAGCCTGGTTCGAAGAATTCCTCAAACGCCACGCCGCCAACCCCCTGGCCGACAACGCCTATTACTGGCTGGGCGAAGTGTATCTCGTGCAAAACAACCCCACCAAAGCCGTTGCCACCTTCCGCGATGGTCTCAAAGCCTTCCCCAAGGGCGGCAAAGCCCCGGCCAACCTCTTCAAAATGGGCGTAGCCTTAGAGTCTCTCAAACAACCCGCCCTGGCCAAAGCCGCCTGGGAGAAACTCCGCAAAGACTACCCCAAAGCACCCGAGGCCGAACGCGCCAAAGACAAACTCCTCGGCCTCAAACCGGAGTAAACCCAACAATTGGGTTTCCAATAACCTAGCGGGAAACCGCGCCAGCCGGATGCTTTCCCCAAAAATCCCATTTTTGGTGGAAAGCACCGTGCCGGCACAACCCTCACCTCTCTCCGGCACGTTGGCAAATCGTAACACCCACTTCAAATAACTAAAGCTGTTTAAATAATTAGTGGTATAAGCTGCTTTTTTAGCCCGCCCGCAGGCTTGCAGATTATATCAATAATTATTAAACAGCTTTAAATCACTATTCCCCCCAGGAACATTCGCCCCGCCCGGGGCTTTTTTCTACATGAACCACCACATGCACACCGCCTCCATTGCCACCAGCTGGCACCTTATGCAGCTTGCCCACCAGCGCGTCGCACAGCAACAACAACCCGACAAACAAGACCAACCGCCCCCCGAAATCCCGGCCTCCGACCCCCGCACGCCCGTGCCCGGCCCACACCCGGAAACTCCACCCCACCAACCCCAGCGCCCAAATCCGCAGCCTGTTTCTCCGCCAATGCCCGAAGTCGGCCCCCGCCCAGTCACACCCGAAATCCCCACCCCCAACCACCCCCTCCCAAACGGAGACATCCGCGCCTAAGCTTCCAAAAAGCCTGATAATCCTGTAGAGAAGGGGGCATGGACGCCTCAATCACTACGCCAACCCTAACCCCATTACCCCCCGGCCCCTTGCTGCTGGGCGTCAGTGGCGGAGGCGACAGCATAGCCCTCCTCCACCTCCTGCTCGCGCAAGGTCAGGCCAACCGCCTCCATATCGCCACCTACAACCACAACTGGGGCCCCTTCGGCCCGCAAGCTGTCGCGTTCGTCCGCAGCCTCTGCCACACCCATAATTTACCCTTCCACACCGCCACCGGGCAGGGCAAACCCGCCACCAATGCCGAGGCCACGGCCCGCACCGAACGCCACACCTGGCTCCAAGCCACCGCTACCCAACTTGGCGCCAGCATCGTGCTGGCCCACACGCAAACCGACCTCGCCGAATCCTTCCTCCTCCGCGCAGGCAAAGGCAGCGGGGCAGGGGGCCTTGCCGCCATGCAACCGCTCAGCACCATGGGCGGCGTCACCTACGGCCGCCCCTTGCTGAACACCTCCCGCGAATCTCTCCGCACCTACCTCACCGCAAACGGCCACACCTGGCTAGAAGACCCCGACAACGAGCTCGGCGGCAGCCAACGCGCCCGCATCCGCAAGCTCCTGCCCGCACTCGCCGCCGCAGGCATCTCCGCCCACGGCCTGGCCGCTAGCGCCCAAGCGGTGGCCCAAGCCAATGCGGCGCTGGAAGCGTTCACCACCTCCATCCCGCTCACCAACCCGCTCCCGCTGCCAACCCTGCTGAATCAACCCGAAGACATCGCCCTCCGCCTCCTCCTCCGCCTTATCCAAACCATCCACCCTCACCAAATCCTGCCCGTCCGCCGCACCAAACGCCAAAGCCTGCTCGCCCGCCTGCGCACCCAACCCCAAGGCCACGCCACCCTCTCCGGAGTGAAATTCTCCTGGAAGAACAACCAACTCTCCTACAAATCCCAATAAAAAAGCGCCTCCCCCAGTTTCCCGGGAGAGACATTGTCGAAGTACCGTCAGTAGCGGGGCGCGGGTACGATGCATACCCAGCCGTACTGTTCCAGGAACACCTGGTTGCACGGCTGCGGCTGCTGCCGCTGCTGGTTCTGCTGAGACAGCGCAGCACCAGCAATGGCGCCCAGAGCCAGTCCCAGAATCGCCGCCGCCGCATCTCCATTGTCGGAATTGCGGTTGTTGTGGTGGTACCGGGGCTGCGGTCGCGGCTTCTGCCACGTATGCTGCTGCCAGGTCTGCTGCTGGCGCGGCTTGTTATTGCCCCACTTCTGGCGCCGGTCATTGCGTCGTTCGTGGCGCTGTCCGCCGTGGTCGTGGCGGTAGTCTCGCTTTCCACCGCCATCATGGCGGTAATGGCGATTGTTGCCATCACGTTCACGATGCTGGCGGTAGTCCCCCGCCGAAGCCGCCACCGGCCCAAGCGCGAAAAAAATCGAAAAAGCGAGTATCAGAATTTTGCGCATGGTTACCTCCTGTGCGCGGAAAACGGGCTCAAGGCCCGTCAATTACGGGCCTCTCATGAGGCTTCCCCCTACTCTAAGTATACATTCGCAAAAACGCAACCCCTGTCGCTTTTCTATTCCACGCACCGCGCAAATCGCCTAAACTGCGGCCATGGAAAATTGGATGAAACAAGCCCTTATCTGGGCCGGTATTTTTGTGGTCGTCATGGTCGTAGTCTCCAGCTTGCAAGGTGGCAAGCCCACCGATGCACGGGAGATAACCTACACCGACTTCCTTGCACGGGTAGATGATAAACAGTTCCAACAAGTTATCATAGAAGACCAAACTCTGACCGGTGTGGCAACCGACGGCGCTAAAGTGCAAACCCTGGCACCCAGAGACCCCGACCTCATCCCCACGCTGAGAGAAAAAGGCGTCAACATCAAAGCCACCGCCCCCGCGCAAATGAGCCCCCTCATGCAAATCCTCATCAGCTGGGCGCCTTGGCTGCTCATCATCGGCATCTGGATCTACGTCATGCGCCAAATGCAAGGCGGCGGCAAAGGCGGCAGCGGCGGCGGGCCCTTCGGTTTCGGCAAAGCACGCATTCAAATGAACAGCGAAAGCCGCGTTAAGGTCGGCTTCGACGACGTCGCAGGCGTCGACGAAGCTAAGCAAGAGCTGCAAGAAGTGGTGGAATTCCTCCGCGACCCAAACAAGTTCCAAAAGCTCGGCGGGCGCATCCCCAAGGGCGTGCTGCTGGTGGGTAGCCCCGGAACAGGTAAAACACTGTTGGCACGGGCTGTGGCCGGAGAAGCTGGCGTACCCTTCTTCAGCATCTCGGGGTCCGACTTTGTGGAAATGTTCGTCGGCGTCGGCGCCGCCCGTGTGCGAGACTTGTTTGAGACAGGCAAAAAAAATGCCCCCTGCATTATATTCATCGACGAAATCGACGCCGTCGGCCGCCACCGTGGCGCAGGCGTTGGCGGCGGGAATGACGAACGCGAGCAAACCCTCAACGCCATGCTGGTGGAGATGGACGGCTTCGACGCCTCCGAAGGCGTCATCATCATCGCCGCCACCAACCGGCCAGATGTCCTCGACCCCGCACTCCTCCGCCCCGGCCGCTTCGATAGGCAAGTGGTCGTCCCCCTGCCGGATATCCGGGGCCGCGAGCAAATCCTCCACGTCCACATGCAAAAAGTCCCGCTGGGGACAGATGTCGACGCCGACATCATCGCCAAAGGCACCCCGGGCTTTAGCGGAGCCGACCTCGAAAACCTGGTGAACGAAGCCGCCCTCATGGCCGCCCGCCGCAACAAACGGCTGGTGGATATGCACGACTTCGAAACCGCACGCGATAAAGTCATGATGGGCGCCGAACGCCGCAGCACCGTGATGACATTGGAGCAAAAAACCACCACCGCCTACCACGAGGCCGGGCACGCCATCGCCATGATGTACCTCGACGGCCCCAAAGACCCCCTCCACAAGGTCACCATCATCCCCCGTGGCCGCGCCCTGGGCGTCACCATGAGCCTCCCCGGTGAAGACAAATTCACCTACGATAAAAAGTACCTGGAAAACCAGATCGCCATGCTCTACGGCGGCCGCCTGGCAGAAGAAATTTACCTGAACGGCCAGCAAACCAGCGGCGCCAGCAACGATATCGAACGCGCCACCGACCTCGCCCGCCGTATGGTCATGCAATGGGGGATGAGCGATTTGGGCCCCATCAACTACGGAGAAAAAGAAAGCCAGGTGTTCCTGGGCCGCGACATCACCTCCCGCAGCCATATCTCCGAGGCCATGGCCGCCAAGGTAGACGCCGAAGTGCGCAGCATCATCGACCGCAACTTCGAGCGCTGCAAAAAACTGCTGACCAAGTACCGCAAAGAAATGGAACTGCTCGCCCAAGGCCTGCTGGAGCACGAAACGCTCGATGTGAAGCAGGTGGAAGACCTCTTCGCAGGCCGCAAAGTGGTGGTGCGGAAAGAACCCGTCATCAAAAAGCCGAAACCGAAAGATGAAGTCATCACCGACGCCATCGACGGCGGCCAAATCCAAACCAAAACCAAACCCGGCAGCAGCCTCGGCAGCCTCAAATCCAAGGCCAAAGCCGCCATCAAAAAACCTAAAAAATAGCCTATGCTAAGCAGAGAAGGGGCCCGCCAGGGCCCCTTTCCGTCATTGCTATGCGCGCAGTTGCGCCATCAGATTCTCAAGGCCGATGACAGGAGTATTTCGAATTTTTTCCAACCTATTACGGTGGAATTTATTCGCACTTCTTTTCATTCGTTTACGCTGCGGAACACAGATCGGGCAGCAACGGCCCTCGTTCACAACATAGCGTCCTTTGGTTTTCCATTCGCTATCGCAGCTAAGGCATCGGAAAGTATTGAGGAAATTACAACCATGCCATTCCCCCACCAGTTCAATGTTCATTAAAGCGAGGCGCGAAGCGAGTTTGCCACGCTGGTCAAGTTTCGGCGAACCGTTGCCATAATTTAATCTAGAATACAGTCTTTTACAGCGAGGGCAGGCAATCTCAGTGTAAGAAATTTTCTTAAGCTGGTTCAGCGTCCTCCTGAATTCATGCCCCTTAGAGCATTTGTAGAGCAGGGGGGTGCCACGTTTGAAACGTGTCGTTTCAAGGAGTTCAATTCCAAGCCGTTGGGCCTGAAGATGTGCCTCGTCGAGAGTTGTACGTGCAAACCGCATGGTATACATCCTTGTCAAACGAGTGTAAATTAGATTTAAACTAAAGGTATAAGAGCAAAAATACAAGAAAACCAACAAAGGCTCCAAAAGCATGCTGCACAGTTTGGGGGCGTGTATATTGAGAAAATAGCGGTTTTAGGCTAGGTTCACAGCCTGAATTATTACAAATCGACGGGAGAGCTCCATGGCCACCAAATACTTCGGGACAGACGGTATCCGCGGCGAAGCCAACGGCAGTTTTCTGCGGCCGGATATGCTCGTGCGCCTCGGCCAGGCGGCAGGCTTCGTGGTGGGCAAAAAGTCCGCCAAACCCGCCCACGCGGGCAAGCCAACAGTGGTTATCGGGAAAGACACCCGCCTGTCCGGCTACATGATCGAATCCGCCCTGCAAGCCGGTTTCACCAGCGTGGGCTTCACCTGCCTGCAACTGGGGCCCTTGCCCACCCCCGCCGTCGCCATGCTCACGCGTAGCTTGAGGGCCGATCTCGGCGTGATGATCACCGCCAGCCACAATCCCTACCAAGACAACGGCATCAAAATGTTCACCCCCAACGGCATCAAGCTGAACGGCGGGTTTGTGGAAGATATCGAAGAACTGCTCGACCACCCCGACCGCATCCCGCTGGTGGGGCCCGACCACATCGGTAAAGCCGTACGGGTCGAAGATGCCGTGGGCCGCTACATCGAATTCGTCAAAACCAGCCTGCCGCCCGCCCTGCGGTTCGACGACCTGAAAATCGTCATCGACTGCGCCAACGGCGCCGCCTACAAAATCGCACCGCGTATCTTCTGGGAGCTCGGCGCCCAGGTCGTCCGCCTGGGCTGCGACCCCGACGGCTTCAACATCAACGCCGGTGTGGGCGCCACCAGCCCAGAGGCTTTGGGCAAAGCGGTGGTGGCCCACAACGCCCACCTGGGCATCGCGCTGGATGGCGACGCCGACCGCCTGATTATGGTGGATGAAAAGGGCGACGTGCTGGATGGCGACCTCATCATCGCCGCCATGGCCCAATATCTCAAGTCGCAAGGCAAGCTCCAGGGCGGCGGCGTCGTCGCCACGGTCATGACCAACATGGGCATGCAACGGTTTATAGAAGACATGGGCCTCCAGCTCATCCGCACACCCGTGGGAGACCACTATGTAGAAGCCGCCATGCGGGAAGGGGGCTACAACCTCGGCGGAGAACAATCCGGCCACCTCATTTTCCGCGACTTCGCCACCACCGGAGACGGCATCCTCGCCGCCCTGCAAATGCTGGCGTTTCTTAAAGAGCGCGACAGCCGCGTCAGCAGCCTCCGCAAGCTCTACACCCCCTGGCCGCAGCAACTGGAGAACATCCGCCTGCCCGCAACCGCCAACGCCGCTGCGGTGCTGGAAAGCACCTCCGTCCAAGCCAGCATCAAAACTGCCGAGAAAGCCCTGGGCGCCAAAGGCCGCGTGCTGGTGCGCAAATCCGGCACCGAACCCCTCATCCGTGTGATGGTGGAAGCCGAAACCGAAGCTGCCATGCGCCAGCACCTGGAAGCCATCTCCACCGCCGTCCGCACCGAAGTTTAATCCCTATAAAGAGAATCACCCAACAATCCGGCCCCATAAACATTGCGGGAAACCGTGCCTTGCGGAAACAGAGGCCCAAGCAAACGGGGTAGGGGCCCCGTTTCTTGGCGCCTCTGTCCGACCAGGCACCACCCCTACAGTGCCTCCGCACTTCCTGTAAATAAAATCACCCACCTCAAACCACCAACCACTAATCACCGCAACCGCTCCGAATGAAAACAAAAGTAACAAACCCCATACAGCGCCCCACTTGTCGCCCACGCCAGCACATACAGCACCTGGTTCAGCAGCAACCAACTGCCACTCACTTCGGGGGTGGCGGTCATCGAGACCACATTCATCCCCATCGCCTGAATAAATGGGACAGATAACAGCAACCCCGCCGTAAACCCCACCACCACATAATCCTGGCGCGTCACAAACCTTGTGCGGCGTAGCAGGTAGTTCAATATCAACGTCGGCGGCAGGGCCATAATCCAAATGGCAATGCCCAACCCCAGCACAAAGGGGGGCAGGGCGGGCAACAACGGCTCCCAGCGCATATAGGCCGCCACCGGGGCATAGGGCGCAAAAATGGGTATCATAAACAGCGCCAGCGCCCCCAGGCTCCCCAGCGAATGCGCCACCATAAAGCGCACAAAATGTTCAAGGCTTCTCATCCTAACCCAACGCCGAAGCGCAACGGGAGTTCCCTCTATAGAGTACCCACCAGTAGCTCATAGCGTAAATGGCACCCACGATAGCGCCCTGAATATAATGGAAAAGATAGAGTTCTGCCCGTTCCCAGCCATAAACTTCGTTATAATCATTCCATTCGGGAGCAGTATCGACCATAACCTGAGTAAGTATTGCCATAAAGACACCCGCACACACACCGGTAAACAAAAACTCCCACCAACTGGTATAACCGCAGCGTTTCATCAGCAGGTTCAGCAACATGCCATAGGGCAGAGAAACAAGGGTCAGTGCAACACATGCAAATAAAGCAAAAAGTAATAAGGCAAACCAAAGTCCTGCCATGTAAAAGCCCATCCACAAAAACGGCAGGCTAGGCAAACCCACAAGCAAGAGAGTCGCAAGAAGGTGAGCCTTCAGCATAGTAAAATCCTAATTCCCCTCCTGCGGCGTCTTCGCCACAAAGCTCATCGCCGTCTGGCGGCTTTCAGGGTCGTAGGCACTAAACCGAATAAACGCATAGGGGTTGCGCCGCGCACAGCTCTCCAGTTGGCTGGCAATCAACGCGGGCCCGGCGTGCTCAGGCTTGCCGGTGGCGGGGTTAATTTTTGTCGCCGCAATCGGCCATTGGCGCCAATAAAAATCGGCACTGTTGGGGTTTTCGGCAAATTCAATCATCGGCACCCAGCCTTTGGTCAGGGCATGGGCTACCTGCGCCTCAATCTGGCTGGCCCCCAGCGGCGGCAAAAATGCAAAAGTCTCAAATCGCATGGTATGTTCTTTCTTAAATTCGTAAACTCTTAATCCTCAACACTCGGCTCAGCATCAGGCCGCCGGAACGGCGTAATGGTAGGCGAGGGGTTGGTGCCATGCGGGATAACCGAGCCCTCCGTCGGTCGCGGCGCACTCTGCACCACACCAAACAGAAAACTCCCTTCCTGAAAACTCTCCAGCGCCGTCTTTAATTCCGGGCTGTATTTGGCGGCCTTTTGCAGAATATGCCGTCCGTCCACGTTCAAGTTCTGGCCTTCGTTCTGGGCCTGAATCAAACTTTCCAGCGCCGTGCGGCAGGCTGTGGCCCCGGCAAGGCTGCCTTGCGGGTGACCCATAATGGCGCCGCCACATTGCAGCATCACGTCCGGCCCCACGGCGTCCAGCAGGCGCGCAAAGTGCCAGGGGTTGTGGCCGCCGCCCACCGCAGGCATGGCGCCGGTCAGGCCTGCCAGCGGTTGCTCTACATAATGGCCCATGTCGGGCGCTTGGGGCAGGTCGTCGTCGCGCAGCGCGTTCAGCACGCCGCTCACATAGCGGCGGTTAGATATATTCCCTCGCAGCGGGCTGCCGGTGCTCACCACATCGGCCCCTGCAAAACGCAGCAATTTGGCTTGCAACTGTTCGCTCAGCATATCGCCATTCAGTGCCCGCCCGCCCATCGCGCAAATCAGCAGCTCGTTTTTGGCACAAAAGGTGGTTATGCTTTGCAGCGCGCTCCAGCCAATCGCCGCGCTGTCCACCATCACCATTGCCAGCTCCAGGTCGCGCGCCCACAACGCCCGTTCTTGCATGTCTTCCACTGTGGCGGCGGTAATGTTTACCGCATGGCTTTTAAATTCATTGGTTTCGCGCGTGGCGGCCGCAGCAGCTTCCGCCACAAACCGAAAACGCTCCCGCCAAGGGTTGCTCGGTATGCTGTGCATCAGCGTGGGGTCGGCGGTCATGTCCACGCCGCCAATCAGCGCTTCATAGGCCGCGCGGCCATACATACGCGGGCTCAGGCCATACATCGGGCGCAGGGTGCAGGCCAGCAGCGGGCGCCCATGCTTATTAAAGGTGTCGCGCAACCCGCGCACGCCAAAGGCCGGGCCATTAAAGCTCCTCAGCAACGGCTCGGGTATCCGCAAGTCAAACAGCCGCGCACCCGTGCCGGTCAGCGCGCTGGCGGCCACGCTCAGCAGGCTCACCAGGCTGCCGCGCTCCAGCAATTCGTGCGGAAATTCCAACACCACCTGCAACCGCCGCGTGCCCACTTGCTCCACATGCACCACTTCGGGCTGGGCCAGGCGGTCACTCACCAGGTTGTGCGTCCAGCTGTTCACCCAGCTGCCCAGGGCGGCTTGGGCCAGCAGTTGGCGGGCGCTGTCCAGGTTGTGGTCGGTGTTTTCCAGCACATAAACGGCTGTCATGGGGTAGCGGGTGGCTTTCACCTCGCGGGCCTCTTGGCCGGGGGCGGCATCGGGCATAAAGGCATCCAGCCCCACACCCAGCGCACGCGCCAGCTTGCCCACACTTTCAAAAGAGGGATTCGTCTGGTCATTTAATATCCGAGAAAGCGACGCCACCGAAAGCTCCGCCCGCCGCGCCAGCTCCGCCGCACTTATATCACGCTCCTGCAACAGCAGTTTCAGGGTTTGGCCTAGGGTAGGGGGGGTAACGGTTTGCATGGGTTTTAACTTACGATCTGAATACACTCTTGCTTATCTGGAATGCCGAATTGCATAAATGGAACATACCCACGGCACCACCAAAACACAAGCAGAAAACGCCACCCACCAGCCCTAAAACACACTTGACAGCCCCGCCGTAAAACCCTAAGTTCCGCGCGCTGCTTGCAGTATGGCGCTTTAGCTCAGTTGGCCAATTTATATAAATTGCAACGGAGCCGGAGCGAAGCGGAGACCGAGGCCGAAGGCCTCAATCCTAATCCGGGTGTCCAGTGTACGGGGGCCCCACGGAGATAAAGAAACACATAAGCGTAAGCAAATGCCCTAAAAGTGGCGCTTTAGCTCAGTTGGTTAGAGCAACGGAATCATAATCCGTGTGTCCAGTGTTCGAGTCACTGAAGCGCCACCATTTTTCTCACCCCCCCAAGCCAGAATATCCTCAAGGATTATATTTCGTTGCTCTTACATAATCCGCAACGGAGCCGGAGCGCAGCGGAGACCGCCGGGCAAGGCCCGGCAATCATAATCCTGGTGTCCAGTGTTTGCCAAGTTGTTAAGATTGGCTGAAGCGCCACCATCTTTCCCAAATCCTCCCCAACCTCTTGCAAAACCGCGCCAAAACACCAATACTGTAAGAACAGTATCAGTTGAAGGATAACCATGCGCCAACTCCGTTTCTCCCCCGTCCGCAAAGCTCTGCTTGCCGCCGCCATGGCCCTTGTCTTGCCCCTATCCGCCTCTGCCCAGGGCATGCAAAATGCCACCGAGCTCACCAACACCCTCAGCGGGCTCTCCGCCGCCCCCACACAGGCCGCACAAACAAGCAACATCAGCGCTCTACAGGCCAAGCTGGCCAGCGTCAACGCCCAAATCAGCACCGCAACAACGGCGGCTCAGGCCACCCAGCTCCGCGCCGTTGCCAAGGCCCTGCAAGCCATTATCGGCTACGTGCAATCCGGTTACACCCTAACAGGCTATAGCACCACAACCGACGTCGCCACTCTCGATGTCACCGTCAGCATCACGCTTACCGCCGCCAATGGCACAACCACAGCCACCTACAACGTCGTAATTCCTTCTTTATACGACTCCACCGAAGCCGGAGATGAAGACGCAGCAGAAGAAGACGAAGGCAGCACCTCCGATTTCGACCCCGCCGACATCCTCACCCAAATCCTCCAGCAAGTGGGCCAACAAATGGCCGGGCAACTTCCTGCCGCCCAAAACCCCATGTCCGGTATCCAGGGCCTCCTCAACGGCATGGTCGACGGCTCCGGCATGCCGCAAATCCCCACCACGTTGCCGGAAGCCCTTTCGCAAGCCGCCGCAGCAGCCATGCAATGTATGCCCGACGGCACCAAAGTCGCCGCAAAACCCGGCGTCGCCGTGTTCGACATTTCCGCCGGAAAAGTCTATCTCCCGAATGGCGAAGTCCTCAACGCCAACTCCGGCCTTGGCGCCATGATGAACAACCCCGCCTATGTCAACCGCAAAAATATGGGCCCCACCCCGCCCAACGTTTATAACCTCAGCATGCGAGAAAGCACTTTTCATGGTTACGAAGCCATCCGCCTCAATCCCACCCCAGGCTCCACCATGTATGGGCGCGATGGTATCCTCGCCCACCCGCCACTTCGTGCAAACAGCCTGGGCTCGCAGGGTTGCGTGGCCATCCCCGACTACGGCAAGTTTCTCGCGGCCTTCAAACGCGGAGAAATCAAGCAAATCGTCGTCGTCCCCAGCACCAACGCCTCCAGCCAAAACTGCGCGCCTCCGGCCTACAACACCCCCAACCCCACGTCCTAAAGGCACCTAATTAGCCACCTCAGGGTGGCTTTTTTATGGCAAGTCGGTATAAGCTGCCCCCATGGAAACCCTGCTGCACACCGTCGAAGAACTCCAACGCCTGGCGGCCGACCTCGCCCACGGCGTCTCCGATATCCAACGCTACGAAGACGACGCCGAACTTTTCTTCACCCGGCTGGAAAACGACGTCGCCGACAATTTCCCCGCGCTCGGCAACTTCATGCACAGCCGCCTGGGCGTGGCGCGCAGCAGCATGGGCTACCTGCTGCGCGGGCAGGGAGACCTCGAGCGCCACCACATCCTCGTCACCCGCAACCTCAGCGCCCTCTACCAAAGCCTGAAAAACCCACCAAGGGCCCCCGAAGACGACGAAGAAACCGCCCCAACTCCATATTTTTCCTAAAACTGCCCCTTGCCCAACCACGCCAATCCCGGCAGTATACGCCCTACCGCCAAAGCATATTCACACTCTTACCCAACTCGAAAACACTAAACACCAAACACAAAGTCACTAATACCATGCGCCGCAGCCACTACTTCATCCCGCTACTCCGAGAAACCCCCGCCGAAGCCCAAGTCATCAGCCACCAGCTTTGCCTGCGCGCGGGTCTCATCCGCCAGGTGGCGGCAGGTAATTACGATTGGCTGCCCCTCGGCCTGAAAGTCCTGAAGAAAGTCGAGAACATCGTCCGGGAAGAAATGGACAAAGCCGGAGCCTTGGAAATCCTCATGCCCGCCGTCCTGCCCGCCGACCTCTGGAAGGAAACCGGCCGATATGAAAAATACGGCCCGGAACTGCTGCGCTTTACCGACCGTAACGACCGCGAATGTGTGCTCGGCCCCACGCACGAAGAAGCCGTCACCCAGATCTTCCGCGACAACGTGAAAAGCTACCGCGAACTGCCGCTCAACCTCTACCAGATGCAATGGAAATTCCGCGACGAAATCCGCCCCCNNCCAAGTTCCGCGACGAAATCCGCCCCCGCTTCGGCCTCATGCGCGGGCGCGAGTTCCTGATGAAAGACGCCTACAGCTTCGACACCAACAAGGAAAAAAGCCTGGAAGCCTACCAGCGCATGTACGACGCCTACTGCCGCATCTTCGACCGTCTCGGCCTGCAATGGCGCGCCGTGGTTGCCGACACCGGCGCCATCGGCGGCAACTACAGCCACGAGTTCCAGGTGCTGGCCGATACGGGCGAAGATACTTTGCTGTTCGACCCCGACAGCGACTACGCCGTGAACATCGAGAAATACGACCCCGCCACCGCCCCCAAACCGCGCGAGCAATTGGTGGAGAAAAAAGGCATCGAAGTCGGCCACTGCTTCCATCTCGGAGACCTCTACAGCGCCAAAATGAACGCCAATGTCACCCTAGATGACGGCAAAAGCGTCCCCGTCACCATGGGTTGCTACGGCATCGGCGTCAGCCGCCTGGTTGCTGCGGCCATAGAACAATGCCACGACGTTGGCGGCATCATCTGGCCCGAACCCATGGCCCCCTATAAAGTCGCAGTCATCAACATCCGCCATGCCGACGCCCTCTGCACCGACATGGCCACCAAACTCTACCTCCACCTGCAAAGCAGCGGGGTGGAAGCCCTCTACGACGACCGCGACGTCTCCGCAGGCCAAAAGTTCGCCGAGGCCGACCTCATCGGCCTCCCCTGGCAAGCCATCATCGGCCCCAAAAATGCGGCGGATGGCAAAATCGAATGGAAAAACCGCAAAACCGGTGACGTCCAACTCCTCGCCGCCGACCAGCTCCCCTGGTAATAGTCCCACCTAAAATGCGGGAAACCGCGCCAGCCGGATGCTTTCCCCACATTTTTAATGTGGTGGAAAGCACCGTGCCGGCGCAACCTTCACCCCTCTCTGGCTCGTTGGTAAATCAAAGCTCCAACCTCTCACCATCACCACCAACAAAACAGGCCTCCCGGTAACGAGAGGCCTGTTTTGTATACTTGACATTATCAATGCCTCAGCTATCTTAACATCGAACCATTTCAATCCGGCAGAGCATTCGCGCCCCGCCGAACCGTTTCGCATACTACTTTGTCTTGCGGCGCAGCTTCCAAATACTATGAAGCAGCTTAAAGTACTGAACCATCAAGTAGAGGCGGCGTGCCGCCTCCCAAGGGTCAGTCACCACAAGAACCGCGACAGGGAGATAGATTCTGTCGTGGAGCGCATGCATGGCCGATGCTAAAGCCATTTGCATAATTATTGG
>DIUO01000004.1:0-9414 GCA_002422365.1 Proteobacteria bacterium UBA6156
GCAACTTCTAGGCCAGTAATTATGCGAATGGCTTTAGACTTCACGAACGATGGTCGTGAGAATGTCAGACAGATCGTAAGTGTATGGGGGTGCGGAGACGTCTGGACGGGGATCAAAGGACTCCGTCGGGTGTTTGAGGGCATCGACCTTGTTGTAGAGATCCCTGTTCTTGCTGGAGCCATAGACGCAGACCATGTTGCTGCTGCCTCCGGACTTCAGGAGTTCGTCGAGCCGGGTGAGGGCTTCGCGGCTGTCTTCTGCGTTGGCTGGGTCGCCGGAGCAGAAGAAATGGTAGAGGATGGGGTTCTGTTTCATCGTGTTTTCTCTCGAAAGGGAGGGGGATGGTACGCAAACGTGACTTTATGTATGCATATAACGGCCAAGAATGGCAAGCGCAATTGTGAGGACTATGGCCCTAGCCCTTGGTTTTGCCGAGGGGGTGGGACTGGGTGTGGACGGTGAGGAGGCGCTGGACGTCGGTCGCCAGATAGCGCTGGGTGGTGGCGAGTTGGCTGTGGCCGAGGAGTTCCTGGACCGTGCGGAGGTCGGCGCCGCCTTCCAGCAGGTGGGTGGCAAAGCTGTGGCGCAAGGCGTGGGGGGTGAGGTGGGCGGGAAGGCCTAAAGCCTCGCGGGTATCTTGCAGCAGTTTTTGGGCGTAGCGCGGCGAGAGTGCCTTGCCCTGCGGGTTGGGGAAGAGGGGTGCGGTGGGGTGGAGGCTATGTGAGCAATTCAGCCAGCTGTTGAGTGCGGATTTGACAGGCAAGGGAAGGGGCAGGCTGCGCTGCTTGTTGCCTTTGCCCTGCACGGTAAGGGTGTCGCCGCCGACGGCGGCGCGGGTGAGGCTGAGAGCCTCGGAGATGCGCAGGCCGAGGCCGTAGAGGGTGATGAGGAGGGCGAAGTTGCGGCGGGCCTCCGGCGTGGCGGTATGGGCGGCGGGGGGTGGGGCCAGGCCTTCCAGCAGCTGCCAGGTTTGGCTGGTGTTGAGGGCTTTGGGGACGGAGGCGGGGGCTTTGAGGCCTTTCAGCCGCGTGATGGCGGGGTTGCTGACCCCATGGTGCTGGTGCAGCCAGCGCATGAAGCTGCGCAACGAAGATAACTGACGGTTGAGGGATGTTTTGGCATTGGTGCCCGCGCGGTTGAGGCGGCCCTTGGGAGTGAGGCGGTGGGCGAGGTAGGATTGGATATCGGCCTGGGTGAGGCCCGCGAAGGTGGCGAGGGTGATGGCGGCGCCCTTGTGGGTTTGGAGGAAGGTGCTGATGGCGGTGAGGTCTCGGCCGTAAGCTGCCACGGTGTGCGGGCTGGTGCGGCGGACGTGGGTGAGCCAGCTGAGGTATTCGGTAACCAGAGGTGGGGCCGCTAGAGGTGAGGCTACTGAAGGTGAGGGCTGGGTTTGCATGGCTTAGGTGTGTGCCAACACGCTGCCGATGGCGCGGCGGAGGAAGTTGGCGAGGGTGGACGCCTGCCCGGCATGGAAGCGGGTGGCCTGCGTGCTGCCTAGGGCCAGCAGGCCCTGGAGGGTGCCGTCGTCGGTGGTGAGGGCCATGAGGCAGAGCGACTTGATGCCGCTGGTTTTGGGGCCGAAGAGGATGCGGTGGTGGGCGGCTTCCAGCGGCCCGGTGGTGATGGGGTGGGGGCACAACGCGGTGATTTGCGCGGGCGTGAGGGTGGTGGCGGTTTCGTTATCTCCGGCTTTGAAGAGGCGGATGGCTTCGACATCGAGGTGCTCGGCCAGGGTGTTTTGCAGGTATTTGCGCAGCTGGGGCAGCGTGCGGCAGGGGATGAGGCCGAGGACGGCGGTGAAGATGCTCTCGGCGACCTCGGCATTGCCGCGCGCGGTGCTGATGAGCTGGGTGTGGCGGACTTTGAGGTTTTCGGCGTCGCGGCTGATGCGCTCGGCCTGCGCGGCATGCAGCGAGATGATGCCGCCGCCCATGCGGCCCTGGTGGCGGCTGTTTTTGGCGGGTGCGGCGGTTTGGGCGAGTTGCTCCTTGTAGGTTTCGAAAAACTGGGGGTGGCTTTGGAGATAGGCCAGCACCTGGGCGGGCTTGAGCAGAGGTGCCTTGGTGGCGGCAGTGGCGGTACGGGCGGGTTTGGTGGCGGTGCGGGGCATGTGTCAGCTTTGTGTGTTAGGGCGGGTTGCGGTTGGTTGCATACAGGGAACGTGGGATGAGCGGTTCGTTCGGAACCCCTCTCACCGCCGGGCCTGACAGGGATAAAGCTGTTTCAGGCGCGGTTTCCCTCTTGCCGCGAGTGCCCCCTTTGGGGGCGTTCTGCGTTTTTAGGTGCTTTCAGGATAAGGTTCGTTTAGGGTTCGGGCAATGGGACGGAATCTGTTTGGCGAAGGGTGTGTGGTACGCGTGCTGGTGCCGCTGGCGCTGCCCAGCCTGCTGGACTATGTGAGCCCCGAGCCGCTGGCGGCAGGCGACTGGGTGGATATACCCGTGGGTACCAAGCGGGTGCATGGGGTGGTGGCGGAGGTGCTGGAGAGTTCGCCTTACCAAAACCTGAAGCCTGCGGTGAAGCTGGACGTGCCGCCGGTGGCGGCGGCGACGCTGGACTTTTGGCGCTGGGCGACACGCTACACTCTGAGTGCGCCGGGGGAAGGGCTGCGGGTGGCGCTGCCGCGGGCGCAAACACCGCAGCCGCCGAAGGAACCGAAGAACCGAGGACCCAAGGAACCCAGGAAGGGTAAGGGTAAAAAAGGAGCTTCGGTGGACGTTCAGGCCCCGGATATGAGGGCGGTGGGCCGCAGTGTGGCACTGAATGAGGCGCAGCGGCTTGCGGCGGCGGCGGTGGAAGGGGCGTTAGGGACGTTTGAGACCTTTTTGCTGGACGGGGTGACCGGCAGCGGCAAGACCGAGGTGTATTTTAATATTATTGAGAAAGTGTTGGCTGAGGGAGGCCAAGCCCTGGTGCTGGTGCCGGAAATTGCGCTGACGCCGCAGTGGCTGAAGCGGTTTGAGGAGCGTTTTGGCACCAAGCCGCATGTGTGGCACAGCGGGCTGGCCGAAGGGGCGCGCCGCAGCACCTGGTGGGCCATGGCGCGGGGTGAAGCCGGCGTGGTGGTGGGGGCGCGGAGTGCGTTGTTTTTGCCGTTTGCCAAGTTGCGGGTGCTGGTGGTGGATGAGGAGCATGAGCCGAGTTACAAGCAGGAAGAGGCGTTTAGATACCACGCGCGCGACCTGGCGGTGCAGTTGGCCAAGCTGTGGCAGGCGCCCATTGTGCTGGCCAGTGCCACACCGAGCCTGGAGACCTGGCAGCGCGCGCTGGAAGGCAAGTATAAGCGCCTGCTGCTGCCCGCACGGCATGGCGGCAGCATGGCACCAATCCACTTGATTGACCTGCGGGGGGAGACGATGCGCAAGCAGACGTATGTATCGCCCACCCTGGCCCGCGCGGTGCAGGCGACGCTGGACAAAGGCGAGCAAGCGCTGATGTTTTTGAACCGCCGGGGCAATGCGCCGGTGCTGCTGTGCCACGACTGCGGCAACCGCCGCGACTGCCCGCGCTGCGACGCGACGCTGGTGGTGCATGGCGATAAGGTGCAGTGCCACCATTGCGGGTATAGTGAGACTTTTCCGGACGCCTGCCCCGCCTGCGGCAGCGCCGACCTGCGCGCCTATGGCCCCGGAACGCGGCGCGTGGTGAGTGAGGTGCAGGCGCTGTGGCCGCAGGCGCGGGTGGCGGTGGCCGACAGCGACGCGGTGAGCACCCCCAAGCAATTGGCGGCGCTGGTGCATAGTGTTGAGGAGCGCGAGGTGGATATTGTGGTGGGGACGCAGATGGTGACGAAGGGGCATCATTTTCCTCATCTGACGTGTGTGGGGGTGATTGATGCCGACATGGGGCTGGCGCATGGCGATGTGCGGGCGGCGGAGCGGACCTTTCAGTTGTTGACGCAAGTGGCCGGGCGGGCCGGGCGGGGTGCGGCGGCGGGTGCGGTGTATGTGCAGAGCCATGACCCGGGCCAGCCGTTGTTTAGTGCCCTGAAGCGCCACGACCGCGACGGCTTTTATGCGCTTGAGCTGGCGGCACGCAAGCAGTGGGGCGACCCGCCCTTTGGCCGCATGGTGGCGGTGATTGTGGACGGGCTGGAGGAACGCAGTGTGGTGGATGGGGCGACGCTGCTGGCGAAGGGATTCCCGGCCGCAAGTTTTGCCCGCCTGCTAGGCCCGGCGCCCGCGCCGGTGGCCAAGGTGCGCGACCGCTACCGCTACCGGTTGCTGGTGAAGGGGCCTGCGGGTAAGCTGTTGCAGGGATTGGTGAAAACGTGGATTGAAGGGGTGGCGTTGCCGCGTGGGGTGAGGGTGGTTATTGACGTTGACCCTGTGAGTTTTATGTAGGAGACTCTTGAGAATGAAGGGAGGGCTTGAGATGACTTATGAAGATTTTTTAGCTTCTATGACGCCGGAAAAACGCGAGCTTTGGGAACGTATTCAGGTATTAAAAGCGGAAGCAAAGGATCGGCACCGTGATACGCAAGAACTTCTGCGACGGATTGCACATGAAAAGATTGGTTCTGAGCGACAGCCTACGCGTGTTGGAGGGGACCCGGAAGGACGCCCTGTTGGCTGCTAATGAGGAACACGACCCTGCTTTAAAACGCCCATGGCTTGAAGATGCGGCGAACCTGCAAGATATGATTGAGCGGGAAAAGCTAGATTTGTTGGCTGTAGAGGCGGAGTTACGTGAACTTGGTGAAATTGACTAAGTAAGATGTCTGGTGCGGATATCTGTTCGGTAGGCGGGGATGGGGTTTTCTTGGTTTAAGTGGTGAGGAGAGGTGGCTTTTAAGTAAGCTAATAGGCGTTTGGGGGGCTTGGTGGCGGCGGTTTGGAGCGGGGTGAGGGTGAGGGGGTGGTTATGGGTGTGGGCGAAGGTGGTGAGCTCGGGCTCGCAGGCGGAATGAAGGATGAGGTGGAGGGTGCCCTGGGGGTGGAGCAGGGGCATGAGGGCGGTGAGCCAGCGGGTGAGGTCGCCTTCGGGCAGGCTGTGGGCCTGTGTTTTGGTGGGGTTGGGGGTGGTGTGGCCGCGCTCTTGCCCATGAAAAGGCGGGTTGCAGAGGATGGCATGGTAGGGGCCCAAGCCGGGCTGGGTGAGGATATCGGCGGTGTGGGTGATGAGGGGAAGCTGATTGAGGGCGGCGTTGCGTTGGGCGAGGGCGGTGCAGGCGGGGTTGATGTCGAGAGCTTCGGCTCTAATAAGCGGTTGGCGGAGGAGCAGGCTGAGGGCGGCGATGCCGCTGCCGCAGCCGCAGTCGAGCACGCGGGAGCCGGGGGCCAAGGGGGGAACTGTGGCGGTGAGCCAGAGGGGATCTTCGGTGGGGCGGGGGGGCGTGTCTTCGAGTATCAGGCGCCCGCCGAGGACGGTGAAGGTGGCGGTCATTCGGCAGCGGTGGGGCTTGGGGTTGTGGGGGAGGCGGAGGTGTTGCGGCCGGTGAGGTCGATGAACATGCCGGGAGGGGCTTCGGACTCGGTGTAGCTGACCTCGGTTGGTGTGGTGAAGCGGGTGCCGCTGTTGTTGATGAAGGCGCCGGGGGCGGGGTCTTCGGATATGGTAGGGGATGTGGTGGGTACAGTATCTTCGGGGGGAGTGGCCTCGGTGGGTTGGGTGGGGGATATGGCTGGGGTGGCTTCGGGCGTGGTAGATGAAATTGTAGCTGATGGGGTGGCGGGGAGTGGCTCTTGTTGTTGCTCGGGCACAGCTTGGGCTTTGGGCAGAAGGCTGCTGCGGGCGGCGGCGTTGGCTTTTTGGCGCAGCAGGGCTGCGGAGGCGAGGCTTTCTTGCGTTTGCATGCCGGTGATATGCGCACCGTAGGCCTGGCGCGTGCTGTTGGCATTGTGCATGCCGCAGGTGATGGGCCCGGCGAGTGTTTGGCAACGCACCACCGCCTTGGCGGGTTGGCCACTGCTGGGGAGCGGGTAGTTAAAGGTGAAGGTGGTGAGCAGGGTTTCGGGCTCGAAGAAGCCGGTGAGCTCGATTTCTCGGCCATTGCCGGGGTGGCGCACCCAGCCGGTGACGGGATAGACGAGGGTGGAGGAGGTGTCGGCGCCCGGGGTGGGGGGTTGCAGACCGCTGCGCGTTTGCAGCGTGAGCATGCTGCCCGGCGGCAGAATGGCGGCGGTGGTGGTGGGCTTGCCGCCCAGCCAGGCCTGCATGAGGTAGGTGCCGTCGGGGCGCAGGGCCTCGGCAGGGTTGACCAGCGCCTGCATGAACAGGGTGGTGGTGCCGTCGGCGGCGGTGACGTTCAGCAGGGGAGGGTCGGCCTGTTGGAGGGTGAGGCTGCGCAGGGCGCCGAAATTGGCCTCGAAATTACCACCCTGGGGCAGGCGCGCGATGGTGTCTGGGTTGAGGGGCAGGGCTTGGGAGTCGAAGTCGTACGGCAGGGGGAGGGCGAAGCGGTAGACGGCCATGTTGTTGGTGCGCATGAGGGAGGTTTCTTGCACCGTATGCAGGCCGCCGCGGCTGAGGAAGGTGGCTGAAACCTGATTGAGCTTGCCGCCGCCCAAGCCCTGCGGGGCCAGCACGATGGCGGCGGTGGGGAAGGATGCGGCCCCGCTGAGGGGAATATAGACCCCGGAGAGGCCGATGAGCCGCTGATGGAACTGGCTGAGGTAGGGGTGGGCTTCGGTCAGCCAGAGGGGTTCGGTGAGTTCGGTAAATGCTTGGGCGGCGGTGTTGAGGCGTTCGGCCGCGAGGGCATCGATGCCCTGCATCAGGCGGACGAATTCCGGACGGATGGCGCGGAGGACTTCTTTCACCTGCGGGGTGGCGTTGTGCCATATCTGCTGGCGGCCTTCGGGGGTGGTGGCGCGTTTGAGCGCGACCTCGAGCACCGGTGCAAGATTAAGGCCGGGATGGAGCTGGGCCAGGGCGGCAGCGTTGGCGGCCAGTTGCGGCGGGCTGAGGGCGGTGTCGACGATCAGGGCTTCTTCCAGGGCCGCGCCGAGCCACTTTTCTTGTTGCTCTAAGCTGAGTGTGGAGGAGGGGAAATAGCCGCCCAGCCGGTACATGGAGGCCGGTTGGCCGTAGGTGCCGGGAGCGGTGGCAATGAGGGTGGTGAGCTGGGCGCTGATGACTTTGGGCTGGGTGGCAAAATGCTGCTGCATGAAGGTGAACAGCGGGCCGAGATCGAGCATGGCTTCGTCTTCCGGCAGCAGCAGGACATCGGCGGTGGGAGCTTTCAGCGCCTCGGTGACATTCTGGCGCTTGAGGGCGTCGTTGAATTCTTCGAGGATCAGGGCGTTGAATTCGATATCCATTTGCAGGGTTTGGGTGAGGAGGTTGGCGGTGTTGGTGGCGGCCTCGAATTGTCCGGCGCGGAGGTTGTCGCGGATGTACTTCACCAGCAGGGGAATGACCGAATGGCGGTTGTTTTGCACCACGGCGGGCAGGTTTTGCGCCAGCAGGAGGGTGGTGGAGACATCGCCTTGGGCGGCGGCTTTGAGGAGGAGGTCCTGGCTGATTTTTTCGTATTCCAGTTGCTGGGGGCGCGAGAGCTCGAGCTGCCCGGCAAAGGTGAGCAGGGGGGCGGCTACGGACGGGTAGTTTTGCAGTTGGCGCACGGCCGGGAGAATATGCCCGACCAGCAAAGGTGCGCTGCTGCTGGTTATGCGGCTGGCGGTGAACTGGAGGTTATCTTCGGTGCCCGCCGTGGCGGAGGGCGAGGTGAGCAAGGTGGCCGACACTAAGGTGGGCAGGTAGGTGGCCCAGAGTTGGGGCTGGTTGGGGTCGAGGCTTAAGGCGCTGCGTTGCAGCAGCAGGCTGACCTGCGAGGCTGAGAGAGTGCTGTGCTGCTGCCACTGGGCTAAGGCTGCGGGTTGGCGGCTGGCGGTGACGAGTTCTTCTGCCATGGCGGACAAAGCTGCGGGTGTGAGGTAGGCGCCGAATTGCAGGGATTCGAGCTGGGCGGGCAAGGTGGCCAGCACGTGGCTGGGTGTGACAGTTTGTGCCATGGCCCAGGGGAAACTGGCTGCTGCCGTGGCTGGCAAGGGTGGGGCAGTGACGCTGCGCAGGGCGATGAGGGCGGGGTTGGTGGCGAGGGATTCTCCGCGCGTGATGGCGGCCAGAAGATGGGCGGTGTAGCTGAGGGCGGCGGGGAGGGGTGGGTCCTTCGGTTGGCCGAGAGCCGCCAGCATGGCCGCCGCCGGTTTGGCGGCACCACTGCGCAGGCCGGCCAGCGCCGGTTGGAACAGCGTGGCCTGCATGGGCGGTTGCAGGCTGGCCGGGGCGGTGCTGTAAAGCGCCACTACCGCCGCAGGCTGCTGTGCCGCTGCCGTGAAGCCGCCTGTGGCGTGCTGGTAGACGCTGGCCAGGGTGAGGGGAGGCTCTTTTTTACCCAGCAGCAGCGGCTGGGTGACATGCCGGGCGTGGGCTTCTATCGGGCGGAGCAGCTGGGGGGTGGGGCCTTCTTTATAGCACTCCCGCTGGAGGCAGAGGGCCAGGCGGGCCTTGATGGCGAGGAGGTTGAAGGCGGAGTCGGTAGGGGCGGTGGTGATTTCGGTTTCGAGCTCGGTGAGGGCTTGGGCGGCTTCGCCACGGTCGATGTGCTTGTTGAGGCGGGTGGTTTGGGTGTCGAACCAGCAGCCGCTGAGGAGAAGGCCCACCGCCAGCGCCATGGGCACCGCCGCCGTAGGCGCGCGGCAGAGCTGCAGGAAAGGGCGGTATGTGCGGTTCATTTTTTTTATTTGTTGGTGCAGTATGGCAGATGTTGGCAGGCTTTGGTAAGATGCCCACCATGAAAACATGGGTTTGGATGATAGGGCTGTGGCTGCTGGGCACCGCGCCCGTGGCGGCACTGGATGTGGCGAAGCCGGAAATGCTTAATTTTAGAGTGTATTGGGGGCCGTTGCGGGTGGGCGATGCTCAGCTGAGTTATGCCCCGCAGGGCAAAACCTATAGCCTGACGGCCAGCATGAAAGACGACAGCGCGCTGATTGACCTGCATGACACGTGGCAAAGCCAGGGGCAGCACCGGGGCGGGAAGGTTTTTCTGCCCGACAGCTACCATGTGGTGCAGGCCGAGAATGATTACCGTGCCGACAAAACCATGACCTTTGACCGCAAGGCGGGCAAGGTGATTTACAAGAATAACCGGGATGCCAGCGATGTAGCGGAGCCACTGCCCCTGGAGGGGGCGCGGGATGTGTTGGCGACGGTGTATGCCTGGCGCGTAGCCGGGATGACCGAGCTGGGGCAGGCCGCGCGCGTGCCGGTGGTGAGCCTGAAGAAAACCATGACCCTGCACCGCAGTGCCGGTGTGCGGGAAAGCGTGCGGCTGGATGGCCGCGACGTGCCAGCCTGGCGGGTGGACATGCGCAGCGAAACCAATGGTAAGCCCGGCAAAGACAGCTGGAGCGTGTATGTGAGCGATAGCCCGGAGATGGTGCCGCTGAAGATTGTGGCGAAGACGAA
>DIUO01000004.1:9423-9833 GCA_002422365.1 Proteobacteria bacterium UBA6156
CCCATGCCGAACGTGATGATTTTGATACCGAGCCGGATGGCGAGTACGCGCTTCCCCAACAAGCCGCTGGCCGACATTTTGGGCACGCCGATGGTGGTGCGCGTGTTGCAGCAGGCCGCCAAGGCCAACATGGGCGAGGTGTATGCCGCCGTGAGCGAGCAGGAGGTGTTTGAGGTGGTGACCCGTGCCGGGTTTAAGGCGGTGATGACCGACCCCGCCTGCCCCAGCGGCAGCGACCGCATTTGGCAGGCGGTGCAGCGGCTGATGGAGCAAGGTGTGGCCCAGCCCGACATTATTATTAATGCTCAGGGCGACGAGCCGCTGCTGCCGCCCGAGCTGATGGCTGCCTGTGTGAAGGCGTTTGATGAGCACCCGGACGCCGATGTGGTGACCTTTGCCCACGCGATTAC
>DIUO01000005.1 GCA_002422365.1 Proteobacteria bacterium UBA6156
AAATTATTATTTAAATAGCTTTAAACCCTGGAAGGCGAAAATGGAGGCTTACCGCAGTGAGCGGCAGGCACAGATGATGAAATTGCGCGACAATGCCGCCCAGCTGCAGGCGATTGTAGCCATGCTGCTGGAAGGACGCACCAAGCAGGCCGTGATGGGTTGGAATACGTTAGCGCTGGCCCCGCGAGTAAAGGACATACGCATGAGCGCTGACGGAGAGACCCTGACGCTGGTGACCGTGGAAGGGGAGCCCGTTGTGCTGCGGCTGGATGACCTACTGGCGGAATTGCAGGCCCTGCTGGAGGGAAAAGAGGTATAACCCCCTTTAAGGTTAATCAGCCTTGGCTTGGTCCAGCAGGCGGTTTTTGATATCTTCGGCCAGTTTGCGGTCGGCTTCGGGGTCGGTTTTTTCGCCAGTGATCAACTCGCCGATCAGGGCTTGCCAGTCGTCTTCTTGCGATTGGGGGAAGACGCGCTGGTCGAGGTAGATCTCCCAGAAGAGGGCGACCTCGTTGGAGAGGCGGGGGTCGATGATCGCCTGGCGCTGGTAGCCGAGGATGGCGGTGTCGTGGAGCGACACGATGACCTGCTTGCGGGTGTGGTAGGCGAGGTTGCCACGGTAGCCACGGCCCAGCACCGACTCCAGCATGTCGTAGATGTCTTCTTCGTTCTGGATGAGGCCGGTTTGGCAGCGGGGGTCTCCGGGCACCAGGTAGCCGAAGCGGGTGATGAGGTCGGCAGTGGCGGGGGGGAATTCGAAGGTGATTTCTTCCCCATGGCGCGTGAGAAGGATGTTGTAGCGCTGGGGCGTGAGCGGGTTGCCGGTGATGGGCTTGCCGGTTTCGGCCTCGGCGGCGGGTTGCGGGCTTTTGCTGCGTGTCATGCTGCTAACTTAGCGTGACAGGGGGGCGGGAGGCAAGCAGGGTGCCCTTTTTTAGGCACTTTTTAAGAGTTTGGGCAAAAAAACGCCTTTAGGAGCTGCGAGATGAAAGCAAATGACATGAAGGAATTGGTGCAGGAAGTGCGGGGCCTGCGGGCTGATGTGCATGCCATGCGGCAGGAAATGGAACGCTACCGGGGGTTTGTGGCCGGGGTTGTGTGGTGTTTTTCCGGCATTGCGGCGTTGGTGGGGTTTTTATGGGGGCACATAACAGGCAATGCGTAACAAGGTGAGGGGGGAGCTATGAGTATATGGAATATAGCGTTGCCGGTATTGGGCCTGATGGGCAGGCTGGCAGAGGAACGCAAGGTGCAGGTGGCAGAGCAGACGGGCCTGAGCGTGGAAACCGTGAGCAAAGTGAGCGGGGCGGTAAATGACCTGCTGACGCGGGATGAACGTGCCCGCGCCGCCGTGATGGAGGAAATTGACCGGGCCCGCGCGCATGACACGGCTATGAATGCGGCGCAGGATATTCCGCTGGTGAACCTGCTGCGCGGGCTGGTGAGGCCGGTGATTACGTTGACGGCGTTTTTTTGGTATGTGTATGCCCGTTGCACCGGGGTGGAGATGCTGGCCGAAGATTATGCGGTGATTGGCGGGATATTGGCGTTCTGGTTTGGTGTGAGGCCCTTTGAAAAGGCTACTAGCGCCGCCCGGGGTAGCCCCGCAAAGTGACCGACGTGCCACGAGTGCGCGGCAACGAAGCCACACTGCCGCACGCAACTGCCCGGGCCTTGGGCGGGGGAGGTAGATTTTGTGGGGGAACTTCCTTTATGGTAAGGTTGCCCTTACAACGACAACAGAACAACGGTACGACCCGGCCTACGCAAGACTCACCCAAGTAACGGACAGACAAGAAGCCAACCCATGGTCAACGAGACCCCTACTGCAAACACGGCAACGAATGCGACCGCGAGCCAGGCTGAGCTGGATGATATTATGTCGTCTATCCGCAGTGGTGTGCAGGAAGAAGGTGGCAAAGTGGGCAGCGGCAGCGCCGACCTGATTGATGCCGCCGCCGCCCAGGACGATGCTGCTGACGAGGCTGCCGACGAAGCCGATGTTCTGGAACTGAGCGAAACCGATATGCTGCAAGCCGCAGACGGAAATGCAGCCGGAACCGCTGCAGAGAGCGACGAATTATTGGATTTGGACGCCTTTGCCGCCAACGGCGAAGCAAAACCCGCCGAGACCCAAGCTGAAGCAGTGGGGCCGGAATTGCAGGCAGCACCCGCCGAAACGGCACCTGCTGCCGACAGTGCCGGGGATGAGTTTGACCGGTTGCTGGCGGAGATTTCTCAGGAACAGCAGCAGCAGGTGGCGGCGTCGGCGATCTCGAAAGAAGCCTTAATGGCCGAAGAAGAGCCGTTGGGTGGCCAAAGTGGAGACGTAGCTGCGGATGTGCCGGCCGAAGAGGTGGCAGCGGAAACGGCGCCATTAGCGGCCGAAACGGTGGAGCCTGCGGAGGTTGAGATACCGCAGAAAGAAATGCCACAGAAACTGGAAAATGCAGCTCCGCCGCGCATGAGCCTGAGCTTAGTGGACGGGGCTGATGGCCCGCAGGTGGCATTACCCGCCGAAATACTGGCCATGGCCCTGCGGCCCATGGTGCAGGACTGGTTGGCGGAAAATCTTCCGGCCGTGGTGGAAAAGCTGGTGAAGGATGAGATTTCGAAGCTTTCTCAGGGTTAAAACTGGAGAAATGAGGGCTGACCCGCGTAAAACGCGGGTTTTTATATGAGTTTGACGGTGGTTTATGGGCCTTGGGCTTGATTTAGGGCGGGGGAATGGGCTAGGTTGGGGTGTTCCACAGATGTTGAGAGATAGAAAACGGATTTTGCCCCTATGAGTAGTTTTGCCGCCATGCCTGAAACCCCCGCTGCCAACAGCCCTGCCACACGTTATGAGGCTGCAAGCCTGGAGCCCACCATTGCTGAGCGCTGGGAGCGCAACGGGTGCTTTACGCCGAGCATGGAAGGTGAGCCCTTTGCCATTATGATGCCCCCGCCCAACGTGACCGGCACCCTGCACCTGGGCCATGCGCTGGATAACACGTTGCCGGATATTTTGGTGCGCCGCGCCCGCATGCAGGGCAAAAATGCGCTGTACCAGCCCGGCACCGACCATGCCAGCATTGCCGTGCACGTGGTGCTGGAGCGGGCCTGGGCCAAGGAAGGCAAAACGCGTTTTGACTATGGCCGCGAAGCCTTTATGGAAAAGGCGTGGGAATGGAAAGACCAGAGTGCCGGGACCATTGGTGGCCAACTGCGCCGCCTGGGCATTAGCTGCGACTGGGACAATGAGCGTTTTACCATGGACCCTGGGTACAGTGCGGCGGTGAACCAGGTGTTTATTGACCTTTACAACCGTGGCCTGATTTACCGGGGCCAGCGGTTGGTGAACTGGGACCCCAAAATGCAGACCGCCGTGAGCGACCTGGAAGTGAAACACAAAGAGGTGAACGGCAGCCTGTGGCACGTGCGGTATAAGTTTGCCGATGGATTTAGCTACCAGGGCCAAGATGGTATTGAGATAGCCACCACGCGGCCGGAGACGATTTTGGCGGATGGCGCCATTGCTATTCACCCGGACGACAAGCGTGCCAAGGATTTGGTCGGTAAGACCGTGCTGGTGCCGGTGGTGAACCGGGAGATTGCCATTGTAGCCGATGAGATGGTGGACCCGGAGTTCGGTTCCGGCATGGTTAAAATTACTGCCGCGCATGATTTTAACGATTTTGCGTTTTATCAGCGGCATAAGGACAGCGTGGCAATTCCGTTAATTAACCTGCTGACCCCCGACGCCAAGATGAACGGCAACTGCCCGGAAGCCTACCGGGGGCTGGACCGTTTTGTGGCCCGCAAAAAGATAGTGGCCGATTTGGATGCCCTGGGGCAGTTGATGAAAACGGAAGCCCATAGCCACAATGTGGGCCATGCCGAGCGGGATGACACCATTTTGGAGCCTTACCTGACCTGGCAATGGTATGTGAAGGGCGAACCGCTGGCCAAAAAGTGCCTGGAAGCCGCCGATAAGGGTGACCTGAGCTTTGTGAACGAACGCGACGAGCGGGTGTATCGGCACTGGTTGGAGAATATTCAGGATTGGTGTGTGAGCCGCCAGCTGTGGTGGGGGCACCGTATTCCGGCGTGGTTCCGGGATGTGGAAGGCAGCAGCGAACCGGAGATTTATGTAGGTGATAAAGCCCCGCAAGGCGAAGGCTGGCGGCAGGATGAGGATGTGCTGGATACGTGGTTCAGCAGTGCGTTGTGGCCCTTTGTGACCCAGGGCTGGCCCCATGGCGGCGAGCGGTTGATGGCCTTTTACCCCGGCCATGTGGTGATGAGCGGACGGGATATTTTGTTCTTCTGGCTGGTGCGCATGATGATGATGGGAATGGAATTGACCGGCAAAGTGCCGTTTAAGGCCATTTATACGCATGGCCTGATTTTGGACGAACACGGCCAGAAAATGAGCAAAAGCAAAGGGAATGTGCTGGACCCTATAGAACTGATTGAGGAATACGGCACCGACACCTTGCGCCTGACCATGGCCAGCATTGCCAGCGCCGAGGATATGCGCTTTAGCACCGCCAAGGTGGAACAGAACCGCAATTTTTGCACCAAGCTGTGGAATGCCGCGCGGTTTTTGGCGATGCAGGGGGTGATGTTCACCGACGAAGATGTGAGCGCGTTTGATGTTCGGAAAATTAACCACCCGGTGAACAAGTGGCTGGTTGGCGAATTGCAAAGCATGTTTGCGCAGTTGGATGCGCATTTGGACGCCTATGAGTTTAACCAGGCCGCCCAAAGCCTGTACCACTTTACCTGGGGCACCTGGTGCGATTGGTACCTGGAGCTGACCAAGCCCTTGCTGGCAGGCCAGATGGGCGCCGAAGTGCAAGCCGAAACCCGCTTGGTGGCGGGCTGGGGGTTTGAGAATCTTCTGCGCGGGTTGTCTCCGTTTATCCCCTATATTACCGAGCAACTGTGGCAGAACCATACGGCCCATGACGATGCCTTTTTAATGCAGCAGCGCTGGCCTGCCTATGCCGCCTGGCCAACTGATGCCAACGCCACGGGCCGTGTGCGCAAGATGATTGATGTTGTGGGAGCGATACGCCAGGCGCGGACGTTACATAAGCTGTCTCCGAAAACCGAGTTACCGGTGCAGGTGCGGGGTGCTACCGAGGCCGACCTGGCTGTGCTGAAAGGTGACCTGGCCCTGCTGAAAGCCGTAGCCGGGGTGGCCGACATTACAGGCCGCACCGAGCCCGCCCGCAGTGGCGAAGCTGCTGCCGTGGTGAATGGCGTGGAATATATTATGGACCTGAGCGGCCACATTGATGCCGGTGCCGAAAAAGCCCGCCTGGAGCGCGAGTTGGACAAGAGCCGCAAAGAGACGGAAAAGATTAAGGGCATGTTGGGCAACCCGAACTTTGTGGAACGAGCACCCGCCGAAGTGCTGGAGCAGAACCGAACAAGGTTGGCCGAGCTGACTGAGAATATCGGCAAGCTTGAAGCCATGCTGAGCGCATAAATGACATCCAATTAAAGATTTAAAATAATGTTATATATTGAATTTCGGCAGCATGTTTTGGCCGTAGTGAAAACGGCACTGGACGGGCAAGGCCTGACCGAAGCCGACCTGGCCAATGTTGCGGTGGAAACGCCGAAAGACGCCACCCATGGCGACCTGGCCACCAACGCCGCCATGGTGTTGGCCAAAAAAGTAGGTATGGCGCCGCGCGCCCTGGCCGAAAAGCTGACCGAAGGCTTGCAGCAGCACGAAGCGGTTGCGGCGGTAGAGGTTGCCGGGCCGGGGTTTATTAACTTTCGGCTTAAAACGGCGGCGCTGGTGGGGCAGGGGCTGGAGGCCGTGCGCTTAGCCGGTGCCTATGGCACCCTGCAGGCGCCGGATGCCCGCAAGGCCATGGTGGAATATGTGAGCATTAACCCGACGGGGCCCATTCATGTGGGCCACGGGCGCAATGCGGTGTTTGGCGATGCCATTGCCAACCTGCTGGAGAAAGCCGGGCGTGAGGTATGGCGCGAGTATTTGGTGAACGACGCCGGCGGACAGATACGCGTGCTGGTGAAGAGCTTGCATGCCCGCTATTTGCAATTGTTCAGGCGCGAGGTGACGGTGCCGGAGAACGGCTACCCCGGTGAGTATCTGATTGATATTGCCCAACAGCTGAAAGACCGCGACGGCGACAAATGGCTGGATGTAACCGATGAGGAAACACTGCTGACGGAACTGCGCGCCTTTGCGGTGGAAACGTGTTTGAATCTTATTAAAACCGATATTGAAACGCTGAAAATTCGGTTTGACCGCTATTTTAGCGAACATGCCATGCATGGCACCGACCGCATGGCGCAGGTGGTGCAGCTTCTGCGCGACAAAGGCCTGGTGTATGAAGGCACTCTGCCGCCCCCCAAGGGCAAAGAAGTGGCCGATTATACGCCGGTGGAGCTTACGCTTTTTAAAGCCACCGCATTTGGGCTGCCGGAAGACCAGGCGATTTATAACCGCAAGGGTATCCCGACTTATTTTGGGCAGGATATTGCCTACCATTACGATAAGCTTCAGCGCGGATACGAGCTGTTGGTGACGGTTATTGGTATTGATCAATCTGGTGCGTTTAAACCGCTGGCAAAAGCGATTGAGGCGTTGACGGGCCGCACCGATGTGTATCACCCGGTGCCGTATGAGATGGTGAAAGTGCTGCGCAACGGCCAGCCGGTGAAGCTGAGCAAGCGTGCGGGCAATATAGTGTTGCTGAGCGACGTGCTGGACGAGGTGGGCACGGATGCCTTCCGGTTTACCATGCTGACGGTAAAGCCGACCACGCCGCTGACCTTTGACCTGGCCCATGCTGTGGCCAAAACGATGGATAACCCCGTGTTTTATGTGCAGTATGCCCATGCCCGCTTGTGTGCGGTGGAGCGCCAGCGCAGCGAACTGGGCATACCCCCGGTGGAGATGGACGCGCTGCGGCCAGCTGAGGCGGATATTCATGACGACGCCCGCGATGTGCTGCGCGAAGTGATGCTTTACCCGGCGGTAATTGAACAAGCCAGCCGTGCCCTGGAGCCCCACCGTCTGACATTTTATGCCCAAAGCCTGGCAGCGGCAGTGCACCGTTGGTATGCCGCCGAAAAATGGCTGGATGCCGCCAACGTGCAAGCCACCCACACCCGCCTGGCGGTGGCCGCTGCGGCCCGCACGGTGCTGGCCGATGTGCTGATGCTCTGTGGCGTAAATGCACCAGAGAGTATGTAATACGTAATGTATGCGCTTTAAAAGGAGCGGAAAGGCGTTTGATTCTGCCGCTTTTTGCGCCATAAGATGGCCCATGACGGATTTTATAGCAAAGTGGTTGAAGTTGACGCTGGTGGTTATCATGGGCTGCGGTTTTGTGGCGATGATGATTTATGCGTTGATATACCGCGATGAAATAAGCACCGCCGAAATTGAACCCCCGCTGATTACCCCGCCTGCCGAGCCCCTGAAGCGCCGCCCAGACCAACCCGGCGGCAAGCAGATACCCAACCGCGATAAGCTGGTGTTCGACCTGTTGGACAGCAGCACCACCCGTTTGGCGGCAACCGAAGTGCCGCCTGTGGAAGAGGTTTCGATAACCGAGGCAGACCTGGCGGGCGAGAGTGCTGCCGAGCCGGATGAGCAGTCGGACGAGCAACAAGCGGCTGCGCCGGAGCCCAAGCCTGAAGTGAAGGCTGAAGTAAAGGCCGAAACTAAGCCCGAAGTGAAACCCGTGGCCGCCAAAACCGCTGAGCCTGTGGCTGCCGCCAAGCCGGAAGTGAAGCCGGAAGTTAAACCCTTGGTAGCCAAAGAACCTGAACCCAAAGCGGCGGCGCCCGCCAGCACAGGTGCGTGGGGTGTGCAGTTGGCGGCCGTGAGCTCGTCCGCCGATGGCAAAGCCTTTGCCGAAAAAATGCAGAAGCAGTTTGCGGCTTTGGCACCGCTCACGCCGCGTATTCAGGCCGCACCGGGTGGTAAAGCCTACCGCGTGCAACTGCTGGGCGTAAAAACCCGCGAAGATGCCGTGAAAATTTGCAACCAGCTGGCCGGTAAGCAAGGGTGCTTTCCGGTGAGCGCCAAATAGGCCTGCCCATGCAGCCTGTGCGCCCGCTGCTGATGGGGGTGGAAGGCACCCGCCTGACCGCCGCCGAAAAGGATTTTTTCCGAAAAGCACCTCCGGTCGGCTTTTTGCTGTTTGCGCGGAATATCGAAACGCCCGAACAGGTGCGCGCACTCTGTGCCGAAATGGCGGAGTATTCTGCTTTTGAACACCCCTTGATTGCCGTAGACCAAGAAGGCGGCCGCGTGCAGCGCATTACCTTTGGCGGCCGCCTGCCGCCGGTGCGCGCCTTTGGAGAATGGCACGCAACCGAGCCCGCGCAAGCCGAAGAAGCCTGCGAACTGGCTGGCTTTTTACTGGCCGCCCAGTTGCGAGACGTGGGCGCCAACTGGTTGCTGGGGCCGATGCTGGATGTAGCTACCCCGGCCACCCATGCCATTATTGGCAACCGCGCCTTTGCCGAAGATGCGGCGACAGTGATTACACTGGCCCAAGCCTATGCAAAGGGCGTAGAAAAGGGCGGCTGCCTGCGCTGCCTGAAGCACGCGCCCGGCCATGGGCGGGCCACGGCCGATTCTCACTTGGAATTACCGGTTGTTGCGGCCAGCACCGAGGAGCTGCAAACCGACTTTGCGCCGTTTGCTGCCATGGCCCCCACCGAAGATTTTATCATGACCGCGCACATTCGTTACCCGGCGCTGGATGACCTGCCCGCAACATATTCGCCGCGCATACTCGGCCTTATGCGCCACTGCTGGCATTTTGGCGGGCTTATTCTGGCCGACGACGTGGGCATGAAAGCCCTGCCGGGCAGCTATGCGCAACGCATAAAAACAAGTTTAGAGGCTGGCTGTGATGTGGCCATAACCGCCCTTTCTGTGCTGAAGCACGGCATGGCCGGTACGACATTTGATGCCGAAAATTTCAGCGCCCTGCAAAGCGCATCCTTGCCGTTTTTAGGTTCCGAAAGCCGCGCGTATCTGGCCGCCTTGCAGCAGCCTGCCGCACCAACGGCCCAGCAAGTTGCCACGGCACAGGCTCGCTTTGCGCAACTATGGGCTGACTCTCCCGTGCGGATGCGCTATCCTCTTTCTTAGTGAAAACGCTTTTCGTCACCATGCTTATGCCCAGCGGCCTGGTTATCACCGGTCTCGTCATTCTTATGGCTATCATCTGGCGCCGCAGGCATGTGGCGTTTGCGGGCTATGCCAACTGGCTTATCGGGTGGCTGGGCACGCTGGCGTTGTTGGCTTATGTGCTTTCTACCCCTTGGTTTGGGCTTATGCTGTCGCATACGCTCTCGGGCCTTGTGCAGGGGAGGGAGCTGCAAGACCCCACCGACGCCGACGCGATGGTGGTGCTCACCGCCGGCATGTGGGATGCCGGGCCCGTGGGCTGGATACCCCGCCCCGAAGGCATCCACCGCCTGGCCGTGGCGTATGAGCTTCAGCGGATGATCAATTTACGCATGCCGGTCATTGTCTCCGGCGGGCATACCAAGGGGGGGCAAAACCCCTCAGAGGCTAAAGTGACAGCCAGTTTTTTTGCCCGCCAGAGAACCGAACTGACCCCCACCGAACTGGAAGAAGCCAGCACCGATACTTACGAAAGCGCCATGCAGTTGGCGCCCGTGCTGGCCAAGCGCGGCGCCCGCAATGTGCTGCTGGTCACCAGCGATGTGCACATGCTGCGTGCGCTGGCCACCTTCCGCGCGCGGGGGATAGACGCCATACCCGCCCCAGCCCTGAATTTGCCACGGAACATGGGCGCGCGCGCGCTGCTGCCCTCGGCCTACGGCGTTATGTTTACGGCCGATGCATTGTATGAGATTCTTGGTATCACCGGGTATTTGCTCACGGGTAAAATCAGCTTTTCCGACTTAACTTACGATATCAACAAAGGACAATAACATGATTGAAAAAATTCTAATTCTTGTTGTAGTAGCTGTGGTCATGCTGGTTATTTTCGGCAACCGTTTGCCGCAAGTGCTCGGAGACCTCGGCAAAGGCATGCGCGCCTTTAAAGAAGGCATGAACGACGCCGACGCCGAAGGCGAGGGGCCCAAGGCAAAGACAAAACCCAAGCCCAAAGCCTTGGCTAAGCCTGCTGCCAAACCAACTGCCAAACCCACCTCTAAACCGAAGGCCAAAGCAAAGGCTGCCGCTAAACCCAAGCCGCGCGCCTAAGCAAGGCTTGGGGGGCATAAAGCGATGTTTGGCGATATCGGGCTTGCAGAACTGCTGGTGGTGGTGGCGCTCATTATCGTGCTCACCCGCCCCGCCGATGTGCCTATTATTATGCGCCGCGCCGGGCTGATGTACGCCTTTGTGCACATGTACCTGCAAGGTGTGTGGCTGGGATGGCAAGAAAAACTCGGCATGTTAAACGCCGCCACCCCGCGCCCCAAGCCGCAGCAAGATGACACGGCATGATGACCCCCGCGACCTTCAAGCACCTGACCGAATTGCGCCGCCGCCTTATCCTCAGCCTGCTGGTGCTGTGCGCCGCTATGGCGGTGGTTTATGGCTTTAAGGCGCCGTTGCTGAATGTGCTGTTGCAGCCGTTGCTGGCCACGCCTAATGCGCCGCAGTCGCTGGTGTTCTCGGCGGTGCCGGAGCTGTTTTTTGCTTATCTCAAGATTACCGTGTGGGGCGGTGTTTTCCTCACGCTCCCTGTGTTTATGCACCAAATCTGGCATTTTTTTGCGCCGGGGCTTTATAAGCACGAGCGCCGCGCCGTGTGGCCCTTGCTGGTGGCCGCACCGCTGCTGTTTTATGGCGGCGGCCTGTTTGCTTATCTGGGCGTGCTGCCGCTGGCGCTCACATTCTTTCTTGGCTTTACCCAACAGGGGGTGGTGGCACTGCCCAACATTACCGAGTACCTCGGCCTTTTGTTCAACTTCGCCTTTGGCTTCGGCCTGGCCTTTAATTTACCGGTGGTGCTGGTGCTTCTCATGCGGTTGGGGGTGCTTACGCACACGCAGCTGGCCCGCTGGCGGCGCTTTGCCATTGTGGCGGTGTTTGTGCTGGCCACCCTTATCACCCCGCCGGATCCCTTTAGCCAGCTCCTGCTGGCCCTGCCGCTTGTAGGGCTGTACGAGCTCGCGATTCTCATTGGCCGCCTGCAAGCCTCCCACAAAGCGGTTAAAAAGCCCGAAAAGTAGGCAAAACACCGCCATCCGCGCTCTGTCGTTCCGTATTCCCCTTGTCGCAAGCCGCACCCACCGCTAGAATGGCCCCCATGCTAGATCGTCGCTTTATTCTCGAAAACCCGGATCTCATCCGCGCCAACATCGCTCGCCGCGAAATGACGGTGGAGCTCGACCGTTTTATCGCACTGGAAGACCAGCGCCGCGCGCTTCAAAAGCGCATCGAAGACGTCCGCGCTGCCTCCAACGCCGTGGCGAAAAACCGCGACACCAGCGTGGACGAAAAACGCGCCCAGGGCACTGCGCTGCGAGAAGAAGAAGCCAAACTGGCGGCGGAACTG
Source organism: Proteobacteria bacterium UBA6156 (assembly GCA_002422365.1). GTDB lineage: Bacteria > Pseudomonadota > Alphaproteobacteria > UBA2136 > UBA6156 > UBA6156. Next base: position 11,535 of record DIUO01000005.1, read on the forward strand.
GCGCCGATCGAAGCCGAAGCCCAGCAAATTTACCTGACAATACCGAACCTTACCTTTGAGGGCAGCCCCAAGGGCGGCGAAGATGCCAGCGCCGAAATCGACTTCGGTAAAACCCCCAAGCCGGAGTTCGGCTTCAGCCCGAAAGACCATATCGAGCTGATGGAAGCCCACGGCATGGTCAACCTTTCTGCCGCCGCCAAGGTGGCAGGCAGCGGCTTTTACTTCCTCACCGGGGCAGGGGCGCTGCTGGAAATGGCGCTGGTCCGCTACGGGCTGGATATGGCCATGGCCGAAGGCTTTACGCCCGTGATAACGCCCGACCTCGCCCGCGACAGCCTCATGCAAGGCGCAGGCTTCGTGCCGCGCGGTAACGAGTCCAACACCTACCGAGTCGAAGATACCGACCTCAACCTCATCGCCACATCCGAAATCACGCTGGTGGGCATGGTGGCGGATGAGATCCTCGACCCCGCCCAGCTCCCCATTAAGCTCGCAGGCATGTCGCATTGTTTCCGCAGCGAGCGCGCCCACGGCAGCCTCACGCGCGGCATTTACCGCGTGCACCAGTTTACCAAAACCGAAATGGTGATTGTGTGCACGCCGGAAGACGCCGAAGCCCACCACCTGAAAATGCGCGAAATCGAACAACGCGTGTTCGATGGCCTCGAAATCCCCTACCGCGTGCTGGAAATTGCCACCGGAGACCTCGGCGCGTCCGCCTTCCGCAAGTTCGACCTCGAAGCCTGGATGCCCGGCCGCAACGGCGGCAGCTGGGGCGAAGTCACCAGCACGTCCAACTGCACCGACTTCCAATCCCGCCGCCTCAACATCCGCTACCGAGACTCCTCCGGCAAACCGCAGTTCGCCTACACCCTCAACGGCACGGCCCTCAGCGTCTGCCGCGCCATGATAGCCCTGGTCGAAAACCACCAGCAGGCCGACGGCTCCATCCGTATCCCCGCCGCCCTGCGCCCCTACATGGGCGGGCAAGAGTTCATCCGTTCCGGTAAATAACCAGGCCGATGCACCTTAAAAACATCCAGCCCAACACCATCCGCATGAAGCGGCTGATAGAAGGCATCAAAAAACAAGGCATTGCCGACGACAAAGTGCTGGCCGTGCTTGCCACCATCCCGCGCGAGCTGTTCGTTTCCAAAGCCCTGGCGACTGATGCCTACGACGACGCCTGCCTGCCCATTGGCGAGCTCCAAACCATCTCCATGCCCAGTGTGGTGGCGCGGATGACCTCCGCATTGGAGCTGACGGGTACCGAAAAAGTGCTGGAAATCGGCACCGGCTGCGGCTACCAAACCGTCATCCTCAGCCGCCTGTGCCGCCGGGTATATACGGTGGAACGGCACAAAAGCCTGTCCGAGCACGCCGTCAAACGCCTGCACGATATGGGCATCACCAACTTCACGCCCCTGGTGGGAGACGGCACCCTCGGCTGGCCCGCCCAAGCTCCGTTCGAGCGTATCATCGTCACTGCCGCAGGCCCCTGGGTGCCTGCGCCGTTGGTCGAGCAACTGGCCATCGGCGGCATCCTTGTCATCCCCGTTGGCCCGCAAGAAACCGCCCAGAAACTCCTTAAAATCCGTAAACTTTCAGCGACCGAAACGTCCGAAGAAAACCTCGGCCCCGTCGCCTTCGTGCCCTTGGTGGGCCAGCAGGGGGCTGCCCAAACCTTTCGCGCCTAAACGCGCAAGCGGGTGGCGCCTGCGCCACAGGGGGGTGCGGCATAAGCAGGCGCAGCACCCTATGCATACGTGTTTTTCACTCAAAAACAGCCAGAATCTGCTACTTTTAAGCCATGGACCTTCGACGTACGTATGCAGGCTATGCCAGCCGACCCGAGGCCGGGCGGATACTCTTCGGTGTCTCGTTTCTCGAGGCGATGTGTGCGCCACTCCCCAGCGATTTTCTGCTCATTCCCCTCGCGCGCCTTAACCCGGAAAGAGGCTTCGTCTATGCGTTAGTCGCGGCTGCCGGGTCGGTCTGCGGGGCCGCCGCACTCTATGCCCTGGCCATGTATGCAGCCCTGCATTTGGGCATCAATCATGTTATTTTGCAGGCGTTTCAGGCGTATGCGCCTGTATTTATTCTGGCGGCTGGGTTTTCCGGCATGCCGTTCATTCTCATCACAGTGCTCAGCGGGTTGGCGCTTGTTAACCCGGTGGTGTTTATCCCCATTATTTTGCTCACGCGCAGCCTGCGCTACCTGTTCATCGCCTGGCTGGTGTGGCGCAGCGGCGCAAAATATCAAGAGTGGCTGGAGCGCAGCTTCAACGGCATGACCCTCGTGCTCACCCTGGCCGTACTGGTTATCTCGGCTCTGGGCATCGTGTTGTTCGAAACCTCATAACCCACCCCCGCAGAAAGGAGACCCATGGCACACACCCGCACCCCGCATACCCCTGGTTTGTTGGCCGTAGTGGCCTTGCTGGCAACCGGCTGCGTGCAGCAACCGGCCCGGGTGGTTAGCGGGTACGATACCGGCCCCCGCACCTTTGCCCCCTACAACCCCATGCAGCCGGGCCCGGTGCCTCAGGTGCAACCCGCCACCCAAACGGCCGCACGGCCCGGGGGGCTTTCCGGCATGGCAGCCCCCGCCCAGGTGGCGCAGCAGCCGATGGTAGAAAACATAGCCAGCATAGAACCCGCCGCAGGCCCCACCCCCACATTTACAGGCTCCGCCCCACGCCTTCTCCCCCCCCAGCCAGAAAACACCCCCCAGCAGGTCGAACACTTAACCCACACCGTTGTCGCCACCGACACCGTCTTCAAGCTGGCCAGCACCTACAACACCAGCGCACGCCGCATTATGCAAGATAACGGCATGCAGGCCCCCACCGATATCAAAGTGGGCCAAACCCTTACCATTGCGCGCAACAGCAATCCGGCGGGCTCGGTCTGGAGCGATGTGAAAGCCGCGCTCACCAGCCCCGCCCCCCAAACGGTTCAGGCCGACCCCGTACTGGCCAACATAGAACCCGCCGCAGGCCGTGCCCCGGCCCCATTGGCCAAGCCAGCTGCGGCGCAACCGGGCGTGCAATATGTTATGCACACCGTGCAACCGAAGGAGACCATCTACCGCATCTCCTTGCAATATAACGCCTCGGTGCTGGATATCATGGCCGCCAACGAGTTCTCCGAACCGCAAGACCTCAAGGCCGACAGCATCATCCGTGTGCCCATGAAGACCGACCTCTCCACACGCCTGGCCGCCGCCGCCGCGCCGGAGGGCCTGAAACAGCAAGCCGTGCAAACCGGCATGGTAGAGCCCGAGGATGTAAAATCCGCCGAGCTGGAAACCAAAGCCGTGAAGGAACAAGCCCAAACCGAAGCCACCATGGCCACCGCCAACGTCAAACCTGTCACTATCGATATGGCCAAACTGGCCGAGCAAAAGCGCGGTAAAGTAGACGAACAGGCCGCCCGCGCCAAAGGCCTGGTGTGGCCCGTTAAGGGGGAAATCGTGCGGAAATTCGGCGACGACGGCAACGGCGTGGCGCTCACCGGCATCAATATAGCGGTACCAGAGGGCACACCCGTGCTGGCAGCCGAAGGCGGCAAGGTGCTGTATGCCGACAACGGCCTGAAAGTGTATGGCAATTTGGTGCTGGTGCAGCACCCCAACGGCATGGTCTCGGCCTACGCCCACAACAGCTATTTGCTCGTTAAAAAAGGCGAAAAAGTGCGCAAAGGCCAAGTCCTCGCCCTCAGCGGCGCCAGCGGCAATGTGGAAAAACCCCAACTCCACTTTGAACTCCGCCAACACGCCAGCGCCGTAGACCCTCTGAACGTGCTACCCAAACTGTAAATAAACCCCAAAATGCCCAAAACCCCGGACGCAAAAGCGCCGGGGCTGGGTAGTTCGTTAACTTTTGCGTTTGGGCGTAAAACGACCCTTCACGCAAACACCACGGAAGGGTTCCACCATGGCGGTGTCTCCCTTGATGGTGACAGGCACTTCCTTGAATTCCGACTCGCACGAGTTCTTGTGCACCTTCATGGGCACAAGAACCACCCGAGCACCCTGCGCCGCGAGCGCGGCGAGGGCCTTTATGTCGGCCGCCTGGATTCTCCCGGAGCAGTTCGCTCCGGTCATGATCCAGTAGATCTTCAGGGCGGCGGTGCCGCCCTTCTGTCCGCAGGCAGCGTCCGCCGCGTAGGCGTTGCCGCCGAAAAAAGCGGAGGCGAAGAGTACGACGAAAGCGATGACGTGCTTGTACATAGGGTATCTCCAGTTTGCCGCAGCAGCGGCGAGGGGGGGTGAAAGCGGGCAGAAAGGTAAGCTGCCCGCAACAAATTAAAAAGCACGGGCTTGTGCTCTAATATCCATATAAGCCCGTATACAAACAAAACAACCCTTTTTCCTGACATTTTTCCCCGCAGCAAGCCGCCCACCCCCATGGCGCTGCCGCGCAAAATGCGGCACACTCGGCCCCAAGTAAGGAGCCTTTGAACCATGAACACCCTCACCCTCGGCGCGGGCAGCGTCCAAAAAGTCCAATTCGGCCAAGGGCTTCCGCTGGCCCTCATTGCAGGCACCTGCGCCATAGAAAGCCGCGAAACCACCCTCAAAACCGCCGCCCACATGGCCAAAGTCTGCCAAAAACTCGGCATCGGGCTGATATATAAGGGCAGTTTCGACAAAGCCAACCGCACCAGCGCTGGCGGCAAGCGGGGGCAGGGGCTGCAAGAGGGGCTGGCTATATTGGCCGAAGTCCGCGAGAAAGAGGGCCTGCCCGTCCTGACAGACGTCCACGAAACCATCCAGGTGCCAGCCGTGTACGAAGTCGTCGACGTCGCCCAAATCCCCGCCTTCCTGGCCCGCCAGACCGACCTGTTGCTGGCTTGCGGAGCCGCCGCCGCCAAAACCGAAGGGAAAGGCGTCAACATCAAAAAAGGCCAATTCATGGCACCCGCCGATATGGGCCCCGCCAGCGCTAAAATCGCCGGCACCGGCTGCACCAATATTCTGCTGACCGAGCGCGGCACCACCTTCGGATATGGCGACCTTGTCGTAGATATGCGCGGCCTGCCCACCATGGCCGCCACCGGCTACCCGGTGGTGTTCGATGTCACCCACAGCATCATGCAACCCTCCGGCAAGGGCGATAGCTCCACCGGCAAGCGGGAATACGCCGCCCCGCTCGCCCGCGCCGCCGTGGCTGCGGGTATTCAGGGGCTGTTTATCGAAACTCACCCCGACCCCGCCAGCGCCATCTCCGACAAAGACACCCAATTGCCGCTAGAGAGCATGGAAGCCTTCCTCTACCCGCTGATAGAGCTGCACAAACGCCTGAACGACCTTGCCCAAGCCGCCTAAATTTAAAAAATTTAAGAAATAAAAATATGGTCACTCTCGTCGTCGGCAAACTCAAGCAGCGGCTCAGGCCGCTGCTGCTGCCGGGGCTGGTGGGCCTGGTGCTGCTTTACACGGCCGATCAACTGCTGACCGGCGAGCGCGGCATCGTCACCTGGCGGGTGATGAAAGCCCAGATAACCGACCTGGACCAGCAGGTGAGCGACCTGAAACACGATATTTTCCGCCTGGAAAGCCACATTGCCCGCCTGCGGGGGATAAAAGAGACCGACGGCTCCCTCACACCCCCCGACAAAGACTTCATCGACGAACTCGTCCGCCGCGAACTCGGCTACCTCAAACCCGGCGAAAAAGTGATTCTTATCAATACTCTTAATCCCGCGCCATAGGTGCACGGCGCGTAACGCCATCTGATGAGGCCCCGAAAGGTGGCCCCCATTACCCCCATTACCCCCCCAATCAAAAAAGCGCCCTAAGGGCGCTTTCCTGATCACGAGTCACTGATTACTGATCGCTGTTGTGCACGGTCAACCCAAGCTCCACCAGCACAGTGCCGCCGTTGCCGCCGGTATAACTGGCATAGGTGTGGCCGCCTTGGGTCACGTCGTCGCCGCGCACGGCGTCGCCGGTCAGGGTCACTTCATCCACCGCATCGCCTTCAATGGTGAGAATACCCGTGTCGGAGATGTTCAGCACATCGTTAATGTTCAGCTCCAGCTTGTCGGTGCCGTTGTTGGCAAGGTCAATGCCCTCAACGCCGCGCACCGCATCGTGGCTAATCACAATGTCGCTGGCGGTCAGCACTTTCAGCGTGTCGGCGCCTTGGCCACCGTCAATGCTGTCGGCGGCGGCGCTGTAAATCAGCACATCGCTGGCGCTGCTGCCCAGCAGGTTGCCGTTGCTGGTGTTGGTATAAAATACCGACCCCGCATTCAGCGTGCTGCCGTCGTCCAGCGTCACCGTACCGGTTTTGTTAATGTAGGCGTCGCCGTACTGAATACTCACATCGGTGGTGCCCAGGTTAATGGCGGTAATGCCAAAGCTGTCCAGGCTGTGCAATTCACCTTCGTCGGTCACACCGTCGTGGTTGGCATCCAGCCACAGGCGCAGTTGGCTCCAGTTGGCATCGTTGGCATCCACCACACCGTCGTCGTTGGTGTCTTCCAGCATGGCCAGCTCGGTAAAGCCGTCCATGTTGCGTCCACCAAACACTTCGTTAATGTTATCAATGCTGCCGTTGCTGTTACGGTCAATCGCCAAAATCGCATCGTCGGCACCGTTTACCCACGCCGTCCACTCGGCCACACCGTCGCCGTTCAGGTCAAAGTGAGCAGTGCTCTCGGCTTGCATCATAATACTGATGCCGTCGCCGTTCAGGTCAATGGTCAGCGGGCAGTCGCCAGCTCCGCCATCGCCTTGGCCACCGCTGTTGGGGATATTGGTATCCGTAGGCGTACCAACCACGCGTATCGTCACGGTCGCGGTGTCGGTCGCACCATTTTCGTCGCGGATCTCATACACCAGCGTGGTGGTATAACTGCCACTGGTGGAGCGGTAGCTGATGCGACCATCCGAGGTAATCGATGCCGAACCAATAGACGGGCCACTCACAATGCGAGTAATTTCAAAGTCATCGCCCTGCGGGTCCGAGTCGTTCGCCAACACATTCAAGCGCGTCCGGCTGAACTCATTCACGGTGTAGCTGTCATCGCGGGCAATCACGTCATTCGTGTCGGCCACAATGTTCACTGTAATGGTGGCAGTGTCGGTGGCGCCACGGGCATCGGTAATCTCATACACGATGGTCGCCGTCCCGGCATCGCGGGTCGGGTTGGTGTAACGGATCTGACCATTTTCGATGGTCGCCGTACCCTCACTCACACTTACAATGCGCGTAATGCTGAACGCATCGCCCTGCGGGTCAACGTCGTTGGCCTTGG
>DIUO01000020.1 GCA_002422365.1 Proteobacteria bacterium UBA6156
CGCTCCTTGATGGCGCGCTCCATGCGCACCAGGCCGATGCGGTACTGGTTCTCCACCAACTCGCCCACGGGGCGCACGCGGCGGTTGCCCAGGTGGTCGATGTCGTCGACGGGCTCGACACCATCGCGGATGCGGTGGAGGGCGCGGAGGGTTTCGGTGAAGTCGCCACGCTCCAGAATGCGGACGTCGTCGTCATTCGGGTTGGTTTTGCGGGCAAAGCGGGCGTTCATCTTCATGCGGCCCACGGCAGAGAGGTCGAACTTGTCGGTATCGAAGAACAGGCCGTTGAACAGCTTGGTGCTGGTTTCCACCGTCGGCGGTTCGCCAGGGCGCATCACTTTATAAATCTCGACCAGGGCTTCTTCCGGGCTGCTGGTTTTATCGATCGCCAGGGTGTTGCGGATGTAAGCACCCACGTTGAGGTGGTCGACTTTGAGGATCGGGAAGGTTTTCAGGCCCAGTTTTTCGACTGTAGCGAGCACTTCGTTGGTCACTTCGGCACCGGCCTCGAACAGCACTTCGCCGGTTTCGGCGTCGACCAAGGCTTCGCCCAGGTAGCGGCCGTAAAGGTCTTGTGCGGTTTGCTGCACCCATTTGATGCCGTCTTCCTGCGCCTTTTTAATTTGGCGGCGGGTGGGCTTTTTACCGGCTTCGATAATGGTTTTGCCGCTGTCGGCATCTACCATGTCGGCGCTCAGCTTCACGCCTTCGTAGAACATGGGCTCGAACGCCAGGGCGTAGGTGCCGATAAGCTCGACAGCCTCGGCCACAGCCTTTTTAGCCTTGGCGGCTTTGCTGGCGGGCTTTTTGGGCTTGGGTGCGGGCAGTTCTTCGCCGGCGTCCAGCATCGCTTGCTGCTTTTTGGTCAGCTTTTTGGGCTTGGCGGCTTTTTCGGCGGCGGCTTCGGCAGCTTCTTCGGCGGCTTTGGCGGCTTTTTTGCGGTCGGCGGCGGTTACACCCACGCGCACGTTCACTTTATCGTAATAGGTATCGACAATTTCTTGCGTGCTCATGCCCAGGGCGCGCAGCAGCACGGTGGCGGGCAGTTTGCGCTTGCGGTCAATCCGCACATAAATGTTGTCTTTGTGGTCGAATTCAAAATCCAGCCAGCTGCCGCGCACGGGGATAATACGGGCGGAGAACAGCAATTTGCCGGAGGAGTGGGTGGTGCCGTCGTCGTGGCTGAAGAATACGCCCGGGCTGCGCTGCATTTGCGAAACCACGACACGCTCGGTACCATTCACGATGAAGGTGCCGTTGCCGGTCATCAGCGGTACGTCGGCCAGGTAAACTTCTTGCTCTTTAATGTCGCGGACAGAGCGGGCGCCGGTTGTGTGGTCGACATCCCAGATGGTGAGGCGCAGGGTAACGCGGCAAGGGGCGGCAAAGGTGAGGTCGCGCGTGCGGCACTCGTCGATGTCGTATTTGGGGTCTTCCAGGCGGTAGTCGATGTATTCCAGCTCGGCGATACCGGCGTTGTCCTTCATGGGGAAGATGCTGGCAAAAGCGCTGTCTAGCGTATAGAACGTGGCTTTGCTGGTGCGTTTTTCACTCAGGAAGAGGTCGTAGGAGTGCTGTTGCATCTCCAGCAGGTTAGGAATGGTGGCAACGCTGCTGAGACGACCAAAATTGCGGCGGATGCGCTTACGCTCGGTAAAAGACAGAGACATGGATAACCCCTTAAATTCATTTGGATTTTCCGTCAGCTGAAGCTAACACGGGGGAGTGCGGAACAAAGGTGCACGGCACCGCGCTGAAATCCGCGGCGATGAAGGTGTATTAGGACGGTTGAGAGGTGGTGTCAAGCGGACAAAAAAAGAATGTGAAATTTTGGGTTTGAACATCCTTGAGCATCCGTGGAGCAGTACCTCTCGCAAACTTTTTCTTTGAGATCTTGGCATTCGCCAGGATAAGCTCCACCTGCGAAGAAACCGCCCCTGGCGGGGCGGCTAAAGGGGCGATGCTCCACGAGATCCTGGCATTCGCCAGGATAAGCTCCGCCTGCGAAAAAAGCCGCCCCTGGCGGGGCGGCTTTTTTCGGGCGGTCGCTTACTTCATTTCGACCTTGGCACCGGCTGCTTCCAGCTTGGCCTTGATTTCTTCGGCGTCCTTCTTGGCAACGCCTTCTTTCACCACTTGCGGGGCGCCTTCGACCAGGTCTTTGGCTTCCTTCAGGCCCAGGCCGGTGATTTCGCGAACAGCCTTGATCACGTCGATTTTCTTTTCGCCAGCGGCGGCCAGAGTGACGGTGAACTCGGTTTGCTCTTCGGCAGCCGGGCCAGCGGCTACAGCGGCAGCAGCCACGGGAGCAGCAGCGGACACGCCCCACTTTTCTTCCAGCATTTTGCTGAGATCAGCAGCTTCCATAACGGTCAGCTTGCTGAGGGTTTCTACGATTTGTTCGAGATTAGCAGACATTTTCGTTTCCTTTAGTAATGTGTTGTTAAGAGAGTTACTACGCCGCTTGCGCGTCGGAGGTTTTCTCGGAGTAGGCCTTAGTGACACGAGCCAGTTGCGCGCCCGGTGCCTGCAGCAGGCCGATGAGCTTGCCACGGATACCGTCGAGGCTCGGCAGTTGGCTGATGGCCTTGATTTCGGCCTTGGACAGCATTTTGCCGTTCATGGCGCCACCAACGATGACCAGTTTGTCGTTAGCATCGGCAAACTTCTGGCTGATGCGCGACGGTACGATTTCGTCTTCACTGAAGGCGAGGACGGTCGGGCCGGTCATGATGCCGGAGAGGTCTTCGAACGGCGTGCCCTTGAAGGCCAGCTTGGCCAGGCGGTTTTTAGCCACCTGCACTTCGCCGCCGGCTTCGCGCATTTGGCGACGGAGGGCCGACATTTCCTTCACGGTAAGGCCACGGTAGTGGGCCACCACGAGGGATTTAGACGATGCAATGCGGCTGTTAAGGCTGCCGATGAACGCCTGTTTCTGGGTACGATCCATAGAGGAGTCCCTTCCACTTGGTTATTACGCCTGCGCACCCCATGTGCGCGGGCACACCAGTCTGAACTTGTGGAAAACGCGGCCCAAGCCTAGTTAAAGCTGGCCTGCGGTTTGCCCCTCGGCTGGAGATTAAGTCCTGCTTCCGGAACGGAAACATGCCATGGACGCCAACTTTCTTCAGGTGTTGGGGGGCTTTTAAGTGGTTTTGTGTGATGTGTAAAGGGATTATGTGCAAAAAAAGCCGCCCGGCGCTGTGCCGGGCGGGGATTTCGTTCTTAATCGAGAAGCAACGGGGGCTTGGGCGTCGCTTAAGCCCGATTACACCGCATGTTGATGCTCGATTGGTATGGCTTGGTGAGCGCTGTACCGCTTATTCAGATGAGAACCGGGCTCCAGACTCATCAGAATCAAGATGATGACGGCGATTGCACCTACCCCAGCCCAAGGGTGCACTACGAATGCGAAATACACCAAGGCGATTCCGATTACCAAGAACGGAATGATCATGCTATCCTCAACTGGAACGTGTTGATGTTTCTCTGATTCTCAGAGGATTTTTTAATATAAAATTAATATCATTATTTCAAGTTTTAATTAAAAAAGCCGCCCGGCGCTGTGCCGGGCGGGGATTGCTGTAGGGCTCTGGTTTACGGATCAACCGAAGAATATCCACCAGAGAATGAGCAGAAAAAGAATCTCTACGATGTTTCTCTCCCATTTTAGAGTTCTAGTTACCTTTTCATTATAACCCCTAAACACCCTTTTTAAACTCTTAAACTTCTATTTATAAGGAACGACAAAGCCCGCCGAAGCGGGCTTTGTGACTACCAGACTGAGTTACAGGCTGGAGAGGTCGACACGGATGGCCGGGGTTTGGGTGCCGCAGATGGACATCTTCAGCATATAGTTCCCCTTGGCGCCGGTGGGTTTGGCGGCCTTGATGGCATCGACCAGCGCGCGCACGTTGGCGGCGAGCTTGGAAGCCTCGAAGCTGCGCTTGCCCACGCCTGCGTGAACGATACCGGCTTTTTCGACCTTGAACTCGATCATCCCGCCCTTCACATCCTTCACGGCCTTGGCCACGTTGGGGGTTACGGTGCCCAGCTTGGGGTTGGGCATCATGCCCTTAGGGCCCAGAATACGGGCGATTTTACCCAGTTGCGGCATGCAGTCGGGTGTGGCGATAACACGGTCGAAGTTGATTTCGCCCTTTTCGACTTGTGCGATCAGGTCGTCGAGGCCGACGATATCGGCACCGGCGGCCTTGGCTTCTTCAGCCGCAGCGCCCTTGGCGAACACCGCCACACGCACGGTTTTGCCGTTGCCGTGGGGCAGGCTGACAATACCACGCACCATTTGGTCGTTATACTTGGGGTCGACGCCCAGGTTCAGTGCCACATCGACAGATTCGTCGAACTTGGCAGCCGGCATGCTGGCGAGCAGCTTGAGGGCTTCTTCCAGGCTGTAGGCGTTGAGGCGGTCGAACTCCGGGAACACCTTCTTCGGTTTGGCGGAGGTGAGCTTGTTGCTCTTGGTGGATTTTTTAGCAGTAGCCATGGTCGTATCCTTCCTTAGTCTACTACGGTCAGGCCCATGGAACGGGCGCTACCTTCGATAATCTTGGTGGCTTGCTCGACGCTGTTGGCGTTGAGGTCGGCCATCTTGGCTTCGGCGATTTTCTTCACCTCGGCACGCTTGACTTCTCCGATGGGAACGTTCGGAGTTTTAGCACCCTTTTTGATTTTGGCGGCCTGCATGAGGTACCAACTGGCGGGGGGTGTTTTCAGCTCGAACGTAAACGTACGGTCGGCATAGGCGGTGATGATGACCGGAACCGGCGTGCCAGCGGCAAACTTGGGCGGCTGGGTAGCGGCGTTGAACGCCTTGCAGAATTCCATGATGTTAAGCCCCTTTTGGCCCAATGCGGGGCCGACGGGAGGGGCCGGGTTGGCGGCGCCAGCTGGCACTTGCAGCTTGACGAAGCCGGCGATTTTCTTAGCCATGGCTAATACTCTTTCCGTTCGTTGTTGTAACTTCTACACCCTGCACATGCGTCGAGAGGTATGGCGTAGTGTGGCCCATATAGGCGGTTGTTGCGAAAGTGTCAAGCGGATGAAGGATTTGTGGCGTGCCATTGCCGATAACCCGGGCAGATGCATTGCCATGTTTGTGCAGGCTTCTATATAGTAGAGCCTACCGTGGCCCCGTGTTGCACAAGGCCACCCGGATGAGTTAGAATTCAGTAATAAGAAAGCAGGTACTATGGCTTGGGGTTTGATATTTTTAGCCGACGTTTGGCGGTTAAGGTTCCGTGTGGGGTTGCCCCTGGTGGCGCTGGCGCTGCTGGCCGCCGTGTATAGCCTGAGCGTACCGCCTACCTTTGAGGCCCGCGCGCTGCTGCAAGTGCAGGCCGAGCAGGCGAAGTCTCCTTTATTGCGCGATATTACCGCGCCCGGGCAGGCTGCCGCCCTGCGCCAGATTTTAACCAACCCCCAACTGCTGGCCGATACCGGCACGGATGCCGGGCGGGCGCTGGCGGCCCAGCGGATTGGGTTGCAGGTGATTAACCCCCACCTGCTGGCCGTAAGCTACCGCAGCCCCAACCCCACAGGACTGGAGCAAGCGACCGATGCGCTGGCCTATAATTTTATTCAAGCCCTGTTGGCGCCCGAGCGGACGCGGCTGGAGCAACTGGTGTTGCAACACCAACAAGAGTTGAAGGACGTTGTGGGCCGCCTTGCCACCACCGATGGCCTGGAAGACTCGACCCACCTGGAACTGCAAGCCCGCCTGGAGAAACTGCAAGCCGACACTGTGCAATTGCAAAGCGACCTGCGCCAGGTGAACCATGCCTTTGGCCGCAACGGCAGCCAGGCGCTGGTGTGGTTTGCGGAGTCGGCGACCGTGCAGACGCCCTTGCAGGGCAGCGCCCGTGTGCTTGTGAACATGATTTTAGCCGTTATGTTAGGGGCCCTTGGCTTTGCACTGCTGCATGCTGTGCCCATTGCCCGCCGAAACGTAATAGATAACGAAGACGATGCCGCCCAAGCCACCGACATGCAAGTGGTTGGCACTCTGCCCTGGCTGGGCAAGCTGCAAGTAACGCCGCGCGGGCTGCATGTTATGGCCGGTGGCAAAAAGCTGCGGCCTTCGGAATTTGGGGAAATGGGCCGCCTGCAACGCACCTTGCTGCGCAATGTGCGCGGCCCGCTTGTGCTGCTGGGCACCAGGGGGAGCGAGGGCAGCAGCTCTCTGGCGTTGCTGCTGGCCGAACGTAGCGCGGAACAAGGCAAAAGTGTGATTTTGGTGGATATGAACCTGCGTGACCGCCAACTCAGCCAATGGCTGGGCCTGGGCGACGGCAACTGGGAGCTGCCTAAACAGGGGAAATCCAAAACCAAATGGAACGCCCTGCAACCCCTGCCGGGATACGACAACCTGAACGTGCTGGCTGCACCCCGCCACCCGGAAACCCTGAGCCGCTTAGGCGAAGCTGGCGGCCTGCCGGTGTTGTTCGACCTGTTGGCCACCCAGGCCGATATTGTGATTGTGGACGGCAGCCCGCTGGCTGCTGTAAACCGGGGGAACGTGGATGCGGTGGCCGTAGCCGCCGCCAGCGCCCGCACCGTGTTGCTGGCCCAGGCGGGTGTAACTGCCCGGGGCGACCTGAAACGCGCCAGCGACAGCCTGCTGCTGGTAGGGGCGCCACTGATGGGGATTTTGGTGAATAAGCAGTTCCAGCCCAGCCGCCGCCAGATGCTGGGGCAACTGGCCGATACGTTGGCCAAAGTGCTGCCACCGCTGGCCCGCGCGCTGCGCAAAGCAACGCTGAATGCCAAGCTGGATTAGCGAAACTCCGTAAGAGAAGAAGGGCCCTTAGGGCCCTTCTTACTCATTTCACTTATTCTCTTGATTGACGCTTAATCGCCGGAGCCTGGTTTCTCGGAAAAGACGGCGCGCTTCTCTTCGGCGGGCGTGTCGGCGGCGGCTTCGGCACCCGGCAGCGGGCCCTTGCTTTGGGTAATGTTGGGCCATAGCGCACTGTAGCGCTGGTTCAGCTGCGCCCAGTGCATTTGGTCGGGCGCGAGCTCTTCGTCGGACTTGATGGCTTCGATGGGGCATTCAGGCTCGCACACGCCGCAGTCGATGCATTCGTCTGGGTTGATGACCAGCATGTTTTCACCTTCGTAAAAACAGTCGACGGGGCAGACTTCCACACAGTCGGTGTAGCGGCATTTGATGCAGGATCCGGTAACGACGAAGGGCATGGGACGAGTCCTTTCTGGTTCAGGCACAGCCTGGGTTGGGGGCGCAAGGCACCTTGCCTTGCGCTGATAAGAGAGCTTTAGCGCCATTCATGCGTGTTGGCAACAGGGGTAAAGCCCTGTTGCGGCAACCGCTTGCCCGGAGCGGGACTTTACACCCCAGACAGAGTAAGTTGAAGCTAATGGACAGATTCAACCGCCGCCAACCGGCCAGGGCTATGCCGCTTATGGCGGTGGCCTTCAGTTGGCTGTGCTGTGTGGGGGGGGCAACCCCTGCCCGCGCCAATGCCGAGCTTTTTGCCCCCACCGACGTTACCGCACGCTACGATGCGCGGCATGCCCTGAAAACCTGGTGGAGCGGCACGCCGGACTATAGTCAACTCGAGCCGGCATCTGGCCCTGCTCACGAACCACAGGAACATTCCGCCCATGCCACCGGGAAAAGCGAGGGGAAAAAGAGTTTTAGCGGAAAGATTATCGGCGCCGTGCCGGAAATCCCCTCGGTGACCATTGCGGGGCAGTCGATCATCAGCCACGCCGCCAAAACGGCGATTGAAATTTCCGATACCATTCCGGCCGGGTTGGATAATGGCCTGTTTTTGCCGATGCTCGACCGCAGGTATAAGGTTTCGGCCTATGCCCACAGCCCCCGGCGGGGGCCCAGCAATGCCCAGATTGAGGTGGTGCTGTTTACCGATTTCTCCTGCGGTCAATGCATGCCGGAGCTTATTAAAATAGATGCCGCACTGGCCGCCGTGAGCGAGACGGTGCAAGTGGTGCATGTTCATGCGCCGATGGTGCGGTTTCAGGACACCAACATGCCCGCGTTTTACGGCAAGATTGCCGCGCGCGGCGGCGTGTTTTGGGATTATCGCAGCAAGCTGATGGCCAACCCCACCGAGGATGCCAATACCTTATTTGATATTCTGCTGGCGAGTGGGCTGGACACCGCCCAGGCCCGTAACCTGATGCTGACCGAAGCCCGGCGTTTTTACCGCGAGCTGGACGCCGACACCCTGTTGGCCCGCAGCTTTAGTGTGGGCAACCCGCCGGTTGCGTTCGTGAATGGCATAAGGGTGGGGCAAGGCGGCATACCGCTCGATAAAATGGGCGACGTGCTGGCTTATATTAGTAAACGCTTCAGCTACGGCATGGCCGAGCCGCCGAAATAGCCAGGTCCAGTGCATGAGTACATCTCTCCGCCACGCCATACAGAGCTTGAACGAACAGCTCCAGCACCGCCAGAAAGAACGGCGCGATACCCGCATTGCCAGCACCAGGGCCGAAAACGAGCACGACGCTCCCTTGCAGGCCACCTATGCATTAAGCCCAGATGTGAAGGCGTTTTTTGGGCTGGTTGGGCAGGCGGTGGAGCGCGACCGCTACCGTTACGGCCACCCGGCAGGGCAACCCCCCGCCAGCGCCCCCTCTCCCACTGCCGATGCCGCCACTACTGATAGCACCAGCACCGAGGCTTCGCCCGCCAACGCGGCCATGGCCCCTGCCTATAAACCTGCAGCCGTAACCAACCCTGCGACAACCCCTGCTGATACAGCCGCCCTCGCTTATGCCTACGTTGTGCCTGGCGTACATGTGCAGCAGTTGTGGGAACTCTGGAAACAGCATGAAGCCCTGCTGCCCGGCACGCCCACCGAGAATGGCGCCGAAGCCGTAAACCCCTGCGCCGCGCTGCTGCTGGCCGAACTGAACAACCTGAGCCAGGAAAACACCAAAAAGCCGCTTATGGCCCAAGGGCTGCTGCTGAAAGTGAAGCAGTCGGTACAAGCGTTTTTAGATGGCCGCACCAACGACAGCGTAACCCTGCTGCGCAATGCCCTGCATAACGACCCGCACAACCACAGCATACTCATGCTGCTGTCGCAGATTCATTATTGGCTGGGGGTGTCGGGCGGGGTGCAGAACATGATGCCCGAAGCCCGCGACCTTGGCCAGCGCAGCACCATACACAGCGACAAACGCACCCCAGCGCAAATGGCGTTTTACCGCTATTTGGCGATTGTGACCGAAAGTGCCCTGAGCCCGGAACGCACCCTGGAATGGCTGCGCGACAGCGGTTTGCTCAACGTGGACCACCTGACCAGCAACAGCGAAGGCCTGATGGCCGAGCGCGGGATTTATTTGCGCGCGTGGTATTTGCTGTCTTGCATACCCGTGCAGCACTGGCATGAGCGTGAGTTCCAGAATATTCAGGAGCTGGTGACGCGGGTTATCGGCGGGGCGGCGATGTATCTGGCTTGGCTGCGCACACCCCTGCAAACCGCCGCCACCATGAACCAAAACACCTTGCCCGGCGTGCAGGATATTGAAAAAATGCTGCACACCGCCCAGCGGCAGCACGCCACGCATTTTACCGCCCTAAAGCAGTTTACCCAAGCCACGCAGGACAAACCCTGGTTGCTGCGTGTCCGGTTTTTGGCAACGGTGACGGCGATATCGCCTTTACCGGCCTTTGATCAGGCTTTGCTGCATTTCTCTCTCGACGGGATGGGTTGGGAGGAGGGTGTTACCCCCGACCCTGAGCTGCGTGCCACGCTGGGCCTACGCGAGCTGAGCTACTGGCGCCTGTGGGCGATGGTGCTGACACCTTATAAAGATGTGCGGCAGCCCTACCTGCTGCCCGCCGAAGAAACCGTGAGCGACCTGCCCCTGTTGGGCAGCTGCGAAGAACTGCTGCAACTGCTGGCGCAAAACGAGCGTGAGCTTGTAAAAGCCCATCTGTGGGAAGACCTGAAACCCTGGATGGTGCGCTGGCAGGTTGACCACCTGCTGGCAGCCAGTACCGGCAGCAACAAGCCACGCACGCGCTTTGCCCCCAGCCTGCCGCCCTACACCAGTTTATACCGCCTGTGGCAAGACCCACCCGTAACCGCGCTGCTACCCAGCGAACTGATAACGGAAAATGCGCGGCGGGGGGCTTTTGCCAGTTTATTTGAAGTTACGGCCGCCATTGAAGGCGCGAGCAGGCTGATTAATGACCCCGTGCACGGGCTGGTGGCGGCCCAAAAGCGCGCGTTGGCCGCCGCCAACCGCTATAACCCCAGTAAATTTAAAAGCGTGGCGCAAGAGTTCGGCAGCACCGCCGGAAGCGGGTTGCTGATTGCTTTTATTCCGATTGCCATGCTGGGTTTGATTGCCGCCGTTATCAACTTTAGTGCCAACTGGGGCCAGGCGTTGGGGCTTATTTTGGCCCTGGGCGGGGTGGCCGGTGTGGTTGCCATAAATGTGAAGAAGTAAGTAGCCCCTTGCCCGCGTAAAACCACCCAAGGCGGTGCCAAGGGCTTGACAGCAGGTGGCGGCTTGCGCTAGATGGCCGGTATTCGGTGCGGCTGTAAGGCCGCCCGCACAGATATAAACGGCCCGATGCACCCGCAAAACGGCCATAACACAGGACGACGACCATGGCGAAACGCGGCGGAAACAGCATATTCATTAAAATGGTGAGCACAGCCACCAAGCCCGACGGTAAGAAAACCGGCTATTTTTACGTGACCCGTAAAAACCCCAAGAGCCTGAACACCACCGAAAAGCTGGAAATGCGCAAATATGACCCCGTAGTACGCCAGCATGCGATTTTCAAAGAAGAGAAAATGAAGTAGTTCGTTTGTATCTGTTGCCCCCGTTAGGGGGCTTTTTTTTGGCCCTTGTTAACGGGCGAGCTCCAGCATCACCGGCAGGTGGTCGGACGGTTGGGGTTGGGTGCGTTCGGCCTGGAAGTGCTCTACCGCGCGGATGTGCGGCGTGAGGGCGGGGCTGGTGAAGAGGTAGTCTATACGCGCACCAGACTTGGGGTTGCGGCCATAGGTGCGGTAGTCGTACCAGGAATATACCCCGGCTTCGTCGCTGACCTTCCGGAAGCTGTCGGCAAGGCCGGATTCGGCCATGAAGGAGGCGAGCCAGGCGCGTTCTTCCGGCGTGAACAACACGTATTTGGGGGCTCGGTCGGGGTTGGCGATATCGCGTTCGTCGGCGGCGATGTTGAAGTCTCCGGCTATAATGTAGTGCGGGTGGGTGGCCATGCCTTGCTGCACATAG
>DIUO01000047.1 GCA_002422365.1 Proteobacteria bacterium UBA6156
GAGACCCCCTCCCCCTAAAACCCCCATCCCCCTGCCTTCGTGAGATGGGGAGGAGGGGAATTTAACAGGAGCTTCGTGGAGAGATTCGTATTTATTGGCCGAGAGATTCGAGATAGCGATTCGCATCTAAGGCGGCCATGCAGCCCATACCGGCGGCGGTGACGGCCTGGCGGTAGATACTGTCGGCGACATCGCCCGCCACGAACACGCCGGGGATGGGTTGGCCCATGTGGGTGGGCACCACTGAGCCTGGCAGGCGGGTGAGGTAGCCGGTTTCGTCCATGTCGAGTTGCCCCGCGAAGAGGTCGGTGTTCGGTTTATGGCCGATGGCGATGAAGACACCGTGGACGGGGAGGTCTTGGGTGGATTCGTCTTTGGTGGACTTGAGTTTAAGCCCGGTGACGTCGCCGGTGATGGGGTGGGGGTCGCCTACGATCTCTTCTACGGCGTGGTTCCAGATGACGCTGATTTTAGGGTGGTTCAGCACGCGGTTTTGCATGACCTTTTCGCCCCGGAACTGGTCGCGGCGGTGGATAAGGGTGACGTGGCTGGCGATGTTGGCGAGATACAGGGCTTCTTCCAGCGCGGAATTGCCGCCGCCGACCACGGCGACGTTGCGGTTGCGGTAGAAGGCACCGTCGCAGGTGGCGCAGGCGGAGACGCCTTTGCCGTTGTAGGTTTTTTCGCCCGGCAGGCCGAGCCACTTGGCGGAGGCGCCGGTAGCGATGATGAGGGCTTCGGCGGTGTATGCGGTGCCGTTCATGCCTACCAAGGTTTTGGTAGCAAGGTCGGCTTTCATGATGTGGTCGGCGATGATGTGCACGCCGCAGTGCTTGGCCTGGGCCTCCATTTGCTCCATCAGCCAGGGGCCCTGGATGGGGTCGGCAAAGCCGGGGTAGTTTTCGACATCGGTGGTGATGGTAAGCTGACCGCCGGGCTGGTTGCCGCGGATGAGGGTGGTGGCAATGCCCGCGCGGGCGGCGTAGATGGCGGCGGTGCAACCGGCTGCGCCGGAGCCGAGGACGAGGAGGGAGTGGCTCATGATGATCTTAGACCGTTGGGTTGAGTTTTTGGACGATGGTGACCATTTCTTCCCGGTGGAAGGGGAAGTCGGTGATTTCGGCGGGGCTTATCCAGACCGCGCGTTGGTGTTCGCGGCTGAGTTTAAGCTCGGGCTTGGTGCCCGGCACCGTGGCGCGCCAGAAGATGCCGAGTTTTTTGCTGTTGCGGGAGGTCCAGCGGGCGACGCCTGCCGGGCCGACGAGCGTGCCTGTCAGGCCGGTTTCTTCGGCAATCTCGCGCAGCAGGCCTTCGCCGGGTTCGTCGGTGGGTTCCAGCTTGCCGCCGGGGAGCGTCCAAGTGTTGGCGGCGGTGGCGTCGTATTCCTTCGGCAATTGCAGGATGAGCAGGTTGCCTGCGGCGTCTGTCAGGAGCGCGTATTGGCGGACATCGTAGAACCAGCGCGACTTGGAGGCGGTGTTACGGCCCCGCCCCGGGCGCTTGCCCGGCGGAGCCTTTTTGGTGGCGGATGGCGGTGTGCCCTCGGCCGATTGCTTTTTGGGGCGCGGCTTGCGGCGCCGATGATGGGGTGTAGACATGAGAAATGTATAACAGGAGTTCTTACTGCTTACTAGAGGTGCAGGCTGAAACGGCCCCCAAGCACGTTTTGGCAGGGCTTATGTACCCTTTTACCGTACACCGTGCCCTGCCAAAACGCACTTGGATGACCGTTTGCAGCTCTGCACGCGGGGGCAACGGCGCTTTGCGCCGGACTTTGGGGTTGACGTGGGGGATGGCTTGGGGCAGGGAAGGGGTGGCTCCGACGCAGCCCTCAAAACCCCGCCAGGCCCGAGAGGGAGCAACGGTATGAATCGGTTGCGGGTGGAGCCATTTTGATTTGTTTTTTGCTGCCGGGGCGTGCGGAGTGGGTGGCTTTGGGCGGTGGGATGAGGTACAAGGTGGGTATGGCGGGGGATAGTGTGACGACGACTCAGAGCGATTATGTGGTTTTGGCGCGGAAGTACCGCAGCCGGACGTTTGCCGAACTGATTGGCCAGGAGGCGCTGGTGCGCACACTGACCAATGCGATTGCGATGAATAAGATTCACCACGCCTATGTGCTGACAGGGATTAGAGGTACGGGCAAAACCAGCACCGCGCGGCTGCTGGCCATGGCGCTGAACTGCGACAACGGCCCCAGCGTGACCTGGGACGTGAACGATACGCAGGTGGAGGCCATCCGCACCGGCCGCCACGTGGACGTGCTGGAATATGACGCTGCCAGCAACCGCAGTGTGGAGGATGTTCAGCGGTTGTTTGAAGGCGTGAATTACGCGCCGGTGGCCGGGCGGTTTAAGGTTTATATTATTGACGAAGTGCACATGCTGAGCACCACGGCGTTTAATGCGCTGTTGAAGACGCTGGAAGAGCCGCCGCCGCAGGTGAAGTTTATTTTTGCCACCACCGACGTGCAGAAGATACCGTTGACGGTGCTGAGCCGCTGCCAGCGTTTTGATTTGAAACGGATACCGAGCGATGTGCTGGGGCCGTATTTTGAAGCGATTTTAGAAAAAGAAGGCGTGGCGTTTGAGCCTGCGGCGGTGCAGCTGATTGCCCGTGCGGCGGATGGCAGTGCACGGGACGGCCTGAGCCTGCTTGACCAGGCGATTGCGCTGAGTGCGGCGGATGAGGACACCAGGAACCAGGCACCAGGCACCGGGGAGCCTCAGGCAAAAATCATGCTTGCTACGGTAGAGGATATGCTGGGGGTGGCCGACCGCGCCCGCGTGGTGGACCTGCTGGAGATGCTGGTGAATGGCCGCACGGTGGAAGCACTGGCGCTGGTGGACGGGTTGTATGCCGCCGGGAGTGATGCCATGGGTGTGGTGCAAGGGCTGATGGAGCTGGTGCACCTGATGACGCGCATTAGGCTGGTGGCGGACATTAAGACCAACGGCAGCTTAACCGAACTTGAAAAGGGGCGCGTGGTGCCGCTAGCCGAAGCGTTGCCGTTGCCCAACATGGGGCGGCTGTACCAGCTGCTGGCCCAAACCCTGGCCGAGCTGAAAGTGGCGGAGCGGCCTTATGAGGCGCTGGCGATGGCGTGTGTGCGCATGGCGTATTTGACCCCGCTGCCCGCGATGGACAAGCTGCTGGGTGAGGCGCAAGCGATGGTGGCGCAGGCTGCACCCCAGGCGGCGGTGAGTGGCAGTGTGAATGCGATGGCGGTATCTGAAGGGTATCCGGATGTCAGGATATCAGGGTCTCAGGTTGCGGCTGCGCCGCAGGGTTTGCCGGTGGTGGAGGCTGGGTTGGTGCGGAATGAAAAGTCGCTTCAGCAAGAGCGGGTGCATGAGGAATTGCACGACTGGCGCGGGGTTGTGCGGGCGCTGCGGGCCGACAACCCCATGCTGACCGCCGCGCTGGAGCGGCAGGTGCGCTGTGTGAGCTTTGAAGGCACGGCGCTGGAGCTGGCGATTGACAAAGGTTTGTTGAGTTCTGCTGACCTGCTGCGTGACCTGCGGGCCGCCCTGAAACAGCTGACCACTGTGGCCTGGGACGTGCGCGAAGTGCAGGCCGCCGAAGGGGAAGGCATGAACCTGGCCCAGTTGGCAGCCCAAGCTGAGGCTGAACGTAAGGCCGAAGTGGAGGATGACCCGCTGGTGGCCGGGGTGATGGGGATGTTCCCCGGGGCTGAGATTGAGCACGTGGATGGCGAGGATGTTTATCATTAAGGTATTAGGTGTTAGGGATTAGGGATTAGGAACAAGGAAGGATAAATAGATGAGCAATATGTTCGGGATGCTGAAAAAAGCGCAAGAGATGCAAAAGGGCCTGAAAGCCGTGCAGGAAGAGCTGGCAAGGACCGAAATTGACGGCAGTGCCGCCAGTGGCGCGGTGCAGGTGACCATGAACGGCACCCACGAGATTGTGCGGGTGAAGATAAAGCCCGCAGCGGTGGATATGGACGACCTGAGCCTGCTGGAAGACTTGCTGAAAGTGGCCTGCAATGAGGCGCTGGCCAAGGCGAATGATATCGCTAAGACCAAGATGGCGGCGGTAACGGGTGGCTTGAGCCTGCCAGGAATGTAAAAATAATTTTAAATAAAACCGACGAATGGCGCTGATACCTTTGCCTTTGGAGCGGCTGCTGCGGCAGCTGGGCAAGTTGCCGGGCTTGGGGCCCCGTTCGGCGCAGCGCGTGGCGTTAAGCTTGCTGCAGAAGCCGGATGCCTTGGCTGAACTGCAAAGGAATTTGGCTGATGTGGCGGCACAGCTGGCGATTTGCGAGCAGTGCGGCAACCTGGCCTTTAGCGGCCCGCACGTGCCGGTGTGTGAGGTGTGCGCCAACCCGGCACGCCACAACGGCGTGCTGTGCGTGGTGGAAGGGGTGGCGGATTTGTGGGCGATGGAGCGCAGCGGGATGTTTGGCGGGCGGTATATGGTGCTGGGGGGGGTGGTTTCTGCCTTGAATGGTGTGGGGCCCGAAGATGTGAGGATACCCCAACTGGTGAGGCAGGTAAGCCAAAGCCGCCAAGGCCACTCGGTGGGCGAAACCCCGGTAGAGGAAGTGATATTAGCGCTGGGCGCCAGTGTGGACGGCCAGACGACCGGGCAGATTATCGCCGACCGTTTGCTGCCGCTGGGTGTGGCGGTGACCAGCCTGGCCAAAGGCATGCCGGTGGGGGCGGCGGTGGATTATCTGGATGAGGGCACCCTGGGGCTGGCACTGGCGGGGCGGCAGCGGGTGGCCTGACAGGTTTTGGAAGTGTGGCCTGACAGGCGCAGGGGGATACCTGAAGCGCAGGCTGCCAGCACTGACAGCTTGCGGCTTGTGCGCAGACCCATAGAATAAAGACACATGCCGAATGTAATGGATTCTCCTCAGGTATTTCATCCCATCAAGGAAAGGTTACTGCCATAGCTGCCAACCCGGCCGCGACGCGTTTGCGCCGCACAGGTGATGCCCCGGCGGGGCGCAAGAGGGTCAGCCGGAAGCCGGATGCGGCTTCGCCTCGGCAGCAGGCGCCGCGCGAGCCGGATGAGCTGGCGCGCGTGCGGGCCGTGCTGGACGATATGAAGGCGGAGAATGTGGTGGTTATCCCGTTGGCCGGGCAAGCCAGTTTTGCAGACTTTTTGGTGATTGCCAGCGGCACCAGCAGCCGCCATGTAAGCAGCATGGGCCAAGCGCTGGACAGAGCGTTGGGCAAGGCTGTGCTGGGGATGGAAGGTTTGCAGGACGGCGAATGGGTGTGCGCCGACATGGGCGATATAGTGGTGCACCTGTTTGTGCCGGACAAGCGGGAGTTGTACAACCTTGAAAAATTGTGGAGCCATATTTTTACGGATGGCTTTACCGATGGCCCGGCCTAGGGCCATACTCGACGATGCAGCTTATTATACTCACCACCGGCAAATGCCGTGACGCCCATATTAAGGCGCTGGAAAGCCAATACTTGAAACGCTTGCCTGAAGGCCAGTGGCGGGTGATTGTGCGCGAACTGCCCGATGGTGCCACCCCCGAAGATGAAGCCGCCGCCCAACTGGTGGCGCTGGCCGGTGTGCCCGCGCCGGGGGTGCGGATTTTGCTGGATGAACTGGGCGAAAACGTGGGTAGCCGGCAGTTGGCGGCCAAATTTGCCGGCTGGCAGCTGGATGGCGTGAAGGCGGTGGCGATTTTGATTGGCGGGGCCAATGGAGTGAGCCGCAACGTGTTGCAGCGGGTGGACTGGGTGTGGAGTTTGGGGAAGATGACCTTGCCCCACCAGATGGTGCGGTTGATTGTGGCGGAGCAGCTTTACCGCATGCATAGCATTTTGGCGGGGCATCCGTATCATCGGGATTAATGTTTGAAGAGATGTAAGTGACAGCAGTGGCGCCGGAAGGCGTTTTGTTTTAGGTTGGCGGCCATGAGATGGTTTGGGACATGGGTGACAGCTGTTGCGTTTGCAGTGAGTGCCGCCCATGCGGCCCCGCAGGGGGGCAGCGTGGCCGAGCTGGCGGCCCGATTGCAGGCCGCCGAAAGCCGCCTGAGCGAGGTGCAGGCGCAGATTGCCAAAAGCCGCAGCCAGGCCGGGGAAGCCGACACGAATTTACGCCAGAGTGTGCAGGCGGCGGTCCGGCTGGGGCAGTATCCGCCGGGATTTTGGCTAATGCGCAGCGTGGTGACGGATGCGCCGGTGCAGGCCGGGTTGGTGCAGGCGATGAGCCGCCAGCACGCGAGGCGGATGGTAAGTAGCCAGGCTGAGGCGGCGGGCTTGAGCCGCCTGTATGGCCAGGCCAACCAGCAGCTGGCCGCCCTGCGGCAGGTGCAAAGTGCCTATGCCGACAGCCGCGCTAGCCTGTTGCAGGTGGAGCGGCAGGTGCTGCGCCGGGCCGGAATGCAGGCCGAGGCGTTGGAAGGCGTGTTGCAGGCGGCATTGGAGCAAGCGCCGGTGGCGGAGCAAACGGGAGGAAATAAGCCCGTGGCCGTTGAAGATGCCGCCCCCGAAGGGGTGGGCGGCGGGTTGCCGGTGGCCGGGCGGGTGTTGCGTGGCTTTGGCCGCAGTGAAGGCGCCACCCGCGATGGGGTGGTGCTGGCAGCGCCGGAGGGGGCGCCGGTGATGGCGACGCGGGCGGCTAAGGTGTTGTTTGCGGGGCCTTTCCGGCACTTTGGGGGGTTGGTGATTGTGAAAACCGTGCGCGGGGAGGACATGCTGTTGGGCGGCATGGGCACGCTGAACGTGAATGCGGGCGACGACGTGGCGGCAGGCCAGCAGCTGGGGCTGGTGGGCGAAGAAGGGCGAATTTATTGGGAAGTGCGGCGGCGGGGGCAGGTGGTGAACCCGTTGTAGTGGCCCTACAAGGCACTTTGTGACTTAAAGAGCTTTCGTACGCCGCTTTGCTGCGGTGCGCGAGGAGCGGGGCATGCTTTTTTATACGGGATGCGTTGCCCCTGGGCGGCTTTGCGGGTACTCTGGCCAGCATTGGATGAACAACACAACAAGCGGATGATATTTTGATGCGTATGAAGATGATGATGCTGGCCGCCGTGGCCGCCCTGAGCGCCCTGAGCGGCACAGTGTTGGCGCAAAGCCGCAATGTAGACCCGGATGTGTATGAGAAGTTGGATGTGTTTGCGCATGTGCTGGAGAAAATACGCACCAGTTATGTGGAGCAAGTGACCGAAACCGGTGTGATTGAAAACGCCATTAACGGCATGCTGACCAGCCTGGACCCCCACAGCAGCTATTTGAAAAAAGACGAGATGCTGGAGCTGAAACAGCAGACTCAAGGCAAATTTGGAGGCCTGGGCATTGAAGTGACCATGGACAACGGCCTGGTGAAGGTGGTGAGCCCGATTGAAGATACTCCGGCTGCCAAGGCTGGGCTGGAGAGCAATGATTATATCATTCGTATTGATGACAAAGACGTGCAGGGCATGAGCCTTAAAAATGCGGTGGACAACATGCGCGGCGACCCCGGCACCAAGGTGAAGTTGGTGATTTTGCGGGAGAGCGAGAAGCGGACGTTCCCGGTGGTGCTGGAGCGTGCGGAAATTAAGGTGAAGCCGGTGAAGAGCAAGCTGCTGGAAAGTGGCATTGGCTATGTGCGGATTACCAGCTTTAATGACTATGCCGACTTTGCCATGCGTGACCACATTAAGGCCCTGGAAGCCGAAAACAAGGCACCTTTGAAGGGAATGATACTGGACCTGCGCAACAACCCCGGTGGGTTGCTGACCCAGGCGATTGCCGTGGCCGATGACTTTTTGCAGGACGGCGAGATTGTAAGCACGCGCGGGCGGATTAAGGGCCAGGATGCCCGCTACCCTGCCCGCCGTGGCGACCTGATGGACGGCAAGCCGATTGTGGTGCTGGTGAACAGCGGCAGCGCCAGCGCGGCCGAGATTGTGGCCGGAGCCCTGCAAGACAACCGTCGTGCGGTGGTGGTAGGCACCAAGAGTTTTGGTAAAGGCAGCGTGCAGACCATTTTTGACCTGCCCGGCAGCACCGGCATGCGCCTGACCACGGCGTTGTATTATACGCCGAGCGGCAAGAGCATCCAGGCCAACGGCATTTTGCCCGATATTGAGCAAAAAGCCTTGAAGACCAAGGAACAGGAGCGCTTGGCGCTGGATGACGAAGATATGCCGAGTGAGGCCAGCCTGCTGGGCCACCTGACAGCCAGCAACACCGATGACGTGAGCAAAACCGCGCCCCGCCCGGACTTGCCGCAGAGCATTTATGCCCCGGTGCCCGAAAAGAGTCCGAGCGCCACGATGGTGGGCTTGGATAAGAAACCGGATGCTCAGCTTGACCGTGCCATGGGTGTGCTGCGTGCGCTGATTGTGTGGCCCCAGACCAGTGGCGCCACAACGCCGACCCCCGCCCAAGCCACAGCCCGCTAAGGGGGCGCCATGACGGAACCGACGCATCGCCCGCTGCCGGGCGCGGTATGGATAGCCTTTGCGCTGATGGTGCTGGTGGCCCTGGGGGCGCTGGTTTTAGCCCTGCTGACCGGAGAGCGCCTGCGCGACATGGGCCCGGAGCGGCAAGGCCGCCGTGAGGGGTATCAGGTGGTGGTGAAAGGGGCGGAAACCGACCCCGCCACAGCCCGCAAGCTGGACGCGCTGCTGGACGGCGGGCCGGTGCCGGGTGGGAGGAATGAGGCGGATGTGCCTTATGATTTTCCGGTTATGGCAGAGATGCCGCTGGTGCCGACCGAAGTGCCCGCGCCGCCGACGCGCGCGCCCGAAGCCTTTGCCGCAGGTGCCACCCGCCCGCTGCCGCTGGTGGCGGGGCCGGATATGCCCCTGTGGCAGCGTAATGCGGTGAGTGTGACGCTTCCGCAGGGTGCGCCCCGGCTGGCGCTGGTGCTGGATGATATGGGCGGCCAGATGGAGGCCAGCCGCCGCGCGGTGGCAGCGATGCCGGCGGGGGTGACGCTGGCGTTCTTCCCCTGGAGCCGCGAGGGGATTGAGTTGGCGGCGTTGGCTAAGGCTGAGGGGCATGAGATTATGATTCATATGCCGATGGAAGCCCTGCCCCATGGGGAGACCGTGCCCGAACCGGGGCCGGACACGCTGCGGGTGGGGATGGCTCCGGAGGAGATTGAGACGCTGCTGAGCCGCAACGTGAGCCGCCTGAGCGATGTGGCGGTGGGGATGAACAACCATATGGGCAGCCGCTTTACCCAATGGCCGGAAGGGATGCGCGCGGTGCTGACGGTGATGCAGCGGGAGGGGATGTTGTTTGTGGATAGCCGGACATCGGCCCCCACGGCGGTGCTGGGTGCGGCCAAGGGCCTGGATGTGCCGGTGCTGACGCGGGATGTGTTTTTAGACCATAACCCCACGCCTGCGGCGATACGCGCCGAACTGCGGCGGGCGGTGAAGCTGGCCCAGACGCGGGGGCAGGCGCTGGCGATTGGCCACCCGCTGCCCGCCACCCTGGAGGTGCTGGCGGCGGAACTGCCGGATATTGTGAGCAGCGGGGTGGTGTTGGTGCCGGTAAGTGCGCTAGTGAACCCTGTGCGGGAATAAAGATTTGATAAGACATGCCATGTGTGGGATGAAAGAGTGAGATGACCGACACCACGACACCCCAACCCCCTGCCCGCCGCACCAGGCGGGGAGGACGAAGCCGCCCGCCTGCGGCCCATGCGCGCGGGCGCCTGCGCCGCAATGTGGGGCTGGTGATTGTGAACGCCGATGGCAAAGTGCTGGCGGGCCTGCGCGCCCACGCCAACGGCGACAAAGCCTGGCAGCTGCCGCAAGGCGGGATTGAAGGGCGGGAGAAGCCGATTATCGCTGCCTACCGTGAACTGCGCGAAGAGACTGGGTTGGAGGCTGGCGAAGTTGAGCTGGTGGCCGAGCGCAGCAGCTGGATTGATTATTGGTTGCCCAAAGACTGGGTGAAAGGCCGCCGCTTTGCGGGGCAGACGCAGAAGTGGTTTTGCTTCCGGTATGTGGGGGAGGGCCTGCCCGACCTGAGCCGTGCGGTTGACCGTGAGTTTGAACAGCTGGACTGGCTGGATGCGCCGTGGTTGCAGGAGCATGTGATTGACTTCCGCAAAACGGTGTACCGCAAAGTGTTTACGGAATTCCGCGATTTTGTGAGGTTTTCGGTTTAGTGCGGCTGCCCGAAGAAGGGGCGTGATGTGTACATTGCCTTTATAAAACGCATACATTTTTACCTTACATAAGTATGCGCTTATTGATGATGGCATTGTAATGTTGTTTTTATGTGTTTTTTGGCGGATGGCTTGAGGTTTTGAGGTGTATGCAGTGGAATGCTGCATGCAGAATAAAATATACTGAATGGTGAAATGGTGAATGGCGGGCGGTGGAGGTGCCTTGGGTGTGCGAGGATGAAATTCGGGGATGAAATTCTCGGCAGAGCGAAGCGGTGTGAGAAATTATGAAAACAGCTTTAGTTTAAGAGGGGGGTGGCGAGCAGCTTGTTGTACTCGCGGAAGAGGGGGCGCAGGCCGGGGTCGGCAGGTTGCACGGCTAAATAGGTGAGGCGCAGGTGTGGTGCATGCAGGCGTGCGAGCAAGCCCACGCGGGGCACATGGTAGGTGCTGGTGATGATGCCGACGTACTCCAGCTGGTAGTAGCCTGCCCAGGCTTTCAGGCTAAGGATGTTTTCCCGCGTGGTGGCGGCGGTGTCGTAGACGATAAACTGTTGCTGCGTTTCGGTGAGGGGGGTGGCGGTGAGGGCGAGCATATCTGGCAAGGTGGTAGTGCCGTGGCTGCCGCTGATGAGGATGGGGCCGGGAAAGCCTTTTTGGGCTTGCTTGAGCGCGGCCTCGACCCGGCCTGAGCCGCCGGTGAAGGTGGCAAGGCCCTGAAGACCCGACGGCAGGGTGGTGAAGGGGGCGGGCAGCAGCACGATATAGAGCGCGAAACCGAGCAGGTAGAGGCTGAGCAGGCTGCCCGCCAGCACCGCCACGCGCGCGCGCCAGCCCAGGCGCAGCGGCGGCAAAACAAAGGTATGGGGGCGACGCGGCTGGGGCACGCTTTGGTATAGCCGATTTTAGGGCTGCTGGAAACAGGGACGGGCGGCCAGTGGCCGCCCGGGGGGATTTCGTGATGCCTCAGCCGTGGGAGTAGGTGATGAGGCCTTTTGCCTCTTCCCAGGGTATCTTTGGGAATTCGGTATCCCAGACCTGGCACAACAGCCACGGGATGCGTTCGCTGCGCGGGCCGTAGGTGGCGATGACGTGGCCTTTTGCCTGAGTTGGGTCATCAGGCACTGCTTTCAGGGTGATATAAAGCCATTTGCATAATTATTGG
>DIUO01000008.1 GCA_002422365.1 Proteobacteria bacterium UBA6156
TCGTGTCGTGAGATGTTGGGTTAAGTCCCGCAACGAGCGCAACCCTTGTCATTAGTTGCTACATTCAGTTGGGCACTCTAATGAGACTGCCGGTGACAAACCCGAGGAAGGTGGGGATGACGTCAAGTCATCATGGCCCTTACGGCTTGGGCGTGAGACGTGCTACAATGGTATCGACAGAGGGCTGCCAAAGCGCAAGCTGGAGCCAATCCCTTAAACGATATCTCAGTTCGGATTGTCGTCTGCAACTCGACGGCATGAAGTTGGAATCACTAGTAATCGCGGATCAGCCATGCCGCGGTGAATACAGTTCCCGGGTCTTGTACACACCGCCTGTCAAGCCATGGGAGATGGGGATACCTTAAGCCGGTGAGCTAACCCGTAAGGGAGGCAGCCGTCCACGGTACAACCATTGACTGGGGCTAAGTCATAACAAGGTAGGCGTACGGGAACGTGCGCCTGGATCACCTCCTTTCTAAGGATGCTTGGTGGACCTCGTTAAATGTTCTGTTGACTGTATCTTGCCTACTCTGTTTTCAGAGATTCACCGCTGCGAGGCGGTTTTTTTGTTGGAAACATACGCCTGGATCACCTCCTTTCGGGATTATAGTAGCGCGCCGTTGGCGCGACATGCTTGGTGGACCTCGTTAAATGTTCTGTTGACTGTATCTTGTCTACTCTGTTTTCAGAGATTGACCACTGCGAGGCGGTTTTTTTTGTATTGTTTACTAGTAAACTCCGAGTATCCTTTATCCCTATAAAAAAGGGTATTGATATGGCTAGGCGTAAATCTAAAAATACTAAGCTTATCGAAGGTATTATAATTGGAGTTGTTACTGCAGTTGCAGTTGTTGTGATGGTTACGTTTCAGGTTTTAAAAATGCTTTTTGCATCATTCTCGGATGAAAAGCACGTCGTGAAGCGTTTGAATGCAAAAACTTCTGATTTTACGTTTCTAATAGGGATTGTTGGAGAGAGCTTTGATAATTCAAACGGTGTTTCCCGTCAGAAGATTATCAAAAAGGAATGCAAAGCAGGCGATATTTTAATATTAAAGCCATATAACGACCCTCATGATGAATTTGCCGTGGGTGTTTTTACAGAAACCGGAAAACAAATTGGCTTTATACCAAGAGATGAATCATTTGGTTCGCATGAATCTTTAAATGAACATATTCATGAAACCTATAAGAATGGTTGGAACTATTCAGCTGAAATTGAGAGTATTCATGGTGGTACTGAGGATAAACCAAGTGTGGGTGTGGTTATAAGGATTTTTATCAAAAAACCTATATAGAATTAAGCCATTAAAACTATATAGGTTTTAGCACGCGTTATTCTCATTTCCGCAGTTCGTGGGTGGCGGCCTTCGCTGCCAGGGGGGCAGAATATAAGTTGTGCTGGATACTTACCTAATTCTGAGAATGAAAGCTGATGATGAATTACGCCTTATAGTTGGGGCGGAGGAGGGTGTGGGTAATGAGAGTGGTGGATTGGTGTTAGGATGCGCATATGAATTTGCAGGTTTTTTCGGGTTCCCGTGAGGATGTGTTGGCTTATGAGGCCTTGGTGTGTGCGGGAATGCATCCGGATGATGTGCACACTCCGGAAGAATTTGCCACGATGATAGGAGATGGCCGATTGCAGGCCTGGTGGTGGGTGGAAGGTGATGAAAAAGTTGGGTGGTGCGCGATTTACCCGTGGCATAACAAGTTTGCTCCGCAGGCATGGCATTTGTATGGGATTTGGGTGCGGGAAGATTGGCGGCTTAAAGGTTTGGGCGAGGCGATGTGGCGATTTATGATGGAGATGGTGCCTGTGGGCGTGCCGATGACCGTTTCGGCTCAGCCAGGTAAGCTTGGAAGCGAGGCTTTGGTGCGAAAATACGGTTTTGAATTTGTTTGTTGGAATGCGCCTTGGAATGAGTATGTGAATTGGAATAAATAAGGGTGTTCAGGCCTTATAACTTGGCCGCAGGAGGGTGTGGGTTATTAGGGGGAGGGTGAGGGCGAGGGTGGTGGCGTCTGTCGCTTGGGAGAGGATGAGGATGGTGAAGAGGGTGGTGAGTAGCCAGGCGAGTTGCTGCGGGGCGGCCCACCAGCGCCAGTGGTAGATGCTTTGGACGGCGACGATGGCGAGGAGGGCGAGGGCAGCGAGGCCCTCGGGGCCCGTGGTGAAGGTTTGGAAGGTGGAGGTGGCGATGACCCCCCACCAGTGGGCGGAGTAGGCTTGATACAGCGCGAAGGTGAAGGCGGTGCCGCCTAGGGCCACGGCCAGGGCTCGCTTGGGCCACACGGCCATGAGCGTGAGCCCGGTGAGGGCCGGCAGCACTGTGAGCACCGGGTGGGCCAGTGTGGCGGCGGCGAGGAGGAGGATGCGGGCGGTGAGCTCGGCCGCGCCAACCCGATGTTGCGACAGCAGCATGAGCAGCGTGAGAATGAACAGCCCAGCAGCCGGGTAGGGGCTGGCAAAGCCGGTGGCGCCCGGCCACATGGCCAGGCTGGTGAAGGTAACCAGCAGAAAGCGGTTGAGCTGCACCCATGGCATGTGCCCGGCCCGCAGCACAAAGGCGGTGAAGCTGAGGCTCAGCATAAGGAGGAGTGTGGGGATGCCAGGTTGCTGGGTAACCGCCAGAGCCAGCATAAGCCCCGTAAAAGGCCAGGCCGAACCCATCAGGCGTGAGGACGCAGGGGGCAGGGTGATAACGTATATGGCGAGCGCCTGAGCCGCCAGCATGAGGCCAAGGGCGAGGGGGGTGGCGTTGTTGGCGAGGGCAAGCGGCAGCGACGTAAAGAAGCTGGCGGCGATAAGCAGGGGCAGGGTGTGTTTGTGCATAGTGTATTCTAACATTGGAAGAGCCGTTTGTGGGCGTTGGTGGGTATTTGCAAGGCATTGAAATGTCGTTTTTTGAGGGTGGGGATGTTCGGTTTCGGTTGCTTGCAGGGCCCCGCTTTGCTGGAATGGCCGGGCAGTAAGGATAACAACCAAGGGAGGACTGCCAAATGCCGTTACTTGTAAGCCCGATTGATGGGCAAACCCCGATGCAACAGATTAAGCGCGATGGGATTGAAATTGACCGCTGCCCGGTGAGTGGGGGTGTGTGGCTGGATAAAGGCGAGCTGGAAAAGCTGCTGGCTGCTGTGCAAAATGCCGCCGCTGAAGAGCGTGTGCACTATGCGGAGTATAGGCAGCAGGCACCTGCGCGGCCGCACAACGCGCACTACCGCGATGATGACTATGAAGATTATCATCATAAAAAATATGGCAAGAAGAGCAAGATGAAGAGCATTTTCGATTTGTTCGATTAGCCGGAGAATACTCGCAGTAAAAGGGCCCCTGAGGGGCCTTTTTGCGGGGGTTACATGCTGTGCAGCAGGTAGCCGAGGAAGACGAGGTAGGCGAGGAGGAAGAGCGTGGCCTCGGCCCGTTTAAACTTGCGCATGGAGGGGTGGGTGAAAATGAGGAACATGACCGCCGCGCCTGCCAACACATAAAAACTGGTGAGAATGCTGCCGCCCCACACCAGCTTGACCGGGCTGAACAGGATAAGCAGGCCGCAAATGCCCAGCAGGTTGAACAGTGTGTTGCCCACCAGGTTGTTGAGGAGTTGGGTGTGTTGCTTGTTCTGGTACGCCAAAAGCGACGACACCAACTGCGGCAGCGCCGTGCCCACCGCCAGCACCGTGAGCCCCATGAACGGTGCGCTGAGTGTGCGGTTGAGGGTGAGCTGCTGGGTGACATCGACCAACAAATTAGCGCCCAGCACCAGCCCCACCAGGCCCAGGCCGAAGAACACCATGTGGAGGAAGGGCGGAAGGTTGCGGGTTTCTTTCAGGAGGGGGAGGGCGACGGGGTGTTTGTGCTCGGACCAATAAGCCAGCCCGACATAGAGCGCCAAGGTGCCGAGCATGGCGCCGCCCAGCCAGCGGGGCAGCGGCATATTGTGCAAGGTGAAGTAGGTAAAGACGGCGGCCACGCCGACGGCCAGCAGGGCGAGGGGGAGGTTGCCGCGAGACCAGAGGCGGATATTCAGTTGGACGGCCCCGCCGCTGAGGCCGACGGCGCCCAGAGTGGCAAAGATATTGAAGATGCTGGCGCCCACCACCATAGCCAAAGCCATGACCGGCGTTTGCGAAATGCCCGCCTGAATGGCAGTGAACAGCTGCGGCGTGCTGGTGCCAAAGGCGATAATAACCAAACCGATGAGAAAACTGGGCAAGCCCACCGCCTGAGCAAGCCCCACCGTGCCGCGCATAAGCGCTGCGGCGCCGAGGGCCAGAAAGGTGAGCCCGCCGAGCAGGGTTAAAAACAAAAACATGTGGGCAGGCTAGAGGAACCTGCCGCTAGCGGCAAGGATATGCCGGAATTACCACCGGGGGGCGTGGGTTTTGGGGCACGGTCGAAGACTAGGTATCAGGATTAGAGGATAAGAGGGTACGAGGGGGGCGTTTCAGGCGGCCTGGGTTTGGGTGGGGGTGGCGCCGTTGCTGTGGGCGGGGTTGAGGTAGTTGGTCAGCACGCGGTCGGCGAGGGCGAAGTCGCCATCGACCAAGGCGGCGTTGATGCGCATTTGGACTTGGATGGTGCGCATGATTTCGTCGGGATTTTCGAACCGGGTGGCGCGGTTGTTGCTTTCAAACGCGATAAGCGTTTGCAGCAGCAGGTGGCCCAGCATGCAGCCGCTGAGGCGTGCCATGTGCAGGTGCCAGGCGGTTTCGGTTTGGGCGTTGTCGGCCGCGTTGGCGTGGCGGTTAAGGGTGAAGCGGTGGAGTTCTCCGCGTTGTTGGGCGGGCACTTTGGCCAAGCGGGCGAGGAGGTCTCTTTGTATCAGGCAGCGCATGTGGGCGAGGTCGGTGAGGTTGCCGCGCAGGCCGGGGGCGGCCATGGCGAGGTCGGCCATCAGTTGTGAGAGGTCGGGCGTGCGGACGAAGCTGCCACGGCCGGGTGTGACCTCGAGCAGGCCGGAGGTGCGGAGCATTTGGATGGCCTCCCGCAAGGTAGTGCGGCTGACGCCGAATTGCTGGCAGAGCATGGCTTCGGTCGGCAGTTGGTCTCCGGGGTTGAGTTGGCCGGTGCTGATGAGGCGGCGGAGCTCGGTTGCGATAAACGTGCTGCGGCGGTGGCGCGGGGCAAGGGGAGATATGGCAATGTTGGCCTGCTTGGGGGGGAGCATGGGGTTGCTTTCCACTCTGTTGCTGTTGCTCAGCATTATGTATTTTTGCTGATAGGATGAATGATATGGATGCAACCGATAGTTGTAAAGCGTATTTGTTCACACCTTGCACTATAAAGTTATATAAAAAAGAGGCGATGTGATGAAAAAGTGACTCTGAGCCTTTTAGAGAGGAGAGTAGAGAGAAAGAGATATGCCTCCCGGCGGGGGTGGGCCCCGGATAGCGAGCGGGTGGCAAAAAATGAGATTTTTTGCCACCCGCTACGCTTCCGGGGTGACGCCAACCCCATATGTAAGAGCTAGGCCATAAAACAAGGAGGCAGGGCCTCCTCGTAAGCCTTTCGCGCGTAGCGGCTTTTAGGCGGGGCGGCCCAGCGGGAAGTAGGTGAGGCCGGCGGCTTGAGCCTCTTGCAGGGTGAAGAGGTTGCGCAGGTCTATCAGCACCGGTTGCTTGAGGGCGGCTTTGAGCTGCTTGAGGTTGAGGGTGCGGAAGTCGGCCCACTCGGTGAGGATGACGGCACTGTCGGCGCCGTTCAGGGTGTCTTCGATACTGCCCGCGTAGGTGAGGGTGGGCATGAGTTCCTTTGCGCGCTCCATGGCGGCGGGGTCGTACGCTACAATGGTGGCGCCCATGCTTTGGAGGCGGGGGAGGATGGTGAGCGAGGAGGCGTCGCGCATGTCGTCGGTATTGGCTTTGAATGCCAGGCCGAGCACGGCGATGGTTTTGCCTTTGACACCGCCCAGGTTGGCGGCGATGCGGTCCGCCATTTGCTCTTTAATGCTTTGGTTGGTGCGGATGGTTTCTTCCACCAGGTTCAGCTGCACGCCGTGGTCTCGCGCGGTTTTGGCCAGGGCGTTGGTGTCCTTCGGGAAGCAGCTGCCGCCGTAGCCGGGGCCGGGTTGGAGGAAGCGCGGGGCGATGCGGCTATCCAGCCCCATGCCGCGGGCGACGCTGAGGATATCGGCGCCGACTTTGTCGCAGAGGCTGATGAGCTCGTTCACGAAGGTGATTTTGGTGGCGAGGAAGGCGTTGGCGGCGTACTTGATGAGCTCGGAACTGGCGCGGTTGGTGACGTGTAGGGTGACGCCCTGGTCGGTCAGCGGCTTATAGATGCTGGCCATCATGGCTTCGGCGCGGTCGTTCTCTATCCCCACCACGACGCGGTCGGGCTTGAGGAAGTCGCCGACGGCTTCGCCTTCGCGCAAAAATTCCGGGTTGCTGGTGACGTCGAAGTCGGCAGATGGATTGGTGGTGCGGATGGCGTCTTCTACCAGCTGGCCGGTGCCCACCGGCACGGTGCTTTTGTTGATGATGACGGTGTAGCCGGAGAGGTGCGGGGCGAGTTGTTCGGCGGCGGCTTGCACGTATTGGAGGTCGGCGGAGCCGTCTTCATCTTGCGGGGTGCCCACGGCGATGAAAATGGCGTCGGACTGAGGCACCACCGAGGCGAGGTTGGTGGTGAAATGCAGGCGGCCCGCTTTGGCGTTGCGGCGGACCATTTCTTGCAGGCCGGGCTCGTAAATCGGGATGATGCCCTCGTTTTTGAGGTTGTCGATTTTGGATTGATCGACATCGACACAGGTGACGTTGAAGCCCATTTCGGCAAAACAGGTGCCGCTGACCAGGCCGACGTAGCCGGTGCCTATCATGGTGAGGTTGCGGGCTTGGGTCATGGGGAATTCTCTCCGGTTTTATGCGTTGAACGGGCGAGTTATAGGCGGGAAAGGGCTGGTTTGCAAGGGGATTTGGGGATTTTCGGCGGGAATTAACTGTGGGGGTAACAGGACAGATTATGATCCACTAAGTAAATTTGGATCTCTCGCCCTTCTAATAATCCTATTAAACGGCCTTTCACACCATGGAATCTAAAAACATCTAATTTTTGCACTTCGGCAGTAATAAAACTCGGTAAACGTCTGCGGATTTGTGTACGGTTAATTTTTTCAAACCCATGCCCTTCTCTGGGCTCCTGTCTAATTTGGCGTAATGTTAACGAACTTAAAATCCTTATTTTATCAGCAAGCGCCGCTTTAAAAGCCTGATCACAGGCACCAATACAATAATCTCTATCGGATAAGTGAAATGAGAAGGTTGGTTTTTCAGCATCATTGCTAAGACTTCCTTTTTCTGGAACGGCTTTAGCAAACTTCCCTGTATGTGGAGGGTTAGTTTTAAATTTTGACATTTTTACTATACAAGTTTAGTTGCGAAAAAACTTATCAAATCAGTGTGAGGAATTTCTTTTCCTGCCAGCTTGCCGTCTCCCCAATTCTTTAACCAAGGATCTTCTTTGTGCGTCATTTCCCGAAGAGCCCATGCGCTAAATTGCCCAAGTTCATTATAAATATCATCAAGAAACGATTTAATTTCGGTAGGCATTTTATTCATACCGTCAGCGGGCTCAATTAATGTCCGAACTGGATTAGAGCCATTTTCAGCTAGAGCTGCATATAAGTTACGTACCACAGGCCCATGCTTCCATGCCTCAATATTTTCTTCAAATAACGGCGTTCCGTGATTGATAGCCAGATAAAAGCCTTGAGCATAATAGCAAAGTTTCTGTAACTTTAAATTAGTTATAAGCCCATCTTCGCCCTCCTGCTGAGAACGATGGATAAAATAGTTTGCTACATCATGAACCTTCATAGCTAGCCTCTCCCTTCTGATATAAATATTATAGCATGTAACGTGCCAACTTAACATGAAACAAACGAATATACGTTTAAGATGTTGTAATTATGTAAAGCAAGATAAAGTGAAAGGTAATATATAATTAATAAAAGTATTATACGTTTTACAAATTCAAATATGCGACCCGCGCCAAAATATTATAATAGAGGAGGTCGCTGAAGGCGCCAAAACTGCGGGAAGGGGAGGATTGGGTGGAGGATAGTGTAACTTTGGCAGGGGAGACAGGGATCGAACCTGCGACCCGCGGTTTTGGAGACCGCTACTCTACCAGCTGAGCTACTCCCCTACCGGGGCTGGTTATGGCATGGGTGCGGCGGGGTTTCAAGTGGTTTTGTGCCTGCGGGGCAGTGCATTGCCACCGCGTGCAACAGCTTTAGAAGAAATTTTGGATGGCATAGACCGCCGTGATGCCCAGCAGTGTGCCGATGACCAGGCTGGAGAGGGTGAGCGCGAAGCCTGCGAGGACGGCGAGACCATCGCGGAACAGCACGCCCAGCGCCAGCACGATGTTGGCCAGGGCCGGAAGGGTGTTGCCGAACGGAATGGGCAAAAAGACGATAAAGGCATTGAGCATGACGGCCAGGCCGATAAGGCGGAGGGCGGGGCCTTTGGTGAGCTCTGTCCGGCGGACTTTGCAGAGTTTTTCTGCCCGGTGGTAGGCTTTGGCCATGTTCAGGAGGATGGTGCGGGCGGTTTCGGTTTTTAATTTATAATTTTGCAGCTTGCGGGGCAGTGTGACCGCCTTTTTGCCCATGACCCAAGCCAAACCCACCACAAACATGGCCGGGCTGAACAAGCTGCCCAACGGAATGCCCGTGCTGGGCAACAGGCCGGGGATGGAGACCAGGAGGAGGAGGGTGGCCAGCACTTCCTCTTGGTGCTGTTGCAGCAGGCTGGTGACGGTGACGGTGCCTTTGGCGGGCAGAGACTCGGCCTGGGCGCGGGTGGCGCGGGAAAGGGTGTGGTTGTGCATAAGCCCTTATGCCCTTGGGAAGAGCCCGAGGTCAAGGAGTTCCACCTGGTGGCCCCAATGCTGGATGGCCTGCACCATGTGCGCCGGGCTGAGGGCGGTGGTTTGGCTGTTGATGAGCGGGTGGGGGAGAATGTGGGTGTCGTGCATGACAATGCTATCCAGAATAAACCGCAGGCTGCCGGGCTTGGCATTGATGAGTGCCAGCGGGCTGACGCTGCCGGGTGTGACGCCGAGGTATTCGTAGAGGGTTGTTTCGTCGGTGAAGGAGAGGCGGTCTTTGGCGCCTAAATGTTTGCCGAGGGTGTTCAGATTCAGCAGGCGGTCTTGGCGGGCGGTGATGAGGTAGAGGTTTTTGGCTTTGTCCTTCACAAACAGGTTTTTGATATGTGCGCCAGGCAGGTGGCCGGTAATGCCGTGGCCTTCATCTACCGTAAACACAGCCGCGTGGTGGTGGGTTTGGAAGGGGAGGTTGAGGGCTGTGAGGGCGGTGTGGAGGGATTCGGGGGAATGCATGGTTAGTGTATCAGTGTTTAGTGATTTAGTGTTTTGGTTTTATTTAATTTTTAGTTTTTGATAAAGAGGAGCATAAAGCCAAGGGCGAGGGCTGCCAAGGCGAAACTGGTGCGGCGGGTGAGGGGGAGGTCGCGGGTGGAGATGTCGTACACTGCAAAAAGTGCGGCGCCGGACATGGTGATGAGGATGACCACGGCGAGCGGGAGGGCGGCGTAGGCGAAGCCTTCTATCGCCACGCCCGTAAAGGCGACGGCCAGCAGGGGCCAGGCCTTGGAGATTTGGAATGGCGTTTGTTGAACCGCAGGCATGAGCCACAGCAAGCTGTAGAGGAAGGTGGACATACCCTGCGCCAGCACGGTGAAGCTGAGGACGCTGGGTTGAAACGTTTGGCCGTATTTATAAGCGGAAATTTGCAGCGTGATGACCGCACACCAGACGACCAAAGCCACGGCTTGCTTGAGGTTGGGCACGCTGTTGCGCGCACGGCTGAGCAGCAAGCTGCCGACCAGAATGCTGGCCAGCGCGGCCACGGTGGCGAAGGGGAAGGTGGTGTGGAAGAGGAAGATATCCGCCCCCGAAGCCATGAGGGTGAGGAGGGCTTTTTTGTAGCCTGCGACTTCTGTGAGGCTAAGCGACTGCAGCAGCCAGACGAGGATGGTGGTGGTGGTGACGGTGCAGGCAGCCCAGAGCAGCGCCCACTGAAGCGCTTGGGGGGTGAGGGTGAAGGTGAGGGTGCCGGTGGCGTGGGTGATGAGGAAGGTGGCTGCCCAGACCGGAAAAAGAAGAGCAAGCCAGCTGGGGAGGATGAAGGGGCTGGCGTGCGCGGCGCCATTGCGCTTGATGAGGATGCCGAGGCCTGTGAAGCAGAGGCCGGAGACGATGGCGGCGAGGAGGGGGAGCATGGCGATAAGTTATCAGAAGTTAGAGGTTAGAAGTTAGATTTTTAGATGGGAGACGTGGGAGATATTTTTACAGGAAGTGCCGGAGAGAGTTGGGGGTGGTGCCGGCGCGGTGCTTTTCACAAAATCAAAGATTTTGGAAAAGCATCCGCCTGGCGCGGTGGGACTCGCTAGGCTCGGGCATTCCGTAGTAAATATTCAGGGGGTGGTGAGGTTTGGTTTGTTTATGAGAATATTTTCGAGATCCCGGGTCTGGCTGTGGGCCCGCGATTTGTTCCAAATCGCACCCCAGCTCAGCCCGGGAAACGGTGCTTGGGAGAGAGGGTGTTTTAGAACGAAAAAAAGAGGCCCGGAGGCCTCTTTTTGGGTTGGATGCAACTATTTGATGATAGATGCAACCACGCCGGCGCCGACGGTGCGGCCGCCTTGGCGGATGGCGAAGCGCAGCCCCTCATCCATCGCGATCGGCGCAAGCAGCTCAACGTCCATCGAGACGTTGTCGCCC
>DIUO01000029.1 GCA_002422365.1 Proteobacteria bacterium UBA6156
GTGATGCCGAGCTCTTTCAGGGCGTTGGCGGTTTTGGAAACTTCGGCCAGCAATTGGCGGTAGGTGAGGGTGCGGGCGGCTTCGGTGGGGTCGTCGGGCTCCCAGATAATGGCGGGTTTGTCGCCGCGTTCGGCGATGTGTCTGTCGAGGCAGTTGACGGAGACGTTGAGTTCTCCGCCTTCGAACCACGCAATATGGGGCGTGTGGTAGTTGGTGTTTTGCACCGTATGCCAGGGTTTATGCCAGCTGAGCATGGTGGACGCCATGCGGGCCCAGAAATTGTCGGTGTCGGTGAGGGATTCGGTATAAAGCCGCTGGTACGTAGCGGCGTTGATGTGGGCCTGCGCGGCAAATGCGGCGGGAACCGGGTAAATGGGGCCTGCGGGAGCGTGGTTAGGCGACTGGGGCGTTGTTGGCGACATGGTAGATAATCCTCACGTTACCCTTATGCCTGAGGTAATGAATTTGCGACAGGTGTGTGCACCTGACATATGCACCCTTGCGTTGTGTTTGGGTTGTAAACTTAATAAATATAATTACTTGTATAACTATTATTTTATGATGCAATGCAAAAGAATCGGGTTAAGCGAAGCCGTACGGAGGGGCGGAAATGTGGGTTTTCGGCCTAGCCGCAGAAGGGGAATTGTGGTGTTGTATGCCGATGAAATGTGCGCGGAGATACCTGTGCGGGCTTGTGCTGGCCATAGCCTTGGGGAGCAGCCCCAGCTTGGCCCATGCGGCCTGGTGGTGGCCGTTTGGGCAGGATGGTATGGATTACCGCGTGGAAGTGAACGGTGTGGATGAGGCGACCTACGCCTGGCTGAAAGAACTGAAGCTGGATGAACCCCACAGCGATGTGGCGATTGAAACCCGCGAAGACCTGGAGCGCGAATTGGTGGTGCGGGGCGGGCGCATGAGAAGGGCCCTGGAAGCGCGAGGGTATTATGATGCGCTGCTGCGGCAGGATATCCGCGAGGGTGAGGAGCCCGTGCTGCAATATGACGTGAGGCCGGGCGTGCGCGCCAAAATTGCCGACGTGCGCGTGGATTGGATGGGGCGTGAGCCGTTGCGGCAGGTGGAACTGCAAAACCTGAGCCAGCAGCAGGATGAATTTGTGAATGCGGCAGAACTGGTGGCGGATGCAAAGGTTTTGCTGGACCAACTGACGGAGAAAGCCTGTGTGCTGCACCTGAATGTGACGCCCCAAGTGAGGCTGCATGAAGGGCTGTATAAGGGAGGGCGCCGGGCGGAGGTGGTGTTTAAGATTGACCGGGGGGACAAGGCGGACTTTGGCCCCACCACCGTGCAAGGCAATGAAGATGTGGACACTGAGGTGGTGCTGCGGCAGGTGAGCTGGCGTGAAGGGCGGTGTTTTCGGATAGCAAAAGTTAATGAGACGCGGGAGAATTTGCGGCAGACGCAGTTGTTCTCGGTTGTAAGCCTGACCTACCCGGAGGTGGCCGGGCCCGAGGGAGAGGTGCCGATGACGGTGGGGGTGACGGAGCGGGCGTTTAGAACCATACGTGCCGGGGC
Organism: Proteobacteria bacterium UBA6156; assembly: GCA_002422365.1. Lineage (GTDB taxonomy): Bacteria > Pseudomonadota > Alphaproteobacteria > UBA2136 > UBA6156 > UBA6156. The sequence continues at coordinate 1,534 of DIUO01000029.1, forward strand.
GAGCTTTGGCAGCGATGTGGGCTTTGGGGTGCAGGGCGGGTGGCAGCACCGCAACCTATGGGGCGGGGCGGAGAAGCTGGATGTGGATGTGGCGTTTGGGCAGGAAGAACAGGAGCTGAACGGCACCTTGCGCTTGCCGGCCTTTGGGCATGACAAGCAAGACCTGGTGCTGGAAGGTGGGCTGAGCACTGAAACCCGCGACGCCTATGACGCCCGCACGGTGGAAGCTGTGGCACGGCTTGAGCGGAAGCTGGCGCGGCGCTGGAAAGGCAGCCTGGGCGTGGGCGCGCGCTACACCGAAACCCAGGACGCGCTGGGTGAAAACCAGTATGGGCTGGTGTTTGTGCCGGGCACGCTGGAATATGATGGCCGCGACAGCGTGCTGGACCCGCGCAAGGGGATTTATGCCAGCGCGGGGGTGACGCCTTACACCGAAACATTCGGGGACGGGGGGCAATTTGTGAAAAGCCAACTTACGGTGCAGGGGTATTTGAGTGCTCCGGTTGCGCTGAGCCCCACGCTGGCGCTGAAGCTGAGCGGCGGGATGATTTATGGAGCCGAAGGTGTGGATGTGCCTGCGGACGTGCGGTTTTATGCCGGAGGTGGTGGCAGTGTGCGGGGTTATGGCTACCAGACGCTGGGGCCGCGGGTGAATAATACTCCGGTAGGGGGCAGCAGCTTTGTGGTGGGCAGTGCCGAAGTGCGCGCGCGTTGGAGCGAAACGGTGGGTGGCGTGGCGTTTGTGGATGCGGGAAATGTGTATGATGATAGTTTTCCGGCACGTGTGGACAGCATGTATGTGGGGGCCGGGGTTGGCGCGCGGTATTATACGGCCATTGGCCCGATACGGCTGGATGTGGCAGTGCCGCTGAACGGCGAAGACATTGGGGCTGAGGGGTATGCGGTGTATGTGAGTATTGGGCAATCTTTTTAAATGAAAACCATAATGCGCGTTGGGGGTTGGATAGCTGCGCTGCTGGGGGTGTTGGCCTTGCTGGTGGCGGCACTGTGGCTGAACGGCGGCGGCACCTGGCTGGTGAACCGCTGGGTGCCGGGTGTGCAGGTGCAGGGCTTAGGTGGCAACCTGTGGCACACGTTGCAGGCGGAACGGGTGGTGGTGCGCGATGACGAAGGTGTGTGGCTGCAGGCCGAGCAAGTGTGGCTGGAATGGGCGCCCCTGAACCTGCTGCGTGGCGGGCAGGTGCTGGAGACCCTGCGCGTGGCCAAAGTGGTGGTGGAACGCCAGCCGGTGTATGCGGCGGGGGAGGGGGAAAGTGGCGATGGGAGAGGGAATGTTCTGGCATTTGTGCCGGACATGTTGGACGTGCGCGAGCTGGTGGTTGGCCCGCACCTGGCCGGGCGCGAGCAGCGGCTGCGGGTGCTGGCGGCGCGGGGAGTGGAGGATTATCGGTTTTGGGGTGTGACGCTGGATGGCCCGAAAACGCAGGTGGTGGGGCGGATTGACGGGCTGGATGGGCAGCAGGTGCGTGGGGCGGTGCGGATTGAGGAGGCGCCGCAAGGTGTGATTGCGCGCATGGTGGGGCTGCCGGGGGGCGGGATAAGTGCGACCCTAGCGGGTGTGGTGGGGGCCGATGTATGGCAGGTGGAGCAGGGTGAGATTGTGCTGGGTGAGAGTGCGCTGCGGGTGAGCGGGCGGTATGTTCCGGCGACAGAGGCGGTCGTGACAGAGGTGGAATTCCGGCTGGCTCAGATGCAAGATTGGCCTGTTTTAGAGACCTATGGGGTGAAAGGCAGCGTGAGCGGCACGGCCGCGGTGAGTGGCACCGTGGCGCAAGACGGCCAGCAAGGTGATGTGCAACTGGCGCTGGATGTGACGAGGGAGCGGTTGGATTTTGCCGGGCGCGGGCAAGTGGCGTGGACGCCTGAAATGGTGCGTGCGACGGGACTTGAGCTGCAAGGGCCCGGGGTGGAGGCGCAAGGGCAGGTAAGCTATGCGCGGGCCAGCGGGTTGCTGGCCGGAGCGTTGGATGTGGAGGCGGCGGATGTGCGCCCCTTGGGGCAACTGGTGGGGTTAGAGGCGCAGGGAGCGGTGCGCGCGGAAGTGGTGCTGGCGGCGGAAGAGGGAATTCAGACCGGCCAGGCGTTGTTGCAGCAGGTGGATGTGCGTGTGAACGGCCAGCGCTTAAGGCTGCGGGAGCCGGGGCGAGTGGCTTGGGATGGGGCGCGGGGAGTGGTTTCGCCGTTAGCGTGGGATGTGCTGGGCGGGGTGGTGAGAATTTCCGGCACCATGGACAGTGCGCGGATTGATGGGGGATTTACGGCTGAAAATGTGGATGTGAGTGCATTCGCGGGCGATAAAATTGTGGGGAATGTGAGTGGCCAAGGCCGTGTGGTGGGGCCGGTGACGGCGCCGGTGGTGACATGGGACGCGGTGGTGAAGGCCGAAATGCAAGGCTACCCGTTGCAGGCGAATGTGGCGGGGGATTGGCGGAACGAGCGTGTGCAGGCGGAAGGCCGGGTGGGGGGTGAGGTGGCGGGGGTTCCTCAGAGCCTGCAAGGGCGCCTAAGCGTGCAGGGGGGGCTGAGTGTGTGGCCCTGGCGCGTGGGCATTGACGGGCAAAGCGAGCTTGCGGGGCAGGTGAGCGGGGATGTGCCGTTGAGTATCTTTAACCCCCTGCTGTGGCCGCGCGGCATGCAGGTGGGCGGGCAGGTGAGTGGCACGCTGAATGTGGCAGGAACCTTGGGCGAGCCCGCGCTGGGTGGGCGGGTGCGCCTGCTGGACGGAAATGTAAGCCATGCCGCCAGCGGCATGTGCCTGGATAATGTGGAAGCCGAGATTGCCGGAGACGACACAGGGCTGAGGTTGGTGAGCCTGACCGCGCGGGACGACCGGGGTGGTGTGCTGAAAGGCAACGGCACGCTAAGCTTGCGCGGCGAGCGGGCGGTGAATGTGGCGGTGGGGCTGGAGGATTATCGGGTGTTCTGTGGAGGGTTGGCGAGCGGGCAGGTGCAAGGGAATTTGGCGCTGCGGGGGGATTTAAGCCGGAGTGTTCTGAGCGGAAACCTGACCGTGGGGCCGCTGCAAGTGCATGTGCCGGGGCGCAGCGGGGAGGATATACCCAGCGTGGACGTGGTGCGGGTGGGCGCCGACGAGACCGGCGGCCTGGGCATGGTGATGGAGCTGGATGTGACCGTGGAGGCGCCGCAGCAGATATTTGTGCGCGGGCGAGGGCTGGATGCGGAATTTGGTGGCACGATTAGGGCGGCCGGGACGGCGGATGACCCGCACTTGTTTGGGCAGTTGACGGCGCTGCATGGGACTTTCCGGCTGTTGGACAGGGAGTTGGCACTGGCGGACTCGGTTGTTCGGTTTGTGGGGCGGGTGCCACCTTCGCCGTATTTGGATGTGAAAGCCAGCACCGAGGTGCAAGGCACCGATGTGACCGTGAACCTGACGGGGCCCGCGGCAGAACCGAAAGTGAGCCTGAGCAGCACCCCGGCCCTGCCGCAGGATGAAGCGCTGGCGCTGCTGCTTTTTGGGCGGGAATTGAGCCGGATTTCGGCCTTTGAAGCCCTGCGGTTGGCCCAGGCGGCGCGTGTGCTGGCTGGGCGCGATGGTGAAGGGCCCGGTGTGGTGGACAATCTGCGCGATACCTTTGGCCTGGACACGCTGGATATTGGCAGCGGTGAGGGCGGTGTGACGGTGACGACCGGGAAATATGTGACGGACGATGTGTATGTGAGTGTGAGCCAGGGCGCTGAGCCCGAGGATAGGCAGATACGCACCGAGCTTGAGTTGACGCCGAGCATCAATGCCCACACCACGGTGGATGGCCTGGGCACGCAGCGCTTTGGGGTGGAATGGACGCGCGATTATTGAACAGCTTAAAACTGATTCTTTTTGGTTATGGGTTTTTGGTGGTTTTGTACGCAGGGGGGCTCGCTCTGGCTAGGGGATTGGGGTAGGAAGAAGGTATGAAACAGCCGAAAAACGTGACCCCCGCCCCGGATGCCGCCAGCGCCTTTATGCGCGAGGTGGATGAAGCCATGCACCAAGAGCGCCTGCTGGCGATTTGGCACCGCACCAAGTGGTTTATTGTGGGTGCGATTGTGCTGTTTGTGCTGGCCATTGCCGGGCGCGAAGCCTGGGACGCCTGGCGCGCCCACCAAGGCCGCACGTTGGCGGCAGAGTGGTATGCCTATACGCAATTAACCGACGATACGGCGCGTGCTCAAGCCCTGCCGGAGCTGCTGCGCGCCGGCAACAGCGGCACGCGCGCGCTGGCGGTGTTTGCCCATGCCGGGATGCAGCATGAGCCGGTGGCGAAGGCGGAGGCGTATCTTACCCTGGCCGACGATAGCCGTGAGCCCCGCTGGCTGCGGGACATTGCCCGCCTGAATGCCGCCATTGCGCTGCTGGACGGCCCGGTGGACGAGGCCAAAGCCCAACTGGAGCTGCTGGTGCAACTGCAACGGGAAGGGGAAACCAGCCCGGCCTATGCCCCGGCGCTGGAGCTGCTGGCCCTGCTGGCGCAGCAAAATGGCGATATTGGTGCCGCCAAGGGCTATACGTTGAAGTTGCTGCAAGAGGTGAACCTGCCTGCTGATATGCGTTTGCGCGGGTTGCAGCGCCTGGGGGCTTTGGGCGGAACGGCTGCCTAAGGATTTTACCCCAGGGAACGATGCCCTGAACACTTGCCTTGTGGGCGGGTTGGGTTACACTCAGGCCATTCAATAGGCCATTCAATTTTTAAGAACAAGGGGTTTGACATGCGGTATGTAGGTTTGACGACAATGGCCCTGGCGGCCACCATGGTGCTGGCCGGGTGTGGTGTGTGGAAAGATGAAGCGGCGGCCCCCCTGCAAGGCGAGCGCATTGACGTGACCCTGCAACCCACCCTGCTGCAAGCCAGCCCGATGGCCGACCGCGAGCCCTTTGACATACCCGCGCCCGAAGTGATGGAAAACTGGGGCATGCGTGGCGGGAACGCCGCCCACCTGCCGGGGCACGTGGCGCTGCCCGCGCAAGTGAAGCGTGCCTGGACCTACAAGCTGGGCGGTAAAATGGGCCGTGGCGCCGCGCTGCTGAACCCACCGATTGTGCACAGCGGCCGCTTGTTTGCGGTGAACACCGAAGGTGACATTACGGCGCTGGACGCCCGCACCGGTAAGCGTTTGTGGGAAGCCCGCCTGCCCTTTAAGGAAGGCGACAAGGCCCGCGTAACCGGCGGCCTGGCCGTGCTGGGGAACCTGCTGTTTGCTACCACCGGCGACGGCCAAGTGTTTGCCCTGACTGCCACCAGCGGCAAGCAAGCCTGGAAAACCGACCTTGCCGTGCCGCTGCGCGCGGCGCCGACGGTGGAGGGGGAGCGGGTGATTGTGACATCGCACGACAACCGCACCTTTACGCTGAACGCGCTGGACGGCACGCTGGTGTGGACGCACAGCGGCATGGACGAACGCCTGAGCCTGCTGGCCAGCCCGGCGCCTGCGGTGGCCAATGGGGCTGTGGCGGTGCCGTATTCATCCGGCGAGATTTATGTGCTGCGGGCCAGCGATGGGCGCTATATATGGCACGACAGCCTGACCAGCAGCTTTAGCGGCCAAGACCCTGAAAGCACCGTGAGCGCCATTGCGGCGCCACCCGTTATTGCCGACGGGCTGGTGTATGTGGTGGGGCTGAATGGGGGACTTTCGGCCTACGGGTTGGCCAATGGGCAGCGGTTTTGGCGGATTGACGTGTTGACTTCGCAAATGCCGATTGTGGCGGGCATGCAGATGTTCGCGCTGACCGAAAAAGGCGAAATGCTGGCGATTAACCGCCGTGACGGCAGCGTGCGCTGGGTGAGCGACCTGAGTGTGGGCCTGCCTGCCGCCGAAACTGCGCGGTATTGGAGCGGCCCCGTGCTGGCCGGAGGGCGCCTGATGGCCACCAGCAGCGACGGTTATGCGGTGAGCATTAAGCCCGAAAGCGGCGAAAAAATAGCCCAGACGAATTTGGATGAGCCGGTGACGTTGCCGCCGATTGTGGCGGATGGGGGGCTGTACTTCCTCACCGATTCTGGCCGTATCATAGCTTTCAGGTAAGCGCGGGCAATGCAGGAAAATGTCCTTACTGTGCAGATTAAGACGTCTCTTGAAGAGCTGTTTAATTACACCACCCGCCCTTGGAACACCCATTTGTGGATTGATGAAGTGGTTGCTGAAGATTGTAGCCCATGGCCGCCGCAAGTGGGGGTTAGCCACTACCGTAACAAAGGCCATGATGGGGTGTGGACGGATTATAAACTTGTAGCATATGAGCCAAATGCACTGTTTGAACTTGCTAAAATCGATGGCAGCTTTGGGGTGCGTTATACTTATGCGGACCTGGGTGAGGGTAAAGTTGAGTTGACGTATCGGGAATGGGTGAATGAGGGTGAGATTACATGCCCCTTCGGTCAGGACGCGCTGGATAAGTTGAAACGGATGATGGAGGCGGTTTAGGGCGAATGCCGAAGCTGTATTTAATTCATGGCTATATAGGCGCCGGAAAAACGACGTTTGCAAAGCAGCTTGAGGTGGAGAGTGGGGCTGTACGATTTAGTCTGGATGACTGGATGGAAGAGCTGTATGGGACTAATCCGCCGGTGGAGCTCTTCGGGGTGTATGAGGCGCGAGTGAAGGCATTGATTGTGAAGGTGACTGAGGGGGTTTTGCGACGGGGTGTGGGAGTGATTCTGGACTTCGGGTTTTGGAAACGAGTGGAACGGGATGCGTTGCGGGCTTGGGGGAGGTCTCTGGGGGCTGAAGTGGTGCTGTATGACGTACAGGTGCCGGAAAAGGTGGCGTTGGCGCGGGTACGGGCACGGAATGAGGCGGGTGGGGCAGGGGTTTTACTGATTGATGATGCAGCATTTTTTGATTTGCGGAAACAGTTTGAGCCGCTGGGGATGGATGAGGCGCGTGTGGCCGTTGGGACAGAGTAGGCGGCGGTGAGGGGGCTGCGGGTGCTTTTGCAGCCTCGCTATTTACGGAAAAAGCTGCTAAAGGCTTGAGCATGAGTTTGTTTGTACGGCCTTCGGTTGCGATTTTGGGACGCCCTAATGTGGGGAAGTCGACGTTGTTCAATGTGCTGGCCCGCCCGCCCAAGGACGAGCGCAGCAACATTGTGCATGCCGCCACCAAAGCCATTACCCACGCGCAGGCGGGCACCACGCGGGATGTGCGGCGCACGCCGGGTAACTTGTTCGGGCTGCGTTTTATGCTGCTGGACACCGCCGGGATTGAAGAGGCCGGGGACAAGCGCCACGGCCCCGCCGCCCGCAAAGGCAGCAAGGCCGCCCTGCATGTGGCGGATGACCCGGCCTTGCAGAGTGCGCTGAACAAGCTGGCTTATGCGGCGGCGGAGGCGGCGGATATTCATGTGCTGCTGATTGACGGTGCCACTGGCGTGACCCCGGCTGACCGCGCGCTGGCCCAAAAGCTGCGCCGCATGAACAAGCCGATGATTGTAGCGCTGAACAAGGCCGATTTGCGCGAGGCCGAGAGCCATATACCCGATGTGGAAACGCTGGGCTTTGGTGTGCCGGTGATGGTGAGTGCGGCGCACTCGGGTGGGTTGGAAGAGCTTTATACGGCGCTGAAGGTTTATGTGGCTACGGAGGAAAGTGAACAGTGCACAGTGCACAGTGAACAGGAAACCGGAGAGGCGGATGTGGCTGTTGCTGATAGCGAAGAGGGGTCGGAGGATGAGGCAGAGGCGGATTATTCGCGCTTCCCCAAACGGCCGGAGGGGGCGATACGGCTGGCGATTATGGGGCGGCCGAATGTGGGGAAGTCGACGTTAGTCAATGCCCTGCTGGGCAGCGAGGCGATGCTGACCGGGCCGACCGCCGGGCTGACGCGCGAGGCGGTGCCGCATGATTTTGCCTTTGGCGAGCAGGCGTTTACGCTGATTGACACCCCGGGCTTGCGCCGGAAAAGCAAGGTGGACAAAGACAGCCTGGAATTTTTGAGTGTGGGCCAGAGCCTGCAGGCGGTGGAGCAGGCCGATGTGGTGATTTTGGTAGTGGATGCCAGCAGCCACAACATTGACACCGGGCAATGGGAGATTTTTGAACAGCAAGACGCCCAGATTGCCGCCGTGGCGATGAACCAGTATAAGCCGCTGATTTTAGCCCTGAACAAATGGGACGAAGTGAAAGACAAAAAGACCTGCCTGGCGGATATAAAGATACAGATGCACCACCGCATGCACGCGATGCATGAGCCGCTGGCGCTGCCGATTTCGGCCTTGAAAGAAAAGGGTTTGGTGAACCTGATGGACGCCGTGGTGGATGTGTTTGACAAAACCTATGCGACCTTTAGCACCGGCAAGCTGAATAACCTGCTGAACCGCGTGCTGGCCAAGCGCAGCCCGCCGCTGGCCAATGGCAAGGCTGTGAGCCTGAAGTTTATACGCCAGAGCGACACCAACCCGCCGACGTTTACGTTCTGGGGGAACCGCATTGATTCGGTAAGTGATACGTATAAGCAATTTTTGCGTAACCAGCTGAGTGATGAGTTGGGGTTGGGGAATTTGCCGGTGAAGATATACTTTAAGGCGAATAAGAACCCTTACAGTCCTTCGAAGAGAGGCAGGGGCTAAAAGGGCCCCCATGCACTTTTTGACCCGGCTTATGTACGGGCTTGGTGTACACTGCGCCGGGTCAAAAAGCACATGGATGACCCTTTGTAGCACCCTGCGCGGGGGCTTCCGCTCACGGGCTATTCGTGAGCGGTTGGCGCTATGAGAGCAATGCGCTCCGCGCATGTCTCGCGCCAAATGGAATGCCTTCGGCATGATAGAGATGTTTTAAGAAAAGCGCGGCTAGTGCCGCGTTTCATGTTTAGGGATTGGTGGGGGAGATGCCGAGTTCTTGTTCGAGTTCGCGCTGGCGTTGTTCTTCGGGGGTGGGTTTGCGGTAGATGTTTTTCTCGTAGGTGACGATGTTGTTGGCGGCGAGCCAGCGGTAGAGGCGCTCGGTGAGGATGTCGGACACCTGAATGGCTGCGCTGCTTTGCATGATGGGGGGGAGGGATTGCAGGCGCTGGGGGTGCGGGTTTTCGCTGTTCATGGCAAACCACAGGTTGATGCCGAGGATGACGGCGGAGAGTTTGACGATGCTGACGACACCTGCCCAGAAGCGGCTGCGGAGGCCGACGTTCTCGGGCCCCATGATGAGCGGGCCGAACACTTTGATGCCGACCCAGGTAAGCACGTAGGCGGTGACCAGATAGTAGCTGCTGTTGACGACCCAGAAGACGGTTTGGTTTTCGGATTCTACCGGCCCCGCCGTGCGGAAAAGCACGTAGCCGACGAGCACCAGCAGGCCGAAGAAGGTGGTGTGGAGCATTTCGCGGCTGAGGCCGCGATGGCAGGCGCCGAGGATGTTGAAGAGGAGGAAGAGGCCGATGGCGACATCGAGGAGGGTTATTTGCATGTGGTTCGTGTTCTCGTGTTTAGTGATTTAGTGTTTAGTTGTTTATTCAACTTAATGTTTTTTCAAACCCTTTGAGGAGCCGGGACACGAGATTATAGCGTTCTCGTAGATTATTTACAATTTGCTTATCCAGATAATCTAAATCTCCTGAGAGCTTAAGCCAAAAATCCATTTCGTGGGCAGAACCAAGGGCTATTCTCACAAAGCGTCTTAACTCGATTTTGGATGTATTCTTCCCGAAACCTTCCGTGAGATTAGCGCAAATACTTGTACTTGCCCTGCGCATTTGGTCGGCAATGCCATTAAATTGCTCGGTCTGTGGAAGGTTTTTAGCAAGTGGCCTAATTTCGAGGATGAGAGAATTAGCTTCTTGGAAAGCTTTGAATTGAGAAACACCTTCTATAAGTGCCATGAAATTAAAGGCCTGTTGCTGAAATGGGAATTGATTGAACTTGAGTTGTTTTGCCGCCGAAGCGGACGCCGAGGCCGACCATGGGGCTGGCGTAGTTGGAGTTGAGGATGTTGTCGTAACCGATTGTGCCATAGAGGGTATCGGTAAAGTGTGCGCGGGCGGAGAGGCTGAGGTGGGGGGCGTCGGCGCCGGGGGTTTGGGTGGCGGCGGGGTCGGACAGGTTGGCGATATAGGTGATGCCGGGGGTGAGGAAATCGGCACCCACGCCCGGCGTGTTGCGGTGCACCCCGGCGCGGAGGTTGAGCAGGTTGGCGCCCAGGGGGAAGCTGCGGCCGACCTGGGCGGAGAGTTTGGTGGTGTTGCCGAAGTTTTGGCCGGAATAGGGGTTGCCCGAGGAGTCGGCGCGGGCGGCGAAGCCATCGTAGTGCGCGCCGAGCTGGAGGAAGGTGCGGGTGCCGGGCTGGATGCGGAGTTGGGCTTCGGACAATGTGACGCCGTCTTCCGCCGTGAGGTAGGCGGATTCTAGCAGCAGTTGGGAATGGAGGCCGGGGTGGGTGGGGGTTTCGGCCTCGGTGGTGCCCGGTGTGAAGGGGCTGGTGAGGGTGTTGAAGGTGGTGAGGGCGGTGTTGAGGTTGTCGGCGGTGCGGTCGCTGTTCACCAGTTGGCCGAGGCTGCCTTGGCCGTTGTTGATTTTGCCTAAGATGGCGCGGAGGTCTGTCACGGCGGCGTTGAGTTGGTTGAGGGTGGCATCCAGTTGCGTATTGGAGGTGTTGCTGCTGACGAGCTGGCCCAAGGCGCCTTTGCCGGCGCGGACGTCTTCTGTGATGGCGGCGAGGTTTTGGGCGGCGAGGTTGAGATTTTTGAAGGTGTCGGGGTCGGCACCGCCGAGGGACTGCGAAAACGTGGCGAGATTGGCGACGATGGTTTGGAAGCGGGCGGTGTTTTCGGCGTCTCCCAGTACGGCCTTCAGCGCGCGGGTGATGTCTTTCATGTCGGCGGCCATGGCGGCGAAGTCGGTTCCGACATTGGCGGGGTCGGCACTGCTGAGGGCGGGGATGCGGGTGGCGGTGCTGGCCAGCAGCCCGCCGTCTCCGCGCACGGTTTGGGGCCCGGGGACGAGGGCGAGGTAGTATTCGCCAATAAGGCCGGAGGCGGTGACCTGGGCGGCGACGTCGGCGGGGAGGGGGACGTTGCGGCGGACATCGAAGTAAAGCGTGGCGGTGCCGTTGGGCTGGAGGACGATGCGCGTGACGTCTCCGATAGTGACCCCGGCCATGCGCACGGGCGTGCCGGGTTTGATGCCGTTGACGTCGGTGAAGACGGCGTGGAGCTCGCGCTCTGGTGTGGAGCCCTTGAAGCTGAGGGTGCCGCTGGCCACCGTAAGCCAGCCCAGCACCGCGAGGGCGAGGACCAGGAGGAGGCCGACTTTGGCTTCGTTGCTCATGCGCTGAGGGTGCGGTTTGGGTGGCGGTTTGTCAAATAACCTGCCTGTTTGCGGGGCTGAAAAAGGGCGCTAGTCGTCATCGGGTGTGCCATCTATGAAGCGGCGGAGGACGGGGTTGCGGGTGGTGCGGAAGTCTTTCGGGGTGCCGACTTCGGTGAATTGACCGTCTTGCAAAAACGCCAGGCGGTTGGCGATGGCGAAGGCGGAGATCATGTCGTGCGTGATGACGACACTTGTGCAGCCCAGCAGTTGCTGGGTTTTGATGATGAGGCGGTTGATGGTTGCGGCGGTGACGGGGTCGAGCCCGGTTGTGGGTTCGTCGTAGAGAATAATGCTGGGGTTATGGCAGATGGCGCGGGCAAGGCCGACCCGCTTGCGCTGGCCGCCGGAGAGGCTGGCGGGCATTTGGAGCGCAACCTCTGCCCCTAAGCCGACGGCGGCGAGTTTGTCGATGGCGATTTCCTTCGCCTGCTTGGGCTTGATGCCCCGGCGCAGGAGGAGGAAGGCGACGTTTTGCCAGACGGGCATGCTGTCGAATAACGCCGCGCTTTGGAAGAGCATGCCGAAGTTGGACATGAGCTCCATGCGGGCTTCGCCTTTGAGATTGCGGGTGGGGTTACCGTTGATGAGGACTTCGCCGTCGTCGGGAGATGTGAGCCCCAGCAGGCACTTGAGCAGTACGCTTTTGCCGGTGCCGCTGCCGCCGAGGATGACCATGGTTTCGGCTTTTTCGATTCCCAGTGATGCGCCCTGCAGCACCTTTTTGGTGCCGAAGGATTTGTGGAGATTGAGGAGGTCGATATGCATGGGTGTTTAGTGTTTGGTGTTTAGTTTTTCGTGTTTCGTGTTTTGGTTTTATTTAGGACATCAGTGCGGTTATGAAGTAGTCGGCGACCAGCACGCTGACCGAGGCGTAGACCACGCCGCGGGTGGTGGCGCGGCCCACGCCTTGGGCGCCGCCGCGGGCGTGGTAGCCATGAAACGTGCTGAGCAGACCCACCAGAAAGCCGAACACCGCCGCCTTGACCAGGCCCATGGCGAGCGAAGAGGCCGTGACCCCCAGCATGGCGCTGCCCCAGTAGCTTTGGCCGGTGATGCCGATGGTTTGGGTGCTGATGACGTATCCTCCCAAGATGCCCATGGCGTTGCCCAACACCACAAGCAGCGGCAGCATGGCGCAGCAGGCCAGCACGCGCGGCACCACCAGGTAGCGGATGGGGTTGGTGGCGAGGGTGAAGAGGGCGTCGATTTGCTCGGTGACGCGCATGGTGCCGAGTTCGGCCGCCATGGCCGCGCCGACGCGGCTGGCGAGCATGAGGGCGGCGAGGACGGGGCCGAGTTCCCTCAGCATACTGGTGGAAACAAGGTTGCCGAGCTGGGTGGTGGCCAACTGGAAGCCGCCGCCGTTGAGCCCGGCGTTGAGCCCGTTATAGCTTTGCAGCGCCAGCACCGCGCCTGTGAAAAACGCGGTGAGCAGAATAATGGGCATGCTGCCCACGCCGACAAACAGGCACTGCGCCATAAACTGGCGGCTGCGCTGGCCGATGATGAGCTGGCGGAGGATTTCGGCCACAAACAGCATGACCGCGCCGGTGCGGTGCAGTGCGCGCAGAACGTGAGTGCCGAGATTGTGGAGCATGGGGCAAGTGTTGGGGGGATTGCGGGAAGTGTCTAGTGTTTTGGGGCGGTTCGGCTTATAAGGAATGCATGAAAATTTTGTTTTTGGGCGATATTGTAAGTGGACCAGGGCGTAAGGCGCTGAAAGCGCACCTGCCGGGGCTGAAAGAGAAACATGGGCTGGCCGCCGTGGTGGCCAACGGCGAAAACGCCGCCCAAAACGGCAAGGGCCTGACCGCGAGCGATGCGCAGGAGATTTTTGCGGCGGGGGTGGATATTATCACGCTGGGTGACCACACGTTTGACCAGCGGGGATTTGATGCGTTTCTGGCCGAAAACCCGAGGATTATACGGCCGTTTAATTACCCCCCCGGCACCATGGGGCGCGGCCATGTGCTGATGCAGCTGGCCAACGGCAAAAAGCTGGGCGTGATTAACTTGCAAGGGCGGGTGTTTATGAAACAGCTGATTGATTGCCCTTTTAGAGCCAGCACCGAGCTGCAAAAGGCGTATATTTTAGGCGAAACCTGCGACGCGCTGATTGTGGACATGCACGCCGAAGCCACCAGCGAAAAGTGCAACATGGGCGCGGTGTGGGATGGCAAGGCAACGTTGGTGGTGGGCACGCACACGCACATACCCACCAGCGACACACGCGTGTTGCCCGGTGGCACCGCTTACCAGACCGATGCGGGGATGTGCGGGGATTATAATTCGAGTTTAGGCGTGAGCTATGAGAGCGCGTTGCCGAGCTTTACGACCGCGATGCGGTATAAGTTTGAGCAGGTGACGGGTGAGGGGACGCTGAGTGGGGTTATGGTGACTGTTGGTGCGAATGGGCTTGCCACGGCGGCTGTGCCGCTGCGGGTTGGTGGTGCTTTGCAGGGGGCGGAGTAGGGCTGCGGGGGCTTGCGTTGCGGGTGAGAAATCGGGTAGAAGCGGCGTGTTAGTAGAGGATTTTTGTCATGGCTGGTCATAGCAAGTTTATGAATGTCATGCCAAAGGCATGCTACTACATTTTGCACCGCAAGGCGGCTGCCTGTTTAACTGATTTATTTTAGGGAATTATTTATGGCCGGGCACAGTAAATTTAAGAACATTCAGCACCGCAAGGCGGCGCAAGATAAGAAGAAGGCCAAGGTTTATACGAAGTATATCCGCGACATTATGACCGCTGCGCGGCAGGGCGGGGGGGATTTGGCCAGTAACCCAACCTTACGCAGCCTGGTGGACAAGGCCCGCCGCGAAAACATGACCAACGAAGTGGTGACGCGAGCCATTAAGCGAGGCACCGGCGAAATTGCTGGGGCGGATTATATTGAGCGCACGTATGAAGGCTATGGCCCCGGCGGTGTGGCGGTGTTTGTGACCACCCTGACCGACAACCCCACCCGCACCATTACGAACGTGCGCACGGCCTTTAGCAAACACGGCGGGAACGTGGGGCAGGATGGCACGGTGGCGTGGATGTTCAAGCAAGTGGGGCAGATAACCTACCCGGCCAAAGTGGCCGACGTGGATGCCATGCTGGAAGCCGGAATTATGGCCGGGGCCGAAGATGTGGAAAGCGACGAGCTGGAGCACCTGATAACCACCAGTGTGGGTGGTTTTGGCACCGTGAGGGACGCGCTGGCCGAGGATTACGGCGAGGCGGAGGAGGCGGAGCTTGCTTATATTCCGACACAAATGCAGGCGGTGACTAGCCTGGAGATTGCCCAGAGTGTGCTGAAAATGGTGGATCAGCTTGAGAATGATGATGATGTGCAGGCGGTGGTGACCAATATGGAACTTTCGGATGATGTGGCTGCTGAGTTAGGCGCGGGCTAAAACGGCTTTTTTTGGCTGTCTTGCGGCCATGAGAAAAGCCTTTTATGGATTCCAGATAAAAGAGAGCGAAGAGTACGATTTACAGGAAGTGCTTCGGCTCGGTAAGGGTGGTGCCTGGTCGGAGGTTTCCTCCAAAAATGGGATTTTTGGGGAAACCTGACCGCAAGGCACGGTGGGGCCGAAATGCTCTGGAAAATGTAATTGCTTAAACAGCTTTAAAGTTATTGGTAATCAGACTGAGTGGCGGGTTTTTGGGCGGAAAGGGTGGCGGATGGGGCGGATTTTGACCATACTTAGAATGATAGGAAATGATAAGATTTTATGAGTAAGCCTGCTTTATTTGTTTTTGATTTTGATGATACGCTTTGCTTTACGGAGCCCTATATGGCGGCGCCGTTTTATGCTGCGATGATGGACTTTTTGGTGCCCCACCGCCCGGGCATAACCCTGCCGGAGCTGATGGTGATGAACACCGAGCTTTACCGCAAACATGGCAGCAGCCTGCATGGCTGGATGCATGAACTGGGTGAAGATATGGCCTTTACGTTGCGGATGTTTAAGCAATTTGCGCCGCACCTGCGCGACGGCGTGCTGCCGCACATGCAGCGCAATGAAGTGTTGCTGGCACGTTTGGCAGCGTTGCAGGCGCAAGGCCATGAGCTGGTGATTTTGACGCTGGGGCACCGTGATTATTGCCTGCCGATTTTGGAAAAAGTGGGGATTGCGGAGTATATTCCGGCAGAAAAGGTGTTTGATATTAGTGTGATGGAAGGGCGGCTGAAGCGGGATGCTTCGACATATGACTATTTATTGCAGCACCATGTGAAGGGTGAGTGGCGGCATAAATATATGTTTGAAGACAGTATGGCTAACCTGATTGCGGCGCATAAGGCGGGGTTTGAGACGATTTTGGTGGGGCCGCAGAAGGTGCCGGAGGAGTTGCAGGAGGCGATTGACCGGCAGTTTGGGACTGTTGTGGAGGGGATTGATGCGGTGTTGGGGGATATGCCGGTTTAGGGTTTAGGAAGTACTTGCGGCTTTGAGGTTTGAGTATGCCTCCCGGCGGGGGTGGGCCCCGGATAGCTGGCGGGGCCCCAAAATGGGGGCCCTACCCCATTTAAAGCTGTTTAAATAATAAATTGCAGTGCCTGCAAGCCTGCGGGCGGGCTAAAAAGGCATCTGGATTGCGTCGGCAAAACAGGAAAAGAGGGCCACTCTTACCCTGTTTTCCCACCACAACCAGCTGCCTTTTTATCTCCGCCATGCACCGCACTTTATTATTTAAACAGCTTTAGACCCGCCGAGCTTCCGGGGTGACAGCGGAGCTGAGTGAGGGGGCAAACCCCCTCAACCCCCGGTGGGGCACGTTTTTTTGGTGCGAGTATATTCGAGATCCCGGGTCTGGGCGGGGGCCCCCCATTTGTTCCAAATGTGACCCCGCCGCAGCCCGGGAAACGGTGCTAGTTTGCTAAGGGTAAGGGAATGGCGGGGGCGAGGCCGAGGCCGATTTTGCCGAGGGCGGTGACGATGTGGAGCATGGGCTCCGGGCTAGTGAGAAGCGGTGTGCGCGGGGTTTGGGTGGGGCGGTTGCCGAGCCAGATTTCTTGGAGTTTCAGGTGGGGGGCGATGGCGTGGACCCGGCGGAGGAGCTCGGCCTGTTTGGCGGGTGGGATGGCGCCGTGGTGGGGCTCTTGCAGGCTCCAGTTGACGCTGCCTGCGAGGACTTCTCCGGCGGTGAAGCTGGGGCAGAGGAAGAGGTTGTCTTGGGCGATGAGGCCTTCGATGTCTCCGGTAAAGCGCGCGGCGAGGCCTGCGGAGATGGTGATGGGCGCCCCGGTTAGGGCGGCGTTGCCGTAGCCTGCGGTGAGGATGGTGTGGTCGGTTTGGTTGCGGATGTTGGCAAGATTGGTGATGGGATGATTTTCGTGGATGACCCCGCCCTTCTGGCGGATGGCCTGGGCGAGGAGGGGAAAGATGAGGGCGGTGTTGAGTTGGTAGCGACCGTTTTGCCAGTCGCGGAAGAAGGTGGGGAGGGGGGTGGTGGTTTCGGTGGCTAACTGTTGGGCGAGGGCGGGCCATTGGGCGATGCCTTGGCGCTGGAGGAGGTCTATGGGACGATTTAGCCCGGTGACGGGGACGAGGATGCCGAGGGACTGGCCGGAGGCGCCGGAGGCGATAGTATTGGCTTCGTACAGGGTGACCTGGTGGCCTGCGGTGGCGGCGCGGTAGGCCAGGGTGAGGCCTGCGATGCCTGCGCCGATTATCGCGACGCGATAAGTGTTTTGTGTTTTGTGTTTAGTGTTTGGTGTCGTTTGCATTTTAATAGCTATGGCCTGCGGCCATGCAAAATGCAAAGCGGAAATTATAAAAGAGACCTTGGCGCGGTGGTGCCAGGGTCTCTCGTCGTAACGCCCGGCTCCATCTCAGAGTTGGGCAGGTCGGGGTTTTTGGCCCCGGGATCACCTTGTCCGGCGACTCACGTGGCGGGACAGTTAAGCAAGGATTGACGGTACCTTGCTACCCTGCCCGTGAGGTGAGTACGGGCGGGGATGGGAATAAAATAAGTGACACGGGCGAAGGACTGAAGCTCAACTCATTACTTCAACCCGTGTCACCCTCCGGCAAACTCTGTGGGACTACGGGGCAGAGTATGTGCCGGAAGAAGAATTTTGAGGAAACGCTATGATTTTTCGAAACTTGGGGCGGGAGCGACCCGCCCTTGCCATGCTGGGAGCCGTTAGGCGCTGGCGGCTTCGGCGGCCGGGGCTTCGGCAGCCGGGGCGGCGGCTTTGGCTTCGGCGGCTTCGGCTTTGTCGTCGGCGGTTGCGGCCTCTTGCGCGGCTTTGCTGAGGGTGACGGTGGTTTGACCCTTGCCACCGCTGGCGCGGTTGCCGCTGCCGCTGCTGACGCTGGGTTGGGCGTTGTGCAGGGCGGCTTGCATTTGGATGCCGGAGAGGACGGCGTCGGTCATCAGCTTAGCGTAGAGGCTGAGGGCGCGGGCGGAGTCGTCGTTGCCGGGGATCATGTAGGTGACACCGTCGGGTGTGGCGTTGGTATCGACAATGCCGATGACGGGGATGCCGAGTTTGACGGCTTCGTCGACGGCGATTTTATCTTCGTGCACGCTCAGCACCACCACGAGGTCCGGCAGGCCGGCCATGTTCATGATACCGCCCAGCACGCGGTTGAGGTTTTCGCGCTCGCGCGTGCGCATCAGGCGCTCTTTTTTGGTCAGGTGCGCCATGGGGTCTTTGATGCCGGAGCGGTCGACCTGGTTGATGTCGCCACCGACGGCGGCCAGGGCGGCCTCCAGCTGGGCTTTGGCTTCGGCGGCGCCTTTGAAGCCTTCTTCAATTTCCTTCAGGCGCTTGATGGACTGGCTGACGGTTTTCCAGTTGGTGAGGATACCACCCAGCCAGCGGTGGTTGACGTAGTACATGCCGGAGCGTTCGGCGGCTTCGCGGGCGACATCGCGCGCTTGTTTTTTGGTGCCGACGAACAGCACGCGGCCGCCACGGGCCACGGTGGCCTCGATAGCTGCCAGAGCGGTGTAGATCATCGGTACGGTTTGGGTGAGGTCGAAAATATGGATGCCGTTACGGGTGCCGTAGATGTAGGACTTCAGTTTGGGGTTCCAGCGGAAGGAACGGTGACCGAAGTGGACGCCTGCGCCGAGGAGCTCGGACATTGTAAATTGCGGGAGGGCCATAAGGGGCTCTTTCATTTGGTTTATGCGTGGCTCGGAAGGATTTCAATGCCTTATGGCATCAACCAAAGCACTTCCGGCTGTGATTTCTGTTTCTTTTCAGGAACAGATGGGGGGCTTATGGGGGAGAATGCGAGTGGTGTCAAGCGGGTTGGGGTTGACTTTAGGATGTGTATGCTGTTTTTTGGTGGGGTTCTCGATTGGGGGAACCATCTTTGGGGGACGTTATGACTCAAACTGTGAAAGTGCCGCATATTCCTTTTCCTTTACCGAGTTACGAAGAATTCTGGCGGGCGAAAGCCGAGGGGTTGCGCATGCGGTTGGCGCGTGTTCACCCGATTCCTGCCAAGTTGCAGGACACGGCCCTTTGCCCGATGATGGTCGATAAGCTCATGAATGAAGGGCTTCGGCTGATGCAGGCTTCGCCCCAGTTCTGGTGCTTCGTGAGAGAAGTGCCCGACGAAGTGGAGTTGCCAAAGCTGGTGGACGCCCTGCGGCAAATCGGTGCCAGTACGGACTTTTTGCTGGGCGTGGCGCTGGTGACGGCGACGACCTACGCGACCATACACTAGCGCCCGCTGCGGGCTGAAAACGATGCGCGCCGCCCTGAGGTTACCTTGGGCGGCGCGCTTTTTTGTGCCTTAGGCCTCGGGCGAGAGGATGGCAACCTTGGTGCCTGCGGAGGGGGCAATGGTGGTTTGAGGCTGGTGGGTGGGGCTGGCCAGATTTTTATGTGTTTCTATCCAGCCGCCGCCGAGGAGGATGCCGCTCTCGGTATAAAACACGGCGGCTTGGCCGGGGGAGATGGCGTCGGGTTCGGACAGGATGACTTCGGCCTTGTTACTGGGCAGGGGGGTGATGTGGCAGGGCACGGCGGCGTGTTGGGCGCGGATTTTGGTGTGGGCGGCCAGGCCTTCGGGCGGCAGGGGCGTGCCGAGCCAGTTGAGTTCTTTGACTGTAAAGGTGTTTTTGCCGAGGGATTCTTTCGGCCCGATGACGACGTGGTGGGATTCCGGGCGGATTTCGGTGACGTACATCGGGGTGGCAAAGCCGCCGGGCAAGCCCTTGCGCTGGCCGACGGTGTAGCCGACGATGCCGCTGTGGTGGCCGACGATGTGGCCGTCCTCGGTGATGATGTCTCCGGGATGGGCGGCTTGCGGGGCGAATTTTTTGACGACGGCGGTGTAGTCTCCGCCGGGGACGAAGCAGATGTCGTAGCTATCTTTTTTATGGTGCACGTGCAGGCCCATGGCGCGGGCTAATTCTCTTACCTGCGGCTTGGTGAGGTGGCCGAGGGGGAAGTGGATGAAGGCCAGTTGCTCTGGCGTGGTGGTGAAGAGGTAGTAGGTTTGGTCTTTCGCGCCGTCTTCCGCCTGGCGGATGACGGGTTGGCCGTTGACGGTATCTTTGATGACATAGTGGCCGGTGACGAGGACATCGGCGCCGAGGGATTTGGCTTTGTCGAGAAGCTCGACAAACTTGATGCGCTGGTTGCAGCGCACGCAGGGGATGGGGGTGGCGCCGGCGAGGTAAGTTTCGACAAAATCATCTATCACCGCTGCTTTGAAGGCGCTTTCCATGTTCAGCACATAGTGCGGGATGCCGATGGTTTGGCAGACGCGGCGGGCGTCGTAGACGTCGTCGAGCGCGCAGCAGGTGCCGAATTCTTTGGCTTTGCCGCCATTCGATGCTGGAGTATAGTCCCAGAGTTGGAGCGTCATGCCGATGGTGTTATAGCCTGCCGCCTTGCAGAGAGCTGCGGTGGCGGAGCTGTCCACGCCGCCACTCATCGCCACCACTACGGTGGTCTCTTGCGGCGTTTTGCCCGGCACCAAGGGGGGCAGGGTGACGCCGAGGTCGGTGAGGTTGAGGGTCATGGCCTCGGTATAGGCTTTTCAGGCCCACGGGGCAAGGGTTGTTGCCCTGTTTTAGATGAAAAAGAGTGAAGAAGGTGCTTGTATTTACAGGAAGTGCTGGGGATGGGTAAGGGTGGTGCCTGGTGGGAGGTTTGCACGAAAAATAGGATTTTTCGGCAAACCTGACCCCAAGGCACG
The DNA here is from genome assembly GCA_002422365.1 of Proteobacteria bacterium UBA6156. Taxonomy (GTDB): domain Bacteria; phylum Pseudomonadota; class Alphaproteobacteria; order UBA2136; family UBA6156; genus UBA6156. Next base: position 22,019 of record DIUO01000029.1, read on the forward strand.
GTGGGGCCGGAATGCTCTGCTCAACATTAACTTATATGAAATACCAATATTTAACATACCTAGTCGGCTTAACGGCGGGCGGAGCTGTGGATGCGCATGGTGGCGGCGCTGCGGAAGGCGAATTGGTTGGCGCGGTCGAGGAAGAAGTCTCGCAATTGTGGGCTGGTGGCGCGCGCGGCTTGCTCGCGGAAGTAGAGCACGGCGCGGGTGAGGTCGTGCACTGAGGCACGGGCCAGGAAGGCGTCTTCATCGAGCAGCAGGCGGCTGAGGTGCCAATCGGCCTGGCTGATGCGGCGTTTGGCTGCGCTGTTGATGGATTTCATGGCGGTGCTCTCTCTGGTTGTGGTGTGCAGGGGTAATGGCTGAGAGAGGGGATTGTTTCTTGAAACGTGCAGCCTTGTGACTAAATGACCACAAATGAGGCGTTTGCAGCGTGTGCCGCCGAAACCGATGGCCGGACACAACCGGGATGTGCTAGGAAAGAGGCCATGATGAGACATGGATTTGTGAGCCTTGTGGTGCGCCGCTATTTGCGCAGCCGCAGGGGTTTTACGCGCGTGGTGACGATGTTCAGCGTGCTGGGCATTATGCTGGGTGTGGCGGCGCTGATTGTGGTGCTGGCGGTGATGAGCGGCTTTAGGCAGGAGCTGATGGACCGTATTTTGGGCGTGAGTGGCCATGCCACCTTGCAAGTGGCCGGTTTGCAGGCCCCGGCTGCCCGCGTGATGGCCGATGAATTGCAGAAGATTGAAGGTGTGGCCAAGGCCACCCCCTATGTGAGCGGGCAGGTGATGGTGACCGCGCAGGGGCGGGCCACAGGCGCCTTTTTACGTGGGGTGGAAGGTGACCCGCTGGCCGAGATGGGCGGCAATGCCGTGGTGCTGGGGGATAACCTTGGCGAGCCGGACAGCCTGCTGGTGGGCAGTGGCCTGGCGCGGCAGCTGGGGCTGCTGCCCGGCGGTGGCGTAACCTTGCTGAGCCCGGAAGGGGCGCGCACGCTGGTGGGTTTTATACCCCGCACAGGCCAATTTGGTGTGGCGGGCACGTTTACGGTGGGGATGATTCAGTTTGACAATGCCCTGGTGCTGGGGCGGCTGGCGGATGTGCAGCGCTTTTTAGGGCGGCAGGAGGGTGTGGACGCGGTGGAGATTCGGTTGACCGACCCGCAGCGGATTGATGAGCTGGCGCCGCAGATTGCCGCCGTGGCCGAGCGCTTTGCCGAGAGCGATATGGATGTGACGCTGATACCCTGGACGGTGGCGAATGCGGAGTTCTTCCGCGCCCTGCAGGTGGAGCGGGTGACGATGTTTATTATTTTGAGCCTGATTATTGTGGTGGCGGCGTTTAATATTATTACCGGCCAGATGATGCTGGTGAACGATAAAATGAGCGACATTGCCATTATGCGCACCATGGGGGCGACACAGGGGCAGATACGGCGGATTTTCCTTTTTAATGGCCTGTTGCTGGGGGGCCTGGGTGTGGCCGGAGGCCTGGCGCTGGGCATGCTGATTGTGTGGCGCATGGCCGATGTGGTGGATGGTATACGGGCGCTGACAGGGGTGAATCTCTTCCCCAGTGAAGTGTACTTTTTGAGCGAGTTGCCGGGCAAAATTAGTGCCACCGACATGCTGAACGTGATTGGCATGGCGATGGTGCTGACGGTGCTGGCGAGTTTGTATCCGGCTTGGAAGGCGAGCAAGTTGAACCCGGTGGAGTTGCTGAGGAGGGGGTAAAACAGTGAACAGTGAACAGGTAACAGTGAACAGGACTGGGCGGCATGGGTAAAAAGATTGCAGATAGCCAGCCCGTATTGGAATTGCGGGGGATTGGGCGTTGGTATGGCGAGGGTGCTGGCCGGGTGAATGTGCTGGAAGGGGTGGATTTGACGATTCCGGCAGGGAAAAGTGTGGCGATTGTGGGCCCCAGCGGCAGCGGCAAAAGCACGTTGCTGCATGTGGCGGGGTTGCTGGATAAAGCCGATGCGGGCGATGTGATGGTGGCTGGCGCCAATGTGGCCAAGCTGGATGATGATGCGGTGGCGGGCTTGCGCAATGCGAATTTTGGGTTTGTGTATCAGTTTCACCATTTATTGCGCGAATTTACGGCGCTGGAGAACGTGTTTTTACCGATGACGATTGGTGGCCGCAAGCCGGACGTGGCGCGCGCGGAAGGCTTGCTGAAAGCCGTGGGCCTGGGCCACCGCATGGGCCATTACCCCACCCAAATGAGTGGTGGTGAGCAACAACGTGTGGCGGTGGCCCGCGCGCTGATGAACAAGCCCAAGCTGCTGCTGGCCGACGAACCCACCGGCAACCTTGACCCCCACACGGCGGATGAGGTGGTGGCGATGTTGTTCCGGCTGATTAAGGATGAGGGTATGAGCGCGCTGATTGTGACGCACAATATGGAGCTGGCGCGGCGGTGTGATGGGGTTTACCGGATGGATGAGGGTAAATTGAGCCGGATGTAAGGGCGAATTGACGAAGGCCCGCTGATGCGGGCCTTGTCGGTTTCGGGGGTCAGGCAGCTTTGAAAGTTGCGCTGACCAAGAGGCCCGTAGCGTTGGTTTGCCGGGGTGGCAGAGGTTGTTTGCGGGGTGTGTAGTCGTAATAGACCAAATGATGGCCGCGAAGGATTTCTTGCCGGGCTTCGTCAACATATTCCTTTGGGAAGATGACTCTCTCGCGAACGAAGGGTGTGGGAGGGCTTACCCCTGCGAACAAGGGAAGCAAGATAGTGCCGTGGGATATAGAATTGAAGAGGGCAACCCATTGAGGGAGATAGTTTTCGGCCACAGGCAACCGACACTCGGGCTGATAGCAGTTGAGCATTACCCCTTCTACTTTCTGCGAAGTTGGCTGAAGTTGGCACATGAATGGCGTGGGAAGGCCCCAGAGGGAAAGGCCGAATATATTGTCCTCTAACAATTGATAATTACAGTCGGATTTCCTTGTGCGGAGGTAGACGGCGCGCTTTGCGTCGCTGATGTCGGGTACTTCCTCGAAAACATGGACCGTAACCGGGGGGAGGGATGTAAGGTGCGACATGGCTTTACCTTTTGGGAAACGATGTGCAGTAAGGCACTTTTAGCGAAGGATTGGCTTTATGGGAAGGGCTAAGTTAGGTATAAGAGAGTATGGGGGCCCCGCGATTTGTTCATTTGACGTGTAAAAGCAGTTTTAGCCTGCTTGAGGGGATGATTCCGCTGAAGAAAATGGCCAAGGTGGCCGATAAAGCCGGGTTCGCCGCGCTGGGGATTGCCGACCTGGGCAATTTGTTTGGCATGGTGGAGGCGAGTAAGTATCTGCCGGGGGTGGGGATTCAGCCGATTTTAGGCTGTGAATTGCCTGTAATTGTGGAAGAAAAGCTGAGTGCGGTGCAGAGCGTGGAGCACATTGCCCACCTGCCGCTGCTGGTGATGAATGAGGAAGGTTGGAAAAACCTGGCCAAGCTGGTGAGTGAAAGCCAGTTTAGAAAGCTGGACAAAGGCGATGCCGGCATTGCGCTGGACAAGGTGCTGGAGCTGAACGCCGGGCTGGTGTGCCTGAGCGGGCATTATGGGCGAGGGTTGCTGCCCCGGGCGCTTGGGCCCAAAGATACCCAAACGCAAAGTGCCGATGAGCTGGCGCAAGCCTTGGCGGCGGCGTTTGAGGGGCGGTTTTATGTGCAGCTGGAGCGGCATGGCTGGCCAGGGCAAAAGGGTGTGGAGGAAAAACAGACTGAAGTGGGCCTGCGCGAGCTGGCCGCCAAGCTGGATTTGCCGCTGGTGGCGAGCAACGATTGCCGCTTTGCCAAGGCGGCGGATTTGGAAGCGTTTGAAGTGCTGATTGGCATTGGCGACAGCACGACTATGGATGACCCCAACCGCAGGCGGTTTACGCCCAACCACCATTTGCGGAGTGAAGAGGACATGCTGACGGCGTTTGCCGACCTGCCGGATGCAACCGCCAACACGGTGGCGATTGCGCAGAAGTGTGCGTTTTTACTTTCGGCCGTGAGTGTGAAGCAGATGTTTATGCCGGTGTGGGAGTTTAGTGGCGACACGCCGGTAACCGAGGTGATTAAGGCCGAAAGTTATGCCGGATTGCAGCGGCGGCTGGAGGATTATGTTTACCCGCTGTGTGATGGCGAGGAGGCGCGGGCGGGCGCCAAAGAGAAGTATGAAAAGCAGCTTGCGTATGAGCTGGATGTGATAGTTGGTATGGGGTTTGCGGGGTATTTTTTGATAACCTCCGACTTTATCCGGTGGGCCAAGGGGAATGGGATACCCGTGGGGCCGGGCCGGGGGAGCGGGGCTGGGAGCTTGGTGGCGTGGAGCCTTGAGATTACGGATTTGGACCCGATACGCTGGGAGCTTTATTTTGAGCGGTTTTTGAACCCCGACCGGGTGAGCCTGCCGGACTTTGACGTGGACTTTTGCCAAGACCGCCGCGATGAGGTGATTGCCTATGTGCGCAAGCGTTTTGGGGAAGACCGGGTGGCGAACATCATTACGTTTGGGACGCTGAAAGCCAAGGCGTGCCTGCGCGATGTGGGCCGCGTGCTGGGCATGCCCTATGGCTTTGTGGGGCAGGTGGCGGCGTTTATACCCGAAGGGGCCAACCCACCGCCGATACAGGAGGTGCTGGACAGCGATGAGCGCCTTAAAGCCCGCTACGACGAAGAAGAGGATGTGCGGCGGCTGGTGGATACCGCCCTGCAACTGGAAGGTTGCTACCGCCACGCCAGCACCCACGCCGCCGGGGTGATTATTGCCGACCGTCGGATTGATGAGGTGTGTGGGGTTTACATTGACCCGCGGGCGCCGATGCCGGTGACGCAGTTTAGCATGAATGATTCGGAATACGCCGGGCTGGTGAAGTTCGACTTTTTGGGGCTGAAGACGCTGAGCACGATACGGATGGCCGAGAACGCCGTGAAGGCGACCTATAAGCCCGATTTTGACATTATGAAGGCTGACCTGACCGATGCCAAAACCTATGAGATGCTGAAGCAGGGGTTGACGCTGGGGGTGTTCCAGATTGAAGGCGGCGGCATTACCGAGCTGACCAAAAAAATGCAGGCCGATGATATGGAGGCGCTTTCGGCTATTCTGGCCCTCTACCGCCCCGGCCCGTTGGGCACGGGGATGGTGGACGATTATGTGAACCGGAAGCTGGGGCGGGAGGAGGCAGAGTATCCGCATGAGATATTAAAGCCTGCGCTGGAGGTGACCTATGGCGTGCCGGTGTACCAGGAACAAATTATGCAAATGGCGCGCGACATGGCGGGTTACACCCTGGGTGGGGCCGATATGCTGCGCCGCGCGATGGGGAAGAAAAAGGCCGATGAAATGGCCAAGGAGCGCGCGAAGTTTGTGACGGGCGCGGCGGAGCTGCACCAGATTGATGAGGCGACAGCCAACGCGATTTTTGACTTGATGGATAAGTTCTCTGGCTATGGGTTTAACAAGGCGCACACGATTGCTTATGCGCTGATTAGTTTCCAGACGGCGTATCTTAAAGCGAATTATCCGCATGAGTTTATGGCCGCCACCATGACCTATGACCGGGGGAACCACGACAAATTGATGCGCTACCGCCTGGAGCTGGGTAAGATGGGTAGCCAGCTTTTGCCGCCGGATGTGAATGCTTCGACTGTTATGTTTGCGGTGGAAGATACGCTGGACGGAAAAGCCGTGCGGCATGCTTTGGCGGCGCTGAAGGGCGCGGGGGAAGAGGCCATGCGGGCGCTGGTGGCGGAGCGGGCGGCGAAGGGGCGGTTTGCCTCGGTATGGGATTTTATGGCGCGGCTGGAGCCGAGCGTGATGAACAAGCGCCAACTGGAAGTGCTGATTAAGGCTGGGGCGCTGGATGGGCTGGATAGCCGCCGTGACTGGTTGTTTAGCAACATGGAAGCGTTGCTGGCCTATGGGGCGGCTTGCCACGAGGCGCGGGTGAGCGGGCAAGGGAGCTTGTTTGGGGGCGGGGGTGAGAAGGTGGATGCGGCGGCGTATATGGCCGG
>DIUO01000017.1:0-40525 GCA_002422365.1 Proteobacteria bacterium UBA6156
GTCTCCCCTCCCCCTAGTACTAAGAGGGGGGCGCCGGGGGAACACCCGGCCGCCGAGAGTGAGGGGCGAAGCCCCATAACGAAGGCGCGAGAACGCGTAGCGTAATTATGCCCAATTTGGCCGGAATTGATATTCCCAAAACCAGCTATTTCAGGCAAAGTTAAGCCCAGAAACGAGAACAATCATCCCCTCCAGCTTCGCCATGGAACTCCGCGCCCTCCTCGCCAACGCCCAGCAGAAAGATGTCCTGCTGGCCATGGGCGTCATCGGGCTCATCGTCATGTTCTTTGTGCCGTTGCCGGCGTTTCTCATGGATATTTTCATCGCCGCCAACATCACGCTCGGCCTGCTCATCCTGCTCACCGTCATGTTCGTCAAGCGCGCGCTGGAGTTCACGTCCTTCCCCATGCTGCTGCTGGTCACCACCACCTTCCGCCTGGCACTCAACGTCGCCTCCACAAGGCTGATTCTCGAAGGCGGCCACCAGAACGCCTCCGCCGCCGGTAAAATTATCGAGGCCTTCGGCACCGTCATCATGGGCGGCAATTTCGTCATCGGGCTGGTCATCTTCACCGTGCTCATTCTGGTCAACTTCATCGTCATCACCAAGGGTTCCGGCCGTATTGCCGAGGTCGCCGCCCGCTTCACGCTCGACAGCTTGCCCGGCAAACAAATGGCGATCGACGCCGACCTCAACGCCGGGCTCATCAACGAAGACCAGGCCCGCACCCGCCGGAGCGAGTTGGAACAAGAAACCGGCTTCTTCGGCGCCATGGATGGTGCCAGCAAATTCGTGCGCGGAGACGCCATCGCCGGGCTGATCATCACCGCCATCAACGTCATCATGGGTATCGTGGTCGGCACCATGCAACAGGGCATGAGCGTCGCCGACGCCGCCAACCGCTACGTGCTGCTCACGGTGGGAGACGGCCTGGTCGCCTACATCCCCGCCCTCACCATCTCCATCGCCGCCGGTATGCTGGTGGCCAAGTCCGGCACCACCCAGGGCGCGGGTACGGTGGTGTTTGGCCAAATGGCCAGCAGCCCGCGCGCGCTGTTTGCCGCCAGCGGCTTGGTGTTCATCATCTCGCTGCTGCCGGATATGCCGCTTCTGCCCTTCTGGATGCTCTCCCTCGGCATGGGTGCGGCGGGCTGGTACGTGCTGCAAAACCAAAGGAAAGAAGAGCAAGAAGCCAAAGTCGCCGCCATTGCCGAAAAGGCGGTGGAAAAACAGGCCGCCGCCGCCCCTACCGAGCAACCGCTGGCCAGCCTGCTGCATGTCGATACCCTGCGGCTGGAGCTCGGCTACGGCCTCCTCAACCTCATCGACGAATCCAAGGGCGGCCGCCTCACCGAGCAAATCAAGGCCACCCGCCGCCAGCTGGCGCGCGACCTCGGCTTCGTCATCCCCTCGGTGCGCATTCAAGATAACTTGCAGCTCAAACCCGGCGACTACCAAATTTTTATTAAAGAAACCAAGGCCGGCGGCGGCGCGCTGGAGCCCGGCCTCCTGCTCGCCATGGATCCCTCCGGCGGCAACGCCCCGCGCATCGAAGGCCGCGACACGGTCGAACCCACCTTCGGCCTGCCCGCCAAATGGATCGCCGACACCCAGCGCGAAAACGCCCAGTTCAACGGCTATACGGTGGTGGATAACGCCAACGTGGTCGTCACCCACCTCACCGAAATCGTGAAGGACAACTTGGCCGACCTCCTCACCCGCAGCGAGCTCGACAAGCTCCTCGACGAACTGCGCGGCACCCATGGCAAACTGATTGACGAACTGGTACCCGAAAAAATCGCTAAACCCATCCTGCAAAAGGTGCTGCAAAACCTGCTGCGGGAGAGAGTCAGCATCCGCGATCTCCCCGGAATTCTCGAAGCGCTGGCCGAAGTCTCCCCCGGCCTGCGCAACCTCACCCTGCTCACCGAGCACGTCCGCAGCCGCATCGCCCGCCAAATCACCGCCCAGCACCTGGGGCCAGATGGTGTCATGCCCATCATCGCCCTCTCTCCGGCCTGGGAGAGGGAATTCACCGACGCCATCATCACGCAGGGCGAAGGCGGCGAGCGCCAGCTCGCCATGGCGCCGGAAAAAATCCAAACCTTCCTCCGCGCCGCGTCCGACACCTTCACCCGCCAGTTCAACAGCGGCACCTCGCCCATCCTGCTCACCTCGCCCACCGCGCGCCCCTTTGCACGGTTGCTGATAGAGCGTAGCCTCCCCTCCGTCGCCGTGCTGTCGCAAACCGAAGTCTCCCCCCGCGCCAAACTCCGCACCGTCGCCACCGTCTAAAGCTGTTTAACGTAATCTCGCACTGTTTCCCGGGCTGTGGCGGGGCCAAATTTGGAACAAATTTGGGGCCCCCGCCCAGACCCGGGATCTCGAAAATACAAGCACGAACCCCCAACAACGCGGCTCCATAATCCTCTCAGGCACCAACCCTACCTCTCCCCAGCACGTCCTGGAAATCTAAGAATAGGAAGAATTTGGTAAGATATTTAACCAGCTTTAAAGTGTGCGGCTAACCCCGCATCATCCGTTCCAAAACCTCATCACGCCCCACCCCCTGCACATGCAGCAGCTCCCACACCGCCACCAGCAGCAGAGAAAAACTCAAATTCGCCGTCTTCGGGTGGCGCAACCCGCCCAGCAAGCTCTCGGCCGCCTGCGGCTTCAGCAAACGCTGCACAGTCTCGCTCGCCTGCCACATGGCGCGCACGCGCCCGGGGTGCCGCTGCATAAACGCCCCCACCGCCACACTAAAGCCCTGTTTGCGCGCCCACGCCATTTCGCCATGGCCCAGGCTCTCCAAATGCTGGCGGAGAATATATTTACCGTAATCGTGCGGCCCGTGCTGGTGCACCTTGGCGGCATCGGGCAGGGCAAAGGCCCAGGGGGCAAAACGGTCATCCAAAAACGGCACCCGCCCTTCCACCCCGTTCACCATGGTGGTGCGGTCCAGCTTCAGCAGCAGGTCGTGGGGCAGCCAGCCGTTCACATCGGCCAACTGGCGGGTTTGCAGCTCGCTCAAGCCAGCGCTGCCCCAGGGCAGGGGGGGCGCCTCCGGCATCACCACCGGCTGCCGGAACAACCACCGGAACGCCGCCGCATCGCCCGCCCGCCGCTGCTTCCAGCGCCACAGCAAACCGCGCTTTTTGCGGTAGCCGGAGTACCCTCCCAGCATCTCATCGCCACCCTCGCCGGAAAGCAAAATCTTCACATCCGCCCGCGCGCGCCGCGTCAGCTTCAGCAGCGGCAAGGCGGCATAGTCGGTGGTCAGGTCGTCCATCGCCCAGGCCATCTCCACCACGCCGGGCCAAAAATCCTCCTCCCCGTAGGGCACCACCACGTGCTCAGCACCCACCTTGGCGCACAGCGCCGCGGCGGCGGTGGCTTCATCCACGCGGCCTTCGCCAATATGCGCCGTATAAGCCACCAGCGGCGCGCCCAGCTCCTTCATGGCACAAAGTATGGCCGAAGAATCCAGCCCACCGCTCAACAATAGCCCAAACGGCACATCCGCCACCAAATGCCGGGCTACCGCTTCGGTAAACCGCGCACCAAACTGCGCCACCATATCCCCTTCCGGCGCAACCGGCGCGGCCATGCGCGGCAGGCGCCGCTGGCGCGCCACCACCGTGCCGTCTTTCACCGTCAGGTGTTCGCCCGGTAACAGCCGGAATATCCCCTTAAACAGCGTTTCCGCCCCGGTGCTGGAGTGCTTGTTCAGCAGCCCGCCCAGCAACGGCGCATTCACCTCGGGCCGCACCCACCCCGCGTGCAGCAGGGCCTTGGGTTCGCTGGCAAAAGCAAAACCCACACTGGTTTCGCAATAATACAGCGGCTTAATGCCAAAGCGGTCTACCGCCAGCTCTAGCGTGCCACCTGCGGGTTGGGCTACCGCCAGCGCAAACATGCCTTGCAGTTCCTCCAGCGCGGCACCGCTGCCCACCTGCGCCACCCGATGAAAAAACGGCTCACTGTCACTCCGTGTCACAAGCTGGGCACCGTCCTGCACCGCTTGCTCCTGCAACGCTTTGTAATTGTAAATCTCGCCGTTCATCACCCCGGCCACGGTAGTGTTGGCCGCAAACAGCGGCTGGCGCCCACCTTCCACATCAATAATGGATAAGCGCCGGTGCACCAGCGCCATCGCCCCTTGCAACCACAGGCCTTCACCATCGGGCCCTCGGTGTTCTAGGGCATGCGCCAGCGCACGGGCCAGCTTACCGGCCGTGGCTGCATCGGCCTGGTGGCCTTGTTTCAGGTAAAATCCGGCAATTCCGCACATGCCGGGCAGCTTAGGGGCAAAACAAAAGGCCGTCCAGAGCAGACGGCCTCCAGTCAGGCAACAAACCTAGCGGCTGTCGCCACGGCGCTGCGGCCGCCCGCCACTGGCCGGGCGCTCGCGGCGGGGGGCGCCCTCACGCTTGGGGCCAAAGCCACCACCGTGGCCACCGCCGCTGCCGTTTTTGCTGCCGCCAAAGCTGCGTTCGCCACGCGGGGCGCCGCCGCTGCGCTGGCCGAATCCACCACCATGGCCACCACCGCCGCCTTTGTTGCCACCAAAGCCACGGCCTTTCGGCTTCGGGCGGCCCGGCGGCGGTTCGGTCGGCACCAGCGCCCTAAAGTCGCGCTCGCTCAGCACCGGCTCCATGCCTTCAAAGCTGATAAACGCAAAGGGCTTACCCTGGCGCTTTTCAATTTCCTTCAGCAGCGGCAGGTCTGGCGGTGCCACCAGGCTGATGGCAATCCCCACCGCTCCACCACGGCCAGTGCGGCCAATGCGGTGGGTAAAATCGTCGGCCAGGTTGGGCAGGTCATAGTTAAATACGTGGCTCAGGTTTTTCACGTCCAGGCCGCGCGCAGCCACGTCGGTGGCCACCAGCACTTGCAGCTTGCCGCTGTGCAGGCCTTCCAGCGTGCGTTTGCGCTGGTTCTGCTTCATGTCGCCATGCAACGCGGCAGCGGCAAAACCTTTGTCGTAAAGGGTTTTAGCCACTTGGTCGGCCAGCCGCTTGGTGGCGGTAAAGATAATCGCCTGCGCCACATCCTTTTCGCGCAGCAGCTTGTTCAGCAGCGCCTGCTTGTGGCCGGTGTTGTCCACCATATAGGCGTGGTGAGTAATCGAGATATGCTTCTGCTGGGCCGCCGCCAGTTGCGCCCGCACCGGGTTGTCCAGCACGCGCTGGGCCACTTTTTCAATCGCGGTCTCAAAGGTGGCGCTAAACAGCAGGGTTTGCGGCTTGCTGGCCAGCGCGGCAATCACTTTTTCCACCGGCTTCAAAAAGCCCATGTCCAGCATGCGGTCGGCTTCGTCCAGCACCAGCATTTCCACGCGGCTCAGGTCAATTTTGCGCTCGTTCAGGTGGTCAATCAGGCGCCCCGGCGTGGCTACCAGCATGTCCAGCGGGTTGCTCAGCAGCTTATATTGCGGGCCGTAGCTCACACCACCGATAATAATCCCGCTGCTCACCCGCGCATGGCGGGCAAACACCTTCACACTGGCCACCACTTGTTCGGCCAGTTCGCGGGTAGGGGTCAGCACCAGCACGCGGGGGCCGTGGCCGCGGCCTTTGGCGGGCCCACTTAAAATGCGGTTCAGCGCCGGCAGCACAAACGCTGCGGTTTTGCCGGTGCCGGTGGGGGCGCAGGCCATGGCGTCGCGGCCTTCCAAAATACCGGGTATGGTGGCGGCCTGAATGGGGGTAGGGGTGCTATACCCGGCATCGGCAATCGCCTTGTGCAGCAGGGGGTTAAGCATAAAGTCAGAGAATACCACGGTGGGCATGGCCTGTGTCATGAGAGTAGTCCTTTTCGTTTTCGGTGCGGCGCTCGTACGGTTCTTAGGGTCCGTATCTGGCTGCGGTTGGTGGGGCGTGGCCCCGGCGCCTGAACCTAAAATACAAAAAGGCTCTTGAAGTGCTCCCGAGCATATGGGGCATGCCTGCCTAAATTGCAAGCCTCAAATACAAGCCTCCAATTTAAGCGTTTCTCGCAAAAACACTTAACACTGGACATTCAAACACGATTCAAGCTACAAGCCGGGCATGACACAACACCGCCGCACCGATATCCGCAATATCGCCATCATCGCCCACGTCGACCACGGGAAAACCACCCTCGTCGACGCCCTCCTCAAGCAAACCGGCACCTTTGCCGAGAACGAGAAGGTGGCCGAACGCGCCATGGACAGTAACGACATCGAGCGCGAGCGCGGCATCACCATTCTGGCCAAAACCACCGCCATCAACTTCAAGGGCACGCGCATTAATGTGGTCGACACCCCCGGACACGCCGACTTCGGCGGCGAAGTCGAGCGTATCTTAGGTATGGTCGACGGCTGCGTGCTGCTGGTCGACAGCTCCGAAGGCCCCATGCCGCAAACCAAATTTGTGCTCGGCAAGGCCCTGCAACTGGGCCTGCGCCCCATTCTGGTGATTAACAAAATCGACCGCTCCGACGCCCGCCCGGACGAAGTGGTGAACGAAACCTTCGACCTCTTCGACAGCCTCGGCGCCACTTCCGAACAGCTCGACTTCCCCATTCTCTACGCCGTCGGGCGCGACGGCTGGGTCTCCGACGACTACAAAAAACCCACTTCCGACTGCTTCGCGCTGCTCGACCTCGTCGTCAAGCACGTGCCCGGCCCGGTGGCCGACAACAAGGCCCCGTTCCAGATGCTTGTCAGCATGGTGGAACGCAACGAGTTCGTTGGCCGTATCGCCACGGGCCGCGTTTACAGCGGCGTGGTGCGCAAAAACCAGGCCATCAAGGCGCTGGATACCCACGGCAACGAAGTCGACCGCGGCAAAGTGGTGCAGGTCTTCAACTTCCAGGGGCTGAAGAAAATTGCCGGAGAAGAAGCCACCGCAGGCGATATCGTCGCCATCGCCGGGCTGGCCAACGCCTTTGTCTCGCACACTATCTGCGACCCCTCCATCACCAAAGCCCTCCCGGCGGTGGAAATCGACCCCCCCACGATGATGATGACCTTCGGCGTGAACGACTCCCCCCTCTGCGGCCGGGAAGGTAAACGCCTCACCTCGCGCGAAATTGGCAACCGCCTGTTTGCCGAAGCCGAAACCAACGTCGGCCTCATCGTCAGCCAGGGCAGCACCGCCGAATCCTTCCGCGTCATGGGCCGTGGCGAACTCCACCTTGGTGTTCTCATCGAAACCATGCGCCGCGAAGGCTTCGAACTCTCCATCTCCCGCCCGGAAATCATTTTCAAAGAAGAAAATGGCGTAAAATTAGAACCTTATGAAGACATCATCGTCGACGTCGACGAAGAATTCTCCGGCGTCGTCATGGAGAAAATGGGCCTCCGCCGTGCCGAAATGGTCAACATGATCTCCGACCACCACGGCAAGCAACGCCTGGTCTTCGTCGGCCCCAGCCGGGGGATGATCGGCTACCGCAGCGAGTTCCTCACCGACACGCGCGGCACCGGCATCCTCACCCGCCAGTTCAAAGAGTACGGCCCGGTGAAAAGCAACCCCGCCGGCCGCCGCAACGGCGTGCTGGTCAGCATGGCGCAGGGCACCACAACGCCTTATATCCTCAACGAACTCGAAGCCCGTGGCGTCCTGTTTATCCAGGGCGGAGTCGAGGTCTACGACGGCATGATCATCGGCGAAAACAGCCGGACGGACGACCTGGAGGTCAACCCCACCCACGCCAAAAAGCTCACCAACGTGCGCGCTGCGGGCAAAGACGACGCCGTGCGCCTCACCCCACCCCGCCAAATCACGCTGGAATATGGCCTGACGTATATCGAGGAAGACGAGCTGGTGGAAGTCACCCCCCAGAACATCCGCCTGCGCAAAAAGGGGCTGGACGCCAACGCCCGCAAACGCATGCGCCGCAGCGGCGAATAAGCTAACCGCCAAAGCCAAAGCGCCGGGGTTCCCCCCGGCGCTTCGCTGTCTCGTTCGTTCGGTCAGGGCCTTCCGCCCAACAACCGCTGGGTGGCAGCATAGAGGCGGTGCCCGATGTCGTCCTTCCAGCGGGCAAGGAAGGCCGTAGCCGCCGCCGCAGTGGGGAACTGAATCCGTACCTCGTACACCGGCGTGAGCCCCAGAATCTCCCGGCTCGGCGCCTTGCCCTCGGCGATCAGCCGCTCGGCCGCCATGCGCGCCACCGGCACCAGATGGCCGTCGACGACATACTCGCGGTAGAACGCACCCGCCGTAGCCCGGGTTGAGGGCGGTATGGATTGCCCGGTGTAGACGCTCAGCCAGATTGCCCGGCTGTATTCGGTGTCGCCAGAATGGCGATGGAAGTAGGTGATGTCGTTCATGGCGTGCGACACCATCCTCTCATCAGCCGTCATCTCAGCTTCCGGCACCTTCCGCAGCGCCACCGCCGCCTGCACCACCGGGTGCTCAGCCCACTCGGGCTGCTCCAGCAGCGCGGCCACCGCAGCCTTCGTCAGCGGCATCAGCTGGCCGTTGTTGTTGACGTACTGATGAACCGATGAATTGTTCTTCAGCACCTGTGCCGTAACTGGCTGGTCGCCCAGGTAGGCGTTGACCAGCGAAGTCAAGGCGTACGGCCCACTCATCTGCAGATCCTGCAGGAGAGCATCAACAGTAATCTTATGCGGCATTGCAAGGTCCTTTCCAAGACCCTATCCAGCGGCTTCCAGCTAGGGGGTTACCCTGGCGGCCCTTCGGGCTTTAACGGAGACCACTGAACCCCCTCACGGGGTGGTTGCGGAACGACTGCAGCACGTTGTCATGCCTCCCCGCAGGGCCAAGCACGAGAAACGGAAATCCCAGTTAGGAGGGAAATGAACCTGCGGTCGATGGATGTATACATAATTTAAAGAGGCATGTCAATATAATATTAATAATAAATATTATATATACTTAGCAAAAACATACCAGGCAGCTGCACATCTCGCATTTCCAACACACCCCTCACCGCATTCACACCCCCCACCTTGCACCGCCCCGCCCCCGCGCCTATACTTAAACTATGAAGACTCCATGGCTTTGCGCCCTCGTCGTGCTCGGCAGCGCAGCCGCATCCCCCCATGCGCAAGAAGGCGCCGTGCGGCAAGTCACCACCAACACCGTCAACTGGAGCAGCTTCGGCACCCGTATGGACGGCATGGATGCCAGCAACACGCTGGTGATGGAAAAACTCGATAGCCTGAAGGCCTGCGCCGCTCAGAGCATGTTTTATGCCCCCGCCAACAACCCCCGCGCCGATGGCTGCAAATAAATGCACCACGAGATCCCACGTATGGAAAAATCCCACCTCATGACCTCACGCCACCGCCTGTTGCTCGGGGTGTGTCTCGCCCTCTCCGCGTTTATCGCCCCTCTTCAGGCGATCGAAACCAACGCATCCGGCGGTAACCTCTCCACCGACGCCATGTGGACCGCCCTCACCGCACGTATGGGCAGCCTGTCTTCCCAGAATGCCTCCCTGGAAACCCGCCTCGCCAATGTGCTGCTGTGCGAAAGCCGCCAACGCTTCTACGCACCCACGTCCACCGACCCCGGCAAAGACGCCGACAATTGCGTGGGAGGCCTCATTCCGGCCAATCTTGGGCTCCTCACCACCAATCTCAGCCGGTCTGGCATCAATTGTAGCGGAGAAGGCTTTACTTGCCCGGGTAGCTGCGCTTGTCATGCCGACGACCTCACTGCCAAACAGGCGTGTAAAAAAATGGGCTATCACTCTGCCGGTGGCTACCAAGTGGGTGGTTATTCTTCGCCGGGAGATAACTACATAGCGCGCTGGGACGATGCTCGCGGTAACTTTGTGCGTTACCGCGCCAACAATGGGATGGTGAACAATCGCCGCCTCGAGTCGCTGACATGCTATGATATTGTTGAAGAGGGGACAACTCCGTAATGGTAACGATGCTCAGCCTGAAAACCGGCATCCGCCGCACCCTGCTTGTCACCTCATGGTGCCTGCTCGCGTGGGCTGGGGGCATGCAGGCGCCTGGGGCTGCCGAGTCCGACAGCACCGATAATCTCCGCGAAGAAATGATCTGGACCTCGCTCGAGGGCCGCGTCAGCAGCATCGCCTCCCAGCACGAAATTCTCAGCACCCTGCTTGGCCAATATCAGGTGTGTCACAACAAGCTTAAGTTCTATTCGCCCGACTCAACCAACCCCGCCAAAGACGCCGACGGCTGCGTCCCCCCACCGGTTCCCGCCGATATCGAAGTGACGACCCAAGCCTACGATATGCCGGAAATCGATTGCGGCACGGCCAATTTCACCTGTGGAGACGGGAAGGGAGGCAATTGCAGTTGTAAAGCTGAAGATGTCACCGCCAAAAACACGTGCCGCAAGCTCGATCATAAAGGCTTTGTCAGCTACAGGGTCGGCACCTTCAAATCGCCCAACAACGTATTCATTGCCTATTGGGACCCCAGCACTACTACCTTTGTCCGCGCAAGCGCCAACAGCCAAGGCAATCGTCTCATCTACGATATCGTCTGCTACTCGCTCTCCCAATAAAGCAACTCTTGAACAGAATGAAAGGGCACAAGGTGCACCTCACGCCGCCGCAGGCACCGCCACCACCGTTATATCCACCGCCACCTGGCCGCGCGTGGCGTTGCTGTAGGGGCAAATCTGGTGCGCCCGCTCCACAATCTGCTGGCCTTGGGCGTCGTCCACGCCCTGCAGGTGCACCACCAGCTCCACCGCAATCCCGAAGCGCATAAAACCGCCTCCACCAAGTTCACTTTCCGGCAGCTTGCCCAAGCTTACACGGCTGTCCACCTGCACAGGCGCAGTCAGTTCGGCGCCCAGGGTTTTGGCGGCATATTCCACCGCCCCGCCAAAGCAGGCGGCATAGGCGCAGGCAAAAAGCTGCTCGGGGTCGGTGCCTTCCGGCGGGCGGTTGGGCTGCACCGGGTGGGTTAAGGTTACGTTCAGGCGCCCGTCGCTGGTGGCGGCCTTGCCGTTTCGGCCCGCGGTGGCGCTGGCTTGTGTGCTGTAAATAATGTCCATGAATCAAGTTCCCCTTGTTATTTCGCCGCAATGCTACCATAACACCCCCAACAGGCAAGCAGCCAAAGGCAAAACCAGCCTCCCAAACCCAAAAACGCAACGCCAAACACCAAATACGAAACACGAAAACACATGCTTTCCTACCAACACGCCTACCACGCCGGCGGCCCCGCCGATGTCATCAAGCACACGCTCTGGGCGCACATTCTGGCACACATGGCCCACAAGCCCGGGCCTTTGCATGTCTACGAAACTCACGCCGGGCGCGGTCTCTACAGCCTCTCTGCGCCGGAGGTTCAAAAAACTCCCGAATATCAATCCGGCCTGCAACGCCTCATGGTGAACATGCCCGAGAATGCCTACACAGCCGCCGTCAACGCCCTGAACCCCAACGGCAAACTCGCCACCATCCCCGGCTCCCCCGCCGTGGCGCTGCATGTCATGCGGCCGGAAGATCACCTCCACCTCGCCGAAGCCCACCCCGCCGAACTCGAACACCTGAAACTGGCCTTCCCCCACGCCCAGCGCCGCGCCCAGAATATCCATATCCATGCGGGCGACGGCCACCACCTCATCCCCACCCTCATCAAGGCCGGGCAGCGCAACGCGGTGCTGATAGACCCCTCCTTCGAGGTCAAATCCGAATACCCCCATACGGTGGAAACGATTAAAACCATCTTGGAAAAAGCCCCCCAAACCACCATCATGCTCTGGTACCCGCTGCTCAACCCCCGTGGCCGCAGCCAAGACCTCATCGACAGCCTCAAAGCCCTGCAAATCCCCGCCACCTACCTGGTGCACTACAGCTGGAACACCCCGGAAGTACCGGGCATGTTCGGCACCGGCCAAATCATCCTCAACCTGCCCTACAAGCTGGAGACCGAGCTCCCCGCACTCCTCAAGCCGCTGGTGCAACCGCTCAAGCAAAGCGTCGCCAACCTCACCGCCACGCTGCTCGTCCCCCGCACCTAAATCCGGCAACAACCTGTTCACTGTCTACTGTTCACTGTCCCCTTTTTATCCTAGTCTGTGCGCCATGGATCTCTACCTACGCCTCATCCGCCTCACCCTGCTGTTCACCTTCGTGCTCATCATCGTCGGCGGTGCCACCCGGGTGTACGATGCCGGCATGGCCTGCCCGGACTGGCCCCACTGCTACGGCTATTACGTGCCGTTCCCGGAAAGCAAAATCCCCGGCGGCTACATGGTGGCAGGCCAGCACTACACCTGGTGGCAGGTGGCGCTGGAGTGGGGCCACCGCGCCTTAGCCTCGCTGGTCGGCTTCGGCCTGCTGGCTATCGTGGCGCTGGCCATCGCCCGCATCCGCAAGGGGCTTAACCTGCCGCAAGAAACCCTCGCCCTCGGCCTCACCGTCGCCCTGCTGGTCACCCAAATCGGCCTCGGCGGGCTCACCGTGCTCAAATCGAATATTCACTGGAGCGTCGTCCTCCACCTCGGCAACGCCATGCTGTTCTTCGGCGCGCTGGCGTGGCTGCGCCGGGTGGTGGCCAGCGGCGGGCAGGCTGCCGCCGTTCCGGCCCCGGTGGTCACCCGTTGGGCGTTCTACGCCATGCCGCTGCTGGTGTGGCTCACCATGCTCATCGGCGCCTTTGTCAGCTCCAGCCACGCGGGCGGGGTCTGCGGCGGCCTGTTCAGCTGTGCGGGGCAATGGATGCCTTCCCCCAAAGCCGACCTCGGCCAGCACATCCACATGCAGCACCGTCTCTACGCGCTTCTCACCTTTGCCCTCAGCGTGGGGTTAATCATACTCGCCAAGCGTACCGCCCCCGCCCTACGCAAGGTGGCGCTGCACGTGCATGTTATGGTGCTGGGGCAGGTGGTGCTGGGCATTGCCACGCTCTACAGCTTTGCCAGCTACCCGCAGTTTTACTATCCTCTCAGCATTGCCCACCTCGGCTGGGGCACGCTGCTGTGGCTCGCCGCACTGGGCGCGGTGTTCACTCTCCGCTACGGCAAACACGGCCGCTACCATGGCTAAACACCAAAACCGGCAGTTGCAACCTCAGTCCATGGGTTCGCAAGGGCCCAACCTGTTCACTGTTCACTGTCCACTGTTCACTGACCTTCTCCAGCTCGCCAAACCCCGCATCATCCTCCTGCTGGCCATCACCTGCGTCTGCGGCTCGCTGGTGGCGGCCAAGGGCAACCTCAACCTGCTGCTTATCAGCCTGCCCGCCATCGGCTGGGGCGCGCTCGGCCTCGTGCTCTCGGCGGCGGGCGCCAACAGCGTGAACATGTGGTACGACCGCGACATCGACCCTCTCATGCAGCGCACTAAAAACCGCCCGCTGCCCGCAGGGCGCATGGCCCCGCGCACGGTGCTGGCCTACGGCACTGCGCTCATCCTGCTGGGCACCCTGGCCGCCGCCATGGCCAACCTGCTCACCGCCGCCATGGCCCTCTCCGGCGCGCTGTTTTATGTGTTCATCTACACCATGCTGCTCAAGCGCCATACGGTACAAAACATCGTCATCGGTGGTGCCGCAGGTGCCTTCCCGCCGCTGGTCGGCTGGGCGGCGGTCCAAAACGACATCCTCAGCCCCATCCCCTGGCTCATGTTCGCGGTCATTTTTCTCTGGACGCCCCCGCACTTCTGGGCCCTCGCCCTCATGGCCAATGCCGACTACACCCGCGCGAAAATCCCCATGTACCCGGTGGTGTATGGCGAGCCCGCCACCCGCCTCGCCATCCTCCGCTACCTCACCCTGTTGGTGCCTGTCACGCTGCTCGGCGGCCTACTGGCACCTCTGGGCTGGCTATATACTGCGGCGGCCCTTGGCCTGGGCGGCTGGTGGGGCCTGGCCGCCTGGCGGCTGCTCTACGCCCCCCAACCCACCGCCCAGGCCCGCGCCCCCGCCCAAATCGTCTTCCGCCGCAGCCTGTTCTACCTAGCCTTCCTCTTCCTCGCCATGGTGATCGACAGCTTCCTCTAAAAACACCATCCCCAAACCCACATCACCAAACACTAAACACAAAAATCCATGCTCGCCCCCGGTCACATCGCCCTCGGCCTCGCCACCTACGCCGGGGCCAGCTACCTTGCGGGCCAGGTGCCGCTGCCAGAGCTCCTCGCCGCCGCCGCCCTCGGTTCCCTGCTGCCGGATATCGACCACCCCAACTCCCAAATCGGCCGCATGCTGCCATCCATCAGCCGCCCGGTGGCAGCCCTCATCGGCCACCGCGGCTTCACGCACTCCTTGCTGGCCGTGGCGCTGCTCACCGCCGTATTGGCCCTGTTGGCATGGCAGCAGGTCGAATCCCTCACCGCCGCCACCGTCATAGCGCTCATCACCGGCTACCTCAGCCACCTGGCCGGAGACTACCTCACCGTCCGCGGCATCCCCCTCTTCTGGCCCTACCGCCGCCCAGGCGGAGACTACCACATCCCCTATATGGCCTTCCGCACCGGCGGGCCGACAGAAATCCTCCTCACCGCCGCCTTGGGCTTGCTGCTCACCGCTCTTGCGGTGTATTAACAAGCATGGCGCATAAATCCCCCCATCCTCCCCGCAAGCCCCAGCTGCGCACGCTGCTGCTGTGCCTGGTGGGCTTGGTGTGGGGCATCGGCCTCACCATCGCCGCCGTGCCGCTCTACCGCATTCTGTGCCAGCATTTCGGCATCCCGGTGCCGCAAATCATCGCCGGGCCTTCCGCACCCGCCGCCGCCATTAAACCGGGTGCCAACCTCAACCGCACCGTTACTATCCGCTTCACCGCCAACACGCAGGCAGGCCTGCCGGTCACCTTCCACCCGCGCACCTACACCATGCGCGTCAAGGTCGGCCAGCCGGTGCTCACGGCCTATCAGGCCGAAAATATTAGCCCCCAAGCCTTCAACGGTGTCGCCGTCCACATGCTCTACGCCATGGGCGGCCCGGGCGGAGACGTCTCCCCCTACATCGACCTCCGCCAGTGCTTTTGTTTCGAAGAAGAACACTACCCGGCCAAAGAACCTCTGACGTTGCCGCTGGCCTTCACCGTCAGCCCCAACCTGCCAGAGGGCATCCACACCATCACCTTTGCCTACACCCTGTTCGAGTCCACGCAAGTGCCAGCTCAAGTACTCGCCACTCTCCCCGAACAATCCCGCGCCCAAGCCGTTAAGCCGAAATGATCCGCCTGATGTACCTCCTCGCCGCCCTCTTGCTCCTAACGCTGTTCGGCTTCGGCTCCTATCTCTATTTCAACCAGCAGCGGTTCATTCTGCCCGCGCGCGTCAACGCCGTGGCTGCCCCCAACCCGCAGCTGCTGTTCGAATATACCTCCCTCACTACACCCGAGGGCCACACCCTCCACGGCATCATCTTCCTGCCGGAAGGCCCTACCACCGACCTCATCCTCGCCTTCCCCGGCAACGGCCACAACCCCATCGGCTTCGCCAATTTCCTCAAAACCGAGGTCTACCCAGACAGAGACGACGTCGCCATCGCCGCCTTCTCCTACCGTGGCTACCCCAACGGCCACACCCCACCCAGCGAGGGTACGCCCGGCCAAACCGCCATGTATGCCGACGCCGAACTGATCTACGACAAACTCACCGAGCGTTTCCGCCCGCAGCAGGTCAAGGCCGTCGGCTACAGCATCGGCACCGCCGTGGCCGCGCACCTGGCCACCGCACGCACGCTCAACGCCATGGCACTGGTGGCACCTATCGCCAGCGTGCGCCGCATTGCCCAGGGGCGGCACCCCTGGCTGCCGGTGGGCCTGCTGCTGCGCCATCCGTTTGCCACCGAAGACATCATCGCCGACATCAGCGTCCCCACCACCCTCATCTACAGCCCAACCGACGGCCTCGTGCCCGCCCGCCACGTCACCCAGGTGCTGCACCGTAAAAACCCCGCCATGCCGTTCGTGCCCGTGCCGCACACCAACCACGTCTCGCTGGCCACCTCACCGCAACTGCCCGGCCTCATCCAGCAGGCTCTGGGGCTGACATCACGTTAATCCAACTGAAAACTCAGCACTTTCAAATAACTGTTCTCGGCCAGCATCAAATGCTGCGGGTGGTCAACATCCGCCCCACCCACACGCAGCAACCGCCCGCTGCGCCCGGCACGGCGTATGCCCCGCACGCACGCGGCCGTAAAGTCCTCCAGGCTTGCATTGTGGCTGCAACTGCATAAGGTCAGCAACCCGCCGCCACGCACCAGCGCCGCACTCAGCCGCGCCACTTTTTCATAGCCTTTCAGGCCATCGGCCATCACTTTGGCACTCTTAATAAACGCCGGGGGGTCGCACACCACCGCCGCAAAACGGCGGTTTTCGGCTGCCATCTCTTCCATCGCCTCAAACGCGCCGCTCACTTTAAAATCACAGGCGTCCGCCACCCCCTGCCGCTCGGCACTCTGCCGCGCCAGCGCCAGCGCCGGGGCGCTGGCATCCACCAGCGTCAGCCGCGCCTGTTTCCCGGCCCGTTGCGCGCCGTGCAGCATCGCCAGCCCAAAGCCACCAATGTGGCAATACACATCCAAAATCTCACACGCCTCCGGCAGCAGCGCCATCTGGCTGGCCGCAAAGGCATGGTTGGCGCGCTGGTCATAATACCATCCGGTTTTCTGGCCGCCGGTCAGGTCGGCCAGAAATTCCAGCCCGTTCTCCTGCACCACCACCGGCCCTTCGGGCACATCACCCGCCATGTCCAGCTCGTGGCTCAGCGGCAGGCCTTCCAGCGCCCGCTGGGCGGTGTCGCGCCGCCAAATCATCCCCGCACACCCGGTCACCGCAATCAACGCCGCTTCCAATTTATCCTGCATCAGCTCCATCCCGGCGGTGGTTATCTGCCCCACCAGCACATCGCCAAAGCGGTCCACTACCAGCCCCGGCAGGTCGTCGCCTTCACTGTGCACCAGCCGATAATAAGGTGCCGCAGGCCTGCGCTTCAGCGCCTGCCGCAGCCGTTCTTCCAGCCAGGCCACATCAATTTGCGCCTCCGGCTTGCTGCTCAGCTTGCGGCAGGCAATCAGGGTTGCGGGGTTAAAGGTGTAGGTGCCAAGCGCCTCGTCCCGGCTGTCCACCACCGTCACCAGGCTGCCGGGTGTCAGGGCCTTCAGCGCCGCCGTCATCTCCAGTTCATTAGAATACACCCAGGGGTGCCCCGCCCGCGCGCGCCCATCGCGTTTCGGCAACAGCCGTACAATCTCATATGTCATAGCGTCAGCTCCTTGCTCTGTGGCCTCTTCTCATCGGCCCTTACGGGTGCTATAACCCTGCCTAACCACGTTCACAAGAGGATAATCACATCCCATGGCAACTGCCGCTCCCGCCCACACTGCCACCCGCCACGGTTTTATGGCGGCTGTCCTGCACGCCCTCACCACCGTCAACCATAAAGATATCGGCAAGATGTACATGATCTCATCCTTGCTGTTCTTCTTCATCGGCGGCCTCATGGCGTGGGTGATACGGGCCGAGCTCGCTATGCCCGGCTACCAGTTTGTCGACGGCGCGCTGTTCAATCAAATGACAGCCATGCACGCCACCTTCATGATCTTCTTCGCCATTATCCCCGGCCTCATCGGCTTCGGGAACTACTTCGTCCCCATCATGATAGGCTCGCCGGACATGGCCTTCCCCCGCCTCAACAACTGGTCGTTCTGGATCATGCCGTTCGCGGGCTTTCTCATGCTCGGCAGCCTGTTTGTGCCCGGCGGCTCTAACGCTGCGGGCTGGACAGCTTACCCCCCACTCACCGACGCCGCCTTCTCCCAGGGCGCGGGCATGGATATGTGGATTTTGGGCGTCCACTTGGCTGGCGCCAGCTCCATCCTGGGTGCCATCAACTTCATCGTCACCATCCTCAACATGCGTGCCCCGGGCATGAGCATGTTCAAAATGCCCATGTTCGCCTGGGCCATGCTCATCACCGCCTGGCTGCAACTGGTGGCCACTCCGGTGCTGGCGGGCGCCATTACCATGCTGCTAACCGACCGTAACTTCGGCACCGCCTTCTTCAACCCGGCGGGCGGAGGTGACCCCGTCATGTTCCAGCACATCTTCTGGTTCTACTCCCACCCGGCGGTGTATATCATGATCCTCCCCGTGTTCGGCATGATCTCCGAAGTGCTCGCCACCCACAGCCGCAAGCCACTCTTCGGCTACCACAGCATGGTCTGGGCCATTGTCGCCATTGCGGTGCTCGGCCAGTTAGTGTGGGCCCACCACATGTATTCCGTGGGCATGAGCCTCACCGCCCAGCTCACCTTCATGCTCATGACCATGCTCATCGCCGTGCCCACCGGCATCAAGGTGTTTAACTGGATGGCCACCATGTGGGGCGGCTCCATCGCCTTCACCACCGCCATGAATTTTGCCGTGGGCTTTCTGGTGCTGTTTACCCTTGGCGGCTTGTCCGGCGTGGTGCTCAGCTCCGCCCCGGTCGACTACATGATGCACGACACCTACTACGTCGTCGCCCACATCCACTATGTGTTCGTCACCGGCAGCTTCTTCGGGCTTATGGCGGGTCTCTACCACTGGTATCCCAAAATGACAGGCCGCTTCCTCTCCGAGCGTATCGGCGCCTGGCACTTCTGGCTCACCTTCATCTCGGTCAACGTCACCTTCTTCCCCATGCACTTTTTGGGCATGATGGGCATGCCCCGCCGCATTGCCGACTACAACCCGATCTACGCCGACCTCAACATGCTCTGCTCCGTCGGCGCGTTCGTCTTCGGCATGGCGCAGTTGCTCATCATCTGGAACGTCATCTACAGCAAGCGCCGCGGCAAACCCGCAGGTACCAACCCCTGGGGCGCGGTCACGCTGGAGTGGACCCACACCAGCTCCCCCCCCCACGAGCACAACTTCGAAAAACTCCCCGTCTGGAAGCACAAAGAAGCCTATCCCCATTAACCAACCGAAGGGGCCTTAAAGCTCCTTTCTATTTGGCCTTGCTCCTTAGAAAGAGATGAAGAGCCACCAACCCGTGGGGTTGGTGTCATCCCGGAAGGTTAGTGGGTGGTAAAAATGGGGTAGGGGCCCCATTTTTACCGGGACCCGCTACCTGTCCGGGATCCACCCCCGCCGGGAGGCCAGCCGGAGGCTTTCCTAGAAATTCAATTCTTTCTAAGAAATCTATCTTAAGTTTGTAAAACATTACAATTATTAAAGAATCTATCTTGAGCTTACTCCCCGAAGATCCCCAAACCCGCCGCACCACCCTCATCCAGCTTGTCGGCTTCATCGGCATACCGGTCATCTGCATGCTCACCATGCTGGCCGCCATCCTGCTTTTCCGTTAAACCCGTTCATCCGTGAATCCGGCATAGCCCGACATAATCCGATATCACCCGACATAACCCGTCAACCCGACCCCACTGTGACATTCTGCCCACATATGCGGCAAAAGCCTTGGCGGCGCTGCCGAATAAGCCTATCCTCCGGCCATGAAACTCAGTATCTCGCGCGAAACCCTCTTCAAAGCCCTCCGCCACATGTCGGCGGTGGTGGAAAAACGTAGCAGCATCGCCATTCTCGGCAACGTGCGCCTGCACGCCGAGAACAACCGGCTAGAAACCACCGCCACCGACAACGACCTCTCGGTGCAAGGCGTTGCCGAAGCCTTCGTCGACCAATCCGGCACCACCACCGTCGGCGCGCTTAAGCTGTTCGAAATCATCAGCAAGATTCCCGAAGGCGTCATGGTGAGCCTGGAGCTGACCGACGGCGGCTCGCGCCTCGCCCTCACCGCCGGCAAGGCCAAGTTCAGCCTGGCTACGCTGGGTGCCGAGGCCTTCCCCGACATGACGAAGGTCGAGCAAGGCACCAGCTTCAAACTCACGGCAGTCGAATTGAAAAAAGCCCTCGACCGCGTCCAGTTTGCCGCCAGCACCGACGAAACCCGCGCGTATCTGAACGGCGTGTATATGCACGTGCTGGAAGAAGACGGCCAGAAACTGCTGCGCACCGTCGCCACCGATGGCCACCGCCTCGCCAAGTCCGACATGCCCTGCCCGGCAGGTGCCGAAGATATGCCCGCCGTCATTCTGCCGCGCAAATGCGTCGCCGAGCTCAAGAAGATCGCCGACGAAGCCAAAGAAATCAGCATCACCGTCTCCGAGAAGAAAATCCAGGCCGAAGCCGCCGACATCACCCTCACCAGCAAAGTGATTGATGCGACTTACCCGGACTACGACCGCGTCATCCCCAAGGGCAACCCCACGCAGCTGACCGTTGCCCGTCGCTCGCTGTTGCAGGCGGTGGAGCGCGTCAGCATCCTCAGCCACGAGAAAACCCGCTCGGTGCGCTTTAACGCGATCGAAAACGCCCTGGCCCTCTCCGCCAACAACCCGGACCAAGAAAACGCCAACGAAGAAGTGAAGGCCGACTATGCCGGAACGCCCATGGAAATCGGCTTCAACGCCCGTTACCTGTCCGACATCGGCACCCAAATCTCCGGCGACGACATCCAGTTTTTCCTCAAAGATGCTTCCTCACCCGTGCTGGTGAAAGACCCCGCCGACAACAGCACCACTTTTGTGGTGATGCCGATGCGCGTCTAGAACAACAAAACAACCGGCACCAACAAAAGCAGCCCTCCCGCTGCTGAAAAATACGGGGCAGGGGAAGAGGCCCAAAAGATAACAAGGGTGGGCAACCAAAGCGGCTTCGGCCGCTTTGGCGTGTGTCTTAAACAACTTTAGTAATTGCCCATCCTTTAGGCCCCACCCAAAAAGCGGGAAACCGTGCCTTGCGGAAACATAGGCTCATGTAAACGGGGTAGGGGCCCCGTTTCTTGGCGCCTATGTCCGACCAGGCACCACCCCTACGCATCTCAGGCACTTCCTGTAAATAAAAGCCCCTTACCAATCCATTTTATCAATCACCACTTACAAACTCGCGCCAACGCCGCCACCACCGCCGTATCCGCCCGCAAAATCGTCGGCCCCAGGCTGGTCGGCACCAGCAGCGGCTGCGCTTGCAACATCGCCACTTCCTCCGGCGCAAACCCGCCCTCTGGGCCAATCAACACCGTATCCATCGCTTCATTCCGGCGTTCTGCCTCACCCTCCATCCGCTCAAACGCCCACAGGCATGGTGTTTTTAGCTCCGCCACAAAATCCTCCAACCGGCTCACCGCCGCCAGCGTCGGCAGGGTCACACGCTCGCATTGCTCGGCCGCTTCAACCATTATCGCCAAGGCACGGCTCTCATTCATCTTGCCCACCTGCGCATAGTGGGTTTTCAACGGCACAATCTCGGTCACACCCATCTCGGTGGCCTGCCGCAACACGTTTTCCCAGGCGTCACGCTTCAGCAGCGCCACCGCCAGCACCAGGCGGGGCAGGGGTGGGGGCGTGGGGAGCATCTCCACCACGCTCGCCCGCCGCGCCTTGGCATCGGTCAACTCGGCCAGGCCAAGCGCGCCATGGCCATCAAATACCTCAAATCGGTCGCCCACGCCCATCCGCAGCACATGCCGCAGGCGGTGCTGCACCTCATCGGGCAGCTCCAGCGCGGCGCCAGGTGCCAGCGGTAGCGGCAAATAAATACGCTTCATAAAAATACCGTTAACCCGTTAATCCGACGGAATCCGTCACCCCGACAACCCGCCTAATCACTGTGCGGCACATCCACGCTGGGGAAGCTCATCAACCGTGGCCCCAGTTGCAGCACCACCGCGCGGCCCAGCTGGTGGCCTTGTTGCAGCGCCAGTTGCGGGCTGCCGCCACCCGTAAATACATGCAAAAACCCTGCCGCAAACGCATCTCCCGCGCCGGAAAGGTCCATCGGGCTCGGTATCGGCTGGGTCGGGCTGTCCACCACCGCGCCACCGTCGGCGGCATAATAGGCGGCACCGTTGCCGCTGCGGGTAATAACGCGCTCCAATTGGCTCAGCTTGGTGGCGGTGCGGCTGTCGTTGCCTTGGGTCAACACCTCCCACTCGTGCTCGTTGCCAATTATCAGTGGCTTATGCGCCAGCACAATGTCGGTCAGCTCGGCCAGGCACGCCTGCACCGCACGCGGAGACGCCAGCGTCACCACCAGCTTGGTCTGCGCCGCGCGGGCGGTTTTGGCGGCATAGTCTGCCGCCGCCGGGTGGCTGCCAATCATATAAGCCTCCAGCACCAAGTGATGAGACTGCTCAATCAACTGGTCATCCACCCAGCTGTCATCGCTGCTCGGTTGGGGCGGCAGGCATTGCACCATGGTGCGCACGCCATCGGCGCTCAAAAGCGTAAATATATCGGTCGTGCGGGCGGTGCTCACGGCAGGCGTCAGCGTCACCCCCGCGCTCAGCATGTCTTCCACAAAAAAGCGGCCGGTCGGGTCGTTGCCAATCTGGCCTAAAAACGCCACCCGGCTACCCAGTTTGGCCAGCGTATAGGCGGTGTTGGCACCTGCCCCCCCCGCTCGGAACTGCTCCACAATCACAGCATTGCTCAGCTCCATCATCTGGGCGTGGCTCAGGGTGTTGCTGTCGCCTTTGTGCAGGCTAAATTGCTCCAGCACACTGTCTGCCACATGGGCAATACCATCCACTACGGCATTGCCGAGAACTGAAAAAGAATAAGCGCGCGTACTCATGCCCCGATTGTGGCTGCCCCTTTGCCATTTGTCCAGCCTTTAACAGGGGCGGAATATGAATCTTTATGCAGGCTTAGGTGCAAGCGTCGTACAACTCACACGGGCAGCGTTACACCCAAAGGGGTTACAGCGGCTTTTTCAAGTACCACAACGGCCCAACCTTTATCCCGCAAAAGCCAGGCCCGCAAATCGCCTTACAGGCCGCCGGACACCTCACGGGGCAGGTGCCTTTTAGCCAACGCTACCGCCACCTATGGGGGCCGAAGAAGATGAAGCAAGACGCGGGCATCAGCCCAATTAAATGTGTTGTTTCGCCGCCACAGGGTCGGTTCTGATAATTACTTTTTACATCGCCAAACAGGTCTGCCGGTCGGCAGCGGGGTTGGGGAGCGGGTTTACACCCTTATACGGCGGCGGAGACCACCAGGGAAAACGAGTTTTATAGTTCTGAAATTCTTATGTTATTCGGTAAAACGTTATTGTTATGAATGTTACCCTTCCATCATGCCGGGTTGCCGCCGCCGGTGCAACCCCGTGTGCGGCAGCACAGGGCCGCCCTGTGTCTATGTCACGACATACCGCAAGCCACGCCTGCGTGAAACATCGCCGTTGTGCCTCGTTAAGAATCAGCCTCCCTTATGTATGGCGTGCGTATGCAAAAAGAGGGGGTTTCGCAGGGGTAATTGGCCCCTCACACAGGTGTGGATAAAAAGCTCACCAACACATAGCAGCAAAACAGCTACGCCACGCAACGGCGGGCCGTGGCGTGCCACAGCCCGGGCCATTTCGTTGTTGCAACGCGTCACGTTGCTCAAACGAGAGTCATCCGAAGCGTGAAACACAAGCAAAAATTGTAAATATATACTTACATTAACAAATCAAGCTCAGCAAGCAGTTGGCGTGCTCCTGCACATCGGTTAGGGTGCAGTATGTCGCCACGCACGTCCTCTCCCTCCGTTTCGCGGTCCGATGTCACACCCGTAGTCCTGCAAGTTCTCCCCGCCCTGAAGGACGGCGGCGTGGAATCCAGCGCTATCGAGATGGCCTCTTATATAAAGAAGCAAGGCTGGCAGCCACTGGTGGCCAGCGCAGGGGGCCCCAAGGTCGGCTACCTCAGCGCGCAGGGCATACCCCACCTCACCTTGCCGCTGGCCTCCAAGGCGCCGTGGATAATTCTGGGGAATACTTTCCGCCTCGCCCGCATCATCCGCCAGCACAAGGTTGGCCTGGTGCATGCCCGCAGCCGGGCCCCGGCCTGGAGCGCCTACCTCGCAAGCCGCCTCACAGGCGTGCCCTACGTGGCAACGTTCCATGGCACCTATGGCCTCTCGGGGGGGTGGCTTAAACATTTCTACAACAGTGTCATGGTGCGCGGGCCACGTGTCATCGCCAACAGCCAGTTTATTCGTCAGCATATCCTTGATAACTATGCAGTCGAGCCCGCCCACATCCATGTTGCCACCCGCGGAGTCGACCCCACCCACTGGGACCCCTCTCTTTTTGCCAAAACCGACATCGCCGCCACCCGGAAGGAAATCGACGTCGAAACCGGGGTACCCCTGCTGATGATGGTCGGACGCATCACCCGCTGGAAAGGACACGACCTGGTGCTCAAGGCCCTGGCAGAAGTCTCCGACCTCCCCTGGGTGCTCGCCATCGCGGGCGGCGCCGACAAAGACAGCGCCTACGCCAGCCAACTGCGCACGCTGGCCGAAGGTCTCGGCCTCACCTCCCGCATCCGCTGGCTGGGCAGCCGGACAGACATCCCCCGCCTGCTGGCCGCCGGCCAACTGGCGCTCAGCGGCTCCACCCGGCCAGAGGCCTTCGGCCGCGTCGCCATCGAGGCCATGGCCATGGGCATCCCCGTGGTGGCCACCGGCCATGGCGGCAGCCTAGAAACAATTATCGACGGCACAACCGGCTGGCTGGTGTCCCCGCAGGCGTCCGCATCGGTCGGTTTAGAAGCGTTTGCGCCACAGGCATTCGCCCAGAAGTTGCGCGGGGCCTTGCAAAATCCGTCGCGTTTGGCAAGCATGGGGCAAGCCGCGCGGGCACATGTGCTGCGCTCGTTTACAGTCGAGCAATGCTGTGCCGCCGAGATGCAGGCCTACAAAGCCGTTCTCGCGCTCTAAGCCGGGCCCGAGCCGCCAACCGAAGAAGAGTAAAAATTATGAATCGTTGTATGATCGTGGTGGATATGCAGAATTACTACCGGCCCGGCCCGGGTATGATCGCACAAATCAACCAGCTGGCAGCCACCATGCCCACCTGTGCCACCCTCTTCGTGCACGACGAATCCGAAGTTCCCCTCGTCAAGTTCGGCCGCACCCCGCCGCAAGATACCGCCGTGGTCATCTCCGCCATGGCCGTCTTCCAAAAACCCGGCTTTGCCCTGCCGCCCCAGGCGCTGGACTGGCTCAAGAAACAACAGCCGGAAGAAGTGCTGGTCGCGGGCTGCCACACCGACGCCAACCTGTTGGCTGCTGGCTTCTCCCTCTTCAACGCCGGCATGCGCCCGGCGGTGCTGCCGCCACTGTGCTTCGGTAACGATTGGTACATGCACACCGTCACCACCGGCATCTGGGAGCGCGAAATCGGCAAAGTCTACCAAAGCGCGGCCGAGCTCCAGTTCGGCGGGCTCTAAGGCCCCATCATGCGCACCCCGGCGCGTCTCAGCTTGGCACTTCTGGCGGTGGCCCTGCTTGCGGGCTGCGCCTGGGTCGGAGAAGAACGCGCCCACGCCATGCGCAAAGAATGGCAGCAATTCACCATCACCTCCTTCACCGATATCGGCGCCGACGTCACCGGCTTCACCGAACTCTTCCCCAGCCCGCAGGCCAAGGAGCAAGCCGCCGAGCAACGCATCTGCCTCCACCCCAACAGCCGCAACCGCATCGTCACCCAAAACGGCGTGAACGACGAACTCGCCTACCGCCGCTGCCCGCTGGCGCCATACGATACCCAGGGCGGCAGCCGCATGGGCATCCGGCCAGATGCTAACCCCCTCGACTACCGCACAGTGGTGCGTTAACCCCACCCATGCTACAAAGCGCCTATGCGCATTTGCAAGCTCAAGCTCAGCCAGTTCCGGAACATCGGCAGCCTCAGCCTGACGCTCGACGCGCAGGCCCAGGTTATCGCCCTCATCGGCCCTAACGGCAGCGGCAAAACCTCGGTGCTCGAGGCCCTTTCCCTCCTCACGCCCACCCGTGGCCTGCTGGTGGCAGAAGGCAAAACCCAAATCCAAAGCGGCGCCAAAGAATGGGGCATCTGGGCGCAACTGCACAGCGGGGCCGAGTTCGGCCAAGCCTACCGGCAAGAGGGCCGCAAAAGCGAACGCATCTTCACGCTCGACACCAACCGCCACCCGCTGGAAGCCATGGCCCACCACGGCAGTGTCGTCTGGCTTACCCCGCAAACCGACTTTCTCTTTTCCGGCCCCCCCGCCAACCGCCGCCGCTGGCTGGATGACCTCACCACCGCGCTCATCCCCGCCCATGCCGGGGCGGTGCAACGCTTCAACCAGCACCGCCAGGCCCGCCTGCGCCTGTTGCAGAACGGCGAACGTAGCGACTGGCTCGACGCCGAAGAGCGCCTCGCCGCCGAGTGGGGCATCCGCGTCCTCACCCACCGCCTCGACTACCTCACCCGCCTCGAACCTCACCTTCACGGCGTGGCGCTGGCGTTGCAGGGCACGGCGCTGGAGGTCATCAGCGACCCCACCCCCATCGCCGCTCTCAAGGGCAAGTTCGAGCGCTCGCGCGATATCGACGCCCGCATCGGCCGCACCCACGCGGGCCCCAACACGCTCGACCTCTCCGGCCACCTCACGCTGGAAGACTCCCGCAGCATCCCTCTGGCACAAGCCTCATCCGGGCAGCACAAGCGGGCGCTCATCCAGTGGCTGGTGGGGCATGTGCAGTTGCTCGCCCAGGCGCAAAACCGCCCGCCGCTGGTGCTGATCGACGAATTCTCCGCCCACCTCGACGCCCCCCGCCGCCACTTGCTGATGGAAACCCTCCTCGCCAGCGGCTGTCAAATCTGGCTGACGGACACCGAAACCCCACCCGTCAATCTCCCCGGCCTCCACGTCATCCCCATAGAAAACGGCAGCCTCATGTCCCCAACCAAAGAAGGCCAGCAGCTTTAGGCCGTCACCACATCCTTACAAAAAACACCCCCGCCACAGCGGGGGCCTTAACCAAACACCAATCACTAAACACCAAACACCAATCACCAAACACGAGCGCTACTTCCGCATCCCCTTCAAAATATCAATCACACTCCCGGCCTTGGCCTGCTGCACTACGGTGGGCTCAGCTTTGGGTGTGGTGGTCATGGTCTGGCCCATGCTTTGGCCGCGCGCAGCCTTCAGTTTTTCAATCAGGCTCACTTGCTGCAAGCTGGTTTTGGGGGTGGCCATGGCCTGTTCCATTGCGGGTGCGGCGGCAGGTGCGGCCACTGGGCTCTGCTTCGCGGCGCGGCTGTTCTGCTGCTGCACAAAGCTCTGCATCCAGGCGGGCATGGGCTGGGTGTCGCGGGCGGCGTCCACTTGCTCCACTTTAGCCTGCACCTGGCCGGGCAGGGGGGGCAGGCCGCCGGTGCGGGCGGTCACATTGCTCAAATCGGTGCGTACCGGCTCCTGCACTTTGCTCGGCAGGCCCGGCCAGCGGTCAATGCCGCTCAGCACATGGTCAAGCTCGGCGCGGCTGTAAACCGTCAGCAACTGGTAACGGCTTTCGGGGTAGGCGGCAAAAAGCTCCATGCGGGCGGTGGTCGGGTCTGCGGCGTCTACCGGCGCCACAAATTCCTCGCGGTTGGCGCGGTTCATCATAAATCCCAAAAACAATGTCATGCTGTCCGTCCTTGTGTCCGGTTATTCCGTTACCGGTATTGTAACACTTGGGTGCTCTACCCTACAACCTGGGCTAGTCGATGGCTGCCCGCCAAAGCGCCAGCACCCGCGGCAGCAGCACACTCAAAATCACCGCCACCGGCAGCGCCAGCATCATCCCGGCAATGCCACCCAGGGTCGCACCGGCCATCAGCGCAAAAATAACCCACAGCGGGTGCAGCCCCACGCGGTTGCCCACCAGCATTGGCGTCAGCACATAGCCTTCCAGTATTTGCCCCACCATATAAATAATCGCCAGCAGCGCATAGGGCTCCCACACTTGCAACTGGTACTGAATCAACGCCACGCTGTACATCAGCAATATGCCAATCGTGCCGCCGATAATCGGCAAAAAGCCCAACAACCCGGTCACCAATCCAATCGCCCACCCCATTTCCAGCGTGTCAATCGGCTCACCGGCAATCAGGCTGGCCAGCGTGCCCATGCCGGTCAGCGCAGCGGCATAAAACAACCCCAGCAACACACACACCGCCAGCGTGCCGCGCAGGTAGGCTGCCAGTTTCAGGTCAATATCCCGCGCCAGCTGCTTGGCGTTGGCGCGCCAGCGTTTCGGCATGGTCAAAAACACATTTTCACTAATACGCGGCCAATCAATCAGAAAATAAAACGCCACTACCGGGGTCATCACAATCAGCAGCGTAATGTTCACCAGCCAGGCAATGCCGCTCATCGCTTGTTGCATGGCTTGCACCGTCCATTCGGCACCTTTGGCGCCAATCAGGCCCAGGGGTTTCATCAGGCTTTCCACCGTCAGCTGCACGTCCAGCAGCCCGCGCAGGCTGCCCAGTTTGTTGGGCAACACATAGTGTTGCAGGGTCATAATGTAAACCGGAAGGCGCTGCAAAAAGCTCGCCAGCTGTTCAATCAGCATCGGTATGCCCAGCACCATCACCACCCCCAGCACCGAGATCGCCGCCGCCACCAGCGCCGCACTACCCAAACTGCGGGGTATGCCATAGCGGTGCAGGCGGGTTACCAGCGGGTCAATCAGGTAGGCCAGCACCACACCCACCACAAAGGGCGTCAGCATGCTTTTCACGGCATCTAAAAACAGCAGGCAGCCGCCCACCAGCAGCATGGTCAGCGCAAGGGCGATAATCTGTTGGCGGGTAAGCGTCATGGGTGCCTTATTCTGAGTATGTTCAACGCGTCGTATCGGCAGCTTGCCATTCTGCACGCCAACGCGCAATGTTGCGGCATGAAAAAACATGCTTTTCCCTCCAGTTTTTTTGCCAGGCGCCTCACGTTTGTTCTCCTCGTGGCTCTGGCCTTGGCGGTCGAGGCCGGGCTCCTCACCCTCGCCAACTGGCAGTGGGGCCGCTATCAGCAGCGGCTGGCGCAACAAACCGAATTCGCCTCCCGCCCCGCCGTCACCCTCTCCGGCACCTGGCAGCCCCAGCACACCGTCGCCCTCACCAACCAACCGCATCCTCTCAGTCCCGAGTCCTCACGCGGCTGGCGCATCCTCACCCCCCTCATAACCGCAAGCGGCACCGTGCTGATAGACCGCGGCTTCACGCCTCCCTCCGTCCATACCGATAACACGCCAAACTTCACCCCGTTCCAACCCGTCACCATCTCCACCACCCTCAGCGGTGTCTGGCAGCCGTTCCCCCAGCGGCGCGGCTGGTTGCGCGGGCCGGATGTCACCACCCACCCGCGCCTGCTCGCCTTCCTCAACCCCGCACATAGTGTCTCCGCCACCGGGCCCGCCTATCTCATCAGCCGCACGCCTACCTCACCCAATCTCACCGCCGTGCCGCCGCCGCTGCCCGCCCCCACCAAGCACCTCTCCTACGCCCTGCAATGGCTCGGCATGGCACTGGCGTTTCCCATAATGTGCCTGGTGGCCATGCGGGCCAAAAGGCGTGCTACAAATCCCCGCGCAAATCCATAACCTCACCCTTCTTACCCACCAGCTTCATCCGCCGCCGGTTGCGCATGTCCGCCACCACGCGCCGCAGGTTCAACAGCCCGCTCAGTTCAATCCCCGCCACAAACACCAGCCCGCCTATGCCCATCACGCCTGCCAGCCAGAGTATCCGCAGCAGCAGGTGCGCCTCACGGTCATAGGGCAGCGTCAGCTTGGCGCTTAAAATCACCGCCCCCATCGCCCCCGCCACCGCCAGCATCTTCAGCACGTCGCGGCCCAGGCGGCGGGTGTCAATTGCCAGCACGCCCTTCTGGTTCAGCCAACGCCACTGCAAAAAGGCGTTGGTGTAACCGCCCACCGCCGTCGCCAGCGCAATCCCCACAAACGCCACCTCACCATATCCCAATTGCGCGGCATAAATCACCACCAGCGCATTTATCCCCCCATTCACCAGCAGCGCATAAGCCCCCGCCTTCACTGGGCTCATCGGGTCTTCCGCCGCAAAAAACGCCGGAGCCGTTACTTTCGTCAGAATATAAGCCGGCAGTCCAATCACATACCCCATCATCGTCCACGCCACCGCCTGCGCCGCAAAGTCGGTCATCTCGCCGTGCTTCAGCAGCGTCAGCATCATCTCCGGTGCCAGCAGCAGCAGGCCCACACAGCTGCCTAAAGCCAGCGCCAGGCACCCGGCCAAGGCGTTGGTAAAACTCGTGGTCGCCCCCGCCTTGTTGCCTTCACCCAGCAAAACCGAAAGATGCGGCAGCAGCACCGTCGCCACCGCAATCCCAATCAGCGCCAGCGGCAATTGGTAAAAGCGGTTGGCGTATTGAAGGTACGAGATAACCCCTTCCCCCAAATAACTCGCCGCCGTGTTATCGATAATCAAACTCAGTTGCAGCACGCCCACGCCCACCGCGGCAGGCCCCATGCGCACCAGCACTTTGCGCAGGTCGGGGTGTTTCGGCCACCACGCCCATGTCAGCGTCAGCCCCAGCTTTTTCACTGCCCACCACATGTAGGCACCTTGCGCCAGCCCACCTAGCGGAATCGCCAACGCCGCCGCATCCTCCGGCGGCAACCCCAACGCCTCCGGCAGCGCAAACAGGCACAGCAAAATGCTCAAGTTCAAAAACGCCGGCACCATCGCATAGGCCGCAAACTGGCCAAAGGTGTTGCACACCGCACCCAAAAACGCCGCAAAGGTTATCAGTCCCAAATACGGGAACGTTATCCGCCCCAACTCCACCGCCAAATCAAACTTCTCCGGCTGCCCCACCCAGCCGCTGGCTAATACACTCACTAAAGCGGGCATAAACACCACTCCCAGCACCGTCACCAGCGTCACAAGCGGCAGCAGCCAGCTCAGCGTCGCGCTGGCAAACGCCATCGCCTCCTCGCGGCTTTTGGCCTTGTGCCGCGCCAAAATCGGCACAAACGCCACGTTAAACGCCCCTTCACCAAACAACCGCCGCAGCAGGTTCGGCAGCATCAGCGCCACAAAAAAGGCATCGGCCGAAGTCCCGGCCCCCAGTTTATTCGCAATCAGCAAATCCCTCGCAAACCCTAAGCCCCGGCTGGCCATGGTCCACACCGCCACGATAATGCTGTTCTTCAAAATCGCCATAAAAAGCCTCTACCTTACGCCCCGCACCCTAGCACTTAGTCCAATGCCAAGCCACAACCCAAAAACCCTCAACCCGAGAATCCGTCATCATCCGACATAATCCGGCAACAGCGTTAATGCACCATACCCCGCAATTTATATAACTCCTCCAAAGCCTCCCGCGCACTCAACCCATCCACGTCAATCTCGCGCAACCGCTCTTCCACTTCACCCCGTACCACCGCCATCGGTGCACTTACCGGCGCTGCAAACAGGCTGAGCTCATCCACTCTCACGGCCCCCTTATTCCGCGCCACTTTCAAAAAGCCGTCCAGAAGGCTATCGGCCCGCGCCACCACCGCTTGCGGCACACCCGCCAGCTTGGCCACCTGCACCCCATAGCTTCCCGCCGCCGCGCCGCGCTTCACTTCATGGAGGAACACAATCTCACCCTTCCACTCCCGCACCGCCACCTGCCAGCAGCTCAGGCGCTCCAGTTGCGCTTCCAGCGCCGTCAGCTCGTGGTAATGCGTCGCAAACAACGTGCGGCATCCCACGCGGTTCACAATGTCTTCCACACAGGCCCACGCAATCGCCAGCCCGTCATAGGTCGCCGTACCCCGCCCCAGTTCATCCAGTATTACCAAACTCTTTGCCGTCGCGCGGTTCAAAATCTGCGCCGTCTCCACCATCTCCACCATAAACGTGCTCTGCCCGGCGGCCAAATCATCGGCGGCCCCTATGCGAGAAAACACCGCATCCGCCACCCCCATGTGCGCCGACCTTGCGGGCACAAAGCTGCCCATCTGCGCCAAAATCGTCAGCAGCGCATTCTGCCGCAAAAAGGTGCTTTTCCCGGCCATGTTCGGCCCGGTCAGCAGCCACAGCTGGCCATTGGTCAGGTCGCAGCCGTTGGGCACAAACTCGGCCACTTTGCTGGCCACCACCGGGTGGCAACCCCCTTCAATTTTAAAGGCCTGGCTGTCGTCCACCACCGGGCGCACCCACTGGTAACGCTTCGCCACTTCGGCAAGAGACGCCAACACATCCAGCGTCGCCAGCGCCTCACTCGCCGCCAGCAGCGCATAGCTCGCCTGCTTCACCGCCTCCAGCAAGCCTGCCAGCAACTCTTCCTCACGCTTCTGCGCCCGCGCCCCCGCACTGCCTAATTCGCGCTCCAAGCTCATCAGTTCGGGGGTAGAATACCTGTGCGTCCCCGTCGTCGTCTGCCGGTGCAGCCAGTGGCCGGGCACCTTGCTTTCGTGCTGTTTGGTAATCTCTAAATAATAGCCCCACACCTGGTTGTAGCGCAATTTCAGCGGAATCCCCCCCGTACTCTCCCGCACCTCCAACTCCTGCAGCAGGCGGTTGCCGTCGGTCACCAGCGTGCGGTAGCCATCCAGCTCCTTGTCGTAACCGCTGGATATAAACCCGCCATCGCGCACCAGCGCGGGCAGGGGCTCTTCGGCCAGCGCACGGCCCAGCAGCGCCGTCAATTCGTCCAGTCCGCCCAAGCCTTCACACTGGGCTTTCAACAATCCCTCACAGCCTTGCAACGCCTGCCCAATCTCCGGCAGCACGGCGCCCGTGCTGCGCAGCACACCTAAATCCCTCGGCCCGCCGCGCCCCAACAAAAGCCGAGACACACACCGCGCCACATCGCCAGTCTGTTTCAAAATGTCCCTGAGATCCTGACACCCTGACATCCTGACACCCTGCAAAACCCCCACCGCATCCGCCCGCCGCCCAATCTCCGCCACGTCCAGCAGCGGCTCGGCCACCCAGCGCGCCAGCAGGCGTGCCCCGGCACTGGTCACGCAACGGTCCAGCACCCCCAGCAGGCTGTCGGCGCGCTTGCCGCCCAGGCTTTCGGTCAGTTCCAGGTTTTTGCGGGTAGAAGGGTCAATCTGCATGCGGCTGCGGCCACTGATAACCTTCGGCGTCCGCAGCACCGGCAATTTGCCCACCTGCGTCAGCTCGGCGTAGCCTATAAGTCCACCAACCGCCAGCAGCGCCGCCGCACCCGGCAACCCGAGGCCCGCCACGTCGGCCACACCATAGGCCCGCTTCACCGCAGCTTCCGCCGTGCTCGGCGCAAACAATCCTTTGTCCACGCTCACCAGCCGCCGGGGTATGCCGGTCAGCCACGCCTCCGGCACGTCCGGTGCCACCACCAGCTCACCCACCGGCAACGCCGCCAGCACGCTGTTCACGTTGGCCTCGGTCACCGCCCGCACACCCACATCACCCGTGCTCATGTCCAGCCAGCTTACCGCGCCGTCGCGGTCGCTGCCGCTCACCGTCACCAAATACTGAGCCGCTGGCCCCCCTAAATAGGCATCTTCCGTCAGCGTGCCGGGCGTAAACAGCCGCACCACCTCACGCCGCACCACCGCACTGCTGCCACGCGCTTTTTTGGCCTCATCCGGTGTTTCCATTTGCTCCACCAGCGCCACTTTAAGGCCATGTTGCAGCAGTTTGCCGATATACCCCTCCGCTGCATGGTAAGGCACGCCGCACATGGGTATACCCTCATCGCCCTCTTTGGCAGTCCGGCGGCGGGTCAGGGTAATCTGCAGCACTTCGGCGGCCTGGTGGGCATCGTCACCGAACATCTCGTAAAAATCGCCCATCCGGAACATCACCAACGCCTGCGGGTACGCACTCTTAACCTTGGCGTACTGCTGCATCACCGGGCTTTCTTTCAACGCCATATCCTGTCTCCCCCTCCTGTTGGGCTTAATCGAGTATCGCCATCTGCGCCGGGTGCGTCACCCGCACCTGCACGCCGTTCACCGGCTGTAAAATACCATGCACGCGCACACGTTTGCCTTTGTAATGGTTTTCTATATCCCGTATCCCCGCCTGCTTAAACCACGCGCGGTCGCTGTCGGCAATCATCACCGTAAAATCGGTTTTCCAGTCGTCGCCAAAATTCAAATAGGTGCGCCCGCCTTTGGCACGCCGCACATGGGCGGTGTTGCGCACGGTGCCCTCCACCAGCCTAAAGTGCCCAATATCCTCCCGCGCACAGCACCGCGCCGCAGCCCGCACCTGCCATGCGGGCAAGGCCCACAGGCCCCGGCGGTTGGCCTGCGCCATGGCCTCATAGGCCCCCAGTTCGGGCGCATACAGCGCATTGTCGGCAAAGGTGTAAACATGGGCATAGCCATCGCGCACCAGCGTGCCGTTGGCCCAGGCGTGGCGGCCGTCCGGCGTGCGCCAAAACACATGCCCCAGCCAGCGGCCATAGGCATCTTTCGGCTGGTGGCTGGTCTGTACTGTCACCCATTGGCCGAACACCATCCGCCGCAGCGCATCCGTCGCCTCCTGCGCCATCGGCTCGCGCTTGCCGGTGTCAAAGCCCATCTCGGGGGTGTTAATGTCCAGCAGGCGCACGCGGCGGTCGCCGTCCAGTATCAGCGTATCCCCGTCCAGCACGCGCACCACGCGGCCATGCAACACGTCGCCCGCGTGGGCCTCCAAAATACCCCAACCCAAACCTGCCGCAACGGCAACAAGTAACAGCAAAGCACGGGGGTACATCATCGGCCACCACCCTAACAAACCCCACCGCACTTGACCAGCCGCCCGATTTCGCCCACAACACCCCCGGCGCCGCCGTCGTTCAATGGATAGGACGAGAACCTCCTAAGTTCTAGATGCCGGTTCGATTCCGGCCGGGGGCACCAAAAGTGGCCTTATTCTTGTTTTGTGGCCCGGCGCGGGGTCTATCGGCTCCGGCCGGGGGCACCAGTTGCAGTATCAATACACAGTCAGTGCTGCACGCCACTGTCCTTCTTAATTTCCTTATTCCACTTCAGCGCCCACTCGCTCGCCACCGGCCCAAGCGTCTCCAAAATCGCCACCCCGGCCAATATCAGCGTCGCCAATCCGCTGCCCAGGGTCGGGAAGAGGCTCTCCGTCATCTGCGTCAACCCAATCGCCAACCCCGCCATTGGCGTCAGCATACCGGTTATGCCCACACTTTGCTTCCAGGTGGTGCCGGTCAGCGGCTGGCAGGCCAGCAGGGCGGTCAGCTTACCGGCGGTGCGCAGCGCCACAAACAGCAGCGCCCAGCCAATGTATTGCCCAAGCTCGGCCACATGCAGCTTGGCACCCGCAATCACAAACAGAATGATCAGGAAAATCTCCTCCTGCGCGCCAAAACTCTCTTCGCGCAGCGCCACGGTGTGCTTCAAGTTCGCCACCATCATGCCCAATAGCAGGCTGGTGAGCATTGCCGAAAGCTCCAGCAACGCCGAAAACCCAATCCCGAACGCCAGCATCCCCAGCAGCAGCGGGAAGGGGCTCAGCCCGGTCGCGCCCAACCGGGGGTGCAGCAGCAACCGGCCCAGCACATAAATCACATACGCCAGCCCGAACGACCCCGCCAGCAGGTAAAGCGGGTGCAGCACCATGGTGGCAATGTCCATCCAGGCCTGCGCGCCGGTGTGTTCGTTAATGTAAATCAGCGGCAGCAACGCCGTGAACACCACAAACGCGCCCAGGTTGTTAAACGCCAGCAGCGGCAACGTGCGGGTCACCACCGGCCCTTTGGCGTCAAATTCCTGGATCACCATCATCGTGATGGCGGGCGAAGCCGAGATGCCGATTGCGGCCACCAACAACGCCGAAAGCCAATGCGCGCCCAGCGCCATAAACCCCACCGCAACAAAACTGAAGGTCAGCGCAATTTCCATGGCCGACGCCGCGTAAATGCCCGGTATGCGCCGCAACGCCGCAAGGTTCAGGGTGCGGCCCAAGTTAAACATAATCATCCCCAGCGCAATATCAATAAACACTTTGCCGTTGCTCAGCATCTCGTCGTTCACCCACCCCAGGCCAGAGGGGCCGAACACCAGACCCACCAGCATAAATGCCGTGATACGCGGAAACACCATGCTTTTGTGCGCCATCATCCCGCCCAGCATGCCCAGCAGTATCAATACGCCGAACACCACAAACGCATTCAACTCCAGGCTGTGGGGTAAAAAACTCATCGCTTAACGTTACCTGTATCGGCACGCGGCGCAACACAAATTGCACCTTGCCAGCGCAGGGTGTGGCAGCCTAAACTGTCACTATGTCCGAAGCCATCACCCCCGACCTCAAACCCGCAGCCTTCAAAGGCGAAACCACTCCCACCGGCAGCCTGCGCGTGGTCTGCGGCGGCCCGGCCTTCAGCCGCCACCCGCAGGTGTATCTCAGCATGACAGATAACGCCGCTGGCCAACCCTCTCACGTCGTCTGCCCTTACTGTTCCCACACGTTCATCTACACACCCTCCCTCGCGGTGCCGGGCGCAGCTTCTCATTAAGGTTAAAATCAAGGTTAAAATTAAGGTTCACGCAGCCTGATTATATAACCGATAGCATTCAGCCCTACCGCTGCATCAGCCACAAGTCTTCCTCGCGGCGCTGGGTGCGCCCTTCTAAGCGTTGGTTCACCAGGGCGGCCAGGAGGGCAGGGGTCAGGCTGCGGCTGTCCAGCACGTCACCATCCAGCACCACCACGGGTGGCGGCGGCAGCCCGGCGTTGCGGGCCAGCTCCAGGTCGGGGGTCAGCTGGGTGTTCAGCGCGGTGTAATGGTCGCGGAAGGCCCCGCGTATCTGCCCCAGCGACAGGCCCGCCTGTTCCAGCAGCTTCAGCAACTCATTGTCGTTCAGGTCATCGGGGGTGCGGTGCAAGGCGTTCCAAAAGGGCAACACCACCCCGTCGCGCCGCGCCAGTTCCATCAGCAGCCCTGGTGTGGTGCGGGTTGGGTCTTGCGGCCAAAATTTATAAACCTGCCGCACGCCGTGCACCGGCAGGCGTGCCGCCAGCGCTTGGGTGGTGGTGCGGCATTCGCCGCAGGCGGGGTCGGTAAA
The DNA here is from genome assembly GCA_002422365.1 of Proteobacteria bacterium UBA6156. Taxonomy (GTDB): domain Bacteria; phylum Pseudomonadota; class Alphaproteobacteria; order UBA2136; family UBA6156; genus UBA6156. The sequence goes on from DIUO01000017.1 coordinate 36,801, forward strand.
ATAAGTCACCACCACACTGCCCAGCGCGTCGCCAAACTGAATATTCTGCGGCAGCGGCAACGCCACCAACCGCTGCGGCGGGGCAGGCCGCGCGGCTGTGGCGGTTGGTGCGGGGCGGGGGGTGCTTACATAAGTGGGCACACCCGGCAGGCGCCCGCTCCACCACCATAGCGCGGCTTGTCCTACACCCAAGAGCAACAGGGTCGCCGCCAGCGCAGGGAAAAGCGGAAACGACGTTCCCCCTGCCGCCGTGCGGCGCGGCGGGGTGCGGCGGGGCACCGTCCTTTGCAACCGCACGGGCCCGCCAGTTGGCATGGTAAGGTTACTTGGCTGCCTTAAGCTTGGCGTCGATAACCTTCCGGAACTCCGCTTCCGGCAACGCCCCGCTCATGCTCTCGCCATTGATGATGAAATGCGGCGTACCCCGCGCCCCCAACGCTTCGGCATGGGTCAGGTCTTTGTCCACCTGGGCCTTTATGGCTGCGCTGCGGCGGTCGGCGTCAAAGCGCTTCATGTCCAGTTTCAGGTCTTTGGCAAGGCGCGTATAGGTGGCCTCATTCAGGCTGGCCTGGTTGGCCCACAGGGCGTCATGATAGGCCCAGAATTGACCCTGCTTGTGCGCCGCCAGTGCCGCCTCGGCCGCCGGGCGGGCTTGGGCATGGAAGCTCAACGGCAGGTTCTTATACACCCAGCGCACATCTTTGCCGTAAGCCTTGCGCAGGGTGCTCACCGTGCCTTGCACGCGGGCGCAAAACGGGCATTCGTAATCACTGAATTCAATCACCGTCACCGGGGCATCGGCCGGGCCCACACTGGGCGTGTCGGCATCAATCACTTGGGCAATGGCGGCCATTTGGCTGCGCATGCTGGCACGCTCAATGCTGGTCAGCAGCTCGTCGCCATTCGCGGCAATATACTCCTTCACCACCGCTTCAATGGCAGCTTTGCTGGTGGCATCCACGGGTGTTACGGCGTTGGCGCCGTTGCTCAGCAGGCTCCCGGCGGCAATGCCAACCGCCAGGCACAAGGCGGCCAGGGGCAGGGGTTTCAAAAAGGGTTTCATCAAGAGGTCTTTCGTTGGTCGGGTTAACATCTCATCATAACATCGGGCCGGGGCCAATTAAAACGGCTGGCCTTTTTCAGGGCCTGGCTGGCCTAAAAATTCGCGCGTGGTGGGTGGCACACCCTGGGCCGGGCTGTCGGGGCTCAGCGGCTTAAGGTGTTGCTTCGGCTGGCCGGGAAAAGGCTCACGGCTCCATTCATCTTCAAAACACACCACACAGGGGGCGTCAGGGCTGCAAGCGGCCAGCAGGCAGGCGGCGGCAAGGGCATAGGGTGTCATTCGCATAGCCTATCCTAAGCGCACGGGCCTTGGCGTGCAAGCCCGCCTCTGGCATGGTGGCCCGCATGTTGCGCATCGAACACGACACCGACCCCCGCCCGGCCACCAAACGCTATGCCGACGCCCTCTGGGCCGCCAACCCGCGCCTGTCGCCCGACTGGTGGCGCGAGCTCCAAGGCCACACCGTCGGCAAATTGGCACTCGATTGGCGCCACACCTGCCACCAGCCTGCGTTGTTAACCGAAGGCTGCAACATGGTGCTGTTCAGCGTCGCCACCGCCGCCCAGGCTCACACCCACATTCAGGCCATGCCCACCCCTGCGGCGGTCGTTGCGGTCATGCACGATGCCGACCCCGCCGTCATCGCCCGCACTCCCGCCACCTTTGGCATCTGGCACCAACCCGCCGGGCTGGGTGCGGCAGCGCGCGCCCAGGGGCTGGTGGCGCTCGAGGCCGCCGTCAAGCAAGGCACGCTCCAAGCCTACGGCCTCACCCTCGGCCCCGCCTGCACCCACCCGCTGCATGTCTGGATGCACGAAGCCGCCGAAGCCGCCCACCACGTCTGGGGCCGCCGCAAACGCCCCGGCCTGCGCCTGCTGGCCGCGCAGCAAGACCTCCTCCACCTCGAATTGTTCACCCACCCCAGCACCCTCCACCATGCCGAGGCCGTCAGCCCGCTCGAACTCGCCGCCCGCCTGGGCCTCTCCACCCTGCTGCTGCCGCTGGCCATGCCGGATGAAACGCTTTCCCAACCTTCAGCCGCCGCGCTGGCAGCCCTCACCCAGGCCGCCCAGACCGAAGCCGCCCTGCTGGAAAGCCTCGGCGGTTGGCCGCAGGTGCAGGGGCAGCCGCTGTTCAGCCTGCTGGCGGCCTTGGGGCAGGGGCAGCCCCCCTGGCCAACTCCCGGCGTGTGGCAGGCGTGGCAGGCCCATGTGTGGCCGCAGTTGCAGGCGCAGTGGGGCGCCCTGGCTGTGCCTCCCGCGGCCACCGCCGCACGGCAGGCCTATATAAGGGCGCTCACCCACCTGCTGGCGCAGGGCCCGGCCCTGGCGCAGGCGGCCGCCCAGCCGCTGCTGGCGCAGGCGTTGGCTCAGCTGGCACCGCGCCTGCCCGCCTTCTGGCAAGCGCAGTCGCCCCAGGCCCAGGCGGTGGCCATTCTCAGTGGCTTGGCGGGGGCCGATTGCCTGGCTCTGGCCGCACCCTTCCCTCTCGATCTTTTCCGCTTCCAGCCTGGCCTGCCAGATGCCGCAGCCGTGCTGGCCCCCGCCGCCTAAGTCGCGTGCCGTGCTTTTTTCTCCCTTACGCATTTTCCCCCTTGTCAAACTTATCCACACCCACTAAGGTGCCGCTCACGCCCAAACCCGCCCCCCGGCGGCCTGGTGCCAAGTAATTAACCACCTGCCCCACAGGGCAGCCCGAGCCAAGCCCCGCAAAGCTCAGATACCAACGAAAGGGAGCCCCCATGGCCCACACCAACCAGCAGCGCAAGCGCATCCGCCAAGACGCCAAGCGCTACGCCAGCAACAGCGCCGGTCGTTCGCGCGTCAGCACCTTCATCAAAAAGCTGGAAGACGCCATCAAGAGTGGCGACACCGCGGCCATTGCCAGCAGCTTCAAAGTGACGATGAGCGAGCTTGCCAAGGCCGCGCAAAAAGGCTTCCTCAACCGCCATGCCGCCAGCCGCAAGGTGAGCCGTCTGGCCGCCCGCGCCAAAATCGCTTCCGCCAAATAGTCACGGCGGGCGCAAGCCCGCCTGTCCCGGCCCGCACCCATCATCTCCCGCAGGGGAGGGATGGGTGTCGTTTTGTATATAAGTGTATGAAATTAAATAATTATATTCTTGTCATCCCCCCCGTCCCCCCCTATCCTATCTCTAACACCAATCAGCGAAGGGGCTCCCCATGTCTTTCTCCCTCCCCGCCACCCTACCGGCTGCCGTCAACGCCCCGGCGTCGCTCGCGTCGCCCGGCGCCCGCGGCGGGCCCGAGGCGCTGGTCGCCCTCTGGCACGCCCTGCAGCCTAAGCTGGAAGAACGCTACGGCAGCGCCGACTACGCCGCCTGGCTGGCACCGCTGAAAATCGTCACCGCCACCGCCGAAGGTCTGGTGCTGGCCGCGCCCACCGCGTTTATTGTTCAGTGGGTCGAAAGCCATTACCTGCGCGAACTCAAAAGCCAGATGGAAGCCGAAACGCAGACCACCGTCTCCCTGGCGCTGCACGTGGCGCCGCAGTTCACCTCCATGGTGCCGCCGCCCGCCCGCCCACACCAGGCCGCACCCAGTGGCATCGGCGGCGGCCCGGCCCTGCTGCCCGAGTCCCTCCGCCCCGAGTCCGCCCCCGAGTGGCTGCAAGGCCTCAAGCTCGACAGCCGCTACACCTTCGA
>DIUO01000017.1:40546-47278 GCA_002422365.1 Proteobacteria bacterium UBA6156
GCGTGGGCCTGGGCAAAACCCACCTCATGCACGCCATCGGCCATGCCGTGGCGGCCAGCAAGCCCAGCACCAACATCCTCTATCTGTCGTCCGAGCAATTTCTCTACAAGTTCATCCGCGCCCTCAAAACGAAGGACACTTTGGGCTTCAAAGACGTCTTCCGCAATGTCGATATCCTCATGATCGACGACATCCAGTTCATTGCCGGGAAGGACTCCACCCAGGAAGAATTCTTCCACACCTTCAACGCGCTGGTGCAAGAGGGCAAGCAAATCGTGCTCACGGCCGACCGCTCGCCGCACGAACTCGCCAACATCGAAGACCGCCTCAAATCGCGCCTGGGCAGCGGCCTGACCGTCGAGGTTCACGCGCCGGAAGAAGAAACCCGCCTCGCCATTTTGCAAGCCAAGGCGGAAAGTTTGAACTTCGACATGCCCGCCAACGTGCTGCAGCTGCTGGCCACCCACATCGCCAGCAATGTGAGAGAACTCGAAGGCGCCCTCAACCGCCTGGTCGCCTACGCCCGCCTCACCGGCGAGGCCATGACGCCCGACATGGCGCGCGAGCAACTGCGCGACCTCTTCCGCGTCTACAACCGCGTCATCACCATAGACGACATCCAGCAGAAGGTCGCCACCCAGTTCAACATCCGCCTGGCCGACATGCACTCCCCCCGCCGCGCGCGCGAAGTTGCCCGCCCCCGCCAGGTCGCCATGTATCTGGCCAAGCAGCTTACCTCGCGCAGCTACCCGGATATCGGCCGTGCCTTCGGTGGCCGCGACCACACCACCGTCATCCACGCCTGCGAAACCATCACCTCGCTGCTCCCGCGCGATAGCCAACTCGCCGAACAAGTCGACATGGTCACCCGCACCCTCCAGGGGCGTTAGGTCCACAGCCCATGGCGGCCGTGCCCTCGGTTCTCGAACTCATTCACAACCGCCTGAAAGACGGCAGCTCGCCTGGCTACCGCAAAGACCCATTTATCCTTGCCATCGCCGCAGAAGACGGCTCGATGCGCTGGGTGGTTGCGGCGGGTTTACTCGCGCGGTTGGAAACGCATGGCATTTTCCCCGACCTCATTGTGGGAACCTCGGGCGGTGGCCTTGCCGCCAGTTACTTTGCAGGTGGCGCCATGCAGCAGGGGGCAATGGTTATCCGGTATATGAACCGCAAGGGATTTGAGCGTGACGGCGTATCTCGGAGGTTTATCAACCCCTACCGCCTGCTGCGTGGCCAACCGGTGATGGATGTGGAAACCACCGTCGATTATGTGTTTACAGAAAAAACCCCCATGCCCTGGGCCAAACTTCAGAAATCCCCGGTGCCCACCTATCTTACCGCTGTCACCGGCCAGGGCGAACTGGTGTTGCAGCCCTTGCACGGCCAAGAAAGGACCGCCCAACAATGGGCGATGAAAAATACCGGCCGAATTCCTTTTATCGCCTTTAACCCGCGCGATACAACCGTGCTATGGGACGGCGGCCTTCGCGCCAGCATTCCTTTGCAACCCGCACTCGACCTCGGTGCAACCCACGTGCTGGTGGTGCGATGCAAAGGCGCACAACACACCTTTGACGAGCTAATCCAGCCTTCTTGGGTAGAAACTTACGTGCTGAACCCCGCTCTCCGTTTGCAAGCGCCGCACCTGTTAAACATGGTTAAAGAACGGCCTGCTTATTTAAAACCTTCATTTGATGCCTTAATCAACCCTGCCTCCAATATCATGCAATTGGCCCTGCCAAGGGTCGATGTAGGGATGATGGAAGACGATGAAGGGGCATTATTCCGTCAGGTCGTAAAAGCCTACATATTCGCTGGTCGCGCACTAGGTCTGCCCGACCAACCCCTCCCATCCGAATGGCAACCGGAAGCAGGGATGTATCTCTAACCATGGCTGCGGTAAATCCCGTCCCAACAAGCCCCTTCTTTAACCAACCTTACTGGATAGGCGGCGCCGCCGAGAAAACCTACGTTTTCCTCCAAGCCAACAACCTCCCCCAGCGCATGGGCGGCACCGCGTTTACGGTGGCCGAGCTCGGCTTCGGCACCGGCCTCTCCTGCTTGCTCACCGCCCATCTGGCCGCCCAAACCGCCACCCCGCTCACCTTCATCAGTTACGAGCTCCACCCCGTGCACCCCACCGAACTCGCCACTCTCCATGCCTCTTTCCCACCCGACCTCCACCCTCTCTCCCAAACCCTGCTCACGCAGTACAAACCGCACCCGGGCTGGAACACCCTGCACTTCGCCACCACCACCCTCCATCTGTTTATCGGAGACGCCGCTGAGGGCATCCTCACCCACCCCCAATTAGCCGATTGTTGGTTCCTCGACGGCTTCAGCCCCGCCACCAACCCGGATATGTGGAGCGCCGAGCTCCTCGCGCACGTTTTTGCCCACACGCATCCGGGCGGCACCGCCAGCACCTACAGCGCCGCCGGGGTGGTCAAGCAGCACCTGCGCGCGGCTGGGTTTCAGGTGCGGCGGCACAAGGGCTTTCCGCCCAAATACCATATGCTCACAGGCCTCAAACAAGGCTCCTAGGCAGCCTTTGAAGAGCTTTAAGCCTGCGGCGCAGCCACCGTGGCCACTTCACTCCGTATCTTCTCCAAAGCCGCCTCGCGGGCCTCGGGTGGCAGGTGTTCGGCCTCGGCACAGGCGGCGCGCAGGCTTTCTTTCCCAAAACTGGCGGCGGCACCTTTCAGGCGGTGCGCGGCACGTTGCCAGCCGGTACTGTCATCAAACAACTGGGCTTGCTCCAGCAGGCCCAAGCATTCCTGCGCACTGGTTTTAAACACCTCCATCAGCTCGGCCAGGGTGCCGGCATCCAGGCCTGCCAAATGGTCATCCGCTGGCGGGCTTGCAAGGTCCGGGCTGTCGGTCTCTGCCGCCATCGCAGGTGCACTGCCCGGCTTGGCCCAGCGGCCAATCTGTTCCAGCAGTTTCGCGCGCGATATCGGCTTGGTCATATACCCATCCATCCCCGCCTCCAGGCACAGGTCGCGGTGTTCGGCCATGGCGTTGGCGGTCAGCGCCACAATCGGCGTGGGGGTGGCGCCGGTTTCCGCCTCGTGGGCGCGCATCAGCCGCGCCACATCCGGGCCGTCCATGCCCGGCATTTGCATGTCCATCAAAATCAGGTCAAACGCTTCGCCCCCGGCCACGGCGGCCTTAAATATATCCAGGCTTATCGGCCCGCTGCTGGCCAGCTGCACGCGGCAGCCCATTTCTTCCAGCATCAGCCGCACCACTTTCTGGTTCACCGGGTCGTCTTCCACGGCCAGAATATCCAGGTTCAGCATATGCGGCGCGCCGTCGGGCAAGCGGCTGTCGCTGCTCAGGTTATGTTCGTCCAGCGTGTGGCGGGTTAATATCTTGTCGCGGTTGGGGTTTGCCAAAATCGCTTCCAGCATCAGCCGCAACTCTTCCGGCCGAGAAGGCTTCACCAAATAGCCGTTAAACCCCTTTTCTTCAAAATAGCTGGTGTCGCCCCGCATCCCGCGCGACGAAAACACCATCATCGGCATCTCAGCCGTCAGCGGGTGCAGGCGCAGGTTTTCCCCCAGGTCGCCGCCGCTCAGTTCCGGCATGTCGTGGTCAATAATCGCGGCATCGGGGCATCCCTTGGAGGTTTCCAGCCAGGCCAGCGCGGCGTTGCCGCTTTCAAAGCGCACGCAGGCGCACTGCCAGTATTCCAGCAGTTCTTTAATAATGTTCAAATTCACCAGGTTGTCATCCACCACCATTACGGTTTTGCCGGTCAGCTCCACGCGGGCCAACGGCACCACCGGCGCGGTGTCGCGCTGGCTGGGCAGCGTAAACCAAAAGCTGCTGCCTTCTCCGGGTTTACTGTCCAGCCCAATTTCCCCGCCCATCAGCTCCACCAACTGCTTGCAAATCGCAAGCCCCAGGCCGCTCCCGCCGTATTTCCGGGTGGTAGATGCCTCTGCCTGCACAAACCGCTCAAAAATATGTTTCTGGTGGTCGGGCGCTATGCCTATGCCGGTGTCGCGCACGGCAATGCGCAGCGTCACATGGTCGGGGGTCAGGGTGCCGGGCAGGGTTTCCACATCCACCAGCACGTGGCCGGTCTCCGTAAATTTCAGCGCATTGCCGATAAAATTATTCAATATCTGCCGCAACCGTCCGGGGTCGCCAAAAATACGTTCCGGGGTGCCGGGGGCGTAGCGCATCAGCAGGTCCAGCTCTTTCTTGCTGGCGTGGGCGCTGTTAATGTCAATCACGTCTTCCACCATGCGGCTAAAGTCAAAGGCAATGTCCTCCAACCCCAACTGCTTGGCTTCCAGCTTGGTCAGGTCTAAAATGTCATTAATCACATACAGCAGCGTCTCGGCCGACTTCTGTATCGTCCGCACATAATCATCCTGCTTGCTGTTCAGCTCGGTGCGGCCCAGCAAGTCGGCGGTGCCGATAACCCCATTCAGCGGCGTGCGGATCTCATGGCTCATGGTGGCCAAAAATTGGGTTTTGGCACGGTCGGCGGTTTCGGCCAGGGTGCGGGCTTCTTCCAGTTCGTCGTTCTTTTGCTCAAGCTCGGCGGCATAGGCTTGCAGGCGGGCATCGGCCTGTTGTTTGGTGGCGGTAATGTCTTCAATAATCCCCAGCAGCATGCTGGGCTGGCCCAGGTCGTCATAAATCGGCACTTTAATGGTGTGGGCCAGCCAGGTGCCGCGCTCGCTGGTCACTTCTTCCTCCGGTATATCAATCACCCGCCCCTCCGCCATCACCTTCTCGTCAATACGGCGGAAGAACCGCGCCTCATGCTCCGGAAAATGGTCAAAGTCGCTGCTGCCCAGCACTTTCTGCGCCGGCAAACCAAACAACTCCTCGGCTTTCTTATTCCAAATATCCCAGCGGTAGTTGTGGCGTACGTTTTTCACAAACAGGCCGACCGGCAAATTCTCCACAATTTTTTTTAAAATCAGCGTCTGCGTATCCAGCTGTTGTTCGGCGCGCTGGCGGTCGCCAGTGGCTTGCATCAGGTTGCGGTGCCAGCGTTGCAGCAGGCGCAGCGTCACCAACCATGTCAGCACCAGTGCCGCCAGCACCGCAACCAGAGACGCCTGCTGCCCCGTCACCTGCCGCCGCAGCGCCGCTTCTTCGCGTTCGCTGTTGTCATCCATCAGGCGGCCCAGTTCCACCAGGCGGGCGTTCAGGTCATGGCGTGCGGTCAGGTAGGTGTCCTTCAGCACCAGGGGTGTTTGGGTGGCCTGGGCTTGGGCCAGTGCTTCGTTCTGAATCTTCTGCAGCAAATCGCTCTGGCTGAACATCTTCTGGTAAGGCACCGCCAAATCCGCCGGAACAATCCCTACCAGATCGGCTTTGGTGGCGGCCAGGCGCGCCCCGGCTTCGTTATACCTGGCAAGCCATGTCGGGTCGGCGTTGCGGGCATACAGCATCAGGGCGTTGCCCATGGCGTCGTGGTCATAAAGCACCGCATCGCGCAACGTGGCCGAGGTATGGTGCCGGTGGTGCAGCTCCTCAATCGCCTGCAAGCTTTGGCGCGCCTGCCACAAAAAGGTGGCAATCGCAAAGGTGCTGGCCAAAATCATCAGCAGCATGGCCCGCAGGGGGAGAGAATGAGGAGAAGTATCAGCCATGCGAGCGCTTTCCGGGTTTGCCTAAAGGTCTATCGTCGGTGTCAGGGTAAACGGGGCGGGGCGGTGGGCACAACGCTTTGCCGCGTGGCGGGGCACAATATGCAACTTAAAGTGGTATTTCAGCATCATGTGCAGCGGCTACCCCCAAAAACGGGTCAGGCACTCCTGCAATTTATGGCGGCTGAAGGGCTTCACAATATAATGCCGCGCCCCCAGCTTCACCGCTTGCTGCACTTCCTGGCTGCGGGCGGAAGACGTCAGCATCACCGCATAAGCCGCAGGGTCGTGCTGGCGCAGAATCTCCAGCACATCCAGCCCACTGATATCCGGCAGATTAATATCTAAGAACACCATATGCGGCGGCGTGTGGGCATAAGCCTCCACTGCTTCGCGGCCGGTGGCGGCAAAGGCCAGCGCATGGCCGCTGTCGGCCAACAGGGTTTTCAGCAGGTTACGGATCGACGGCTCATCTTCCACAAACAGCAGGTTCAACCGGCGGTTGGCCGGTACGCCGCGCTGCGCCAGGCGTGCTGTGGCTGCTGTCAGCAGGGCATGCAGGGCGGGCACGTTGGCGGGGGCGGCTGCGCTGCCCGCACCGGCGGTGGGGCTGCCTGCCGGGGCGGGCATGGCTTGCCGCAGGTGCTCTTCGCGTCCGTTCAGGTCTTTGCACAGGGTCATAAAGGCATCCCAGTCCACGCTCAGGTCAAATGCCTGCATCGTAAACGCGTCAGGCCGGGCGCCCAGCAACGCGGCTTCGTCTTCCAGTGCCACTTGCACACGGTGGTAGGCGGCATTGCCGATGGCATCGCCCACAAGCAGAATATCGCCGCTGGCAAACAGCACTAACGTGGTTTTGGCGTGTTCGCTGGCCAGGGCTTTGGTCAGGTGAAGCTCCAGCACGCGGGGCAGGGCGTTGTCGGCTATCCAGGGCGCGGGTTTTTCGGCCTGCCAACGCAAGGCTACCGCGCAGCCGAACAGCTTTGCGGGCTTGATCTGCACAATCAGGCGCTGAAAATCCTGCGCGACAGCGGGTCCGGCAATCAGGCGCATCGGGGTGGCACAAGCCTTTCTGTTGAGTCTTCTACTAAAGCTATTTAAATAATGATTT
>DIUO01000014.1 GCA_002422365.1 Proteobacteria bacterium UBA6156
GCCCAAGCACATCAAACGGCCGCTTTCTATCGAAGTCACCGACGGCTCCGCCCCCCTCCGCGTCCTCTACTTCAACCCCGGCTACTGGCTGGAGAGGGCCTACCCGGTCGGCGAAACCGTCATCCTCTCCGGCAAAATCAAGGTCGACACCAAAGGCCGCAAACTCATCCACCCAGATGTCTGGAGCCTCCCCAAATCGGAAGACAACGCCACCTCCAAAATCAACCACGTCGCCCGCATCTGGCCGCTGTATCCGCTCACGGCGGGCCTGGGCCAGGGCTGGCTTTCCCGCGCCATACTTACCGCGCTAGAAGTCGCCGCCGAATGCCCCCTACCCGAATGGCTGCCCGCAAGTTTACGCGAGCAGCACTCCCTCCCCACCTTCACCGAAGCCTTGCAAGCCGCCCACAACCCACAAACCGAAGCCGACCTCCAACCGAACTCCCCCGCCCGCACGCGCCTGGCGCTGGACGAACTCTACGCCACCCAACTCGCCCTTCAGCACGCCCGCGCCGCCAACCGTGGCCAGCGCGGCATCGCCCACGGCCGCAGCCATATGCTCACCGATAAATTCCTCGCCGCACTCCCCTTCCCCCTCACCGCCGACCAAAGCAACGCCCTGACCGAAATCCGCGCCGACCTCTCCGCCCCCCGCCCCATGCTGCGCCTCTTGCAGGGCGATGTCGGCTCCGGCAAAACCATCGTCGCCCTGCTCGCCCTCCTGAAGGTCATCGAAAACGGCCACCAAGGCGTGCTCATGGCCCCCACCGAAATTTTAGCCCAGCAGCTCTACGCCAATGCAGTAAAGTACCTCCAACCGCTCGGCATCACAGTGGGCCTGCTCACCGGCAGCATGTCGGCAGCGCAAAAAAAGCGCCTGAAGGACCACATCCGTCAAGGCTTCGTTCAGCTCACGGTGGGCACGCATGCACTAACCGAAGACTCCGTCGTCTTCGACAAACTCGGCCTCGCCGTCATCGACGAACAGCACCGCTTCGGCGTCAAGCAGCGCGTCGCCCTCTCGGCCAACCAGCCCTTGGCGCCAGATATGCTCATCATGACCGCCACCCCCATCCCCCGCACACTGGCACTCACGGCGTTCGGAGACATGGACACCTCGATCCTCGCACAGAAGCCCCCGGGCCGTACTCCGATCACAACATTGGTGATGTCCGACGACCGGCTCGCTCAAGTAGCTCGCCGGCTGGAAACCGTCATCGCCAAAAACGAGCAAGCCTACTGGGTCTGCCCGCTGGTAGAAGAATCGGAAGAATCCGACCTCTCCGACGCCACCTCCCGCCACGCCTGGCTGCAAAAAGTCTACGGCAACCGCGTCGCCCTTCTGCATGGCAAAATGAAGCCGAAGGAGAAGGAAGCCATCATGGAATCCTTCAAAAACCACGAGTCCAGCATCCTCGTCTCCACCACGGTGATAGAGGTCGGCGTCGACGTCCCCAACGCCACGGTCATGATCATCGAGCACGCCGAACGCTTCGGCCTCTCCCAGCTCCACCAGCTGCGCGGCCGCGTCGGGCGGGGGGCCTTAGCTTCCCACTGCATCCTTATCTACACCGGCCCGCTCACGCCTTTCGCGCAAGAGAGACTCCAAGCCCTGAAAGACAGCGAAGACGGGTTTTATTTAGCGGAAAAAGACCTCGAACTCCGCGGCCCCGGAGAAATCCTCGGCGCCCGCCAGTCCGGAGAAATGAAAACCCGCCTCGCCGACCTCCACCACCACAAGCACCTCATGCCGGTGGCCCACCAGCTTGCCTCTTCGGCCCTCACCCGCCAGCTCAACGCCCCCCAGCGCAACGCCCTCGCCCTCCTCCTCACCACTTTCGACAAACACACCGCCGCCACCTGGCTCCGCGGCGGCTAAAGCCACCCTTTCATTCCCGGCACCGATTCCCGGAACGAGGCGGGGTCAAAGTTAAAACAAATTTGGGGCCCACGCCCGTATCCGATATCTGGAAAATACCAGCACGAAACCCCACCCCCAACCGCACTAAGTTAAGCCATAACACAACCATCCCCACCCGGGGTTGAGGGGCGAAGCCCCCACTCAGCGCAGCTGTCATCCCGGAAGGTTAGTGGGTGGCAAAAAATCCCATTTTTTGCCGGGCCCCGCTACCTATCCGGGATCCACCCCCGCCGGGAGGCATTCCGAGATTTACTCCACTAAGAAGAGCCTTAAATTACTATAAAAAAACCGCCACAGGCGGGTAACATTTCGGCCCCGGCGCGAGGCTACAAAGGAGCATCCCAGCACTTTTTGGCTTGGCGCGGTGTACAAGCGCAGAGGCCCCCAGCAGGCGGCTATAAACGGTTCCTGTTTTTGGCGCAGACGACGACGTGTACGCGTGTACACGAGGAGGATAAGACGAAAACAGGGGCCGTTTTAGCCCCTGCCATGCCACGAAGCTACGTCCCTAGAAAGGGATCTCATCATCAAACGGCGCATCCTCAGATATCTTCTTCGGCTGCGTCATCGGCTTGCTAAAGTTCCCACCGCCACCATTGTCGCGCGGGGTCTGGTCATAATTACCACCGCCGCCGCCGTAGCCGCCACCTTCACCATCGCGCTTGCTGTCCAGCATCGTAAAGTTGTCCACAACCACTTCGGTGGTGTAACGCTCCTGGTTTTCCTTGTCGGTCCATTTGCGGGTTTGCAATTTGCCTTCCACAAAAATCTTGCTGCCTTTTTTCAAATACTTCTCGGCAATTTCCGCAGTGGTATTAAACATCACCAGCTTATGCCACTCGGTCTTTTCTTCCCGCTGCCCCGTCTGCTTGTTGTTCCAGCTTTCGCTGGTGGCCACGGTAATGTTGGCCACTTTGCCGCCGCTCTGGCTGGCCCGCACCTCGGGGTCGCGGCCCAAATTCCCAATCAAAATGACTTTGTTCACACTACCGGCCATCGCCTCATCCCCCTGTTACGTACTACTATTAGCGGCAATCCTATCACAATCCTGCAAAAATCAAATGTCCCTCGCGGGGCCGGGGTTCTCCGGCTGCCAATTTCGCATGCACTTTTCATGCCCCTTGCCAAAAAAACCCAACCCGCCTAGGTTTGGGCCATGAGCACCGAAACCGTCCCTGCAAATACAGAATTGGCCCTCGCCATCCAATCCCGCATCCGCCAAACCCTGCCGGATGCCGACGTCTACGTCCACGACCCCGACGGCGCGCATCTGTCGGCCACCGTCACCAGCGCCAGCTTCGCGGGCCTCAGCCGAATCGAGCAACACCGCCTGGTCTACAGCGCACTGGGAGACGCCTTCGAGAACGAGCTCCACGCCCTGCAACTCACCACCCGCACCCCCAAAGCTCAATAAATCTAATCCAAGGAAGGACACCCACCATGACCACCCTCACACCCGAACTCAAAGCCGAAATCCAAAGCCAAATCACCGCCACTCCCGTGGTTTTGTACATGAAAGGCACCCCCGCCCAACCCATGTGCGGCTTCTCCGCCCGCGCCGTCGGCATCCTCAACAACCTGAACGTCCCCTTCAACGGCATCAATATCCTCGAGCGCGACGACCTCCGCATGGGCCTGAAGGAATTCAGCGACTGGCCCACCTTCCCGCAACTCTATGTCAACGGCAGCCTCATCGGCGGCGCCGATATCATGATAGAAATGTACAACAGCGGCGAACTCGCCCCCCTTCTCACGGCCTAGCTCCTAAAAAGCAGGGGCAGGCTACTCCGCCATAGCCCCCTGCCGCGCCGCCTGCTGCATCATTTCGTCCAGGCTCATATCCTCACGCTCGGCCGTGATAATCCAATCTTCCATGGCCAGCTCCAGCTGTTCCACCGTCCAGCCGTACCACCACGCCAGCATATAAAGCGGCAGGTTGGTGCGGTACACCATGTGCCTAAATTTCACAACCTGAACCCCCTTCTCGCGTATATCCCACAGCGCATCATGCACGCCGGGTATCACATCTTCCAACGCCAGCGGGTCATCAAACATTGTGCCTTCTTCATCGGTCCACCATAGCGGCGCGGGCTTGGCTAAAATCGCTTCGTCTTCCGGCTGGCCCAAATACGGCACCGGGCACAGGCGCACCACCATGTCGGGCTCGGTGTTGGGCAGCAAGTAACGCGTCAATTCAGGGTAATTTTCCAGCGGGTCTTCCACCGGGGTCATCAGCTTGGTCTCATCGGCCATCCAGGTTACGGCCTCGGGCGCATCCACTGTTGGCACAAAGTCACTTTTGGTAACTTGCGGGTTAATCACCGGCGCCAACCGCAGGTCAAGCCCTTCCGGTATGTCCCCTTGGTCACGGTTCAGCGGGTGCAGCTCCGGAAACCAAAACGGATCCAACTCAAATTCAAACTCTGCAGGCATCGGGTGGTAACCCAGCCCGGCCGCGTACGCACCTGTTTGCACCCGCTTAATGCAACTCTGCGGCAGCACACCCTTCTCAAAACGACGGGTATATTCGGCTGCCGAAAACGTATCAAATCCCACCATCGGCACTACCGGAAAAAACCGGTTCTCCATATCCTCAGGCACCGGCACCAACCCGCGGCGCGTTGGCCCCAGCGGAGTAGCATCAAAGGCGGCCAGTACCCGGTCTACACTTTCATAATAATAATGCAGGGGGTCCCACAAGGGGCCTGTCAATTGCATAAACCGGCCATTGCCAATGTCCCAGCCCCACATGGCGGGGGGCTCAAAATGCAGCGGGTGGGTAGGCAACCATGTGGCACGCCAACTGTCGGTCACGCGCGGGTGGGGCAGGTTCAGGTTGGGCACAAGGGGGTCGGGGTCGGCGGCGTTGGGGCTCACATAACCGCTGCCGTCGCTAATGATAACTTTGGCGGGCCGCACAAAATCCGCTGTGACAAAACCGGGCTCGCGCACTTCCAATATTGTACCCAACGGGGCCTTGTCCGCGCGCGCTTCCAGCACATCGTGCAGGCCGGGCACGGCACGGCCTGGCCAAAAGTCTTCCATCTCAAACTGCCGGCCCACTGCAACAAAGCCATTGCAAGCCTCAAAGGTCGGTATCAGGCTGCACCCGGCCTCATACAATTCCTCCACACGGGCTTCCCCCAAACTTTCCAGCCAGCTTTCATAATCTTGCCCGGGGGTGCGCTGTTCCCATTGCTGCACCAGCTTCAATCCCAGTTTGCGGCCATTGGCGGGGCTCACACCGTCTTGCATGCCTTTGGCATACACCATCTGCGTTTGCGGCAGCCGGAACCCATCCGTATAGAACGTATCCAGCCGCAGCTTATAAGGGTATAAATTGGCTCCCAAATAACTGGCCGAAACCAACGGGTCATCCTCTCCCGCCCCACTAATCTGGCCATTAAAACCCATGCTCATTTCCAGGCAGCGGAACTTCGTCAAAAACACCTGCTCCAGCAAATCTTCGCCTTCCATGGCGCTGGCGTCGCGGCAAAAGCGGGGGAAGGTCACCAGCGGCACAAACGGGTTCAAATCCTCTTTGGCAATTTTCTCCACATCCACGGCATAGGCTTGCCATTCCAGGTTACCTTTGCGCTCGGGGCCAAAACCGGCATAAACCGTGCGCCCGGCAAGGTCTTTTACAAATAGTGGCGACAGAGGCACATATTTATCCAACCGCATGCTGTCGGCAAAGGTGCTGTCACGCATCAGGTTATGGCCATCGGTGGTGCCTTGGGGGTCCATAACCAGGTTTTCACTCACCCCGGCCACATCAGTGGCATTCAACTCTTCAAACGGGTCACGGCCATACCATTCCTCCGCCACCCCGGCATCAATCAGCATCAGGGGGCCCTCCCCCCTGGTCATCTCATACCGCGCTGCGTAGGCTTTTATTTTCATTTTTGGTCCAGCTTAAATTTATTTTTCACTTTCAGAATTAAACGCGTCTTCAACGCCACCATCCTTATTCATGCGCGTATAAGACATTTCTATACGCCCATTTCTGCGACGGTAATACTTCTCTTGGGCCAATATAGCTGTTTTTTGATGCTCTTCTAATTTATCGACCCATTCATCAAACAGCTTTTCATCGACCATCGAAACGACTTCTCGACCAATTACCCTACCTTTATCATTGGTAATATTATTCTTCATAGACTTAAACAACTTACTTTGCATATTTTCAGGCACTGTTTTTGTAAGTGTAGTTAATGCCTGTTCAGCAGCAGTTCCTAAAGCAGTATCCATCCATTCTGTAAATGCCTCCAACGGTGCTGCCGCCTCTGCCTTAAAACCATTAACATCCATATTGGCTGCCTTGCTTGCAGATTTAGAAAGCCCACTCATAGCGCTCTGTAAAGCCGAACGTCTTGCAGAATCAACCTGCTTCCACACTGCCTCATTCTCAGCAGCCATTTCCGAACGGGCTTTTTCAGCCTTAAGCTTATAAGTAGATCTCCCTCGTACAGCAGCCGACTCAAAAAGCAAATTCAGCGGTAAAAATTGATTATCTTTAATTAATTCTTTCGCAGCCCACTTATCAAGTTGCGCGCGCTGATCAACAGGCAACTTATATTTAGCAACATCAATATCAGCCTTTTTTAATGCTTCGCCTATGTTATTCGCAACACTTTGCATATGTTGCTGAACATACTGGGCAATCATCTGGTTACTTTGGTTTCTATAGCCAAGCAAGGTATTGTATTGTTCTTTAGACTCCAAAAACTTCTCTTTACCTTGCACCATCTTCAAGTGCCCTCCCACAAGGTAATCGGTGCTGATATCACTTCGCACAAACTGAGCAGCAGCAGCCCCACTTTTATACATATCACGGGTAGAGTTCCAAGCCGAATCACCGCGTTGGTATTGCTTCTCAAAAATCCCATAAGCATTCACCATCATACCGTCAAGCTGACCAGCAAACGACTTCACCGCAGCATCACTATGCAACCGAGAGAGCAACTCTGGAGTGAGTACAGCACTCGCTTCCACAGTTTTAAGCATTAATTGCCCATTTTCATCTTTCCTTAATAATCCATCCTTATCCATTCCACCCACCACGCGCTGATACGGCAACACTTCCCGGTTAATCATATCCACTTCACGTTTAACACTCGTCACGCGGCTAGCTGCTTCCATCATCCCTAATCCACGCAACTCAACAGCGTCCATGCTTATCTTAAATTCAGGTTTCTGAATCTCCGCCGTAAACCGTTTACTCAGTTCGGCCGAGAGGGCACTTTCGCTAAGAGTAATACCTTTTCCTGCATTCTCTTTAAGAATATCGCTTTGCAATTGCATTTTTAAATCTGGCGCACGTGCGGTCGCCATAGCCTCCCATTGGCTGCGGCTTTTCGCAACAGCCTGACGTGCAGCTTCCTGAGCGATATCAACCTGTGCCTGGAAGCCGCCCAGCGTTTGCATCGCATCATATTGGGCCCCCGCCGCAAGTGGCGACATTTCCTTTTGGTAAAAGCCCATGCGCTGGGCATTACCCTGCAATTCTCTCCAATTGCTGTATCCACCAACCGAATTCCAAGCCTTGGCCCGCTCCGGCGCCTGGTAATATTCGTTAAGAGACTCCGTCACCATCGGCCCCAACACAGGTATCTTGGCCAACCCACCGCCCGATCCCGCTATCGAACCATAAATCCCACTTACAAAGTTCTGGCCTGCCGAAGGCAACAAGTCAGCGCCCTTGCGAGCATCAAACGATGCGCGCAAATTCTGCGATGCGCTCATCACCTTCATTACCTCACCCATGCTGGCGGCAGTGGTATCAAACGACCTCAAACCATCATAGTATTTTTTAAGGTTTATTTCATCCTCACCCGTTAAAGGAGTACCTTTTTTTACTTTGTCCATCATTGCTTTAAAATCAGGGCGTTTTTCAAGTTCTACCAGTTCGTTTGCTATTTGGTCATTTGCATTGCGCCGCTTAAATTCGTCAAGCTCCTGCCCCTTCAGGTTCTTGCCTCCTGCGCCCAGACTAATAGCCTCTAACCGCTTACGACTATCATCAAGCTCTTCGGCAGTTGCCTGAGGAAGAGAATTTAAAATGGTCCCAACTTCCTTCTTCTGATCGTCATTAAGATCAGGATTCTCACTTACTTTCTTACCATAATTGCTAAGTGCCATCTGTTGCTGGGCCAGCGCAGTAGCCTCGGCATCCATAATCTTTTTATTTTTAAGATCTTGCACCGTCGTCGTGCTCTCACCCAAAGCCTGAACCTTGGCCATAGTCACATCGCCCACACTGTCCAGGTTACCTCCAGCAATTCTCACACT